>NZ_AP024355.1:2067275-2714550 GCF_019704135.1 Desulfuromonas versatilis
AACTCGACCCTGGATCAGACCAGCCGCTACGCGGCGGCGGCCAACGACGCCTTCATGGGCGTTCCCGAGACGGATTTCACCTTCCAGATCACTTTCCCGACCGGCGGCTTCGGCGGCATGGTGACCAAACCCTGGGAGCAGCGCGAGCGCACCGTTTTCGAGATCATGCCGGAAGTGCAGCAGAAACTCATGGCCATTCCGGGGATCCGCATGTTCCCGGTGACGCCCCCGGCGCTGCCCGGCGGCGGCCAGTTCCCCGTGGAGTTCGTCATCGCCTCCACCGCCGAGCCCGAGCAGATCCTGCAGTTTGCCCAGCAGATCCAGCTCAAGGCCATGCAGAGCGGCATGTTCGCCTTCCCGCCGATCATCGACGTCAAGATCGACCAGCCCCAGTCCGAAATCGTCATCGACCGCGACAAGGTGGCCGACCTCGGGCTCAATCTCGAGCAGGTGGGCGCCGACATGGGCTCGATGCTGGGGGGCAATTTCGTCAACCGCTTCAACATCGCCGGGCGCAGCTACAAGGTCATCCCGCAAATCCAGCGGGTCGACCGGCTCAACCCCGAACAGCTGAAGAACATCTACGTCACCGGCCCCAGCGGTCAGCTGATCCCGCTGAGCACCATCGCCACCATCGAAAGCACCACGGTCCCCCGTTCGCTGAACCGCTTCCAGCAGCTCAACGCCGTGATGATCAGCGGCGTGGCGGTGCGCCCCCTGCACGAAGCGCTCACCTACCTGGAGGACCAGGCGGCCAAGATCCTCCCCCAGGGCTACGTACTCGACTACACCGGGGAGTCGCGCCAACTGCGCACCGAGGGCAACCGCTTTCTGCCGGCTTTCGGCCTGGCGGTGGTGCTGATCTTCCTGGTGCTGGCGGCCCAGTTCAACAGCTTTCGCGACCCCTTCGTCATCCTCGCCGGTTCGGTGCCGTTGGCCATGTTCGGCGCGCTGCTCTTCACCTTTCTCAAGATCCCCGATCCGAGCGTCGCCTTCTGGACCCACGGGTGGACCACCACCCTCAACATCTATTCCCAGGTCGGACTGGTGACCCTGGTGGGGCTGGTCTCGAAAAACGGCATCCTTATCGTCGAGTTCGCCAACAAGTTGCAGGAACAGGGGCTGACCAAGCGCCAGGCGGTGCACGAGGCGGCCCTGACCCGCCTGCGGCCGATTCTCATGACCAGCGCGGCGACCATCGCCGGGCACTTTCCGCTGACCCTGGTCACCGGCGCCGGCGCCGCGGCGCGTAATTCCATCGGTCTGGTGCTGGTCGGCGGCATGGCGGTCGGCACCCTGTTCACCCTGTTCATCATCCCGGCCATCTACATGCTTATCGCCCGGGATCATTCGCGGGATCGCGTCGCGGAGGCCGAGTTGGCCGAGCCGCAGAAGGCTTGAGCTTTTTATCCCCAGCCCAGGAGGATGCCCATGAGCCAGGATATTTCCCGTTTCAAGCTTGACAAGGATAAAGCCGCGCTGGTGGTGGTGGACGTGCAGGAGAAGCTGATCCCCGCCATGCCCGAAAAAGTCTACCGGCAGACGCTGAAAAGCATCCAGTTCCTGGTCGAGGGGGCCCGCCATCTCAAGCTGCCGGTGGTGGCCACCGAGCAGTACCCCAAGGGGTTGGGGCGCACGGTTTCCGATCTGGCCCAGGCCTGCCAGGACAAGCTGGTGGAGAAGGTCAGCTTCGGCTGCTGCGGGGAGCCGAGCTTTCTCGAGACGCTTAAATCCCTGGGTCGCTCGCAGATCATCGTGACCGGGATGGAGGCCCATGTCTGTGTCTACCAGACGGTGCTCGGCCTGCTCGACGCCGGCTACCACGTGCACCTGGTACGCGACGCCATCATCTCCCGGGGCAAAATCGACTACTTGAACGCCCTGGAAAACGCCGCCCGCGCCGGGGCCACCGTGACCACTGCCGAGACCGCGCTGTTTCAATTGATGGGCGCCTCCACCGCGCCGGAGTTCAAGGCGATCTCGGCCCTGGTGAAAAACCGCTGAGCGGCCGGCCATGAAAAACCTGGTTCAGGACCTGGTCAAACACCTCACCTTGGAGCGGCTCGAGGAGAATCTGTTCCGCGGCGAAAGCCGCGACGTCGGCCAGAAAAGCGTCTTCGGCGGCCAGGTGCTCGGCCAGGCGCTGATGGCCGCTGCCCGTACCGTGGAGGGGCGCCAGGCCCATTCGCTGCACGGCTACTTTCTGCTCCCCGGCGACCCGCGGGCGCCCATCGTCTACGACGTGGAGCGCATCCGCGATGGACGCAGCTTCACCACCCGCCGGGTGGTGGCCATCCAGCACGGGCGGGCGATTTTCAACATGGCGGCCTCCTTCCAGATCCGCGAGCAGGGGGTGGAGCACCAGGCGCAGATGCCCGAGGTTCCTGGGCCCGAGGGGTTGGCGGACAAGGCCGAACTCGGCCGGCGTGCCGCCGAAAGGGCCTCGGGCCGGGTGAGGCGCTTTCTGCTGCAGCCGCGGCCCATCGAGTTTCGCCCGGTGGCGCCCGACGATCCCCTCGAGCCCGAGCCCCGTCCCCCGCAGCGCCAGCTCTGGCTGCGCGCCGCCGCGGCCCTGCCCGATGACCCGGCCCTGCACCAGGCGGTGCTGGCCTACGCATCGGATTTCTCCCTGCTCGGCACGGCCTTTCTCCCCCACGGCCTGTCCTTTCTGCAGCGCCAGGTGCAGGCGGCCAGCCTCGACCATGCCATGTGGTTTCACCGGGAGTTTCGCCTGGACGATTGGCTGCTCTACGCCATGGACAGCCCCAGCGCCGGCAACGCCCGGGGGCTTTGCCGGGGGAGCATTTTTACCCGCGATGGCAAGCTGGTGGCCTCGGTGGCCCAGGAGGGCCTGATCCGCAAGGTCGACGACCATGGAGAATGAAGTGTTTCAGGACCGCAGGTCGGCATGGGCCGGACTCAAAGCCGACCTCGGGCGGCAACATGGACAATTTGACCAGAGCTGCCGTGAGTGGCTTGGGCGCTACTCCGACGCCGGCGGCCGGATCTGGTGCGCGCGGGGGTGCCGCGGTTGCTGCAACCTGGCGGTCAACGCCACCTTCAGCGAGGCGCTGCTGGCAGCCGAGGTGCTGACCGCAGCCCAGGACGCCTCCCTGGGCGAACACGTGGAACGCCTGCGGCAGATGCTGCCGGAGGCCGGCGATTTGAAATCCTATCTGCGTCTGCACCGGCGTAAGGTCGGGTTCTGTCCCTTTCTCACCGAAGACGGGGCTTGTGGCATCTACGCCAGCCGGCCTTTTTCCTGCCGCTCACTGCTTTCCACCCGCAACAGCGACTGGTGCGCCGTCGATTTCGGCGATCTGCACCCCCTGGAGAAGCAGGCCTTTCTGAGCGGGCTCGACCGGGAGGTGGTGGCCTATCCGACCCATTATGTCGCGGCCACTCAGGGCCTCGGCGCGCAAATGGAAGCCGAGGCGACTCGGCGGATGCTGGAGACCTTCGGGGTTGCGTTGACCGGGAACTTCGCGGTGCTGGTCTACCTGGAAAAGAAGCATGGGCTGAGCCGGGTTGTTGCAGATGGGGCGGGGAGGGTGGAGGAGTTGCTTGCGGAAGCGGGGATGGAGCATCCGTTTCTGGTCAGCTTGAAAGTTTTTCCAGGCTGATTGATTAAAACCAAAGTCAAAACCCAAGGGACGCGGCCCCTGACGCCGCCCAACCCTTTGCTCGCCCAAAGGGTTGGATCCCAAAGGGTGGAAAAGAGTAAGGCCCGACCAGCGTTCGCCGGTCGGGCCTTTTTGTTATGGGCCTAGTGCAGCGGCGGGATGCGCAGCATCTGGCCGGGGTAGATCTTGTTCGGGTCCTTGAGCAGCGGCTTGTTGGCTTCGAAGATCAGCATGTACTTGTTGGGATCGCCGTAGACGCTCTTGGAGATCCGGGACAGGGTGTCGCCGCTTTTCACCGTGTAGAAGTTCGCCTCGGGCTCATGTTTGGCGACCTTGAGCTGATCGTCGACCTTGGCCACCCCCTGGGTGTTGCCCACGGCCAGCAGGATTTTTTCCTTCTCCTCCTGGGAGGGGGCCGTGCCGCTGATGCTGGCGATGCCGTCCTTGAACCGGATCATCAGATTGTCGGCCCGCAGGCCGAGCCCGCTGATCACCTGGGTCAATTTGTTCGCGGCTTCCTTGTTTTTTTCTTCGCTTGCACCGGAGAAGAGGTCGAAGAGCTTCTCGCCGGCGTCCTTCACGAAATCCAGAAGTGCCATATCTGCTCCTCCTTGGCTTGGGTTGCAATCAGGCTTCGGAGGCAGGTGCGCGGTGGCTGGGTCAATGCAGGATTCTGCGCAGCAGCCCGAAGCCGTGTCGTACCAGGTCGCCCATATCCACATCGCCGTCATTGTCGGCATCGAGCAGGCGGCTGAGGACCCCCATGGCCTGGGGGTTCTGCTGCTCGACCGCCTGAGCTTCCTGGTTGAGCAGGTCGTTGATGCCGCGGGAGTCGAGTTGACCGTTGCGATGGGCCTTGCCCAGGGCGGCCATGACCATCGGCGCAAGAATGGTCAGCAGTTTGGCCATGGACCTCGAATCGAGGCCGCTGGCCCTGCTAAGACCGGCCTCCACACTGGGCCGCCTGGGCCCCAGGAGGTGCCCAAGGATTTCCTCGCCGGCACCCGCTTCCGCATGATTGAGGAAATAGCCGAGGTGGTCGAGCAGGCTGCCGTCGTGATCCTGGGAGACGGCCTGGAAAAGCTGTTCGGCCCCCCCGCTTTGCGTGGCATTGCGTTGCAGGGCGCCGATGAGCACCGGCAGGGTGGTCTGCAGGGCATTGGCCGTGGCCTGTTCATCGGCGCCGATTTGGCGGCTGATGGATCTCAGTTCCTCGCCGCCCAGGGCCTGGTTGAGAGTGTCCGTAATCCACGTCATGTAAAGACTCCCTATTGCTGCGGATGTTGACCGGCTACAGGTATGTCCGGAAGGGGTGGGCGAAGGTGGGATGATGGGAAATGGACAACCATGTACTTATTATTTCTATCGCAGAAAAAGGCCCAGTCAAGTAGCGAAAGGGACCGAATTTGCGACGAAATTTAACTCTGTCATTCCGCAGGGTTTCGCTGCCGTCGCCAGAGGGGACGGTCAGCGTTGGGGGGGAGGAGGGTGATGGCTCACCCTTTGATGTCGATCAGGGACCCGATCATTTGATCGGAGGTCTCAAGTACTTTGAGATTGGCTGTGTAGAAGGCCTTGGTGGGGATGATGGCGACGGCCTCCTCGGCCAGATCGACGTTGGACAATTCCCGCTCGCCGGATGTTTCCTGAATCACCGGTCCTGGCTCCTGAACCTTCTCAACCCGGGCCGTAACGCCTCCGGCCTCGGTTTCGGCGAGGATGGTGCGGCTTTTCTTGAAGCCGTCGCTGGCGGCATTGGCGATGTTGTCGGCGTGAACTGCCAGTTTGCCCGCCATTGCCCGGAGTCCGGAAACGCTGGTATCCATTGACTTGATCATGAGGCTTCACCCTGGGTTTTTCCGCCGAGAGCCGAGCGGATCTGCTCGAGCAGTTGCTGTTTGATAGGCAGGGGCATGTCGCAGATCTGACGCTCCTGCCTGTTGCCATCGACAAACCTAAGTACCACTTCGCGGTTGCGAGTCGCTTCGACCGAATGGTCGGCCGTCGGCTCGAGTAATTGGCCTCCAGTCCACCGGAAAGTGTAAATCCCGGGTTTCAGCTTGCCCTTTAGGCGGGCCAACTCACTGGCGGCGGCCCGCTCGACCGCCTTTTGGCGATCATCCAGCCTTTTGCAGAAAGGCATGGCCATGCGGCCAAGCAGAATGACGCCGACAGCGATGGCCAGGAGTATGCTGGAAAGCTCGCTCATGGCTGCTCCCTTTCAGTCTGGATGCGGTTTTCTGCGTAGTGAAAGTGCAACAATCCGGCCAATTCCGCGATCTGAAGGATGGTCCCACTGCTCCAGGGTCCGGGCAACAGGCTCGAGATTCGCTGGTTCCAGGCGGCGGCGGGTTTATATGGTAAATTATTAGTACTTCAACCGCAGGGCGACACGCCGATGAATGGAGTAACGGAGTGACCGATCTTTCTGGCAACCTGGGAGCCTATCTCGATGCTGCGCCCCCCATGGCCCTGGCGGCCGCTTTCGTCGGCGGGGTCCTGGCGAGCCTGTCTCCCTGCCTCTACCCGATGATTCCCATTGTTTCGGGTTACGTTGGCGCTCGCGCGCTGGATAAGCGCAAGCGCCTGCTGGCCTTCTCTCTTTCGCTCAGTTATGTCCTGGGAATGGCCTTGGTCTATGCCCTGCTGGGGATGATCGCGGCCCTGAGCGGCAGTTTTTTCGGGCAGATCAGCAGCAGCGCCTGGGCCCAGGTGGTGGTGGCGAACCTGCTGATCCTGTTTGCCCTGAATATCCTTGAGGTGCTGCCCATGCCGACTCTCCCCCAGGTCAAATGGACCGGGTCGGGCCGGGGGGGGATGGTCGGGGCCTTTCTGGTCGGCGCCGCCTCGGGGCTGGTGACCTCACCTTGTACCTCCCCGGTGCTGTTCGGGCTGCTGACCTACGTCGCAACCACGGGCAGCCTGTTTTACGGGGCGACACTGCTGTTCTCCTTCTCCCTCGGCATGGGGATGCTGTTGGTGGTGGTCGGAACTTTCGCTGGACTGCTCGCGGCCCTGCCCAGGCCGGGGCGCTGGATGCTGGCGGTGAAGAAAATGCTCGGGCTGCTGCTGATCGTGCTGGCGGAATACTTTCTGCTGCGGGCCGGGCAGGCATGGTTTTGAGAGGATCGCATGCGTATTTATCGTGGAATGCTGATACTTTTTCTGTTGACCGTTTTCGGTTTGGCGACGCCCCCTCGCGGCGTCCAGGGGAACGACGACCTACTGCCGGAATTTTCCCTGCTCACCCTCGAGGGAGAGCGAATCACCCGGGCCGATCTGCTCGGACATCCCTTGCTGCTGGTCTTCTGGACCACCTGGTGTCCCAACTGTGAACGGGAGCTGCCCAACATCAAGAAGGCCGCGGCGGAACTCGGGCCCAAGGGGCTGAAGATTCTGGCGATCAATGCCGGGGTCAACGATTCGGTAGAGAGGGCGCGGGCCTATCGGGAGAAACACGATATCGCCTATCCCCTGGCCTTCGATCACGAATTCGAGGTCTCCGCCGCAGTGGGTATCTGGGGGGTGCCGACGGTGCTCCTGGTCGATGTCGATGGGGTGGTGAGGTACCGACAGCCGCTGCTGCCCAAGGACATGGAGCAATGGCTCGCGCGGCTTGGCAAAGGGAAGGGGGCGCGTTGAGCTATCCCCCTTTGCGGAGGCTGCGGGTGCCATCCTGGTCCTTGGTGAATACGTTGGTCAGGTCGAGACCGAAATATCTCAGGCACATCAGCAGCAGGGCCACCGCGGCAGCTTCGTCGAGGTTGCCCAAAAGGGGGATATTGTCGGGGATGAGCTCGATCACCCCGACCCCGATATTCAGCAGGTAGAGCAGGGCGATCAGGCCCAGGCAGAGAACGATGAAGGTTTTCCCCGGCTCTTTCGGCTGCGGTGATGCAGGGCGCTGGTTCACGGTTCACCTCCAGGGGGCGGGCAGTAGGCGCACAGGCGACTGAGGGTGCGCACTTTTCATTGTAACAGCAATTTCGCGGGGCGAGCGTGCCGCCACCATCGGCAGGGGGCCGGGAGTGAAGAGGACCATCCGAGAATTGGAAAAAATAGCCGAGGTCTATGCCATCGCCCGGCGCCGGGAACGGCGCTCCATCGAATTTTATCGGCAAGCCGCGGCCGAGGTCGAGGGTGAGGCCGAGAAAAAACTGCTGTCGGAATTGGCGGATATGGAGGAGGCGCACTTCCAGCAGATGCAGAGTTGGTACGACGAGGCGGTGGCGAAGCTGCGCAAACTGCGGGAGCGCTGAAACGAAGGAAGGGCGTGGAGAGTGCGGAAGATCAAAATCCACATGCATGCCATCTCGGTTCATTTCGCCAACGGCCTGATCCCCACCTCGCTCCTGTTCCTTTTCCTGTTTCTGCTGACCGGCAACCCCGACCTGGAAAAGGCCGTCTTTTTCACCTTGCTGGTCGGCACCGCCGGGATTTTCGCCACCCTGGTGACCGGGCTGGTCGAATGGCGAAAAGATTACCAAGGGGCCTGGGTTCCGGTGTTCAAAAAAAAGCTGTTCCTGGGCTTGCTGGCCCTGGTCGCGGGGCTCGGCGCCAGCGCTCTGCGCTGGCTGTTTCCCCAACTGCTGTACACCGCGGAGCCCTTGAGCTGGCTGTTCGTGCTTCTGGAACTGCTCTGTTGCGGAGCTGCTGCCTGGGCCGGTTATCTTGGTGGTCGGCTGGTTTTTCATTAGGAGGATGGCCATGAAAAATCTGCTCTTCACCCTGGCATTGCTCCTTGGCTGTGCAGGCGCCTTTGCCGGCACCTGGGTAAGCGTTGATGCGGGCGGCGCTCAGGGAGCGGGCTCCACGGTAGTGATCATCGACGGCCAGGTGACCGAGGGCGGGGAAAAAGCGGACAGGACCCATGGATCCGGGGTTCTCGAGACCCGGAGGCGCGAAGTCGGCGATTTTGTGAAGCTGTGGCTGAATATTCCAGCCGAGGTACGGATCGCCACGGGGGAAAAGTCGGATCTCACCATGACCGCCGACGACAATCTCCTCGCGGTGATCAGCACGGAGGTACGGGAGGGGACCCTGATCATCTCTGCGGAAAACGACTTCGTTACGGCCAATCCCATCCGCATCGAACTGCGCGTTCCAGATCTCGAGGGGGTGACCGTCAACGGTTCGGGTTCGGTGCGGCTCGAGCAGGCGAAGGGGAGTGAGCTGGCCTTGGTCATCTCCGGTTCGGGCAAAATCGCCGCTACGGGCAGGGTCGAGGAGCTGTCCGCCGTAGTGAATGGCAGCGGCGAGATGGTCCTGGATGAGCTGCGGGCGCACACGGGCAAGATCCAGATCAACGGCTCGGGGCGGGCTGTCCTCAAGGTCGAGAAACACCTGAAGGCGACCGTCAACGGCAGCGGCCAAATCCACCTGGCGCTTGAGCCGGAGGAGCTCGATTCGCGAATCGCCGGGTCGGGGAAAATCCACCACCCGCGCTGACCCTGTTCACTGCTCGCGGCGGTCCTTGAAGCGCTTGAGCCTGAAGTAGGCTTCGCGCTCGCGTTCGCCGATATACTGGGCGATGCTGCGGATCTGCCGGTTGAGCTTGGGCAGCACCCTCTCCTCGAGCACCCGTGAGCGCCGGGTGACCTTCTGAATCTCCTCGCCGAGCTTTTTCAGCTTGCTCTCGAAGGTGGCCACCTCGAGCATGGCCTCGACGATTCTTTCGAACAGGAAATACGACTCCTCCAGGTGCGCCGTGGTGGCGGCGAAATCGTAGCTGCGCTCCTCGGGGGTGCGGACCAGCTCGCCGTGGACGGTCAGATCGCGGTAGCGGACCCCCATGACGTTTTTCTGCTGGATGTCCACCCCGATCTCCCGTTCGCCGATGGCGGCCAGCGATTCGATGACCTCGCGCCCCTCGTGCCCCTGGCTCAGGTGCAGCTCGGTCAGCCCCAGCCGGTAGTCGCGGCGGATGGCGTCGCGCGAGTCGAGAAAGGGGGCAATGGCAGTCAGAAACTCGCGGATCAGCGCCTGGCGGCGGGCCTTAAGGATGGCGATGCTGCCGGCCACCGAGGCGGTCTTGCCCTTGAGCATCAGCAGGTTGGTGCGGGTCGGGTGAATCATCCGGCCTCCAGCTTGAAACGGGCGAACAAGGCCAGCCCGGCGTCGAGGGTCTGCTGGATATCGCGCCGCGTGCTCCCCTGGTGAACCAGTTCCTTTTCGAAGGTTTCGGCAAAATCGAGCATCAGCCGGTCGGCCTCGGTCATACCGTCACGGCCGACGATGGCCTCGAGGCTGCGCAGGTCGCGCCCCTTGGCGTAATGCTTGTAGAGCAGGTTGGCGATTTTGCGGTGGTCCTTGCGGGTGCGCCCCTCGCCGATCCCCCGCTGCATCAGCCGCGAGAGGCTCGGCAGCACGTCCACGGGGGGAAAGATCCCCTTCTGGTGCAGTTCGCGGCTGAGCACGATCTGCCCCTCGGTGATGTAGCCGGTCAGATCGGGGATCGGGTGGGTGATGTCGTCCTCGGGCATGGTGACCACCGGGATCTGGGTCACCGAGCCGGGCAGGTCCTTGATGCGCCCGGCCCGCTCGTAAAGCGATGCCAGGTCCGAGTACATGTAGCCGGGGTAGCCGCGCCGGCCGGGCAGTTCTTCGCGGGCGGTGGAGACCTCGCGCAGGGCGTCGCAGTAGTTGGTCATGTCGGTGATCACCACCAGCACGTCCATGCCGTGCTCGAAAGCGAGGTATTCGGCCACCGTCAGGCCGAAGCGGGGCGCCAGCAGCCGCTCGACCACCGGGTCGTCGGCGAGGTTGATGAAGGCGACGAAGCTGGTGCGCATCTGCTCGAGGGTGCGCCGGTAAAAGGAATATTCGTGGTAGGTCAGGCCCAGGGCGACGAAGACCACCGTGAAGCGCTGGGCGCCTTCCTCCTCGGCCCCGGCCAGGCGGGCGTTTTTTAGAATGCCGGCGGCGATCTCCCGGGAAGGGAGCCCGGCGCTGGAGAAGATCGGCAGCTTCTGCCCCTTGACCAGGGTGTTGAGCCCGTCGATGGTGGAAAAGCCGGTCTCGATGAACTGCTCCGGGCGGGCCCGCGCCACCGGGTTGAGCGGGTAGCCGGTGACCGGCACGCGGCGCTCGGGGATGAACATCGGCATCCCGTCCAGCGGCTGAAAGGAGCCGTTGTAGACCCGGTCGAGCACTTCGAGGGAGAGGGGCGCCTGCTTGACCGCATCGGAAAACACCACCCGGGTGCTCTCCACGTCGAGCCCCCGGCTCTCGCCGAACAGCTGCACCAGCACCGTATCCCCCTCGATCTTGAGAACCTCCCCCTCCATCTCGCGCCCGTCGGGAAAGTGGATCTTCACCACCTCGCCCATGCGCACGCTGACCACCTGCTCGACAAAAAGCAGCGGCCCCTGGATCGAGGCGATGGTCCCGTAGCTGTGTTCGGCAAGTCTCATGGTTTAAGTCCGTGATGCGTAATGCGTAATGCGTGATTAGTGGTTGGCGAAGCGAAGCTGATTGGCCTCGCCTTGGCCGCGGTCCGATCCGACCGATCGGTCTGATCCGACGGATCAGTCGGATTCCACGCGGCCCCAAAAGGGTCTTAATCCGATTTGATCAGATTTGATCTGCGTCCCATTTGCCATTCAGCCTTTACCTTCTCAAGAACACTCCTTCAAAATGTCATCCAGAAACTCCCCCTTCGCCAAGCGCTCTCTGGCGCCGCGGTAGAAATCGAGAATGCCGCCGATGCGCTCCAGGGTCTTGTCCGGCGGGGAGAAGGCGTCTTCGGTGTAGGCGTTCTGCGCCAGAAACTCCTGGCGGATGCGCTCGGCGGCCTTCATCAGCAGCCGGTCGCTGTCCTGCAGGCCCTCGCTGCCGACGATCTCGGCGACTTCGCGCAGCCCCTCCTCGCGCTGCAGCACCTCGCGGCACTGCTGGCGCAGTTCGCCCCAGCGCGGGTCGACCTGTTCGCCGAAGTGCCGGGTGACCTCCTCCTCGTACAGGGAAAAACTCTGGAACCAGTTGATGGCCGGAAAGTGGCGGCGGTGGGCGAGGCTGGTGTCGAGCATCAGAAACGAGCCGGTGGTGCGCAGGCAGGCCTGGGTGACCGGCTCGGTGAAATCCCCCCCCGGCGGCGACACAGAGAGGATCATGGTCAGCGAGCCGGTCTGGCCGCCGAGGGTCTCCACCACCCCGGCGCGGGCGAAAAATTCCGCCATCCGCGAGGCGAGGTAGGTGGGGTAGCCCTCCTCGCCGGGCATCTCCTCCAGGGCCGAGGAGATCTCGCGCAGCGCCTCGGCCCAGCGCGACAGGCTGTCGGCCAGCAGCAGCACGTGGTAGCCCATGTCGCGATAATATTCGGCCATGGTCACGGCGGTGTAGATCGAGGCCTCGCGGGCGGCCACCGGCATGTTCGAGGTGTTGACCACGACCACCGTGCGGGCCATCAGCTCCTGGTCGGTCCAGGGGGCGCGCAGGGTGGTGAACTCCTCGAGCATTTCGGCCATCTCGTTGCCCCGTTCGCCGCAGCCGACGTAGATGACGATGTCGGTGTCGGCGAACTTGGCGATGGACTGCTCGAGGATGGTCTTGCCGGTGCCGAACCCGCCGGGGAAGATGGCCGTGCCGCCGCGGGCCAGGGGGAACAGGAAGTCGATGCAGCGCTGACCGGTGACCAGCGGCAGCTGGGTGGCGAGCTTTTTGCGGTAGGGGCGGGGGCGGCGCACCGGCCACTCGTGGCTGGGCAGGATCCTGGTGCCGTCTTCGAGGGTGGCGACGGGCTTGCCGGGCTCCAGTTCGCCCTCGGCAACCTCGGCCAGGGTCCCCGAATGGCTGGAGAGGATGCAATGGCGAAACGGCCCCTCTTCCACGCAACCGATGATTTCGCCGGTCATCACCTGCTCGCCCGGTTTTTTCTCCGGGGTGAAGCGCCAGTGGACGGTCTCGGCCGGCGGCGCCTCGCGGCCGGCGTGAATGAAGGGGCCGTCCTTCTGGAAGATCCAGCTCAGGTGGCGCTGCAGGCCGTCGAACATCTGGTTCAGCAGGCCGGGCCCGAGGCGTACCGTCAGCGGCCGGCCCACGCCCTGCACCGGTTCTCCCAGCCCGAGGCCGCGGGTGTCTTCGTAGACCTGCACGATGGCCCGCTCGCGCTCCAGGCGCACCACCTCGCCCATCAGCCGGGCGCCGCCGACGGAAACCCGGTCGTAAAGCTTGAGGCCCTTGAGGTCGACGGTGACCGTGGGGCCGGAGATGCCGGTGATGCGCCCCTTCATAGATTGAGCCTCACCTGGTAGCCGATGGCCCTGCGCACCAGGCGCAGGGCGTAATCCTCGATTTCGATTTCCGGTTTTTCCGGCGCCGGCAGCACGATGACCAGCCCCGGCCAGCGTTTTTCGATCTCCTGCAGCTTCTTTTCCGGGATCGCCGGCACCAGCCGCTCGTCGATCACCACCACCCCGGTTTCCGGCTGCTGGACCATCTCCCCCAGGGCCCGGTCGACCTCCTCGGGTTCCAGGGTCAACTGGGTGACCCCGGCCAGGCTGAAGCCGTAACGGGCGTCGGCGGGAGTCAGAAAGACGATGCGTTTCATGCGATCAGCTCCGCGGCCAGGGTCTCCTCGGGCAGGTCCCTGCCGCTCAGCAGCACCCCGAGGTTGCGGGTTTCGAGGGTGCGGCGCCAGAGGTAATCGAGCACCGGCCCGGCCTCCTCGTAATCCCTGGCCTGCCGGCGGATCTTCTCCGAGAGCCTGCGCAGCAGGGCGATTTCCAGTCTGGGGTCGGCGAGCTGGATCGCCGGTCCGAGGGTGCGCTGCACCAGACGCTCAAGGGTTTCGAGGCGACCGGCCCGGATCAGCGCTGTCATTCTAGTATGGGGCAGCTGTCCGCCCGGCAGTAGTTCGGGAATCTCTTCGAGCTGCCAGCGCTGGTGTTTGGCCAGGGCGAACAGGTTGCGCAGATCGATCTGGCTGGCGATAAAAAAACGAACCAGGGGATGCCGGCAGCCATGGGTCGCGTGGGCCAGCATTGCCCCGGCCAGGGCATTTTCGAAGGGGCGCAGCTCACCCTGCTCGGCGTAGGCCAGAAGCGGCGCAAAATCGGGCGCCTCACGGGCCAGCTGCCTGGCCAGCCCGGTCATCGCCGCCTGGAAGGAGCCGATGCTGCGCAGGGGCTTGAGAAGCCTGCCGTCGAGCAGGCTCTGCTCCAGAACCTCCTCGACCCGCCCCGCCTCGCGGGCCTTGCGGTTGCGCAGGGCCAGGACCAGGGTGCGGATTTCGAAAAAGCAGAACGCCGGGGCGAAGCGGCGGCGCAGCCGGGTGTTCAGCTGCCGGTAGACCCAGGCATGTTCCTTAAGCAGGTCGCGCCAGAGTTCCTCCTCGGAGGCCCCGGCAGGTGCGCCCTGGCGCAGGGCCGCCTGCCAGTCGCGGGTGAGGCGTGCGCTGCGCGCCCGCAGTCGGGACAGCAGGTAAGGCGTCGGGTAACCCGGAAAGGGAAGCTCCCTGAGCAGGGTCATGGCTTTTCCACTTTTGCGGCCAGATCTTCGAGCAGGCCCGGCAGCAGGGTATCCCAGGCACGCTCGAGCCGTTTGCCCAGGGTGTTGTCGATGCGCACGCGGCCCTGGTGGGCCACGGCCTCCATGCCTCCGGCGATCTCTGGATCGGTGGCGATGGCCACCTCCGGGAACTGGCGGCGGGCCAGGCTTTCGTCGGCCGGGTTGACGCGGATCTGTTCCCAGTCGAGGTCGGGCAGTTCCGCGGCCAGGGCGCCGAACAGACCCTGCGGATTTGTTTCCCTGAGCCCCGACAGGGCCTTGCGGGCCGCCAGGTAAAGCCGCTCGGCCAGGGCGTTGGCTGCCTCGGTCCTGAGCTGCCGGGCCTGACGCTGGGCTTCGGTGAGCACCGCGGCGTGTTCCTCGCGGGCGATTCTGCGCTGCCGGCGGGCCGACAGGGCGGTTTCCTCCGCGAGCCGAGCCGCCGCCTCGGCCCTGAGCTGTTCGACCTGCTGGTCCGCCTGGCGGCGGATTTCCCGGGCTTTTTCCTCCGCCCGTTGGCGCAGCGATTCGATGAGCTCGTGGTGGCTCATGGCTTCAGACCATCAGCAGGATCATCGCGGCGATGACGAAGCCGAGGATGACCATGGTTTCCGGGATCGCCACCAGGATGATGATGGTGCCGGTCAGCTCGGGCTTTTCGGCGAGCGCACCGGCGCCGGCTGCGCCGATCTTCGATTGGGCCCAGGCGGTGGCCAGGGCAGAGATGCCGACGGCAAGAGCGGCTGCGAAGGCAAGCAGAACCTTTTCCATTCCAGTCAGGCTTTCCATGACCCTCCTCCATGATTTTTTTCCAGCGGTTCGAATTTGCGACCGCCATGTTCGAGAAACTTGCTGAAAAATTCGACATAATGCAGGCGCAGCGAATGAATGGTCGGGGCGAAGACTCCGAGCACGATATTGAAGGCGTGCAGCAGCACCGCCACCAACATCCCCACCAGGATGTTGCCGGCCAGCCCGGCCAGTTCATTGGCCACGTGGGCGAGCAGCACCGAGGTCAGGCCGACCGCCATGATACGGGCGTAGGAGATGATGTTGCCCACATGTTTGAGCAGTTCGAGGGGCGCAAGGATACCGCCGAGGATGAGCAGCAGGGGGACGGCGATGCCCAGGGTCACCAGCAGAGGCCGGCGCAGCAGCACCGGGACCGGCAGGATAAACGTGGCAAGCAGCAGAACCAGGCAGAAAACGGCGACGGTGCTCAGCAGCTTGATCATGGCCTCGCGGGTCTTTTTTTGCCGGACTGCGGAGATAACGCCGAGCAGCAGGCCCAGCAGCACATGGCAGACCCCCACCGACAGGGCGAAATAGAGCATCGGTTCAAGGGCGGTGCGCCGGTCGAAGCAGATCGGTTCCATCCCCAGGACGTGGTGGCCGAATTCGCCGAAACACTCCCCGTACAGCCAGCCGAAGACGCAGGTGTAGGCGGCGCAGATGCCGAGGATCTTCCCGGCGTTGCCGACCAGCGGGCGCTGCCGGAAGCCGAACACCAGGGCCGCCGCAATCAGCCCCAGCAGCGCCCCGTAACCCAGGTCGCCGAGGATCATACCGAAAAACAGGGGAAAGAAGATGGCCAGAAACGGCGTCGGGTCGTAGGAGGAATAGCGGGGCAGGGGGAGCAGGCGGGCAAAAAGCTCGAAAGGGGCGATCCAGGGGGGATTTTTCAAGGCGACCGGGACCTGTTCAAGCTCCTGCTCGAGGATCTCCTTCTCCTCAACCACGACCTGGTCGGCAAAGGTATCAGCCAGGTGTCGGCGGGTCGGTACGACCTGGTCGGTGGGCATCCAGCCGAAAACGATGAAGCAGAGCTCGGTCTGGTAAATCGAGGCGCTCTGCCGGACCAGGGCAAGCCTCCCCCGCAGCCAATCGAGAACCGAGCGGTAGAGCGGCAGCCAGCGCCTGGCAAATCCGAGCAGGGTTTCTTCCAGCCGCTTCTGCTCCGCGAGCAACTCGCGCCGGCGGGATTCGACCACCTCGGCCTTTTCGTTAAAAGGGACTTCTTCCAGGTAGGCCGGCAAGGCGAATTCGGGGATCCGTTCGCCCTGCAGGGCCTTCTTGAGTGGTTTGGCCAGCTCGCGGCTGGTGGTCAGCAGGGCGACGAGCCCCCCCTCGGGCATGCTGGTGGTCTGGATTTCGTAATTGCCCCGGGTCAGGCGATGAGCGAGGATGGTCAACTGTTCCACCGCCCCGGGGTCCTTCACTTCGAGGCCGATAAACTCCAGATCTGAGTCGGCACGGACCTGGCCGACCAGGGGGCCGATGGCCTGCAGGAAGGTCCGGAAGCGCTCCAGTTCCGCCAGCTCCTTGGCAGCCGCGGTCTTGGCGCGGCCTGTTTCCTCACAGGCCGCGGTATGCCGGTCAACCAGTTCGGCGGTCGCCTCCATGGCAGCCTCGGGGTTCAGGTAGCTTTCGCGGACCGGGATTTGCGGCAGGCAGCTGAGGATGGATTCGATTTTCTCCTGCAGTTCCTCCAGGAACAACCGCTCGGAAAGGGCTTGCTTGTCGATCTGCAGGGTTTTGAGCAGACCCTCGCCGCGCGCCTGAAGGCTCTCCCGCACCTGGGCCTCGATCTGCAGCACCCCCAGGGCGCGCAGGGTCGTCAGCACCTCGTAGAGGATCTCCTTGGGACCGACGATTTCAATTTTGCTCATCCTGACGATCATCGCCCATCTCCGGTACCAGCTCCTGCAACCGGCGGCGCACCACCCGCAGCAGCATCCCCTCGTCGAGAGCAGCCTGGTCCTGCCGCGCTTGCCGGGCGCTATTGACCAGGACGGCGCCTTCCTGCTCCGCAGCCTGGCGTGCTTCCCTGGCCGCAGCGGCCTCCTGTTCCGCCAGGCGGGAAAGTTCCTTTTCCAGGTCGCCCTGGGAGTCGCGTTTCGTGGCCTCCAGCCGGTCCGCGGCGGCTCGGCGCTCCCGTTCCAGGATATCCGCGATGGCCTTTTCGGCTTCGACGACGAGTTTTATCGTATCTTCCGGCATCGGTCCCTCCTTTGCGTCGAAGTGGCAGGCCTGAAGCGGAAGCGAAGAAGTCTTAAATGTTTATAATTGTAGCGGGAATGTGCGGGTTTGCCAGCGTGTTGGCTTTATAGGGGCGGGATCAGGCGGCGGGGCGAGTCGCGCATTTGCCGGAACAGGCGGAACGGTTGAGGCATTCGCGGGGGTCGCTGCAGCGGGCGACGCGCCAGGCCATGCGTCTGCGGCTGGCCCGGTGGACCTCCGCCAGGTGCAGGCTTCTGGTCGGGTCGCCGTAGATTTTCCAGGGACCCTGGCAGGCGAAGGGGATCGACACCAGACCCATGAAGGCAGCCACGTCCTTCAGCGGGTAGCCGAGAAAAACGCCTATTTCGTGGGGAAAGTCTCCTGATATCCGGTTTTGCAGCAGGCTCAGCGCCGCATCCAGGGACAACTCCTCCGGGTAGCCGGATCGTTTCAGCAGGGCCTTGGCACCGGGCACGTGGATCAGGTTCTCCATGGCCTGACGGTCGTAGAAATAGATCAGCAGCGAGCTGCCGCGGTCGCATAGCACCCTGCTTTCCAGGCCGCAGTCGGTGGCGAGGGCGGGGCCGAAAGCTTTCCACAAGTGGTAGAGGTTTCGGCCGCAGACCTGAGTGCGGTTAACCAGGTTGACCAGGTTGCCCGGTTTGACCCCTTCGAGAATCTCGGCGGTTTCCAGGGCGAGGAATGCGGCCAGGCAATCCCGATCGGTGGCGAACCGGGGAGAGATTTCCTTCCATAGGGGCACATCGGAAAGCGCGGGTTGTCGCTCGGCTATGCGAGGCGGCATGGTTCCTCCTTGGAAATTAAAATGAAATTCGTTTTCAAAATAAACAAAAGGGATCGTCTTGTCAACACCAATTCTCCCCACAGGGGCAGGATCCGGCAAATCAGCCCCGTCAGCCGTCGAGGAAACGGTTGCCCGCCGGTACCCCCTGTGCTAACCTGTTCGCCGTTTTATCTGGATCACCGAAGGCCGGGAGACACTGCTGGATGGCAGGCAGGGAGCGGATCGACAAACTGCTGGTGGAGCGTGGACTTGTACAGTCCCGCGAACGTGCCCGGGCGCTGATTCTGGCCGGCAAGGTCGTGGTCGACGACCACGTGGTGGACAAGGCCGGCACCCAGGTCCCGGCCGGTGCTGAAATACGCCTCAAGGGGGAGGACATCCCCTATGTTTCGCGCGGTGGGCTGAAGCTGGAAAAGGCTCTGGAGACCTTCGGGGTGTCGGTACAGGGCCGCATCGCCATCGACGTCGGTGCCTCCACCGGCGGCTTCACCGACTGCCTGCTGCAGCGGGGGGCGGCCCGGGTCTACGCCGTCGACGTCGGTTACGGCCAACTCGCCTGGCAGCTGCGCCAGGACAGCCGGGTGGTCAACCTCGAGCGCACCAACATCCGTGAATTGCCCCCCGAGCGTCTCGACCCGCGCCCCTCGCTGGCGGTGATCGACGCCTCCTTTATCTCCCTGGACAAGGTCCTGCCGCCGACCCTGGCGCTGCTGACCCCCGATGCCGAGGTGGTGGCGCTGATCAAGCCCCAGTTCGAGGTCGGCCGGGGCGAGGTGGGCAAGGGCGGGGTGGTGCGCGACCCCACCAAGCACGAGCAGGTGGTGGAAAAGATCCGCGAGCTGGCCACCGGCCTCGGCTGCGAGGTGCTCGGGGTGACCGAGAGCCCGATCCTCGGCCCCAAGGGGAACCGGGAGTTTCTCATTCGGCTGCGTAAAAGCCCGTAAGTAATTGCTGACCGGGGATTGGAAATATACCCTGATTGCAACTCTTCACCCCATCCCCACCCCAACCCTCCCCTTGAAGGGGAGGGAGCTCAAACGGATGGCACCTTGAGGCAGTATTGCTGAAAAGTAACCATGATTAAATTCAAGACAGAAGAAAATCAGGTCTTTTTCATCGGGGCCGGGCCGGGAGATCCCGATCTGCTGACCCTCAAGGGGGCCAGGGCGCTCGAGGGCTGTCATGCGGTGTTCGCGCCGACCCCCTACGAGGAAACCTTTGCCCAACTGCTGAGGGGCAAGCAGGTGCTGGTTCCCTTCGGGTTCTATTTCCAGGAACTGCTTGATCTGCTCCATAAGCTGCTGGAAAAAGGGGATGTGGCTTTCCTGGTCCCCGGGGACCTGACCTTCTATTCTCCCTTTCAGGCGCTGATCGACGTCCTCGGGACCCGCGCCGAGGTCATCGCCGGCGTCGGCACGGCCAACGCCGCCTCGGCCTTCCTGAAAAAAACCCTCGACCTGCCCGGGGTCTGCAACCGGGCGGTCATAGCCTCACCGCGCACCCTCGGCGATCAGCCGGGGTCACCGACCCTGGCGGAACTTGCGGCTCCGGGGGTGACCCTGCTGATCTACATGAACAACCTGCCGCTTCCCGAACTGGTCGCCCAGCTGAAAAAGGGCTACGGCAAGAGCGTTCCCATAGCGCTGGTGCACCGGCTCTGCCTGCCCGGCGAGGAGGTGGTCCTGGCAACCCTGGACGAGATTGTCGAACAGGTGGGTGAGCGGGATTTTTTCAACCTCACCGGCACCGACCGCAGGCCGGCGCTCACCCTGGTCGTCGCCGGGGAAACCCTGTCGGCCACGGTGGATGGCAGCTGGTGGGATTTCCGCCGGGATACGATCTGGAAGTTCCGTGAAGAATGATGGTTCAACTGGCTGAATTAGCGATTGAAAAACATTTCCACCCCAGGTGCGGATGAAGGTCATTTCCCCCGTCGATAATCTGGCTGAAGCATCCCTGCTGCTCGAGGCCGGTGCCGATGAGCTCTACGGCGGCTATGTCCCGGCGGCGTGGCGGGAGCGCTACAGCCTTTTGGCCTCGCTCAACCAGCGGACCTTCGCCGGGGCGCAGATCGAATCCTTTGCCGATCTTGCGCAGATCATTGCCCTGGCCCACGCACGGGGGCGGAGCTTCTCCCTGACCCTCAACGCACCCTATTACACCGAGGAGCAGATCCCCCTGCTGTTTGATTATGTCGACGAAGCGGCCGAGGCCGGCGTCGACGGCATCATCCTCGCCGATCTCGGCCTGCTGCGCCTGCTGCGCCGTCGCCATCCGGCCCTCGAGTATCACGCCAGCACCCTGGCTCACCTGATGAACTCCGAGGCGGTGCGCTTCTACCTCGAGCAGGGAGTGGGCAGGATAATCTTCCCGCGGCACCTTACCGTGGCGGAAATGCAGCAGGTCGCCCTCAAGCTGCCCGGGGTCCGCTTCGACGCCTTCATGCTGGTCGGCAAGTGCCCCAATACCGAGGGCCTGTGCACCTTTCACCATTCGAGCCCGGACAAGATCTGGCCCTGTGAAATTCCCTACCGGATCGAGCCGCAGAGCCCGCCCGGTTCCCCTCTGCTGCTGAGTGCCATGGCCCGCCAGGACAGCTGGTCGAAAACCAACCGCCGGCATGGCTGTGGGCTGTGTGCGATCCCGCATCTGCGCAAGGCTGGGTTCTACGGGCTTAAGCTCGTCGGGCGCGGCGCCCCGGCAGCGCAGAAAGTGAAAAACATCCTGCTGGTTAGGGATTTTCTTCGCCTGGCGGACAGCGAAGACGACTTTGCGCTGTACCGAAAAAAGGCGCGGGCCGCCCATCGAGAGCGCTTCGGCGCAACCTGCTCGCCCAACGTCTGTTATTACCCGGAATTTTACGAAGCCGAATAGGTTTTGCATATGATTCGCATTCTGCATACCGCCGATCTGCACCTGGATGCTCCGTTCCCCGTCCTCGGGGACCGGCAGGCCCAGCGCCGGGAGGCTTTTCTCAAGACCTTCGAGCGCCTGGTAACCCTGGCGATCAAGAGCGAGGTGCACCTGTTTCTGGTGGCCGGCGATCTTTTCGACAGCCCGCGGCCCTCGGCCGCGACGGTGGCCAAAGTCCAGGCCGGCTTGAAACGCCTGGCCGACCGGGGGATCGTGCCGGTGCTGCTGCCGGGGACCCACGACAACCTGGTGGGCGCCGATTCGGTGTACCGGCGCAGCGAATTTCCCGGGGCGATCCTGCTCGATCGCCCGGCCATCGAGGAGCCGTTGGCCCTGCAGGTGAATGGTGAGCGGGTTTTCCTCTACGGCTTCGCCTATCGAACGTTTGCTTCGCAAAACGCCCTGGAGGGGATGGCCCGCCGCTCGGACGAGGGAATCCATATCGGCTTGCTGCACGGCTCACGGCAGGGCAGCCCCGAATGGGAATACCGCAAGAAGGACCTCCCCTTCACCGTTGCCGAGCTGCGCCACTGGGGGTTGGACTACGTGGCCCTTGGCCACTACCACGGTTTCGATCTTATCGAAGACGGCGGGCGGACCCTGGCCTGCTATCCCGGTTCGCCCGAGGGGAAGCGCTTCGGGGAAAACGGACCGCGCTGCTGCGCCCTGGTGCGGGTGGAAAAGGGGCAGGTCGAGGTGGAGAAGGCTACCGTCAACAGCCTGGTGCTGGAGGACCGCAAGCTCGATCTTGCCGGGTGCGAAACCCTGGAGCAGGCGGCGGAGGTTATTTGCGCCATGGGTCGTCCCGACCTGCTGCTGCGGCTGCGCCTGACCGGCATCGTCGAGGCGCCCCTCGATCTGGCGGCCCTGCAGGCGCGCTGCGGCGGGGCCTTTTTCCACCTGGAATTCGATGACCGCACCCGGCTTTTCGACAGCGATTTCGCCCGGCGCATTGCCCAGGAGGAGACGGTTCGCGGCGTGTTCGTGCGCCAGCTGCAGCAGCGGATGCAGCTGGCCGGGCCCGAGGAACGGGCCGTGCTCGAGGAGGCTTTTCGGGAGGTTCTGGTCCGCTTTGGAGCCTTCGGCGGAGGTGCGGCATGATCCTGCGCAGTCTCGAATTGAAACACTTCGGCAAATACGCCGAGCGGACCGTAGAGTTTCGCCGCGGCATGAACCTGGTGATCGGCCCCAACGAGGCCGGCAAGTCCACCCTGGTGGAGGCGGTCCCGGCGGTTTTGTTCGGGCTGCGCAACAAGGAGCGGTACAGGCCCTGGGGGCGGCAGGGCAACTCCGAAGCGGCCCTGGTGCTGGAAGGCCGGCAGGGGACAGTGCGCATCGAGCGGGACCTCAGCAGCGACCGGGTTTCGCTCCAGGAGCGGGATGACCTTTACCACGACCTCTACAGCTTCGACGGCAAGGCCTCGCCCCTGGGGCGCTCCTCCGAACGGACCGAATATCTCGAGCAG
The DNA here is from genome assembly GCF_019704135.1 of Desulfuromonas versatilis. Lineage (NCBI taxonomy): Bacteria > Pseudomonadati > Thermodesulfobacteriota > Desulfuromonadia > Desulfuromonadales > Desulfuromonadaceae > Desulfuromonas > Desulfuromonas versatilis. The sequence goes on from NZ_AP024355.1 coordinate 2,089,568, forward strand.
CTCACCCGGCTGTTCGGCGTAGCGGAGGAGGAGGTGTTTCGGGCTTCGCTCTACTTCGGCCAGGGCAGCCTCGAAGTCTCCGGCCAGGGCGGACTGGCCGCCAAGATCAAGGCCCTGCTTTCCGGGTTTGTCGAGGTCGATTACGACCGGGTGCTCGAATCGCTGGCCGAAGACCACTTTGCCATTACCCGGGAAAACCCCTGGGGCAAGGACAAGACCAAGGACCGTGAGCTCGAGGAGGTGCGCGGGCGCCTGGCCGAGCTGGAGGGGCACTGGAAGGAGGCCCAGCAGGGGCTGCGGGACCTGGAGGGGCTGCGTCTGGAGCTGGCCGGGCTGGATGCCTCGCTGGAAAACGACCGCGCCGAGTTTGCCCAGGGGGAGAAGTACCTTGCCTGGATCCGCCGCCAATGGCAGCTGCTGGAGAAGAAGGAGAGCCTGAACCGCGACTTCACCCGGGTCAACCGCGAGTCGGAGAAGGTGACCGATCTCGAAGCCCGTCGCCAACAGCTGCAGCAACAGCTGGCCAAAACCGGGCTGCCCCATCCCATGCCCGCCGATCTGCCGCAGCTGCTCACCGAGGCCGAGAAGGTCCGCAAGGAGATGGTCAGGTTGAGCGGCGAAGCGGCGCCGCTGCGGGAGCAGCTGCTGGCCTGCGGCCCGCCGCCATGGAAGCTGAGCGCACTTTTGACCGGTCTGCTGGCCGGCGCTGGAGGCTCTCTGGGGTGGTGGCGCGCCGAATGGATAAAACCCCTGGCGCTCGGCGCCGGGGTTGGCGCCGCCGGGGTCTGGGGACTCTACCTCTGGCGCGCCGTCCAGAGGCGGGCTGAGCGCAGCCGTCTCTCCGGGCAGCTGCAGGTGTTCGAGCAGCAGCGCGAAGCGGCCCAGGCCCGTCTGGCCGGGCTCGATGAGCGCTTCGAGGGGCTTGGGCTCTCCCCCTCGGCGGTGGAAATCGTCAAGATGCAGAAAAACCTCGAACGCCACCTGCAGCTCTGCAAGGAAATGAGCGATGCGCAAAGCGCCCTCAAGGTGCTCGAGAAATCCGAAGAGCTGCGGCGCGACCGCGATTCGCTGACTCGCGAGATGGCCGTTATCGACGAGCGGATGGAGAAGGAGCGAGCCCTGCTCCAGGGGCGTCACCTGACCCCCGAGGAGTTGCCCGAGGCCGAGGAGAAGCTGCAGGCCCTCGGCACCAGCATCCGCGAGCGCGAGCAGCGCCTGCTCGCGCTTTCGCGCAAGGAGGCGGAGCTGCAAGGGGCGCTGGGCGACCTGCAGCAGATCGAAGACGAGGGAGAGCGGCTTCGCGAGCGCGAGAAACAGCTCGTGCGCCGGCGCAGCGCCCTGGTTCTGGCCTATGACGTTCTGTCCGGGGCGGTGAAGGATTTCCGCAACACCTACCTCGAGCGCTTCTCCCGGGAGATCGGCGAGTACCTGGCGGTGGTTACCTGCGGCAATTACACCGAGGTCCATCTCGACGAGGATTTCAATCTTTCGCTCAAGGGGCGCAACGGGCAGTGGCAGCCCGTCGAGCACTTCAGCCGAGGCACCGCCGACGGCGTCTATCTGGCGGTACGCCTGGCCCTGACCCGGCAGCTCTCCAGCGGCCGGCAACTGCCCCTGCTGATGGATGACCCCCTGGTCAACTTCGACAGCGGCCGGCAGAGCGAGGCCCTCAAGGCCCTGGAAAACCTCAGCCGTGAGCATCAGGTGATTTTTCTCAGCCACGACGAATCGCTGCTGCGCCGCGCGGCGCAGAAACGATGGAACGTGATATCCTTGGATGAGGCCAACAGCCTGTCGAATCCTCGCAACGAGGAAAGGAGGGACGATGCCGGAGAAGGACAGTTGTATCTTCTGTAAAATTCTCGCCGGGGAGATTCCGGCACGGGTGGTTTTCGAGGACGACCTGGTCGTGGCCCTGGAGGACATCAATCCCCAGGCACCCCTCCATTACCTGATCATTCCGCGAAAGCACATCCGCACCACCCTTGACCTGACCACCGCCGACAACGCCATGATCGGCCATGTCTTCCAGGTGGCGGGCAAGCTCGCCCACGATCTCGGCTTTGCCGAGGATGGTTTCCGGGTCGTCAACAACTGCAACGAAATGGGGGGGCAGGTGGTCTGGCACATCCACTTCCACCTGCTCGGCGGCCGGGAAATGGGCTGGCCGCCGGGATAGGCGGTCAGGATCCCGGAGCCCCAGGTGTTCATCGATCTGCTGATTCTCGCGGTGCTCTGGCTCGGCTGGTGCCTGCTGCATTCGCTGCTCATCACCCCGCGGGCCGACGGGCTGTTTCATCGCCTGCTGGGTCAGCGCATCGCGTGGTTCAGGCTTGGCTACAACCTGTTCGCGATAATCTCTTTCCTGCCGCCGGCCCTCTGGATGCTGGCTCTTCCTTATCCCGAGTTCCTGGTCTGGCGCTGGCCCTGGACCTTCGTCAAGGCATTGTTCTGGGGCGTGGCCGGCTGGCTGCTCTACGAGGGGTTCAGGGTCTATCCGTTGCGGGAGTTTCTCGGCCTCGACCAGGTGGGCCGGTTCCGGCGCGGTGAGGCGGAGGCCCCACCGGCACCTCTGCTCAGGGACGGGATATTGGCCCGGGTGCGTCACCCTTGGTACGCGGCGGTGATTATCCTGCTGTGGGCCCGCGATATCAGTCCCCAGGATTTGGTGACTTCTGCGCTGTTGACCGGTTATCTGCTGGTCGGGGTTCGTCTGGAAGAAGCCAAGCTGGTGGCGGCCTACGGTGAAGAGTATCGGCGCTATCAGCGCCAAGCGCCCCGCCTGATACCCCGGACGCCGCTTTCCGGGCGGCTCAAAGGGTTCCGCGGCCCGGACCGGCCTTGAGGGCCTCCTCCTTCTCGATGGCCTCTTTGCAGGCCACATCGTAACGGGTGAAGGGACGGACCTCCAGGCGCTGGATGTCGATGGGCTCGCCGCAGCGCTGGCAGAGGCCGTAGCTGCCTGCAGCGAGGCGGTCCAGGGCCTCGTCGACCTTGATGAGCTCCTCGCGTTTGTTGTCGCTGAGCAGGTGCAGGAACTCCCTCAGGTTGTCCGTCAGGCCCTGGTCGGCCAGGTCAGGTACCCCTTCGTCGGTCAGGCCTGCCGCTTCGCGGTTTTTTCTCAGGATTTCCGCGTACAGTTCCTGGCGATGCTCGAGCAGGCGTTTGCCGATGGCTTCAAGTCGCTGTTTTCGCATGAAATGCCCCCTTTCCCATGGATTGCCTCTGCTGCCGGCTGGCGCCAGAACGGACTTGCTGAGTCCTGCTTTCTTATTTAGTATATATTGCCATTGAAGATTTTTCCCGGTCGGCCTCGATGCGGACCGCTGCAGGAGATTGGTTGCGTGACAAGCGAAGAACGCCGCAAAGAACAGCGCCTGATCAATGAAATACTCGAGCTGCTGGTAACCCATTATGGCGGCGGGTTGAGCGAGGATGACCTGGACCGGGGGCTTGAATCTCTGCAGTCGGCCATCGAGCTTGCGCGCAGGTCTCACCAGGGGGTGCTGCGAAAATCGGGTGAACCCTATTTCTTTCATCCGCTGCGCGTGGCTCACCTGGCCGCCCGGCACTGGATGGATTTCGACTCCATCATGGCGGCGATTCTGCACGATGTGGTCGAAGACACCCCGGTCACCCTCAAGGAGGTCGAGCACGCCTTCGGGCACGAAGTGGCTCTGCTGGTTAACGGCCTGACCAAGGCCGACGACGAGAAACTGAGCCGCGAGGCCCTCAAGGCCGAAACCTATCGCAAACAGCTGCTCGCCGCCATCCAGGATGTGCGGGTGCTGTGCCTGAAGTTCTGGGACCGCATCGACAATCTGCAGACCATCGGGGCGCTGGCCCCGGCCAAACAGTCGCTGATCGCCGAGGAGACCCGCAGCATCTACGTTCCCCTTGCCCGGCATCTGGGGATGGGCCAGGTGGCCTCCGAGCTCGATGCTCTCTCCCTGCGCATCCTCTACCCACGGCGCGCCGCCCGCTACCAGGCCGCCATCGAGGTACTTCAGGAGCGGAGCGAAGGAGCCAGGCGCAAGATCAGGTCGGAAATCCACCACAGCTTCGAGCATCACAAGGTCCCCTTCCTGCTGAACGAGCGCTGGCGACCCTTTTCCATTGCCGCCGCCAAGGGGATGGGGCGGGGGTTGACCACCCTCTATACCCTGGAAGTGCAGGTCGACCGGACCATGGACGCCTATCTTGCCCTGGGCCTGCTGCACAGCCTGTTCTCGCCCATTCCCGGCAAGCTTCGCGATCACCTGAACGTCCCCTCCCAGTTCGGCTACCAATCGCTCAAGACCACGGTGCAGGCTGGAGAAATCCGCATGCGGGTGGAAATCACCACTCGTAAGTTGGCCCGTTTCAACGAATCCGGAGTGCTGGCACCCGGCTTCGAATTCCGCCGGGCGAATTTCCAGGACCTGATGCGCAGTCTGCTCGAAGGGGAATCGGCTTTCGACACCGAAAGCCTGCGCCTGGCTTCGGCCTCCATCCAGGTCTACACGCCTACGGGGGAGATTCGGACCTTGCCGGAGGGCAGCAGTGCTCTGGATTTTGCCTTCGATATTCATGAAGAGCTGGGGTTGCACGCGGTCCGTGCGCGGATTAACGGCCAGACCCGACTGCTGCGCTCGCGATTGATGGACGGCGACCAGGTCGGCATCGAGCGGGTCGGCACACCACAGGTTCTGCCCAAGTGGCTCGAATGGGCCGTCACTCCCAAAGCCCGCAACCGCATCCGGCGCTACCTGCGCAGCCGCGTGCAGGAAGGCGCCTGAATTAAGGCCGGCTTTTTTTCTTCCCTTCCCGGATGTTTCTCCATGTTTAAATCCTCCCTGTGGCTTTCTTTGCTGTTCCTTCTGACCATCCCTCCGAGCCCGGCCCGAGCCGGCGATGTGAGCGTGTTTGTCTACCATCGGTTCGGGGAGAGCAGCCTGCCATCCACCAACATCGACCTGGAAACCTTTTCCGGTCAGCTGGAAGCCTTGCGCCGGGGCGGTTTTACGGTTCTGCCCCTGGGGGAAGTTGTCCGGCGCCTCGAGGGCAAAGACCCGCTACCCGAGAGGTGTGCGGTGCTGACCGTGGATGATGGCTATGCAAGCTTTCTGACCGGGGCCATGCCGCTGCTGCGGCGCTACGGGTATCCTGCGACCCTGTTCGTGGCGACCGATTTCGTGGGGCATTCGGGATATCTGGATTGGGACCAGCTCCGGCAACTGCGCGCCGAAGGGGTGGAAATCGGCAACCACTCGTCCACCCACGATCACCTTGTCAACAGGCTTCCCGGAGAAGGCGAGGCGGAATGGCACAGGCGGGTTCGTGTCGATCTGGAGACCGCCCAGGCGGAGTTGGAACGGCATCTTGGGGTTCGCCCGGAGCTGCTGGCCTATCCTTTTGGAGAATACTCCCCGGAGTTGATCGCCGTGGCTCGTGAGTTGGGATTCCGCGGGGCTGCCGGGCAGCAGTCGGGGGTGGTTTCAGAGCGGGCCGAGCTTTTCGCCCTGCCGCGTTTTCCCATGGGGGGGGTGTATGCGACGCTCGAGGGTTTCCAGGAAAAGCTTGCCATGCGGGCCTTGCCCTTGAGGGTCGTGGCTCCGGCGAGCCCGGTCATCGGCAGGGACAATCCCCCGGACCTGGTGGTCCAGATCGAGGCAGGAGCGGTAAGGCTGGAGGCGTTGCGCTGTTTCGTGCCCGGTCAGCCCAACGCCGAGATTCTGCCGGACCCACACATCCCGGGCAGGGTGACGATCAGGGCCGGTCAGCCACTGGCCGGCAGGCGGAGCAAATACACCCTCACCGCTCCGGCCCGCCAGGGGCCGCAATGGTTCTGGTTCAGTCAACTCTGGATCAACCCGGCCGAACCGGAGCCGTAACTCCTGGGTGCTTCATTCCTCCCGGGGCTGACGGGTGGCGAGGGCCAGGTTGCGCGAGGCAAAATTGCCGGTGGAAAACAGTCCGGCCTGGATCGGTTCCTCTTCCGGCAGCGGAGGCTCAGGCTCGTCCGCCGTCCCCCGCAGAAACGTGGAGGCCAAGCGGGTGAGCCGGTTGCGGCTGATGATCGCCCGTATCTCCTCCACGTAGGCCTCCTTGCGGGCCGAGTAGAGGCGTAGCCCCTGGGCCAGGTCCATCCCCCGCAGGGGCCGTTCCTGGGCCCGTTGCCTTGCGCGGGCCTCGCGCAGCGAGTGGTATGCCCAATGGGTGTTGATGTTGCGCATGTAGGAGCGGACCGAGTCGTAGAGGCTGGGGAACCGCCGGACCTCGTAGGTCTCTCCCTCGGGGCGGTCCTCGGGGACCAGGCCGGTCCCTGGAATGAAGGTCCATTCACCGAACAGGTTGTTCGCCATGCGGGCAAAGCGCGAGGTTCCATAGGCGGATTCGGTAGCCGCCTGGGCCAGGGCCAGGGCGGGGGGGATGACGTCCAGGCGCTTGAGCAGGTTGCTGCGGACCGCCCGGTCGTTCAGGGGATCGCCATCCACCTTGTAGTCGAAAAGGGTCTCCTCGATGGTCTCGAGCTGTTCGTCGCTGAGCTGTTCCCCCGCATCATGGATCCGGCAGATCTCCAGGACCTTCTCCCGCTGGGCACTGATCTCCTCGTTGGCCATGAGCACCAGGGGGAGCAGCGAGAGGAAAAAGATGCGTTTGCGATCCTTGATCTGGGTGATTCGTCCCAGGTCGCGGGGGAGCTCTTCGAGAACGATCGGAGGGACCCCCTCGGTGAGTGTGTCCCAGTCATAGTTGTGGGCAAGGAAAATGTCGTGGAGTTCGCGGTGGGATCTGGGCAGAACTTTCTGGGGTTCAACGGGTTTGACTCCCGTGGCCGTCTCCTGGGGTGGGGACTCACCGGTCCTCTGTTGGCATCCGCCCAGGGTGATCAGGGCGCACAGCAGTAACGCCGCCAGTTGTTTTCCAAGGCTCGTGTTCATGATCGGTGCTGGCTTCTCTCCGCGATAGTGAGATCTCGCAAACCCATAGATTACCAGAATTATCGACGATTTTCCAAAATAAAATTTCAGGGGGAGGCCCGATGAAGTCTTACAGGAAAGAGCTGTGGTTTAACGTTCCGGCCCGGAGGGGTTTTGTCAATATCACTGGCGAGGTGGAGAGCTGCCTGAGGGCGAGCAGCATCCAGGAGGGTCTGCTGCTGTGCAACGCAATGCATATAACCGCCTCGGTATTCATCAACGATGACGAGGGCGGGTTGCATCAGGATTTCGAGCGTTGGCTCGAAGGGTTGGCCCCTCACGAACCGATCGGCCGCTACCGGCATAACAACACCGGAGAAGATAATGGCGACGCCCATCTCAAGCGTACCATCATGGGGCGGGAGGTGGTGGTCGCGGTGACCGGGGGGCAGCTCGACTTCGGGCCCTGGGAGCAGATCTTCTACGGGGAGTTCGACGGCCGTCGCCGCAAGCGGGTGCTGGTAAAAATCATCGGCGAGTAACTTGGCGGGAGGGTTGTATACACAATGCGTCTTGTGAATTCCCCCCCGATATGTTAAAAGGATCTATATACTTAACCCCTTAGCCCGGATAAGTCCATGAGCGCGACCATCAAGACAGCCTCGTTCGAGTACCTGATCAGTCTGGCCGAGGAAAAGGTCGAGGGAGGCTACGATTTCATCCTCGACGGATCGACGTACCATATCAACGATGTACTGGAAATTTCGCGAATTGCAGAAAAACACGGCTATATTGTGATCTATTAAATTGGAGGACAGATTGATATGAGCGAACAGTCACCGGCCTGTTACACCTTTGAGGCTGCCATCGAGATGGCGGTGAAGATGGAAGATGAGGGCTTCCGCCATTACCTGCAGGCCATGCGCAAGGTTAAGGATAAGCACGCCAAGGAAATCCTCAAAGAGGCGGCGTTGGATGAGCTTGAGCATAAAAAGGAGCTGGAAAAGGCCCTGGTGGAGGGGACCATCGAAGGTTCGCACTCCCTGGAGCGCCCGGTTCCGACCATGAACCTGGATTACCTGCTCAAGACCGAGGAGCTCAAACCCGATGCCGGAGTGCGCGAAGCGCTGGCCTATGCCATCCACCTGGAGAAGGGCTCGCTGGATTTCTACCGGCGCATGGCCCAGGGGTGTGCCGGCGCGCCGATGGCCGGAATCTTCGAGCGGATCGGCAACGACGAAAGCCGCCATCTGAAAGCGCTCGAGGACCTCTACGAGGAGCATTTTCTCCCCGAAAACTGAACATATTCAGGGCAACCCGCGAAAATCAAAAAGCGCCGTCACCGTACGGCGCTTTTTATTTAATTTGCGCAGAGAAGGGGTTTGAAAACCTCAGAATAGTGTTCTATTATTTATCTGTGATGTTTGGGCTCTTCACTGGGGGTGCACTATGGAGAATCCAGGCGACGGGCTGATCTGTTCGCAGATTGTCATGGGCGTTTTCGCCCTGTATGTCGTGGTCGTCTCCCTGCTGCGGATTATGGCCGAAAGGGAGCATTCCCGCCTGACCGCCATGAAGCGCATCTGGGGCAGAAGCGTGGGGCTGGTGATGCATTTCGTCGCCAACGTAGCCCTGCCCATGGTCTGCGGGGTGGTTTTCCTCTCCAGCGGCATCGCCGGCTTTGGGGGCAACGACGAATTGCGGCGCCACGATCCCGTCCTGCACAAATACCTTCAGCGCCATAGCTCTGCTGCTGCGGAGCAGCCAGCCGAACTGCCCCCGCTGGTGCACCCGGTCGATCTTGATCCCTCGTTTCGGATCGCCCCCTGAATTGCCCCTATTTCCCTCCCCCGCATAAACAACCGCTCACCACTGCAAAGCGTTCTTCCCGTTTGCCGTCAACTGTCCTGCGCCCTTTCGGGGGCAATGGTCCGCGATTCAGAGTCGGTGAATGGAAATGGTGCCTTGGTCCATGAGGCGCTGCAGCCAGACCTTCAGGACCCGTTTGAATAGCCTGCGGGACGGCGGCGCCAGGAGGATAAACCCGAACAGGTCGGTACAGAAGCCGGGTGTGAGCAGCAGTATTCCCCCGGCGAGCACCATGGCCCCATCCAGCAGTTGCTCCGCAGGTATTCTTCCGGCGGCAAGCTCCGCCTGGATGGATCGCAGCAGGTCGAACCCCTGGGTGCGCGCCAGGTAGGCGCCCGCAATGCCGGTCAGAAGGATCAGCCCCATGGTCGAGGGCAGGCCGATAAGGCCACCTACCTTGATAAGCACATACAGCTCGGTGAGGGGGACGATTGTAAAGACAAGCAGCAGTCTTATAAACATGTATTCCTCGAATTCAGGGGGATCGACGTCAATCGGCAGTGTGGCGGTTCGGTCCAATGTGGCAGCCCGTGGCAATTAATTTAAGTATATGTAATTACTTGAAAAAATGTATTGATCAAAAAATAGGCAAGCCGTTAAGGGACAGGGGGATTCGCTTCGGGGTATGGCTGTCAACATGGTTTTCCACAAGTTTTTCACAGTTTTTGTGGAAAAGGCGGGAACTGGCCTGAAAGGGTTAGGCTTTTTACTTCGCAGGGGCACTTCGCCCTTCCTGCGCCTTGGCTTCCCGCCAAAGCCCTTCCAGGGCTTCCCTGGGTGTTTCCTCGATGTTGCGCCCCTGGTGGGCCAGGGTCTTCTCGATATGCCTCAGCCGATGCTCAAAGCGATTCATCGATCCGCGCAGGGACTGCTCGGCGTCGATCCCCAGAAAGCGGCCCAGGTTGGCAAGGGCGAACAGCAGATCGCCAAATTCGCGCTCCATCGCGGCCAGGTCCATTTCCCGGCGCGCCTCGGTGAACTCCTCCAGTTCCTCCCGGACCTTTTCCCGGGCCCCGGTAACGTCCGCCCACGCAAAGCCCACCCTTGCGACTTTCTCCAATAGTTTCTGGGACCGCTGCAAGGCTGGAAGCTGGCGGGGGATGCCGGCCAGGGGCCCCGATGGCTCCCCCTGCCGTTCCCGCTCCCCGGCCTTGATCCGGTCCCACTGCAGCAGCAGATCCTCTGGATCGCAGCTGTGGTCCTCTTCGAAAACGTGCGGATGGCGCCGGATCAGCTTGGTCGAAATGGCTTTCGCCACGTCGGCAAAATCGAATTCACCCCGCTCTTCGAAAATGCGGGCCTGAAAAATGATCTGCAGCAGCAGGTCGCCGAGTTCGTCCCTGATCGCCCTCGAATCCCCACGGTCGATAGCCTCGAGAACCTCATAGGCCTCTTCGACGATGAAGGGCTTGAGGGATTCGGGGGTCTGGGCGGCGTCCCAGGGGCAGCCCCCCGGGGATCGCAGGCGGCTCATGATCTCCAGCAGATGTTTGACTTCGATGCCTGAACGGTCATTTTTCATGGATAAATTCCATATGTTTCGGGAATGCACCCTTGTATCTCAATGCCCCCGCCGATGCAAGGATTCGGTAACGATGAATGGTAAAATTAATCACTTGCATATTTGCTTTTTATGAGATAATACAAGGTGCCGTCGGGCCCTCCGGGAGTGGATGTTTTGCCTTGACAATCGGGGGTCAGTCTTTATACTACCCCTTTTCAGATCTCTGCGGAGCTTTTGTTGCTGATCCACGTCGACGATATTAAAGAAAAGGGCCTGCAGCTCGAGGCTGTCGAGGAAGTCGAAGGTTACCCGGGGCTTCAGCGGTTGGTCGAAAGCGGCGAACTGGTACCGATCGGCCCCGTCGTCACGGCTGTGCAGGCATTCAGGGTCGGCGGCATGATCGAGGTCGACGGCCAGGTGCAGGCCGGGGTGCGGTTGGGCTGCGGTCGCTGCCTGCAGGAGTTTGATCTGCCCCTGCGGAATGAGTTTCATCTGACCTTCGTGCGTGAACTCCCCGAGGTCGCGGGTGAGGCAGGGGAGGACGGGGCTGAGCTCAGCGCCGAAGATATGGGGTTGATCCTCTTTGAGGGAGACGAGTTGGAGCTTCGCGAGGCTATCGAGGAGCAGGTCCTCATGGCTCTGCCGTTGCGGCCGCTGTGCAGCGAGCAGTGCAAGGGCCTGTGTCCGCAATGCGGCATCGATCTCAACCAGGGACAATGTAACTGCCCGGGTCAGGATTTTAACCTGAAGTTTGCGGCTCTTCGCGATTTCAAGGTAAAGAAAGAACAATAACCTACAGGCCAACCAGGCTTGTCGCAATTAACGATGCCGGGCTCGCGCCCGGTTTTTGCCTGTATCCCGTCATGGATTCAGAGTTAACTACACGGCCAGCGTGCCGGGTCACAAGGAGATAGACGCCATGGCAGTACCCAAGAAGAAAACCTCCAAATCCAAAAGAGACATGCGTCGGGCCCATGACAGCATTTCCGCACCGGGCATTTCCGTATGCCCCCAGTGCAAGGAACCCAAGCAGCCCCATCGTGCCTGCGCCAGTTGCGGCACCTACAAGGGGAAAGACGTTCTCGGTTCCGAAGCCTGATAGGGGTTCCGATTGAAGGAGCGAATCGTTGTAGCCGTTGACGCCATGGGGGGAGACAACGCCCCTGGTGTCGAGGTGGAAGGCGCCGTTGCGGCGGCCCGGCGTTGGGGGGTGGCGATCATCCTGGTCGGCGACTCGGCCCGGATCGAGCAGGAGCTGGCGAAGCACCAGGCCCAAGGGCTGAGTATCTCCATCCGCCATGCCAGCGAAGTTGTCGGGATGCACGATTCAGCATCCGACGCGGTTCGCAAGAAAAAAAACTCATCGATTCGCGTCGCCTTCGAGTTGGTCAAGCAGGGTGAGGCTCACGCGGTTGTCAGCGCGGGCAATTCCGGGGCCACCATGGCTGCCGGAATGTTCGTTCTCAAGCGGATCCCCGGTATCGATCGTCCGGCCATCGCCACCATCATGCCCAGTATCGAAGGGCATACCCTGGTCCTTGATGTCGGCGGCAATGTCGATTGCAAACCTCAGCATCTTGCCCAATTCGCCCTGATGGGGCAGGTCTACGCCCGGCATGTATTGGGCAAGGCCGATCCGCGGGTGGGGCTGCTTTCCAATGGAGAAGAGCTGACCAAGGGGAACGAGCAGACTCGCGAAGCGCACGGGTTGCTTAAGGAAGCCCCTTTTCGCTACATTGGATACGTGGAAGGGCGCGACATATTCAAGGGCTCGGTAGACGTTGTCGTCTGCGATGGGTTCGTCGGCAACGTCGTCCTGAAGGTTGCTGAAGGGCTTGCCGAAGGGATCGGGGCCATGCTGCGTCGGGAAATCGGCGGCCGGTTTCTCGCCAAGATCGGCTACCTGCTCGCCCGTCCCGCCTTCGAGGCCTTCAAGAAGAGGGTCGATTACGCCGAAATCGGTGGAGCGCCCCTGTTCGGGATCGAAGGGACGGGGATGATCTGCCACGGCGGCTCCAGCCCGCGGGCGATCATGAACGCCATAGGCCAGGCGAGGCAGTCGGTTGCCAAACGGGTCAACGATGAACTGGTCGCCCAGCTCCGGACCACCGCGGTGGCATTTAGAACCAAGGGCGCGGGCAGTGCAGGTTCCGGGGCGGAGGTCGCTGACCAGGGTGTCTCGGAACAAAGGAGTTCTTGAGTGAAAAAGGCACGCATTATCGGCACGGGATCCTGTGTCCCTGAAAAGGTCATGACCAACTATGACCTGGAAAAAATCCTCGATACATCCCACGATTGGATCATCACCCGCACCGGCATCAACGAGCGGCGCATCGCGGCCGAAGACGAGCAGACCTCGGATCTGGCCACCCGCGCCGCTGAGCGTGCGCTGGAAATGGCCGGGCTGAGCGGTTCGGATATCGAATATATCGTCGTCGGCACCATTACCGGGGACTACCCCTGGCCCGCCACGGCCTGCATCGTGCAGAACAACATCGGCGCCCCCAAGGCCGCCGCTTTCGACGTGTCGGCCGCCTGCAGCGGTTTCGTCTACGCCCTTGATGCTGCGGTCAAGCAGATTCAGGCCGGGGCCATCAAGCGTGCCCTGGTGATCGGTGCGGAAGTGCTTACCCGGGCCATCGACTGGCAGGACCGCAACACCTGCGTCCTGTTCGGTGACGGTGCCGGTGCCGTTGTTCTCGAAGCCCAGGACGGCGAGAACGGGGTGCTGTCCACCCATCTTCATTCCGACGGGGCCTATCTTGAACTGCTCTACCAGCCCGGTTTCGGTACCCGGCACCCCGCGACCACCCAGGGTCTGGCCGAGCGCATCCAGTTTTTGCGGATGCAGGGCAACGAAGTCTTCAAGGTTGCCGTGCGCTCGCTCTCGGAAGTCGCCTTCGAGGCTCTCGAGGCCAACGGGTTCAAGCCCGAAGATATCGATCTGTTCATTCCCCACCAGGCCAACCGGCGGATTCTCGAAGCTGCCGCGAAACGCATCGGGCTGACCGAGGAGCAGGTGTTCGTCAACGTGGATCGCTACGGGAACACTTCGGGCGCCTCCATTCCCCTGGCCCTTGACGAGGCGAACCGCGCCGGCAGAATCAAGGAGGGCGACCTGGTCATGTTCGACGCCTTCGGCGGCGGGTTCACCTGGGGCTCGGTCCTGCTTCGCTGGTAAGAGTCTGGAACAGAAGAGGAAAAGGAGCACCAATCCGATGATCGCTTTTGTATTTCCCGGGCAAGGTTCCCAGAGCCCCGGGATGGGGAAGGATCTGGCCGAAAACTTTCCGGTCGCCCGGCAGATATTCGAGGAAGCCAACGATGCGCTCGGGTTCGACCTGGCGAAGCTCTGCTTCAACGGCCCCGAGGAAGATCTCAAGCTGACTGCGAATACCCAGCCGGCAATTCTGACCGTCAGCGTTGCGGCACTGCGGGTCGTGGAGCAGGAGACGGGTCTGGCCGCTGCCTATGCCGCCGGCCACTCTCTCGGGGAATATTCCGCCCTGGTGTGCAGTGGTGCGCTGCAGTTTGCCGATGCGGTCCGCACCGTTCGCCAGCGCGGCACCTTCATGCAGGAGGCCGTGCCCGTAGGGGTCGGGGCCATGGCTGCGGTCATGGGGCTTGACAGCGATGTGCTGGCTGCGGTATGTGCTGAGGCTGCACAGGGGGACGTGGTCTCCCCGGCCAACTTCAACAGCCCCGGCCAGGTGGTGATCGCCGGCCACACCGGTGCGGTCGAGCGGGCCATGGAACTGGCCAGGCAACGTGGAGCCAAGCGCGCCCTGCCGCTGCCGGTCAGCGCTCCGTTCCATTGCTCCCTTATGGCACCTGCCGGCGAGAGGCTCCGCGAGGTGCTCGACGGGATCAGGGTGTCGGCGATGAAGCCGCCGGTGGTCAGCAACGTCGAGGCAGCGCCCAACGAGGATCACGGGCGGGTGCGGGAGCTCCTGGTGACCCAGGTCAGCGCTCCTGTGCGCTGGGAGGAATCGGTTGCGCGGATGGCCGAGCTTGGCGTGGACCGGTTTGTCGAAATCGGCCCCGGCAAAGTTCTCTCCGGCCTGATCAAACGCATTGCCAAGGGCTGCGCTGCGCAGAGCGTCGAAGACACCAGCGGGCTCAAGGCCCTCTGAGCCCGAAACAGGAGATCGAAATGCTCAAAGACAAGGTAGTCATCGTCACCGGCGCCTCCCGGGGGATTGGGCGGGCCGTGGCACAGAGACTCGCCGCCCAGGGGGCGCGGATCGTGGCCTCGGCGCGCAATGCGCAGCTCCTCGAGGAATTGGTCGCGGAGATCCAGGGCCAGGGGGGGGAAGCCCTCGCGGTGGTTGGCGACGTCGCGGTGACCGCCGATGCCGACAAGCTGGTCGATGCCGCCGTAAAGGCCTACGGCCGGGTCGACGTTCTGGTCAACAATGCAGGGATTACCCGGGACGGGCTGCTGCTGCGGATGAAGGATGAGGATTGGGATGTCGTGCTCGACGTCAACCTCAAAGGGGCTTTTCTCTGCACCCGGGCCGCGGCCAAGGTCATGAGCAAGCAGCGCAGCGGCCGGATCATCAATATTTCGTCGGTCGTCGGAGAGATGGGCAACGCCGGCCAGGCCAACTACTGCGCCAGCAAGGCGGGGCTGCTGGGCCTGACCAAATCGGTCGCCCGCGAATTGGCCCGGCGCAACGTGACGGTTAACGCCATCACTCCCGGATTCATCGCTACCGACATGACCGACGAACTCCCCGAAAAGACCCGCCAGGAGCTGGCGGCCCAGATTCCCCTCGGGCGCCTGGGAGAAGCTGAAGATATTGCGCATGCCGTATTGTTTCTCGCCTCCGACCAGTCCGGGTATATCACCGGGCAGGTGCTGGGCGTGAACGGCGGCATGCATATGTAAAAGGGCTGCAGTTAATCAAGGAACATAAAATTCGCTCGATTTGGAATCGGCGCGAACATCAACAAGGAGGTGAAGCAGATGGCTTCTATTGCTGAAAGAGTAAAACAGATTGTTGCCGAGCAGTTGGGTGTTGACGAGGAGCAGGTTACCAACGAGGCGTCCTTCATGGACGACCTGGGTGCCGATTCCCTGGATACCGTCGAGCTGGTCATGGCTCTGGAGGAAGAGTTCGACATCGAGATCTCTGACGAAGACGCTGAAAAAATCCAGACCGTTCAGGATGCTGTGGACTACATCAGCGAAAATTCCTGAGGCGCTTGAGAGGGGAGGAGGAGACGGGTGTTTCCTCCTCCTTGCCCCAAGGGGCAGAAACATTACCGGAATAAACCTTGGCCGTGGGGGAAAGTTGTTATTTCTCAACGGCTTGGGTTACAATTTCTCAGAAAAGGGTTTAAGGCCCGACGGAGAGGGATCTATCCATCATGCGTAGAGTCGTCGTCACGGGGGTTGGGGTTGTCTCCGCCCTTGGTACCGGAGTCGAGAAAAACTGGACCGCCCTGATGAAGGGCCAATCCGGCATCGACCGCATTACCCGCTTTGATGCTTCCGACCTGCCGACCCAGATCGCTGGTGAAGTCAAGGACTTCGACCCCGAGGTGTACATCAACAAGAAAGAGGTCAAGAAAATGGACCTCTTTATCCAGTACGCCATGGGCGCCGCAGATATGGCCATGCAGGACTCTGGTTTGCAGGTCACCGACGAAAATGCCGAACGCGTCGGAGTCCTCGTCGGTTCGGGCCTGGGCGGTCTGCCCACGATTGAGAAATACCACCAGGCGATGATGGAAGGCGGCTACAAGAAAATCAGCCCCTTTTTCATCCCCATGCTGATTATCAACCTCGCGCCGGGGCAGATTTCCATCCGTTACGGCGCCAAGGGCCCCAATGTGTCGTCGGTTTCCGCCTGCGCTACCGGGACTCACTCCATCGGCGACGCCTTCCGCATGATTCAGCGCGGCGATGCCGATGCGATGATTGCCGGGGGGACCGAATCGACCATCACTCCCATGGCCGTTGGCGGATTCAACGTCATGAAGGCCCTGTCCACCCGCAACGAATCGCCCGGCGAGGCCAGCCGCCCCTTCGAAAAGAACCGCGACGGCTTCGTCATGGCCGAGGGTGCCGGGATCGTGATTCTCGAAGAATACGAGATGGCCAAGAAGCGCGGCGCCAAGATTTACGCCGAGGTGATCGGCTACGGGCTGACCAGCGACGCCTATCACCTGACCGCTCCCGCGCCCGAGGGCGAGGGGGCCGCGCGCTGCATGAAGATGGCCCTGGCCGGAGCGGGGCTCGCCCCTTCGGAGGTCGATTACATCAATGCCCACGGCACCTCGACCCCCTTCAACGATCTGTACGAGACCAAGGCCATCAAAACGGTCCTGGGCGAACAGGCCGGCAAGGTGATGGTCAGTTCTACCAAGAGCATGACCGGCCACGCCCTCGGCGCCGCCGGGGGGATCGAGGCGGTCTACTCGGTGCTGGCCATCGACCGTGGGGAGGTCCCGCCCACCATCAACTACCAGGATGTGGACCCCGAGTGCGATCTCGACTATGTGCCCAACGAGGCGCGGCGGGCCCAGGTTCGCGCGGTGCTCAGCAACTCTTTCGGGTTCGGCGGCACCAACGCCACCCTGTTGTTCCGCAAGGTTTAAGGGGGCTCCGGGATGTTTCTCATTGCCAGTGATCACGGGGGCCTCGAACTCAAGGAATCCATCAAGAACTTCCTCGAGGGCCGGGGGATCGAGGTGCGCGACCTGGGAACCATGAACGGCGACTCGGTGGACTATCCCGACTACGGGGCCAAGGTGGGGCGCGCCGTCTCCCTTGGGGAGGCGCAGAAGGGGATCTTGATCTGCGGTACCGGGATCGGCATGTCCATCGTCGCCAACAAGTTTCCCGGTGTCCGGGCGGCCCTGATCAGCGATGAATTCACCGCGCGCATGTCCAAGGAGCACAACAACGCCAACATCATCGTGATGGGGGGGCGGGTGTTGAGCACCCGGGAGGCTTGCGACATGGTTGCCGCCTGGCTGGACGCCAACTTCGAAGGGGGGCGGCACCAAAGACGCCTGGAAAAAATCGCCCAGATAGAACAGGACGTTCGGCAGGGCAGAATCTAAACGGCTCAAGAGCCGAATGGGCAGGCCGCCGGCCTGCCCATTCGTTTTCCAACCAACTGCAATGACAGGGCGCTTCTAACCTGCCCGGAGGATAAGGAACATGTCCGACATGCTCAATCAATTTGACCCGGAAATCGCCGCCACCATCGTCAGGGAGACCGAACGCCAGGAGTACAACCTGGAATTCATCGCCTCGGAAAACTTCGTCAGCGAAAACGTCCTCGAGGCCCAGGGCTCGGTGCTGACCAACAAATACGCCGAAGGTTACCCCGGCAAGCGCTATTATGGCGGCTGCGAGTTCGTCGACGTGGCTGAGCAGCTGGCCATCGATCGCGCCTGCCAGCTGTTCGGCGCCGAGCACGCCAACGTGCAGCCCCATTCGGGTTCCCAGGCCAACATGGCCGTCTATTTCGCCACCTGCCAGCCGGGAGACACGGTACTGGGGATGAACCTGGCCCACGGCGGCCACCTGACCCATGGTTCTCCGGTCAACTTTTCCGGCAAGTTGTACAACATCGTGCCTTACGGCGTGAAAAAGGAGACCGGCACCATCGACTATGAGGAGGTCGAAAGGCTGGCGGTCGAGAACAAGCCCAAGCTGATCGTGGTCGGCGCCAGCGCCTACCCCCGGGAGATCGACTTCCCCGCCTTCCGGCGGATTGCCGACAAGGTCGGCGCCATGGTCATGGTCGACATGGCCCACATCGCCGGGCTGGTCGCCGCCGGGGTCCATCCCAACCCGGTTCCCTACGCCGAATTCGTCACCACCACCACCCACAAGACCCTGCGCGGCCCCCGCGGCGGGATGATCCTGTGCCGCGAGGAGTTTGCCAAAAAACTCAACAGCAACATCTTCCCCGGTATCCAGGGCGGCCCGCTGATGCACGTCATCGCCGCCAAGGCTGTGGCCTTCAAGGAGGCCCTCGCCCCCGAGTTCAAGCAATACGCGCGGCAGGTGGTGGACAATGCCCAGGCTCTTGCCGCCGGGCTGATGAAACGCGGCTTCAATCTGGTTTCCGGTGGTACCGACAACCACCTGATGCTGGTCGACCTCTCGGGCACCGAGATCACCGGCAAGGTGGCCGAAGAGACCCTGGAGATGGCCGGGATCACCGTCAACAAGAACGCCGTTCCCTTCGACACCCGCTCGCCCTTCGTGACCAGCGGCTTCCGCATCGGCACGCCGGCAACCACCACCCGGGGCCTCAAAGAGGCCGAAATGGAAAAGGTGGCCGAATGGATCGGCCGGGCCCTGAAAAACATCGGCAATGAGGCGGAACTGGAGAGCATCCGCGAGGAAATCAAGGAACTCTGCCAGGCATTCCCCCTCTACGCCCACCGGCTGGTCTAGATGGAGCGCCCCTCCTGGGAAGAGTACTTCATGGATATCGCCCGACTGGTGGCCAGGCGCTCGACCTGCCTGCGCCGCCAGGTCGGCGCCGTGGTGGTCAAGGAGAAGAACATCCTGGCCACTGGCTACAACGGCACCCCTTCGGGGATCACCCACTGCTCCGAAGTCGGCTGCCTGCGGCAGAAGCTCGGGGTCCCCTCCGGTGAACGCCATGAACTCTGCCGGGGCCTGCATGCCGAACAGAATGCGATCATCCAGGCGGCCAAGCACGGCATCAACATCGGCGGGGCGACCATCTACTGCACCAATTCTCCCTGCGTGATCTGCTCCAAGATGATCATCAACGCCGGGGTGACGAGAATCGTCTATCTGGAGGGGTATCCGGACAATCTCTCCACCGAAATGCTCCGCGAGTCCGGGATCGAGGTGATGGCTTTTGCAGAGTTGCTCGCCGGAGGCAGGGAGGTCGGCAAATGAAATGTCCATTCTGCGGCTTCGCCGATACCAAGGTCATCGACTCGCGTCTCGGCAAAGAGGGGAACAATATTCGCCGGCGCCGTGAATGCGTGGACTGCGAGCGGCGCTTCACCACCTACGAACGGATCGAGGAGACCCTGCCGCTGGTGGTGAAAAAGGATGGCAGGCGCGAGCCCTTCGACCGCACCAAGATCATCAGCGGCATGAAAAAGGCCTGCGAGAAGAGACCGGTCTCCATCGCCACCATCGAGAAAATGGTGGAGCGGCTGGAGGTTTATTTCCAGGAGTGCGGCGACAAGGAGATCGACGCCAGCCGCATCGGCGAAAAGGTCATGGAGGCCCTGCATGAGATCGACGAGGTTGCCTATGTGCGCTTCGCTTCGGTCTATCGGCAGTTCAAGGACATCAACGAATTCATGCGGGAACTGACCGAAATTCTCGCCAAGGGAGGTGGGACGCCCCCCGCCTGAAAAGCATTCCCGTATGGAGACCATGCCCTCAACCGAAAGCTTCATGCGACTGGCCCTGGACCTGGCCCGCCGGGGCGAGGGCCGGACCCGCCCCAATCCCGCGGTCGGTGCGCTCATCGTGCGCGACGGCCAGGTGGTCGGCGAGGGCTTTCATCCCCAGGCCGGCCAGCCCCACGCCGAAATCTTCGCCCTGCGCCAGGCCGGCGACCTCGCCCGCGGCGCCGATCTCTACGTCACCCTCGAGCCCTGCTCCCATCACGGACGAACCGGCCCCTGCGCCGCAGCGGTCATCGCCGGCGGCCTGGCGCGGGTGTTTGTCGGGACCCGGGATCCCAATCCGCTGGTCAGCGGGCGCGGCATCGAGATGCTGCGCAGTGCCGGCATCGAGGTGACGACCGGGATTCTCGAGAGTGAATGCCGGCGGCTGATCGCGCCCTTTGCCAAGCACGTGACCAGCGGCCGCCCCTACCTGATCCTCAAATCGGCCATGACCCTGGACGGCAACACCGCCACCCGCAGCGGGGACTCCCAGTGGATTTCCAACGAGCAGAGCCGGCTTTTCGTGCATCGGCTGCGGGATCGGGTCGATGCCATCATGGTCGGCATCGGCACCGTGCTGCGCGATGATCCCAGGCTGACCACCCGGCTGCCCGAAGGAGGGCGGGATCCCTTGCGGGTGGTGGTCGACGGCCGGCTGCGGATTCCCGAGGATGCGGCGATGCTCAGGCTCGAGTCCGCGGCCGCCACCCTGATTGCCACCACCGCAGAGGCGCCTGCGGAAAAGGTTGCCCGGCTGCGTGCCGGCGGCGCCGACGTGTTGGTGGTTCCCGGGAAGGACGGGCGGGTGGGTCTGGCAGAGTTGATGCGCGAGTTGGGTGCCAGGGGCATCCAGAGCCTGCTGCTGGAGGGGGGCGCCACCCTCAACGCCGCGGCCCTCGAAGCCGGGCTGGTCGATCGGGTCATGCTGTTTGTCGCGCCCAAGTTGCTCGGCGGCTTCGGGGGCAAGGGGATCTTCGCCGGGGCGGGGGTCGAGCGGCTGGCCGAGGCCCGCTTGCTGGAGGACCTGCGAGTCACCCGGTTCGGTGACGACATTCTTGTGGAAGGGGAGGTGCGGCCATGTTCACCGGGCTGATCGAGGATCTGGGCAGCATACGGGAGATGCAGCGCGGTGCCGACAGCGTGCGGCTCAAGGTGGCTACCCGCTTGCCCATGGAGGAGATCCGCATGGGCGAAAGCATCGCGGTCAACGGCATCTGTCTGACCGTGGTCGCCTTCGGCGGCGGCACCTTCAGCGCCGACGTCTCTCCCGAAACCCTTTCGCGCAGCAATCTCGGGCGGATCTCGCCCGGCAGCCGCGTCAACCTGGAGCGCGCCCTGCGTCTCAGCGACCGGCTCGGCGGGCACCTGGTCAGCGGCCACATCGACGCCGTCGCCGAGATCGCCGAGCGCTACCAGGAGGGGAACGCGGTCCGCTTTCGCTTTGCCGTCCCGGGAGAAATTTCCCGTTATGTCGTGGAGAAGGGCTCGATCGCCGTCGACGGCATCAGCCTGACGGTCAACAGCGTTACCGCCGAGTCCTTCACCGTAGCGGTCATCCCCCACTCGCTGGCCATGACGACCCTGCAGGAGCGGGTGGTCGGCGACCTGGTCAACATCGAAACCGACCTGATCGGCAAATACGTCGAGCGGCTTCTCAAGGGCGACTCCGGCGGCCAGGAGCGCAAGCCGCTGAATCTTGAATTCCTTGCCAAGCATGGTTTTCTGTGACATATTTGCGAGTCACACAAAGGAGTTGAACCCATGCCAATTGCACGCATCGAAGCCGCCCTCGAAGACATCCGCCAGGGCAAGATGGTGATCCTGGTCGATGATGAGGACCGGGAAAACGAGGGCGATCTGACCATGGCCGCGGAAATGGTCACCCCCGAAGCCATCAATTTCATGGCCAAGGAAGGCCGCGGCCTGATCTGCCTGTCGCTTACCGAGCAGCGCGCCGACTTTCTCGAACTGCCGCTGATGGTGCGGGAGAATACCTCCTCCTTCGGCACCGCTTTTACCGTTTCCATCGAAGCCCGGCGGGGGGTTACCACCGGCATCTCGGCGGCCGACCGCGCCCATACCATCAGCGTGGCCATCGACGACGCCACCACCGCTGCCGACCTGGCCCGCCCCGGGCATGTCTTTCCCCTG
The DNA here is from genome assembly GCF_019704135.1 of Desulfuromonas versatilis. Lineage (NCBI taxonomy): Bacteria > Pseudomonadati > Thermodesulfobacteriota > Desulfuromonadia > Desulfuromonadales > Desulfuromonadaceae > Desulfuromonas > Desulfuromonas versatilis. Next base: position 2,111,405 of record NZ_AP024355.1, read on the forward strand.
CGCGCCAAGAAGGGCGGCGTGCTGGTGCGGGCGGGGCAGACCGAGGGGTCGGTGGACCTGGCGCGGCTGGCCGGGCTCAAGCCGGCCGGCGTCATCTGCGAAATCATGAACGATGACGGCACCATGGCGCGCATGCCCCAGCTGCGGGCCTTCGCCAAGAAACACGACCTGCGGGTGGTCACCATCGCCGATATCGTCGCCTACCGCATGCGCAAGGAGATGATGGTGCGGCGGGCGGCTGAAACCGTGCTGCCGACCCCCTTCGGCGGCGATTTCAAGGCCATCGCCTACGAGAACGACGTGGACCGGGCCCAGCACCTGGCCCTGGTCAAGGGCGAGATCGATCCCGCCAAGCCGGTCCTGGTCCGGGTCCATTCCGAATGCCTGACCGGCGACGTTTTCGGCTCCCAGCGCTGCGACTGCGGCGACCAGCTGCATGCCGCCATGGCCCAGATCGACAAGGAAGGCGCTGGGGTGGTCCTCTACATGCGCCAGGAGGGGCGGGGGATCGGCCTGATCAACAAGCTCAAGGCCTACGCCCTGCAGGACCAGGGGCACGACACCGTGGAAGCCAACGAGGTGCTCGGGTTCAAAGCCGACCTGCGCGATTACGGGATCGGCGCCCAGATGCTCTTCGATTTGGGGGTCCGCCAGATCCGGCTCATGACCAACAACCCGAAGAAGATCGTCGGACTCGAGGGTTACGGGCTTGAAATTGTCGAGCGGGTTCCCATCGAGGTGGCCCCGACCGGGTCCAACATCAAGTACCTAAAAACCAAGCGGGAAAAGATGGGTCACCTGCTGGAGAATCTCTGACAACCTCCCGCTTTGAGCGGGTTTGCCCCGCGATTTTTTTGGAGAAATTGTGATGACCAAGACTTTTGAAGGGAAACTCGATGCTAAGGGCCTGCGCTTTGGCATCGTGGTCAGCCGCTTTAACAGCTTTATCTGCGAAAGGCTGGTCGAGGGGGCCATGGATGCCCTGGTGCGGCATGGCGCCGACCACCAGGATATTCAACTGGCACGGGTTCCGGGGGCCTTTGAAATTCCCCTGACCGCCAAGAAAATGGCCGAGTCCGGGCGCTACGATGCGGTGATCTGCCTGGGGGCCGTCATCCGCGGGGCGACCCCGCATTTCGACTATGTCAGCGCCGAGGTCTCCAAGGGGGTTGCCAGCGTCAGCCTGGATTCCGGGGTGCCGATCGCCTTCGGCGTGCTGACCACCGACAACATTGAGCAAGCCATCGAGCGCGCGGGGACCAAGGCCGGCAACAAGGGTGCCGAAGCCGCCGCCACCGCCATCGAGATGGTCAACCTGCTGAAAGCACTCTGAGAAGATCATGGGCAAAGGGGTTCGCAGAAGTGGGCGGGAATACGCCCTGAAAATGATCTACAGTCTTCAGGTTCAGGATTCCGAAGAGAAGGTGAGAAACCTGCTGGGCGAGTTCTGGACCAATTTCCGTTTCAACGACGATGTGCTTGGTGAAGCCAAGGACGAGGTCCAGGAACCGGTGCCTGCCGAGGTGCGGCGTTTCGCCGAAGACCTGGTCCTGGGGGTTTCCGCCAACCTGGAGAAAATCGATACCATCATCGAGGAATTCTCCACTAACTGGGCCCTCGAGAGAATGGCCAGGGTCGATCTTTCACTGCTCAGGCTCACCACCTACGAATTGCTCTACCGCCCCGATGTGCCGTCCAACGCGGCGATTAACGAGGCGATCGAACTGGGCAAGCAGTACGGAACCAAGGAAACTCCCGCCTTTATCAACGGGATTCTGGACAAGATATCCCGGGTGCATCGGCAAAAGACCCAATGAACCAGCTCAAGGTGGTGGATCTTCCCGCCGACCTGCTGGCGGTGGAGGCCGTTGCCGCGATTTATTTCGAGGACGAGCGGCCGCTGCAGGGGCCTGCGGCCCTGCTCGACTGGAGGCTCAATGGCATGTTGACCGACCTGCTGCTGAGGCAGGAGGTCGCCGGGCATGCCGGCGAGCATGTGCTGGTCGCCAGCAACGGCAAGATTGCCGCCCAATGGGTGCTCTTTGTCGGTGGTGGCAAGCACCAGGGCCTTGGCGGGGAGGCCTTTCGCGGATTGCTCAGGCACCTTTTCGAAACGGTGCGCGAGGCCGGTTTCAGGCAGGTCGCGGTCTGTCTGGCCCCGGAGGGGGGGATGGATGTCTCCGACCTGAATCTGCTGGTTATCGAGGCATGCGACGCTTATCTGCAAAAGGGGCTCGACTGCAGCCTGTCGGTTCGGCCGGTCGGGCATTAGGGTCCGGTGGGTCGTGGCAAACCGAGGCCGCGGCGGGATAATATACTGACAAGTTTTGGGAAAGGGCTGTTATGAAAGAAATCAAGGCAGGTCTGCTCGGGTTCGGCACCATCGGCAAGGGGGTTGTCAGGGTATTCCAGAACAACGCCGAACTGCTGGAGAAACGCCTCGGCGCCAGACTCACCCTGGCTCGGATCGCGGATCTCGATATCACCACCGACCGCGGCATCAGTGTCGCCCCCGCCATCCTCACCACCAGCGCCGAGCAGGTTCTGACGGACCCCTCCATTGATATCGTGATCGAGCTGATCGGCGGCTACGAGCCGGCGCGGAGCTTTGTTCTCAAGGCCATCGAAAACGGCAAGCACGTGGTGACCGCCAACAAGGCCCTGCTGGCCCTGCACGGCGAGGAGATTTTCAGCGCAGCCGAGAAAAAAGGGGTCCAGGTCATGTTCGAGGCGGCGGTCGGCGGCGGTATCCCGATCATCTCGGCGATCAAGGAGAACCTCTGCGCCAACAACTTCCGCAGCATTTTCGGCATCCTCAACGGGACCTGCAACTATATCCTGACCCGCATGACCAACGAAGGCGCCGAGTTTGCCAGCGTGCTCAAGGACGCCCAGGCCAAAGGGTATGCCGAGGCCGATCCCACCTTTGACATCGAGGGGGTGGATGCCGCTCACAAGCTGGCGATTCTCACCGCGTTGTGTTTTGGCACCCGGGTGCGCTTCGAGGATATCTACACCGAGGGGGTCAGCCAGATTTCCGCCCTGGACATCCAGTTCGCCAGGCAGTTCGGGTACAAGATCAAGCTGCTCGCCATCGGCAAGAAGGACAACGGCGAGATCGAGGCCCGGGTTCAGCCGACCATGATCCCGCTCAACTACCCCCTGGCGGATGTCGATGGGGTTTTCAACGCCGTGCGGCTGGTTGGCGATTTTGTCGGGCCGGTCATGCTCTACGGACATGGCGCCGGAATGGATGCCACCGCCAGCGCGGTCATGGGGGACGTCATGGCCATCGTGCGGAATCTCGACGCAGGCGGCGCCGGTCGCACCCCGGCCATGGGGTATCAGCGCCAGAATATTGCCGCCTACCCGGTCAAGGCCATGGCGGATATCGTCAGCCAGTATTATCTGCGCTTCACCGCGCTGGACAAGCCCGGGGTGCTGGCCCAGATCTCCTCGCGCCTGGGGCAGTATGAGATCAGCATCGCCTCGATGATTCAGCCCGAGCAGCAGGCCGGCGAGGCGGTTCCCATCGTGATCATGACCCACGAGGCGAGCGAAGCCAACATCCGCAAGGCCCTGGCCGAGATCGACCAGTTGGAGGTCATCCAGGAGCCGACCCGGCTGATCCGCATCGAAAGTGAGCTGATTTGAACAGGTTTCTGCCAGCTAAAAAGGCGCCCCAAGGGGCGCCTTTTTTTGTAGGCCTCAAACCGGATCTATCGCCAGGTTCTCGATGATGTGGCGGTAGCGCTCCTCGCCGGAGATAAAACGGGTGATCCGCAACCCCAGGCCCGCCTTGGGGTATTTGTGGATCATCTGCGGCGGCACCCGTTTGGCCCAGCGGATCTGGGCCTCGAGAATCACCGGGTCCCCTTCGGGGGTGGAAATCTCGATCAGTACTTTCCCGTGAATGAATTTTGCCACCACCGTGCGGACGAACAACCCTTCTTCGGAAAGATCCCCGGTGTAGGCGACCTTTTCAGGGGATTCAGGTCCGAAGCGGATCTGCAACCGTTTCGGGTAGCGGTGTTTGTTCCGTTTGTCCGACATGACTCACCCCCCTGGTTCTCTGCAAAAATGGTTCAGGACAGCCGCCCGTCCTGGCGCAGCGCCTCGTAGAGCACAATGCCCGCGGCGGTGGAGAGGTTGAGGCTGCGCACACCCGCGCAGAAAATGGGAATCCGGATAGCGCAATCGGGATGAGCCGCAAGCAACTCCTCCGGCAGCCCCTGGGTCTCCTTGCCGAAGAGAATGAAATCGCCGGGGCGAAAGTCCACCTCGGTGTAGGATCTCTCGGCCTTTTTCGAGGTGAGCCACCAGCGCCCCCCGGGATAGGCTTGCCGCAGTTCATCGAGGGTTTCCCAGCGCCGCAGGGCCACATGCTCCCAGTAATCCAGGCCCGCCCGTTTGAGATGCTTGTCGTCGATGGAGAATCCGAGTTTCCCCACCAGGTGCAGAACGCTGCCCGTGGCGGCGCATAGGCGGGCGATATTCCCCGTGTTGGGCGGAATTTCGGGTTCGATCAGGACGATGTGAAACGGTTTCTGCGGCGATGACATGGCCTGCATTCCTGGTTACCGTTGGGCCGAACCCGAGCGGTCGCGCCAACGCCTGTGGACCCAGAACCATTGGCAAGGCTCCCGGCGTACCGCCTGTTCGATCTGGTCGGTGAACCGCTGCGAGCAGGCCTGGACCGCCTTGGGGCTGACCTCGCTGCCGAGTCGGAGCATCGGCTGGATCTCAACCCGGTAATGGAAGTCCGGGGTCCGGTAAGCGAACATCGGCACCACGGGGATCCCATGCTTCAGGGCGATCTGGGCTATGATCGGGGTGGTGTAGGCGGGTCGATTGAAAAAGTTGACCTCTACCCCTTCGCTCGGTTTGATGTGCTGGTCGAGCAGCACCGCCACACCCCGGTTGGCTGCCAGGGCGCGGACGATCTTCCTCGCCCCGCGGCGGCTCTCGATGAGACTACCGCCCCCCGCCTCCCTCAGTCTGGAAAAATACCGATCGACGTAGGGGTTTTTCATGCGCTTGGCGACGAAATCCACGGGAAAACCGAGCAGGGGCAGGAAAAAGGTACCTACCTCCCAGAACCCCAGATGGCCGGAGAGCAGAAAAACCCCACGGTTGAGGTCGTAGGCAGCGCGCAGGTGTTCGAGGCCGGAGATGCTGAAATATTTCTCCAGGTCGGCCTTATCCCTGAACATGTCCAGGCGCAGCATCTCCACCGCACTGCAGCCGAGGTGGGCAAAGGTCCTTGCCACCATCTCCTCGATTTCCCTGCTGGACAGCTCGGGAAGGGCCCGCTGCAGGTTGTCGGTGGCGGTCTGTGCCCGTTTTTTCTGCAGGTGGCGGGACGCCACTCCCAGCCGGCTGCCGAAACGCATGGCCGTATCCCGGGGCAGCGCTCGGGAAAGCGTGGCAAGGCCCATAAATAGACCGTATTCTAGCAGGTTGCGAAAGAAACGCTGGGGAACCATCAATCTGGAGTTTCCCGCCCGGAAGGTCCACGATTCACATCCTGGACAGTCGGCGAAGGGTAAGAGATTAAAGAGTAATTGCCGGGAGATACTAGCATGGACCCAGGGCGAGGGCAATAAAAAGGCAGGCCGTCGAGCGGCCTGCCTTTTCGGGTCAGCAGGTAGTTTTCGGTTTGGCGGGTCAGCCCTGGCTGGCTTTCAGTGCCTGGTCGAGATCGGCGATGATGTCCCTGACATCCTCGATGCCCACCGAAACCCTGACGTAATCCGGGGTAACGCCGGCGGCCAGCTGCTGCTCGGCGGTCAACTGCTGGTGCGTGGTGGTGGCAGGGTGGATGACCAGGGTCTTGGCGTCGCCGATGTTGGCCAGGTGGCTTGCCAGCTTGACGTTGTCGATGAACCTGGCGCCGGCCTGGGCGCCGCCCTTGATGCCGAAACCGAGGATCGCGCCCTGGCCCGCCGGGAGGTATTTTTGGGCCCGGTTATGGTCGGGATGGCTCTCCAGCCCCGGGTAGTTGACCCAGGCGACATTGGGGTGCTGCTCGAGGAAACGGGCCACCTGCAGGGCGTTTTCGCAGTGGCGAGGCATGCGCACGTGCAGGGTTTCGAGCCCTTGCAGGAACTGGAAGCTGTTGAAAGGCGAGAGGCAGGGCCCCATGTCGCGCAGCAGGGTGATGCGCATCTTGAGGATATAGGCCAGGTTCCCCAGGGCCTCGTGGTAGACCAGCCCGTGGTAGCTCGGGTCGGGGGTGGTGTACTCGGGGAAGCGGCCGCTCGACCAGTCGAAGCGGCCGCTGTCGACCACCGCTCCGCCGATGCTGGTGCCGTGGCCGCCGATGAACTTGGTCAGCGAGTAGCAGACGATGTCCGCGCCGTGCTCGATGGGGCGGAACAGGGCAGGGGTGGCGACGGTATTGTCGACGATCAGGGGCAGCTTGTGGTCGTGGGCCACCTTGGCGATGGCTTCGAAGTCATCGACGTTGTTCTTGGGGTTGCCGATGGTTTCGGTGAATACCGCCTTGGTGTTGTCGTCGATGGCCGCGGCGATGTTTTGCGGGTTGGTGGAGTCGACGAACTTGACGCTGATCCCCATGCGCTTCAGGGTGTGGTGGAACAGGTTGTAGGTGCCGCCGTAGAGAAAGCTCGTCGCGACGATGTTGTCCCCGCACTTGGCCAGGTTGAGGATGGCCAGGGTGATGGCCGAAGACCCCGAGGCCAGGGCCAGGGCGCCGACGCCGCCGTCGAGCTCGGCCAGGCGCTTCTCCAGCACGTCGGTGGTCGGGTTCATGAGCCGGGTATAGATGTTGCCGAACTCCTTGAGGCCGAACAGGTTGGCGGCGTGCTCGGAGGAGTTGAAAACGTAGGACGAGGTCTGGTAGATGGGTACCGCGCGCGAGTTGGTCGCGGGGTCGGCAACCTGCCCGGCATGCAGGGCCTTGGTGCCGATTCCGTGGGAGGGATTTTCTGACATGCGCATTCTCCTTGTAAAAGATGGATAAAGAAATTCGACCTGCCAGTTAAAAAGCAAGTGAAAAAGTCAAGAAAGCCAAGAGCTAGATCCGTATCATGCATGACCGGGCTTGTCAAGAACCATGTGGCGGGTCGCGGCGCTTTATTTTCTATTTGATTCCGTGGGGTCGGGGCAGGTGGGTGCCCGGTCTGAAATCACGGATTCAGGTTCAAGTCTAGAAGAATGCGTGATCGGGTCAAGCAGCGGGGGCAGGATGAGGGCGGCGGGGGGGAAACAGGCGGGGACCTTGGCCGGTCCCCGCTCGGAAGGGGAAGCTGAATCAGCTGTTCAGCAGCGCCTGGTCGACGTCGGCGATGATGTCGTCAATGTGTTCAATCCCCACCGAAATGCGGATCAGATCGGGAGTCACGCCCGAGGCGCTCTGCTGCTGCTCGGTCAACTGGCGGTGGGTGGTGCTGGCCGGGTGCAGGGTGCAGGAGCGGGCGTCGCCGACGTGCACCACCAGCGCTACCAGCCGGCAGTTTTCCATGAACTTCGCGCCGGATTCGACCCCGCCCTTGATGCCGAAGGTCAGCACGCCGCTGCACCCCTTGGGGAGGTAACGCTTGGCGAGTTGGTAACTGGGGTGGTTTTCCAGCCCGGGGTAGTTCACCCAGGAGACTTTCGGGTGCTGTGCCAGAAAGCGGGCCAGCTTCAGGGCGTTTTCACTGTGGCGCTCCATGCGCAGGGGCAGCGTCTCCAGTCCCAGGTTGAACAGAAAGGAGTTCATCGGCGCGGGGCAAGTCCCCAGGTCGCGCATCAGCTGAACCCGGGCCTTGACGATGTAGGCCAGGGGACCGAACTTCTCCACGTAGCGCAGGCCGTGGTAGCTGGGATCGGGCTCGGTCAACTCGGGGAAGCGGCCGTTGCTCCAGTCGAAATTCCCCCCGTCCACGATGACTCCGCCGACGCTGGTGGCGTGGCCGTCGATATACTTGGTGGCGGAATGAACCACGATATTGGCCCCATGCTCCAGGGGGCGGCAGAGGAAGGGGGTGGCGAAGGTGTTGTCGATGATCAGCGGCACCTGCTTGGCCTTTGCGACGGCGGCGAATTTTTCAAAGTCGAGGATGTTCAATCCCGGGTTGCCGATGGTCTCGGCGAACAGCGCCCGGGTCTCGGCGCGAAATGCGGCCTTGATCTGCTCCGCGGAGGCGTTGGGGTCGATGAAAGTGACCTCGATGCCCATTTTCGGCAGGGTGTTGGCGAACAGCGAGTAGGTGCCACCATACAGGGTGCTGGCGGCGACGACGTGCTGCCCCGAGCGGCAAATATTCAAGATGGCCAGGGTCGACGCGGCCTGTCCGGCCGAGGTGGCCAGGGCCGCCACGCCCCCTTCCATCAGGGCGATTTTCCCCTCGAAACCTGCGGTGGTCGGGTTGCTGATGCGCGAATACATGTGGTCGGCCGCATCCAGATCGAAGAGCTTGGCCACATGCTCGGCGCTGTCGTACTTGAAGGTGGTGCTCTGAATGATGGGCAGTATCCTGGGTTGGGTGGCCTCGGGGGAATAGCCCCCCTGGATGGCCTGGGTTTCGATCTTCCAGCTTTCCTTCACGGCATACCCTCCTTCTGCATGGGGATTTGATCATCCGAAGCCCGGATGATAGCAGAATTTCCCGGTAATCAAAGGGAAAACTTGTGGCTTTTCCCCTTATTGGATATGCTCGAAGGCGCAGCGGCAGGCCGCCGCAGTAAACCACTGATTCTTTGAGGCAGCATGGATATCTTTTCCATAGAAGCGGTCACCAGGGAGCTGCAGGAACGGGTGGCCGGGGCCCGAGTCAACAAGATTCACCAGCCCGGCCCCGACGATCTCATCATTCGGCTCTGGACCGGCCGCGAAGAGCTGCGCCTGCTGCTCTCGGCCGCGCCACGCCTGAGCCGGATCCACCTGACCACCCGCTCCTATCCCAACCCGTTCACCCCGCCGCGGTTCTGCCAGCTGCTGCGGGCCCGGTTGGGGCGGCTGCTGAGCCTGGCCCAGGTCCCCGGGGAACGGATCATGCATCTCGATTTCGCCGGGCCCGGCGGCGAGGAGTATCGGCTGGTCCTTGAACTGTTCGGCCGTCAGGCCAACATGCTGCTGCTCGACGCCGCTGGACGGATCATCGATGCGCTGCACCGGGTACAGGGCGAAGGCGGCAAACGCAGCCTGTTGCCGGGAGAGCGCTACCAGGCGCCTCAGCCCCGAGAGGGGATGTGGCTGGAATCGGGGGTTCCCGAGATCCCGACGGATCTGCCTTTTGCCTCCTGGTTGAGCGGCCAGGTCATCCCCATGGCGCCCCTGGTGGCCCGCAACCTGGCGGCCCTGGTGGCCGACGGCGCCAGCCCTGCCGCGGCGCTGGGCGAATTCCGAGGCCAGTGGCTCGACAAGCGCTTTGCACCCACGCTGGGCACCCTGAACGGCGAGGCGGTCCTCAGCGCCTTTGCGCTGCCCGCTCTGGAGCTGAGCGATGCGCGGAGTTTCGCCACCATGAGCGAAGCTGCCGACGCATACTATTATGCACAGGCTTTCGAGGTGGGCAGGGTAGGAGACCGGGGCGAACTGGAGACGGTGCTTCGCAAGGGGCTGAAAAAACTGCGTAGCCGGCTGGAAAAGATAGAGTCCGAGCAGGAGTCTCTCGAAGACTTCGACCGCCAGCGGCAACTGGGCGAACTGCTGCTGGCCAATCTGCACCGGGTACGCAAGGGGATGGTCGAGGTCGTTCTCGACGATTACTATCAGGATCCCCCGGCACCGGTAACCATCGAACTCGATCCGCAGCTCAGCCCCCAGGAAAACGCCCAGCGCTATTTCAAGGGGTTCAAAAAAGGCAAGCGGGGCGTGAGTCATGTGGCCCGCCGCATCGAGGAGAGTCGCGAAGAGCTCGCCTGGCTCGAAGAGGCGGCGCTCGCCCTGGAGGAAGCACAGACCCCAGCCGAGGTGGATGCCGTTCGCCGCGATTTGGAGGAGGCGGGCCTGATCCAGCCCCCGGCCGGACCGGTCTCGCGCAGAAAAGTGGCCGATCCGCGCGACCAGCTCCGCAAAACCGAAACCCCCGGAGGTTTTGTCCTGTACTGGGGAAAGAACAACCGCACCAACGATTACCTCAGCCGCCACCTGGCCGAGCCCGACGATCTGTGGTTTCATGCCTGGCAGATTCCCGGCTGCCACCTGGTATTGAAGCGCGCCGCGCACAAAGGCGCGATCCCCGAAGAGGACCTGATGTTCGCGGCGTCCCTGGCCGCCGGGTATTCGCGGGGCAAGGATGACAGCAAGGTGGAGGTCATGGTCGCCGAGGGGCGTGAGGTTCACCGCCCCAAGGGGGCTCGTCCGGGGCTGGTAACGGTGGCGCGTTACCGCACGGTCCTGGTGGCGCCCCGAAGGCTCGAGGAGGAATGAGTTTCAGGATTCGGGGAGCGGGTCCTTGAGCACCTCGCGCCGGGAGTCGCGCAGCAGGCGCCACAGGTTGATGGGGCGCTCAGCCAGGCGGCGCATGAAGTAAGGGTACCAATTGTCCCCGTAGGGGAGGGTGATGCGGACCCGGTAGCCGTCGGCGAGCAGCTTTTCCGCCAGGTCGTTGCGGATACCGAAGAGCATCTGGAACTCGTAATCCGCCTGGTCGAGGCCGAAGATGAAGGCGATGTCGATGGCGAACTCGATCAGCTTCTCATCGTGGGTGGCAATGGCCGGGCTGCTGCCGTCGCGCATCAGGGTTTCGATCAGGCGCATGAAGAACAGGGCGATTTCCTCCGGGTCCTTGAAGGCGCCTTCCTGGGGTTCCAGGTGCGAGCCCTTGACCAGGACCACGGGGATCTTTTCCTGGTTCAGCTTGTCTATGTCTTCGTTGCTGCGTTTCAGGAAGGCCTGGACCACCGTGCCGATGTTGGGGCTCTCCCGGCTGGCGCGGCGAACCACGTCGAGGATTCTGGCGGTCCATTCCGCGCTCTCCATGTCGATGCGCACCCGGCGGCCGCTCTCGGCGGCCTTGCGGGCGATCAGCAGCAGGTTTTCCGTCGCCAGCGATTCGGAGATGCCCAGCCCCAGCAGAGAGAGCTGCAGCGCCACGCCGGCGTTGAAATTCTCCGCGGTGAGGGCGTCGAGAAGCGTCAGGTGTTCATTCACTACCCGGCGCACCTGGTCGGTTTCGTCGAACTGCGCCCCGAGATAATGAAAATTGACGGCGAAGCCCTGCTCCCCGAGGTGGCGGGCGACCTCCATCGCATCCTCGAGGGACTGGCCGGGAATGAACCGCCGACGAGCCTGCATTACCCGCGGGCTGTCCTTGAGAAAATCCTGCAAATCCCGGTTTCGGGCCAGATACAGAAGTGCTTGTCTAAGAACCATGGTGACCCCGCCGCGCCAAAACTGCCTGCCACATTATTATCAATTCTAAAGGCAAGCCATCGCCCGCGGCAAGCGGCGGACAGAAAATCCTGAAAAAATCTTTTCGAGAATTTTTTTGTTGCAAAGGGGAAACCAGTTTGTTATAAACACCCTCGCTTCACGCCGAAGTGGTGGAATTGGTAGACACGCTAGGTTCAGGGTCTAGTGGCCGTAGGGCCGTGGGAGTTCGAGTCTCCCCTTCGGCACCAAACAAAAACAACCCGGTTGCGCATGCAGCCGGGTTTTTTTGTTTCACAGTCGGGAGACTCGAAGCGCAGCGAGCCGAGGAGAGGGCTGCCAGTCACCCGAAGCCCCGAAGCCGCAAGCATCTTGCCAGCCTTTGAGCCTTCTGCTACACTCCCCAGCCATGGAAACTCGACTTGTCATTAAAAAATGCCCCCTGTTTGCCGGGGCTGCCGAAGAGGACCTGGACCGCCTGTGCAGGGTCGGCCGGGCGAGGGAGCCCGAAAAGGGGGAATTGCTGTTTTCCGAAGGGGAAGAGGCCGAGGGCTTCTTCATCGTCGGCAGGGGCAAGGTCAAGGTGTTCAAGCTCTCTCCCGAGGGCAAGGAGCGCATCCTGCACATCGTTCATCCCTTTCAGACCTTCGCCGAGGCGGCGATTTTCGGCAACGGCCTTTACCCGGCATACGCCGAACCTCTGGAAAAATCCCTGCTGATCTTTTTCCCGAAAAACGAGTTTTTGACGCTGCTGCACGAGCACTCGCAGATCTCCATCAACATGATCGCCGGTCTGTCACGGTTTCTGCGCCAGTTTACCACCCAGATCGAGGAGCTGACCTTCAAGGACGTGCCGGCCCGGCTGGCGCGTTACCTGCTCGAGTTGGCCGGGGACGAGGCCGACGAGGTGCAGCTGCCGATCTCAAAATCCCAGCTTGCCTCCAACCTGGGGACGGTGAGTGAGACCCTCTCGCGCACCTTCCGCAAACTGGCCGACGATGCCATCATCGAGGTGCGGGGGAAAACCATCGAGTTTCTCGACCGCGATCGGCTCGAGGACCTTTCGGAAAAATACCGCGAATAAAATCCTGGGCGATCTTCCGTCCGGATGGCCGGTCCCCTGGGGGCCGGCTTTTTTTATTGCCGATTGCGCAAATTTTGACGGGGGTCAAGGTCGGGAGGGGCGGATCGAGGTAGCCTGGTTGCCGTCCGGAAACTCTGGGCGGCGACGGCTCAGTTTTCATATCGGAAACGAGGAATTTTTCGCAAGGACAAGGAAATCAAAGGTTTGCGCGGAGACGTACATGGTACGTCGCACAAGCAAGGCTGCAGATTGACGCAGAGATTGCGGAAAAGGGCCGTTTTCGGATGGAAACTAGTCTGGGGCATATTCATTGCGGAGGGCATGCCATGAAAAAATTTCTGCTGGTCATTCTGCGCTGCAACCTGTTTCGGGCCCTGGTGCTTCTGCTGCTGGCCTGGCTGCACGGGTAGGGCACCGCAGGGGGCCTTCCCCGCAGGCCGTTCCTTTGTTTACAATAGACGACAATCCACTATCCAAGGGTTTGATCCGGGGCAATGCCCCCGGCTCGGAACCCTGTCGGGCCGATGCCATGAAACGACCTGCAGTCAAAACGGAAAATCCGGCATTGAACCGCCGGGAGCGCAAGGATCTCAAGGTCCTGGCCCTGTTTACCGCGGTATATTGCCGAGCCCACCACGACCAGCCGGGACTGCCCCTGGACCTGGAAGGCGCGGGGCTGCCGGATCTGGGGCTTGGTCGCAGCCGCCTCTGCCCGGAGTGCCGGGAGTTTCTCATCTACGCCATGACCCGGCGGATCAAATGTCCCCTGGAGCCCAAGCCAACCTGCAAGCATTGCCAGGTGCACTGCTATCGGCCCGGGCACCGGGAAAAGGTCCGGAAAATCATGCGTTTTTCCGGCAAGCACCTGATCCGGCGCGGGCGGCTCGACCTGCTCTGGCATTATTTTTTCTGAGTCTGGGAGGACGAGACTATGTGGGCCACCGTTTTTGCTGCGATCCTGGCCGGCTTCTGGCTGGCAACCGTATTGACCGCCTTTTGTCCGCTGCGGGCCTATCGCCGGCGCAAAGAACTACTTGAAGAAGAAAATTGTACCTTTGACTCCGGTCAAGGATAACCCAGACAGCCAACGGGTATGATCGGTACAAATCGAAATCAATCATAAATCGACGGAATGGGGGAACCATGATTCGCGAAATCGTAAAAATCGACGAAGAAAAGTGCAACGGCTGCGGCCTGTGCGTACCTTCCTGCGCGGAAGGGGCCATCAAGATTGTCAACGGCAAGGCCAAGCTGATCGCCGACAACCTCTGCGACGGGCTCGGGGCCTGCCTCGGTGACTGCCCCGAGGGGGCGATCACCATCGAGCGTCGCGAAGCCGAGGAGTTTGACGAGGTAGCCGTTGAAGAGCATCTGAACAAGGAGGGGAAACCCGCTCCCGCCGGGCACGGTCCGGCCGCCCATGCACCCGCCCACGGCGGCGGATGCCCGTCGGCTCGCGTTATGAATATTGACCGCCAGCCTGCGCCGGCCGCCGCCGAGGAAGCGGGGACCCGCCAGTCCCAGCTGCGCCAGTGGCCGGTACAGATGCACCTGGTTCCGCCGACTGCTCCTTTTCTTCGCGATGCCGACCTGCTGCTCGCCGCCGACTGCGCCCCCTTCGCCTACGCCGATTTCCATAAGGATTTTCTGGCCGGCAAGGCGCTGCTTATCGGCTGTCCCAAACTCGACGACGGCCAGGCCTATCTTGAAAAGTTGACCGCCATGCTCCGGGGTAACAATATCAAGCGCCTCACCGTGGTCCACATGGAGGTTCCCTGCTGCAGCGGCCTGATCGCCATCGCCCGCCAGGCCATTGCTGCCTGCGGCAAGGATGTCCCTCTCGAGACCATTCGCATCGGCATCCAGGGGGATGTGAAATAACTGCCGTTACCACAATACTGAAAACAAGAAAAAAGCCGGGGTTCTCGCCCCGGCTTTTTGCTTGCTGATGGGATGTCCCAGGCGGCTATTGGACCTTTTCCTCCGCCAGTTCCTGTTTTTCGCTGGCCACCCCTTTGACGATTCCGAACAGCACCAGGATCGCCGGAACCAGTTGGGCCATCACGATAAGGCCGCAGAGTCCGAGAAAGGCCCAAACCACGATCCCGCTGTTGTCTTCCCGGATGCCCGTGGCAGCCAGTGCCGAAGTAGCGGAGCCAGCCAGGATAACCATTGCCGCAGCCAATTTAGCGATCGATTTCATGATGTCCTCCTTTGTGGTGTCGGTTGAGGTTTTTTGCCCATGTAACCCGTGTATATTCAGGAATTTCTCTGTGGTTTAGGCTCCTTGCCGAAAAGGCCGCCGATCATGGATATCAGCAGCATCAGGCCGGGAAGCAGCTGGGTAACCAGCACCAGGGCCAGAAAGGTGATAAAGAGCCGGGCAACCAGGCCGAATGCCTCGGCCTCGGGATTGAGGGCTGCCATGGCGGGGGCGGCGGATGCGAACAGCAGGGCCAGGGTGTTGTTAAGTGAGGTTTTCATGACCGACTCCTTTCATCGCTGTTGCCATTGCCATCTGCGTTTGACCTTCTAAATAGCATCGACCATACCAGGATTTGAAAATTGCCATAAAAAACAGCTAAACTATTGAATCAGTGAGGAAAATAAATTTCCTGACGGTCTCTTGAGGGAGGAGATTGCAGGCGGTCTGTATATCCGAAATATGCGGCAGAGATGCTCTGCCCCTTGAAGGGCGCTGCCGCCATCTCTTAACTGTTCGGAAATACCTAGGAAAAAAATATGTATGGGGACTTTATACAGGGGCCCGGAGAAAGGATGGGGAATTTATACATCCCGATCAGACGGTTCTCTGGAGGGTTGGGAAAATGGCCGATGAAATCCGGCGCGCACTGGAAAGTTGCTAAGGGGAGACTTACCGGTTCACTGCAAGGGGTATTTCTGCCTGGAGGGTACCGGCGAAAGAGGAGAGCGCGGACGAAATGCCCGGGACCAACAGAGTGCTCAGGGGCGGGGGCGTCGGCAAATCGGCCCGGTGGGAGTGATCAGCACTTCGGGCTCAGGCCCAGACCCTCGGGTTCTCTGCTTAAAGGGTTGAATTGGCAAACCGCGGCGCGGCCGCTGTCGAACATGGTCATCTCCCAGTTTTCCAGGTGAAAGTCCCGGCGCAGGATATACATGTCCCCCAACTCGTCCAGCACCATGAAATACTGATGGTCGGTGGAAAACCACCGATCCTGGATATCCATGATTCTGACCAATTGCCGCCCCAGGAAAAACTTGACTGGTTCATCCTCCCCGTGGAATCCCAAATGACATTCGACCTGGACTTTCATTCCCCCCCCACCCATTCCTGCTTGGCTTGCCGTCAAGCAATCTGGTTGTCCTGCGACGTCGTCAAAATGACACGATGTCCGGTTTATTCGGGTGTCTGCATAATTCACACCATGTTTTTAAGGGTGGGCGGAGCGACGAGCATATTTCTTTGCAACAAGGGCTGGGATTGTCCCTGCCGGGCGCGAAGGGTCCTGAAATTCGGTCGACCTCCCAGTGCGCCGGGACGAGGATAATTATATTGGAGTGAGTCTGGCAGGAGGCGGCGAAGGGCCAGGGGAGGCCCTTCGCCGGGTTTTGAGGAACGTTTATTTCTTGTGGCAGTCTCCACACTTGGTCGGGCCGGCTCCCTTATCCTGGTGACAGCCCTTGCAGACCTCGTGGGCCCAGTCCTTATCCGGGGCGAATTTTCCAGGGGCGGCCTCGCCATGGCAGGCCGGGCAGCCGAATTGTTCGCCATGCATCTTGTGCGACAGGGTGACGTTGCCGTTTTTGGCCTCAAGCACTATGCTTTCAGGGCCAGCGGCTGAGGCCACTACGGTTTTGGCGACTGTCTGCTTGGCAGCTTCGGTGGTTTCCGTCGCCTGCTGGCTCAGGGTCTGGGTGGTTTGGGATACCGTCTGGGAGACCTGCTTGCCAGCCTCGGCCGCCTGCTCCCCGGCCGCCGCGGCCATCCCCGCTGCGGCGCCCGCGGCCGTTCCCTCCGCCATTGGGGCGGAAGTTTGGGATTCCCCAAGCATGGCCTTGGCTTGCTCGGCGGTTTTCTCTACCATGGCCTCAGTCTTCTGGCCCACCTCGCCGGCCATTTCTTTGGCTTGCTCCAGGGTTTTCCCGGCCGCCTCGGTGGTCGCTTCAGCCGCCTTATCCGCTGTTTCCACAGCTTTTTGGGTCATCTCTTCGGCAGATTTTTCTACCTGTTGGGCCATCTGCTGCATTTTTTCCATGGGTTTTTCAGCCTGCGCGGCCTGTTCCGCGGGTTTCGGTTCCGGTGCCTTGGTCTGCTCTTCCTGTTTGCTGCAACCGAAGGCAAGCACCGAGGCCAAAAGAACTACTGCTACCTGAAATTTTTTCATGACTCCTCCTTCTCCTTGTTTCCGATCTCTTCCGGGGCGTGGGAAATCTTCCCTCTACAACTCTGTGCGACTTGGTTGGAAGATTTTAAAGAAGGTTTTCGAGAATTCAAGTCCGCAGGGGATTTTATGCCCCTTGAGGGCAAAAAATTCGTAAGCACTGCGGCTTGACTAATGAAATAGGATGACGAAACCCTGGTATTTCCCTATCATTAAATGTCCCGGGCGAAGATTATTTGCTATAGTTGGGGCAGTTTGACTGAATAAGCCGGTTGAAGAGGCATACCGAAATGGCCAACCCCAAAATTCTTCTTGCTGATGAGTCCAGGTTCTTTACCGAACTCGAACTGCGTTTTCTGAAACAGACCCCGGCGGAGATTACGGTTGCCCGCGCCTGCAGCGAAGTGCTCGACCTGAGCCGAAAAATGATGCCGGCGCTGATCTACCTGGCGTACAGCCTCGCCGACCAGGATGGCGCCACCTGCTGCCGGACCCTGAAAGGCGATCCGGACCTGGCCAGGATACCCGTCGTGCTGATAGGCGACGGAACCCGAGAAGCCGAGATGACCAAGTGCAAAGCCGCCGGGGCCGACGGTCTGTTGACCAAGCCGATCGAGCGCCGTTCATTTCTTGCCCTGGGCCGGCAGTTTCTGGCCACCGTGGAGCGTCGCGAGCCGAGACTCCCCTGCCGGACTCCGGCTTTTTTCTCCCTGCTGGGGAAGAATGGCTACGGCAATACCGTCGATCTGAGTGCCGGTGGGGTGTTCATCGAATACTCCGGAGTGGTTACCCCTGAGGCCCGGATTCAGCTGAATTTCACCTTGCCTGGACGGCCATCCCAAATTGTCGGCGTTTCGGGGCGGGTGGCCTGGATCAACAACGGCCCCGAATTGCAGCGGGCCGATATGCCACCCGGGTTCGGCGTGGAATTTCTCGATCTTTCCGTAGATTCAGCCCACCAGATCGAGGTTTTTCTGAAGAACCTGATGGGACATGCCAGCCAGGGGCTGGGCTGATACATTGGTCGTATCACCAGGAGAAAGAAGGATGGAGGTTAGCGACATCGGGGAGTGTTTCGTGTGTGGCCAGGGCAATCCGGCCGGCCTCCAGGCGGTTTTCTGCGTTGACGGGGAATCCCGCTCAGCAAGTGCCAGGGTGACCCTCCCCGAGCGGTTTCAGGGCTGGCAGGGCGTGGTCCACGGAGGGATTGTCGCCTCGCTGCTGGATGAGGCGGCCATTTATGCCTGCCGCAGCCTCGAGCCCCAACTGGTTACCGCAGAGATCACCGTCCGCTATAAAAAGCCCGTTCCCGTCGGGCGGGAGCTGCAGGTGCGGGCCCAGTTCCTCGAACAGCGCAAGCGGATCATGCATGTGAGGGCATGGGTCGAAATGGAGGGCCAGCTTTTGGCGGAGGCGGACTCCAAGGTATTTTGCCTCAGATAGCCCGACTTCCCGGGCAGGGCCAGGGCTTGGGCGGTTGGTTCCCGGTTGTTTTCAGGTAAACTTGGAGCACATGTCCAGCCTGGGAGGAGACCGAATGACGGAAGATCGCAGATCCTGGGACCTTCAGGTCGAAAGAAGCCATGCGGTGGAAAAGGTTGCGGCCGATCTTGGTCTGTTGGGGGCCGGTCGTCATTTCTTCTGCCCCGGATGTCAACCCGATGGGACCGGCACTCCGGAACTGGTCATCAAGGGCGGGGATTTCCAGTGTTTCCGCTGTGGAGCCCAGGGCGATGTGGTGGGCCTGGTGAAACTGGCCAAAAACTGCGATCTCGATGCCGCCATCGCCTGGCTGGCCCGGGAGACCGAGGACCCTCAAGGGACCGGACCAGGGATGTAAGCCGCCCTGGGCAGGGTTGGGTCCCCGGCCTGCATCCGGCAGCAGGATGCTGTGGAGGAGGCAGGCGGAGCCGATTGAGGCCCCCAGGGTTACCGTTCAGGCCGCCTCGCGGGGCGGTGCCCGGGGATGGACAACTTTTTGGTTGTCGCCGACCCGGGGCTCTGTGTTAGACTCCTGCTCCTTTTGCGGGCGAACAGGTTTCGTCCGGGAATCTCAATTGCAAAGCGGCAGCGGGAGGATGGTTACCCATGGAGCATAGGGCGGAGCTTATCGACAGGATTGCGGGCCGCACGCGGCAGCGGTTTTCCAGTCGCGGAGGGGTAGAGCAGGCCCCCAGCGGTGAGTTGAACGCCTTCATCGTCCAGGAAATTCGCATTGCCCTGCGCAGCCTTGAAAACCCCTACACCGGAGTTATCCGGGGTTGGCAGGGGCAGGGCTATCAGCTCGATCTCTGCTGGTGGGAAGACGAGGAAAATCCCGAAGCGATCGTCTTCGGCCTGGCCGGGGCGATCCTGGATCACGAGGTACGAAAGGCGTTGGGCTTGCCGGGGTGAGGCTCTCCGTGGCGCCTGATGATGAATGGACAGGCGGACCCACCAGGGCCGCCTGTTTTTTTTGCGTGCATGCGAGACAGATGCATGGCGAATATGTACTTTGCCCAGGAGGCCCTGCCGCGCTGCCGCAGCTGGCAGGCAAACGGCCGATTTTGCAGGGGTTTCCCTTCCGGGGGGCGGGTTGGTCCTTAGCCGCCTGAGGCGGATGTTTCAAGCGCGCAACGGCAGTTTTTCCCTCTCCCTGCGGTTCGCCGGGGCGCTGCTCACCCTCACCCTGGAACGGAATACAGCCGACCAGTCGCTCGAGGAAGCCCTTGTCGAGGCCGGAGCCAGGAACAAAACCTCCGGGGTTTAGGTCATCTTCTTTGAATAAACGACAGCCCCGGGCTGGAAAAGGGGCTGCCGTTTTGGAGTGAGCCGCGATCCGCCGCATTTTGTGTTGACATCCCGCAAGCTAATTGTTATATAAGCGGTCCGTTCCAACGACGGGCGTTTAGCTCAGCGGGAGAGCACTGCCTTCACACGGCAGGGGTCACTGGTTCAATCCCAGTAACGCCCACCAGAAAAATCAAGGGGTCAGCCGACAGGCTGACCCCTTTTCTTTTTCCCCGGTTCCGTTCAGTTGCGTTTTCCACCCTTGAGCGAAGCGCTCAATCGCGGGTGGAGCCGCGCCCGCTGCCGATCCCCCGCTTGCTGGTCTTGATGAACTCCACCATCCTGGCCACGTCGTCGGTTATCTCGCCGTCCTGCTCGAGATAGTTGAGGGCCTTGCCCAGCCCGAAGCCGGAGCGGAAGATGATCTTGAAGGCTTCCTTGACGGTCCGAATCCGCTCTTCGCTGAAACCGTTGCGCTTGAGGCCCACCAGGTTGAGAGCGCGGATCCAGTTGGTGCCGTCGTTGAGGCAGTAGGGGGGGATGTCCTTGGAGGTGTTGGAGCCGCCGCGCATCATGGCGAAGTCACCGATGCGCACGAACTGGTGGACCTGGCAGTTGCCGGAAATGATGACCCGGTTGCCTACCTCCACGTGGCCGGCGAGCAGGGCTCCGTTGACCAGGATGACGTGGTTGCCGATGACGCAGTTGTGCGCCACGTGGCTGTTGACCATGAAGTAGTTGTTGTTGCCGATCACGGTGCGGGTGCCGGGGCGGTTGCCGCGATGCACGGTGAACCCCTCCCGCATTACGTTGCCGTCGCCGATGATGGTGTAGGCCTCCTCGCCATGATAGCCGAGGTCCTGGGGATCATGGCCGATCACCGCGCCGGGGTAGACGAGGTTGTTGTTGCCGAGGGTTGTCCAGCGCCCGATGTGCGCACCGGGCATGATGCGGCTGCCCTGGCCGATAACGACGTCGGCGTCGACAAAAGCCTGGGCTCCTACCTGGACGTCCTCGGCCAGGCGCGCGCCCGGGTCAACGAATGCCGAAGGATGAATGGTGGCCATGTTTCCTCCAGAGGGAAGGGGATTTTCCCACATATTGCCTTAAGGGCGGTCTCAGCTCAAGGGGATTGTTGGGCCGGGGCGGCAGGGGCAAATGCGGCGGACCTTGACCTGGGGGCGCCACTGTGGTAGGAATTTTCAGCATCTGGCGACCAGGCGGAGCCGGTCGAGGAGGGTTTCTCGCGGGGCTGGCGAACCGCCTCCCGAGGCCTCCAGGCTACCGGAAAATTTGGATTTTATGGGAAAGCTCGAGGATATCTTCGAAATCGTCGACGAAGAGGACCGGGTCATCGGGCGGGCCCCGCGCTCACGCTGCCATGGCGACCCGTCCCTGGTTCACCGCGTCGCCCACGTTCTGGTGTTCAACCGCAGCGGTTCGCTGCTGCTGCAGAAGCGCAGCCTGACCAAGGACGTGCAGCCCGGTCGCTGGGACACCAGCGTCGGCGGCCATCTCGACCCGGGGGAATCCTACCTCCAGGCCGCCCGTCGCGAGATGACGGAAGAACTGGGCATCGAAGGGGTGGCGTTGACCTTTCTCTATTACTCGAAGGTTCGCAACGATTTCGAATCCGAGAACGTGGCCACCTATCTGGCGCTGTTCGAAGGCCCGATCCGCCATGCCGCCAGCGAGATCGACGAGGTTCGCTTCTGGAGCGCGGACGAGATCGCCGCAGACCTCGGCACGGGAATGTTCACCCCCAATTTCGAGCAGGAATGGGCCATGTTTCTGGAGTGGAGCCAGCGCTATCCTGCACGCAAGGGGAGCGGGCTTGGTCTGTGCGCCGGAGAAAGGTTCCCTGACCTGTTCAGGGAGTTGGGCGAAGCGGATGAATGAGGCTCATGGGGTTCGCCGAATGCCGGATGAATCCCGTCGCAGGCCGATGTGCCGAAAAAAACATCAGCCCATTGCGGCACTGCCTCAATGTTGAGCATGTTGCGCTTTCCTCGTCGCAGGCCATTTTGCAGTCAGGATTTCCAAGTTTGTAAGTTGTTGAAATTAAAATGGAAAAAAACATCCTGATTTTTGTTTTTTTTGGGCAAGCAATTTGCTAATGTTTCAGTTCGGCATGGGCCGGCTTTGCTGTCGCGTCCGGCCGGAAGGCAACTGTTGATATCGTCCTGAGGAAGCAACTTCGTCCGTGGAGGTACCCGGTATGAGAAAGGTTGAGGCTATAATCAAGCCCTTTAAGCTCGACGAGGTCAAAGAGGCTCTGAATGAGATCGGCATTCAGGGCATCACCGTCAGCGAGGTCAAGGGTTTCGGTCGTCAGAAGGGGCACACCGAGCTCTATCGCGGCGCTGAGTATGTGGTCGACTTCATTCCCAAGATCAAGATGGAGATCATCGTCAGCGACGAGATGGTGGTCAAAGTGGTCGACACCATCGCCGAGGCGGCCCGTACCGGACGTATTGGTGACGGGAAGATTTTCGTCACCCCCGTCGACGAGGTTGTGCGCATCCGTACCGGCGAGAGGGGCGACGACGCGCTCTGATACCCGACCGCCGGGATCGGCGGTCTTTCCTGTTTCGGCTGGGCTTGTCCGTCCTGAGGGTGGGACGGACAATACTTTATACCGTTTTAAATCAAAAGGAGATCCTAAGTGATGACACCGAAAGACGTTGTGGCTTTTGCTGCGGAAAACAAATGCCAGATGGTGGACTACAAGTTCCTCGACTTCGTCGGGATCTGGCAGCATTTTTCCACCCCGATCAGCGAGTTCAGTGAGGAGATCTTCGAAGAAGGCGTAGGCTTCGACGGTTCCTCGATTCGCGGTTGGCAGCCCATCCACAACAGCGACATGCTGATCATGCCCGATGCGCTGACCGCCAAGGTCGATCCCTTCGTCCAGGTTCCGACCCTGAGCCTGATCTGCAACATTATCGATCCCATCACCCGCGAAGGGTACACCCGCGACCCCCGGTTCGTGGCCAAGAAGGCTGAGGCTTACCTCAAGTCCACCGGCATCGCCGACACCGCCTACTTCGGGCCGGAGCCCGAGTTTTTCATCTTCGACGACGTTCGTTACGCCTCCAGCGCCAACGAGTCGTTCTACTCCGTAGACTCCAGCGAAGGCATCTGGAACACCGGCCGCGAAGAGTTCCCCAACCTCGGCTACAAGCCCCGCCACAAGGAAGGCTACTTCCCCTGCGCCCCGACCGACTCGCTGATCGACCTGCGTAACGAGATGGTTCAGGTGCTGCAGAGCGTCGGCATGCGCATCGAGGCTTCTCACCACGAAGTCGCCACCGGCGGCCAGTGCGAAATCGACATGCGGTTCGACTCGCTGGTGAGCATGGGCGACACCCTGCAGTGGTTCAAGTACATCATCAAGAACGTCGCCATCCGCAACGGCAAGACCGTCACCTTCATGCCCAAGCCCCTTTACGGGGACAACGGCTCGGGCATGCACTGCCACCAGTCGCTGTGGAAGGACGGCCAGAACCTGTTTGCCGGCGACGGCTACGGCGGCCTCTCCAAGATGGCCATGTACTACATCGGCGGCATCATGAAGCACGCCAAGGCCCTGTGCGCCTTCACCAACCCCAGCACCAACTCCTACAAGCGCCTGGTGCCCGGCTTCGAGGCCCCGGTAAACCTGGCCTACTCGAACCGCAACCGCTCGGCTTCGCTGCGTATTCCCGTGACCAACAACCCCAAGTCGAAGCGCGTCGAGTACCGTACTCCCGACCCCTCCTGCAACGGCTACCTGGCCTTCTCGGCCATGCTGATGGCCGGCCTCGACGGGATCGAGAACAAGATCGATCCGGGCGAGCCTCTGGACAAGGACATCTACGGGCTTTCCCCCGAAGAGCTCAAGGACATCCCCAACGTCGCCGGCACCCTGCAGGAAGCTCTCGAGGCCCTGCGCGAGGACCACGCCTTCCTGCTCAAGGGTGACGTCTTCACCGAAGACCTCATCGAGAAGTGGATCGAGTACAAGACCGAGGCCGAAGTCAACCCGGTCCGCATGCGCCCGGTTCCCCTCGAGTTCGCCCTGTACTTCGACTGCTAAGTCGAATTCGCAGTTTGCAAGACAAAAAAAGCCCCCGGTTTCGCCGGGGGCTTTTTTTCGGGGGCGCAAAATTTTGCGCCCTTGGGGGCGGGGGATGGGCGCAAAATTTTGCGCCCCTACGGTGGGCAACGTCGGCCCGGGGTGCGATGGATGGGCGCAATATTTTGCGCCCCTACGGTGGGCCCCACCGACCCGGGGGGGGGGGGCGAAGAATCGCGCCCCTACAGGGCGTTTTGGGCGAGGTAATCCTTGACGGCCTGGGTTTCGGCTTCGATGACCTCGCAGCGCTTGGGCCGGTCCTCGATCCCTTCGAGGGAGGCGGGACGCTGCGGTTCGCGGCCGATGGCCTGGCGGACGGCATCGGCGAACTTGGCGGGGTGGGCGGTCGCCAGGCAGACCACCGGCGCTTCTCCGCCGGCGAGGGCCTTGGCGGCCTTGACGCCTACCGCGGTGTGCGGGTCGAGGACGTAACCGGTCGCGGCGTGGAAGTCGCGGATGGTCTCCACGGTCTGGGTTTTGTTCACCGTCAAGGCAAGGAAATCCTCCCCGACCCGGGCCCGTTCGGCGTCAGCGAATTCGAGTCGCCCTTGCTTGCGGAAGTCTTCCATGGCCTGGGCGACGCGATCCGGGTTCTGTTGGTAGAGGTAGAACAGGTAGCGTTCGAAATTGCTGGCGACCTGGATGTCCATGGAGGGCGAAAGGGTCTCGGTCACTTGGCCGACGGAGTAGTCGCCGTCGCGAACGAAGCGGCTGAGGATGTTGTTCTCGTTGGTGGCCAGGATCAGGCGGCGGATAGGCAGGCCCATGCGCTTGGCGATGTAGCCGGCAAAAATGTCGCCGAAATTTCCGGTGGGGACCGAGAAGTAGATCTCCCGGCAGCCGGTCTCCCGCCGGACCCGGCCGTAGGCGTAGAAATAGTAGACCACCTGGGCCAGCACCCGCGCCCAGTTGATGGAATTGACCGCCCCCAGGGAATAGCGGCTTTTGAATTCCAGGTCGCCGAAGGCCTCCTTGACGATGCTCTGGCCGTCGTCGAAGGTGCCGCGCACCGCCAGGTTGAAGACGTTGGGGTCGGTCACCGTGGTCATCTGCAGTTCCTGGATCGGCGAAACCCGGCCATGGGGGTGGAGAATGAAGATGTTGATGTTCTGCTTCCCCCGCACCCCGTAGATGGCGGCGCTGCCGGTATCGCCCGAGGTCGCGCCGAGGATGTTCATCTTTTCCCCGCGCTCCTTGAGCAGGTACTCGAACAGGTTGCCGAGAAACTGCAGGGCCACGTCCTTGAAGGCCAGGGTCGGGCCGTGGAAGAGTTCGAGAATATAGACGCCGTCCTGATGCACCACCGGGGTCACCTCGGGGTGGGTGAAGCTCTGGTAGGATCGCTCGATGAGGTTTTTCAGGTTCGCTGCCGGAATGTCGTCGACGAAACGGGAGAAGACCTGAAAGGCGAGCTCCGGATAGGCGAGTTGGCCCAGGGCTTCGACATCCCCCGGGGTCAGGGTCGGGATGGACTCGGGGAGCAGCAGGCCGCCGTCGTCGGCAAGTCCCATCATGACGGCGTCCTTGAAGGAAAGGCCTCTTACCTTGCCCCGGGTGCTATGGTAGCGCATGGTTGAAAACTCCTTGATGTTGGGATCTTGCCCGAAGTCGTGCCCTGGGCTTTGCAACGGGCGTGCATTTTATCAGGAATGGGCCGGGCAGGGAAGGGGAAGATAAAAAAAGGGGGAGCGCGAAGGCTCCCCCTTGGATGGTTCCGTTTATTCCTGGGTCCGGGCTCAGCCCTTGACCTCCTGGGCGTCGACCACGGCCACGGCGGCCATGTTGACGATGTCGGTCACGTCGTCGCCGCGCTGCATGACATGCACCGGCTTTTTCATCCCCATCAGGATCGGGCCGACGGACTCGGCGCCGCCCAGTTTGTTGAGCAGCTTGTAGCAGATGTTACCCGACTGTAGATCGGGGAAGATGAAGACGTTGGCGTCCCCCTTGAGCCTGGAGAAGGGATATTGCTTGGCGATCAGCTCGGGATCCAGGGCGACGTTGGCCTGCATCTCGCCCTCGACGATCAGCTCGGGGGCCCATTCCTTGACCAGGGTCGTGGCCCGCTTGACGTTAAGGGTCAGGGGATGCTCGGCGCTGCCGAAGTTGGAGAAGGAGAGCATCGCCACCTTCGGCTCAACGTCGAAGTGCTTGGCCTTCTTGGCAGTGAGGATGGCGGTTTCGGCCAGCTCTTCGGCGGTCGGCTCGATGGTCACCGTGGTGTCGGAGAAGAAGACGGCTTCTTTCTTGGTGACCATCATGTACATGCCGTGAACCTTCGAGAGACCGTCCTCCTTGCCGATGATTTCCAGGGCGGGACGGATGGTTTCGGGGTAGTGGTGGTTGATTCCCGAGAGCAGCGAGTCGGCATCGCCCTTCTGCACCATCATGGCGCCGTAGTAGTTGCGGTTCTTGCGGATCAGGCGCTTGGCCTCGGTCAGTGTGACCCCCTTGCGCTGGCGCATGGCAAACAGTTCCTGGGCGTAGCCGTCACCCATGGGGCTCTTCATCGGGTCGATGATCTGCACTTCGCCGAGATCGACGCCGAGCTCGCGGATGCGCCCCTCGATCTCCTCCCGGTCGCCGAGCAGAATCGGTTTGGCGATCCCTTCATCGACTAGGATAGCCGCGGCGCGCAGGACCTTGTCCTCTTCGCCCTCGGGGAAGACCACCCGTTTGGGATTGGCCTTGGCCTTGTTGATCAGGCCGCGCATGATCTCCTTGGAGCGGCCCTGCAGCGCCTCGAGGGACTCCTTGTATTTCTCCATGTTCTCGATGGGGCGGCGGGCAACGCCACTGTCCATGGCCGCCTGGGCGACGGCGGGAGCCACGTGCAGCAGTACCCGGGGGTCAAACGGTTTGGGGATCAGGTATTCGCGGCCGAACTTGATCTCTTCGCCGCCGTAGGCGCGGCGCACCGAGTCGGGTACGTCCTGCTTGGCCAGGTTGGCCAGGGCCTGGACCGCCGCCATTTTCATCTGGTCGTTGATGGCGCTGGCGTGGGTGTCGAGCGCCCCGCGGAACAGGAAGGGGAAGCACAGCACGTTGTTGACCTGGTTGTTGTAGTCGCTGCGCCCGGTGCCGATGATGACGTCTTCGCGCACCTGCTTGGCTTCATCGGGGGTGATTTCCGGGTCGGGATTGGCCATGGCGAAGATGATCGGGTTGGCGGCCATCGAACGGACCATCTCCGGGGTGACCGCGCCTTTGGCGGAGACACCGAAGAAGACGTCGCAGTCCACCATGGCTTCTTCCAGGGAGCGGGCCGCGGTGTCATTGGCCAGGCGCTCCTTGTACTCGTTCATCCCCGAGGTGCGCCCCTTGTAGATGACCCCTTTGGTGTCGCAAAGGTACATGTTTTCCGGGCGAGCACCCAGGGTCAGGGCCATGTTGGCGCAGGCGATGCCGGCGGCGCCGGCGCCGTTGACGACGATTTTAACATCCTCGATCTTTTTGCCGATGATCTCCAGGGCGTTGAGCAGGCCGGCGTTGGCGATGATTGCGGTGCCGTGCTGGTCGTCGTGGAAGACCGGGATGTTCATGATCTCCTTGAGCTTTTCCTCGATGTAGAAGCACTCGGGACCCTTGATGTCTTCGAGGTTGATGCCGCCGAAGGTCGGCTCGAGCAGCTTGACGGTGCGGATCAGCTCATCCGAATCCTTGGTGTCGAGTTCGATGTCGAAAACGTCGATGTCCGCGAAGCGCTTGAAGAGAACCCCCTTGCCCTCCATGACCGGCTTGCCGGCCAGGGCGCCGATGTCCCCCAGGCCCAGAACGGCGGTACCGTTGGAGACGACGGCGACCAGATTCCCCTTGGCGGTATACTTGTAGGCGTCGTTGGGGTTTTTCTCGATTTCCAGGCAAGGCTCCGCCACCCCGGGGCTGTATGCCAGCGAAAGGTCACGGCTGGTGGCGCAGGGTTTCGTGGTGATGACCTCGATCTTGCCCTTGCGGCCCATGCTGTGGTAGTCAAGGGCGTCTTGACGTTTGGACATGATTTCCTATCCTCCCTGAGAGTAGAGTGTTTTACTCAGCCTAAAGAAATGCCCTTTTTGAAAAAAGGGCCGGGATAAAACTGCCTGTTTTTGTATTGAAAAGATAAGTCGGTCCCGTGGCCGTGCCTGCTCCGGGTTTTAATAACAATAAATCGAACCATAGCTCTACCCGATGCGGGCTGTCAAGCGGGAATTACATTGTTTTACCCGGTGCGAAGCCGGCGGAGGCTTTCTGAAATCAGGTGTTAAAGCAACGGCAATGCCAAGGAGGGGGTTTGTATACATAATCAAAAAAATACCGTTAGATTTCGGCAGGTCAAGGATGGCGGGGAAAAATCGGCTCGCTTTTTAAATCCGGTGAAAAATGGACGACTGGCGATCCGAATGGCCGAATTTGGCCAGCCCGACCCCGCCCCGGCCATCGATCCGAATTTGCATTGACAGGGCACTGGTGCTGGGGGATAGTGGGGCAGGACCGCCCGGTTGCGGGGAATTTTCATGGTAAAAATAGGCGTTTTTTCCGATACCCATTTCAGCAGTTACTACAGGGCCCATGACCTCATTCGCCATTGGCTGGAGGGTTGGCTGGGCGACTGCGATATGATATTGCATGCCGGAGACATGGTGGACCCGGCGATCCTGGATGCCTTCGCCGGACGGAGCGTGCATGCGGTGCGGGGCAACATGGACCCGCCCGTGGCAGGCATCCCGGACCGGAAAATCATCCAGGTCGAGGGCTTTCGCATCGGGCTCGTGCATGGCTGGGGCTCCCCACAGGGGATCGAGGAGCGGGTAATCAAGGCCTTCGAGGGCGAGGCCCTCGACTGCCTGGTGTATGGTCACAGCCACCAGCCGGCTTGCCATTATCGGGGCCGATTGCTGCTCTTCAATCCGGGCAGCCCCACCGACCGGCGCTGGGCCCCCTTTCATTCGCTGGGGATCCTGTCAGTGGGGCAGGAGATCCGGGGGGAGATCATTCACCTCGATGAGGAATAGGCGGGCCCGCCCCCCGGCTCAGATCCGGGGTGGCTAGAGCCGCCAGATGCCAACTCGAAACCGATGGGAAGACTCATGAAGCATCTCTGGGCGCCCTGGCGCATGGAATATATACAGGGAGACGGATCGCCCGAGGCAGGTTGCATCTTCTGCGTCCGCGATCTGGCGGGCGAGGACGAGAAGCGGCTGATCCTGGCCCGCGGCGAGCACGCCTTCGTCATCATGAACAAGTTCCCCTATACCAACGGGCACCTCATGGTGGCGCCCTACCGCCACACGGCCGAGTTGGGGGAACTGAGCGAGGCCGAGATCCTCGAGATGCACCGCATGCTGGCCTTCAGCCAGCGGGCGCTCACCCAGTGCATGGCCCCCCAGGGCTTCAACATCGGCCTGAACCTCGGGCGCACGGCCGGCGCCGGAATCGAGGACCATCTTCATATGCACCTGGTGCCGCGCTGGAACGGCGATACCAATTTCATGCCGGTATTCGCCGACGTGCGAGTCATTCCCCAGCATCTCGAAGCCACCTATCGACATCTCTCCCGGTGTTTCTCCAGTTGGGGAACCTGAGGCCTCAGCCTGTATTTTTTCGCCGACTTGTGATACCCTCCGCCTGAATTTCACCGACCTGAGAAAGGAAAGTAGCGCACATGCTGGAGATTTTCCAAAAGGGGGGACCGCTGATGTACCCCATCCTCCTTTGTTCGGTGCTGGCCTTTGCCATTTTTCTGGAGCGCCTCTGGTGTTTCCACAGGATTCGCCGCGGCACCAGCCAACTGGTTCGGGAAATCGAAGGGCTGGTGATGAAAAGGCATACCGATGAGGCCCTGGTGGTCTGCCAGCGGGCCGGCACTCCACTGGCCAGGATCTACCTGGCGGCGCTGCGTTCCGTCGGCAAACCCCGCGACCAGATCAAGACCGTGGCCGAAGAGGTCGGCGCCCGGGAGGCGGCGCCGCTGGAGCGCTACCTGGGGCTTCTCGGTACCATTGCCAACATATCCCCGCTGCTCGGTCTGTTGGGGACCGTCATGGGGATGATCGATGCCTTCACGGTGATCTCCGTCCAGGGTGTCGGCACGCCGGCAACCCTCGGC
The DNA here is from genome assembly GCF_019704135.1 of Desulfuromonas versatilis. Lineage (NCBI taxonomy): Bacteria > Pseudomonadati > Thermodesulfobacteriota > Desulfuromonadia > Desulfuromonadales > Desulfuromonadaceae > Desulfuromonas > Desulfuromonas versatilis. The sequence continues at coordinate 2,141,147 of NZ_AP024355.1, forward strand.
GGCGGGATCTCCGAGGCGCTGATCACCACCGCTGCCGGCCTGGTGGTCGCCATCCCCACCATCCTGCTTCACAAGTACCTCACCAGCCGGGTTGACCGGATCACCCTGGAGATGGAGGAGTTCTCGCTGCATCTCGTCGATCTGCTGGGGAGCTGACCCGATGGCCTTTCGCCGCAAAAGACGGGAAGATCCCAAGGTCGACCTCACGCCGATGGTCGACGTGGTTTTCCTGCTGCTGATTTTCTTCATGATTTCCACCACCTTCGTGGAAACTCCGGGAATCTCCATCAAGCTTCCCGAGTCTGGGTCCCAGGTGGTGGAAAAAGAACCCGAGGAAATCAAGATCTACCTGGCGAAAGACGGCCAGGTTTTTCTCAAGGACGCGCCGATCTCAGCCGAGAACCTGCAGCTGCGGCTGAGGGAGTATGGGGGCCGTGCCAAGGAAATGACCTTTCTGCTGCTGGCCGACAAGGAGGCCATGCACGGGAGGGTGGTTCAGCTGATGGACCTGGCCCGTGAGGCGGGGTTTGGCAAGCTGGCCATCGCCACGGAGCAAAGGAAGAAGCCTTGAGGGAGAAACAGTTCGCCATCGGCATCGACCTGGGCGGGACCAACTGCCGGGCCGCCTTGGTGAGCCGCAGTGGCGAGCTCGGTCCCGCCCGGCGGATGGCTACCCGCATCGACAAGGGCCTGGCGGATTTTCTGCAGCGGCTTGAGGCGCTGGTAGCGGACCTGCTGGGCGAGGCCCGGCAGTTGGGGCAACCGGTCGAGGTCATCGGGCTGGGCGCACCCGGGGTCATTGCCGGCGACGGCAGCGTGGTCGTTTCGCCCAATCTCTCCCCCCTGGACGGTCAGCCTCTGGCCCTCACCCTGACCGAACGCTTCAGCCTGCCGGTGACGGTGCTCAACGATGCCAACGCCATCGCCTGGGGCGAGGCCCAGGCCGGGGCCGGTCGGGAATTGGAATCCTTTATCGCCATCACCCTGGGGACCGGGGTCGGCGGCGGCCTCATCATCAACCGCCGGGTCTGGCTCGGTGCCGACGGGGCCGCCGGTGAGGTGGGGCATCTTACCATCGAGCCCCAGGGGCGCCCCTGCGCCTGCGGCAGTCGCGGCTGCCTGGAGCAGTATGCGTCGGCCTCCGCCATGGTCGCCAGCGCCCGGGAACTTCTGCCGCGGTCAAAAGGGAGCCTGCTCGGGTCGGTCGCCGAAGGGGAGCTCACCAGCGCCCGGATCGCCGAGGCCGCCCGCCGCCGGGACCGGGTTGCCTTGGCCGCGCTGGAGATCGCCGGCCGCAGTCTCGGCCAGGCTCTGGCCGGGATCGCCAATCTTTTGAATCTTGAAGGCGCGGTAATCACCGGTGGGGCGAGTGAGTGCCTGGACCTGCTCAGGCCGACCATGGAGCGGGAAATCGCCGCCCGGGCCTTTGCCATTCCCGCCAGGCGGCTGCGAATTCTGCGCGGCACCCTCGGTGACGATGCCGGCATCCTCGGCGCCGCTCTGCACGGATTGGCGCGGATTGCCTGATCCGCCACCCGCCGGTTCGATCTTTCGGTGCTTTTCGGCAGCCCACGGGTGGCTGTTCCGGACCTTCCCCCAACCTGCCCCCCATGCCATGGTTTCGCAGCGGGCCCTCCCGGGCCCGGCGCGGCCATTGTCCACTGTCTCAAGGAGGAGGAATTCATGAGCAAGACCATTGCCATACTGACCGGAGGGGGCGACTGCCCTGGATTGAACGCGGTTATTCGCGGTGTGGTGCGCGCGGCCACCCTCGAGAGGGGCTGGCGGGTAATCGGCATCGAGGACGGTTTCGACGGGTTGGTGGACGGCCCCCGGGTCCGCGAACTCGACCTGGCGGCGGTGCGGGGCATTCTTCCCCGTGGTGGGACCATCATCGGTACCAGCAACCGGGGCAATCCCTTTCAGTACCCGGTTATGGAAGCCGGGGAAACCCGGCTGATCGACGTCTCCCGGCGGGTCCTGGACAATTTCCGGAAACTGGGCGCCGAGGCGCTGGTTGCCGTGGGCGGCGACGGCACTTTGAAGATCGCCGACCGGCTCAACGAACTGGGTCTGCCCGTCGTCGGGGTACCCAAGACCATCGACAACGACCTGCGCGGAACCGACGTGACTTTCGGCTACAACACCGCAGTGGGGATCGTCACCGAGGCCCTCGACCGGCTCCATACCACCGCCGAAAGCCACCAGCGGGTCATGGTCGTCGAGGTAATGGGGCGCGATGCGGGCTGGATTGCCCTCGAGTCGGGCCTGGCCGGCTCCGCCGACGTGATATTGATCCCGGAAATTCCCTTCCAGATCGACAGTGTCTGCCAGGCCATCCAGCGGCGCCGCGAGCGGGGCAACAAGTTCTCCATCGTGGTGGTCGCCGAGGGTGCCTTCCCCCTGGGGGGCGACAAGGTAGTGCAGAAATCGGCCGTCGAAAATGCAGGCATCGAGAGGCTGGGCGGCATCGGGCACTTCGTCGCCCGGGAGATCGGCCGCTGCCTGACCATGGAGACCCGGGTGGTGGTCCTCGGGCACGTCCAGCGTGGCGGGTCGCCTTCGCCCTTTGACCGGATTCTCGGCTCGCGTTTCGGTGTGAAGGCCGTCGAACTGATCGAAGAACGCGGGTTCGGGAAGATGGTCGCCCTGCGCGGGCGGGATGTGGTCTCGGTGGCGATTCGCGATGCCGTGGGTTCGCTGAACCTGGTCGATCCCAAGGGTGACCTGATCCGCACCGCCGAGGAACTCGGGATCATGACGGGACGCTGACCCGCTGTGCTGCAGGCCGGCAGCAGGGCGAAGGGTACCGCTGTTCTTGCCCCCCTTGTGGGTGGAGATTGGGGCGGGTAAAATCCCGATTCAGTGGGGGGGATTTCATTTCATTGAATTTAATGGCCGGAAAATTGCATTTAATGGGTTTCCGACAGAGAAGACTCTTCTCGGGTGCGAATTTTTTCAATGGCCGTCAACCAACTTCAAGGGACTTGGAACATGGGTAACAGGGATTCACAGGACGGAATCGCCAGGCACTGGATCTATGCCATGGGGGGCCTTCTGCTTGGCGTCTCGGCGCCGGTCGGCTGGATTCTGCTGCGCCTTTGTCTATTCTGGGATCAGCAGCTGGGCATCTGGCAGCAGGTGATCGGCGACCTTGCCCAATCGAGCGAACACATAGCCCTGTACTGCTACATGGGCGGAGGCACCGCCGTGGTTCTTGGCCTGTGCGGCTTTTTCATCGGCAAGGCCACCCAGCAGGTGCACGAGAGGGCCCGCAGCCTGGACGAGGCCAATCGCGCCATTGCCCAGCAGAAGGGGGAGTTCGAGCGCAGGTTCAGGGATCTGGACAACAGCATCAAGAACTTCCACTCCATCAATACCCACATCCAGAAATCCATCGACCAGCGCGAGGTGCTGAAACTGGCCGCCGATGGCCTGCACGAGGTCCTCGGCTACGACCGCGTCAACGTGCTGATGGTCAACGCAGGCCGCAACGCCCTCGAGTTTCATGCCAGCAGGGGGGCGGGGAGCCAGGGCGATTCGGACCTCAGCCTGCCCCTGGATGCCAGGGCCGGGGCCCTCTACAAATGCATCAGCGAAAAACGCATCATCCTGGTGGAGGATATCGCCGGCTCAGGGCCGGATTTCCGCCTGAAGCCCCCCTGTGACAAGATCCCCCAGCTGCGCTCGCGAAGCTTTATTCTCTGTCCGATCATCGTGCGCGACGAGGCGATCGGCCTGTTCGGGGTGGACAACCGCAAGGGGCGCAAGAAGCTCGACGACACCGACCTCGACACGGTCAAGCTGTTCGCCGACCAGGTCTCCTCGACCCTGACCAAGATCAACCTGCTGGAGGCGGTGGAGACCCTCACCGACGAGCTCGAGCACACTTTTGCCGAACTGCTCAAGTACCGCGAGGAGCATTCCAGGCTCGACCGCTCCCTCAAGCAGGCCGCCGGGTCCACCGGCGAGGCGATCATGGACATCGCCGGCGCCGCGGACGTGGTGCGCGAGGCGGTCGACGCGACCCGCTCCTCGGCGGGAGAGATATCCGTCTCCATCGAGCAGGTTTCCCAGAACCTCAACCAGATCAGCGACTTCATGGACAATTCCATTTCCGCCATGAACGAGATCTCGGCCACCATCCGCCAGGTGGAAGAGGGCGCCGTGCGTTCCCATTCCATGTCCCAGACGGTCAAGCAGCACGCCGAAAAGGCCGTGGATTCGGTGAAAAACGCCCTGGCCGGACTCACCGGCATCTCCGCGGCGGTGGAATCGGCGGTCAGCACCATCAGCCAGCTCTCGCAGAAGAGCGAGCAGATCGACAGCATCACCGGGGTCATCACCGACATCACCCAGAAAACCAACCTGCTGGCCCTCAATGCCGCCATCATCGCCGCCCAGGCAGGCGAGCACGGGCGCTCCTTCGCGGTGGTGGCGGACGAGATCCGCAGCCTTTCCAACGAAGCCGCCAAGTCGACCGGAGCGATCACCCAGATCGTCAACGAGATCAAGGACCATACCGGACGCACCGTCGACCAGATCGGCAAGACACGGGCCCTGGTCAAGGACGGGATGAGCCTGGGCGAGGGGGTAGGGCTGGCCCTGCAGCAGATCCTCGAGCGCGCGACCCCCGCCATGGAAATGGCCCACGGCATCCGCAAAGCCACCCAGGAGGTCTCCATCAGTGTCGGATCCGTGACAACCTCCATCGAGAAACTCGGCGAGATGTCCGCCCAGGTTTCCTCCGCTTCGGGGGAGCAGGCCCAGGGGACCCGCAGCATCGTCCAGTCCATCGAGGAAGTCAAAAATATGGCGGACGATATGGCCATTGCCACCGACAAGCAGAAGCGCAATATCCAGGAGATCGAAGGGGCGGTGGGCTCGGTCAGCGAGATCGTGCTGCGGATTTTCGACGAGATGGAGGAGCGGCGCAAGCGCAGCCGCGAGGTCATCGACAAACTGGAGCGGCTCAAGGAGGTGGGCAGCTGAGGCTGCCTGGGGATGCCGAATCGGTGAAGGGGTGCGGGCGACCGCACCCCTTTTTGTTTGGCGATGGACTCCGAGTGGGCTACTTCCTCGGTGGATGCGCCGACCGAGCGGTTTTTCCTGGTACCCGGTGCTGGTCGCGGCAGGCCTCCCGCCCCGGGCAGTCGGGCAGTTCGCAAGGCTCGATGTGGATGATGACGTCGGAGCCCAGGATCTCGTGCTCGATCTTTTTTTCCAGCTGATCGGCGATCCGATGGGCTTCGGCCACGCTGAGATGCCGGCAGACCGTCAGGTGGAAATCGAGAAGTTTCTGCGACCCGGCGCGCCGGGTGCGCAGATTGTGGTAGCCGAGGGGCTCGCCGGGGAAATTCTCGATGATGTCGACCACCTTCTGCAGAACCGGGGTCGGCAACTCGGCATCGAGCACGTCCTCCATGCCGTGGCGCACCAGGCCGAGGGCCTCGTAAAGGATGTAGAGCCCAACCAGCAGGGAAAGCACGGGGTCCAGCCAGGGGACGGCGAAGATGCTGATCAGCGCCAGGCCCACCATCAGTGCCAGGTTGGTGTAGACGTCCATGGCGAAATGCAGCGAGTCGGCCTTGAGAGCCGAAGAGTCCGTGGCGGCGGCGACCCGCTTCAGGTGGCGGCTGATGAAAAAGGAGGCGGCGGTGCTGATCCCCAGCACCAGGATGCCGCCGCCGAGCCGCTCCGGCTCCACTCCCCGATACAGCCGGCGGGCCGATTCAAAGATGATCCAGGCCCCCGATAAGGTGATGACGGTGGCCTGGAGCAGGGTGGCGAGGGTTTCGTATTTGCCGTGGCCGAAGGGGTGACGTTCGTCGGCCGGTTTTTCGGCCTGGCGGATCGCCATGTAGTTCACCCCCGACATCAGGATGTCGAGCAGCGAGTCGATGGCGGAGGAGAGCACCGCCAGGGAGCCGCTCAGCACCCCGGCGAAGAGCTTGAGCACCGCCAGGCAGAAGGCCGTGGCGATTGCCAGGCGGGCCGCGCCGATCTTGTCGGGCAGTCGGGTCATCAGGGAGGCTCCGCGGGGGCTGAGGAGGGGCTAGCCTTCGATACCGCAGGCCCGGTTCCAGCTCTGGAAGCCATCGCCCTCGATGGCCCAGAACGATTCGATCCGCGCCGCGTAGAAATCCAGGTCGGCGCAGTCCCGGCCGATCTCCGTCAGCAGCTCCGCGCTGACCTTGCCGCTGCTCTGGCAGTATTCGTAAAAGGCCCGCACCCCTTCCAGGATCCCCTGCAATTCCTTCATGTTGGGTTCCAGGGTCTTAACGATGTACCAGTTGCCGGCAAACTGCCGGACCCTGCCGGGGGCCAGTTGGAAGATATTCTCCCGGCGGTCGGGGATGATGAATTCGCGCAGAAAGTAGTCTGCCCCGTAGGCCAGGGCGCTGGCCTGCTCGGGGCCGAGCCCGCAGCGTTCGACCTGATTCAGGTAGAAGGTGCGCAGAAAATCGCTGCACAGCCGGTCGACCCGGATCTCGTCCTGCAGGTTGTCGATGGCGAAGTTCTCCTGGGCGAATTCGGGCACGCCAGGATAGCTGTTTGTCGTTGCGGTCATGAAATCCTCCTGTTATCGAGGCCTTTCATAACACCGCCGTGGCTTTGCGGTCAAGGGCAAACCCTTTTCGGGGTGCAACTCGGGGTTTCAGGTTTTATTTACATCGGCCGGCCGGTTTGTTAACATAACGCGGCTTTGCCGGCCGCGTTTCGAAGCCGGGGCCGGTAATCTCCGTCACCAAGAATTATGCGCCTTTTTTCTGTTTCGAGGTAGTTTCCCGCATGACCAGCATGACCCCGATGATGCGCCAGTACCTGGAGATCAAGTCCCAGTACAGCGACGCCATCCTGTTTTTCCGCCTCGGCGACTTCTACGAGATGTTCCTGGACGACGCGGTCACCGCCTCGCGCGTCCTCGATATCACCCTGACCTGCCGGAACAAGGGGGCCAGCGAAGAGATCCCCCTGTGCGGCATCCCCTTCCACAGCTCCCAGCCCTATATCGCCAAGCTGGTGGAAAACGGCTACAAGGTGGCCATCTGCGAACAGGTGGAGGACCCCCGGGCCGCCAAGGGGATTGTCAAGCGCGAGGTGGTGCGGGTGGTCACGCCGGGGCTGGTGGTGGACACCGACACCCTGCAGCCCAAGGAGAACAACTACCTCATGGCGCTGTGCCCCGGCGAGGGGCGCTGGGGCATCGCCGTGCTGGATATCACCACCGGCGAATTCCGGGTCACGGAAACCGCCGACCGCGAGGGGTTGGCCAGCGAGCTGACCGCATTCAACCCGCGGGAGGTTCTGCTGCCCGGCGACGACGGCGGCAGGGCTCTGGAAAAATGGCTCGGCCACCACCTGGCGGGGCGCATGGTCAACCCCCTCCCCGATTGGGTGTTCGAGCTCGACCGGGCCGAGGGGCAGCTGCTCGGTTTCTTTGGCTGCTCCTCCCTCGAGGGGTTCGGCTGCGCCCATCTGCCCGGCGCCATCCGCGCCGCCGGGGCCGTGCTGCACTACCTGGAGGAGACCCAAAAGGGGACGGTAACCCACATCCGCGCCCTGAGCACCTACCACGCCCAGGACTTCATGGTCCTGGACGAGGCCACGCGGCGCAATCTGGAGCTGACCGCGGCCCTGCAGGGGGGCAGGCGCGGCTCGCTGCTCGGCGTGCTCGACCGGACCGTGACCGCCATGGGCGGGCGCAAGCTGCGCAAATGGATCAACGCCCCGCTGCTGGACGTCGAGCGGATTCGCAGCCGTCACCAGGCGGTGGCCGAACTGGTGGAAAAAAGCCTGATCCGCGAGGATCTGCGCCGGGCTCTCGACGGGGTCTACGACCTGGAGCGGCTCAACGCCAAGATCTCCATGGCCACCGCCAACGCCAAGGACCTGGTGGCCCTGCGCAGCTCCCTGGAGCGCCTGCCGGGGGTGCTCGAGCTGCTGGGCTCCCTGGCGAGCCCGCTGCTGGGCGAACTGCAGGCGGACGTGGACCCCCTGGAGGATGTCTGCGAGGCGGTCTCCCGGGCCATTGTCGACGATCCCCCCTTCGTGCTGCGCGAAGGCGGGCTGATACGCGACGGCTACGATGCGGAGTTGGACGAGCTGCGCTCGATCAGCCGGGAAGGCAAGGGGTTTATCGCCCGGCTGGAGAGCCAGGAACGCGAACGGACCGGGATCGGCAGCCTCAAGGTGCGCTTCAACAAGGTTTTCGGTTACTATATCGAGGTGACCAAAACCCAACTGACCAGGGTGCCGGAGGATTACCAGCGCAAGCAGACCCTGGCCAACGCCGAGCGCTTCATCACCCCCTCGCTGAAGGAATACGAGGAGAAGGTTCTCGGTGCCGAAGACCGCATCGTGCAGATCGAGTACGACCTGTTTCAGCAGCTGCGCCAGCAGGTCGCCCTGCAGGGCGGGCGCATCCAGGAGAGCGCCGATCGGCTGGCCAGCCTCGATGTGCTGCTGGCGCTGGCCGAGATCGCTCACGAACGCAACTACGTCGCCCCGCAGATGGACGAGAGCGGCGACCTGGTTATCGAGGAGGGGCGCCACCCGGTCATCGAGGCCATGAGCCTGTCCGAGCGTTTCGTGCCCAACGACCTGGTGATGGACACCCGGGAAAATCAGCTGCTGATCATCACCGGCCCCAACATGGCGGGCAAGTCGACCTTCATGCGACAGGTGGCCCTGGTCGTGCTCATGGCCCAGATGGGGAGCCTGGTGCCCGCCCGCTCGGCGCGCATCGGGATCGTCGACCGGATCTTCACCCGGGTGGGGGCCAGCGACAACCTGGCGCGGGGGCAGTCCACCTTCATGGTCGAAATGACCGAGGCGGCCAACATCCTCAACCATGCCACCCCGCGCAGCCTGATCGTTCTCGATGAGATCGGCAGGGGGACCTCGACCTTTGACGGCATCAGCATCGCCTGGTCGGTGGCCGAATATTTGCACGACAATCCGCAGGTGGCCGCCAAGACGCTGTTCGCCACCCATTATCACGAACTGACCGATCTGGCGGTGACCCGGGAGCGGGTCAAGAACTACAACATCGCCGTCAAGGAATGGAACGAGCAGATCATCTTCCTGCGCAAGATCGTCAAGGGGGGCGCGAGCCATTCTTACGGGATCCAGGTGGCGCGGCTCGCCGGGCTGCCCAAGGCGGTGATCGAGCGGGCCCGCGAAGTGCTCAAGAACCTCGAGTCCGGCGAGTACGAAACCCAGGGGCAGCCGCGCCTGGCCCGGGGCAAGCAGGGCGGCCGAGCCAAGGTGGCCCCCCAGATGTCTCTGTTCGACAGCAGTCCCGACCTGCTGCGGCAGCGCCTCGATGAAGTGGACGTGAGCGTCCTGACTCCTCTGGAAGCCTTGAACCTTTTGGACCAGCTGAAGAAATTGGTGTGACCCATGCGGTTTTTTCGATGCCTGACATTGCTTTTAATGCTGGGGCTGGTTTTCCCCGGCGCCGTGCTGGCCGACCAGGCCGAAACCGACTATCAGAAGGCCCGGGGCAGCTACAGCAGCCTGCAGGACTCGGCGCGTAAAAAACTCTACCGGGAGAACTGGGTGCAGGTGATCGACGGGTTTCTGGCCGTGGCCCGCAGCCATCCCGGCCACCGGCGGGCCCCGGATGCTCTTTACCTGGCGGGCAAGGCCTGCCAGGGGCTCTACGAGATCTCGCGCAGCAGGGGCGACGCCCTTCGGGCGGTGGAGACCTACGACCGGGTCGCCGATGAGTATCCCCGCGATTCCCTCGCCGATGACGCGCTGCTGCTGGCTGGCGAGCTTCTCGAGTCCGCACTGCAGGATCCCGTTCAGGCCTATCTGCGCTACCAGAGGGCGGCCGAGCAGTTTTCCGGCGGCGACATGGCGTCGCTGGCCAAAAAGAACCGCGAGCGCCTGGCCGGCCACGCTCCTGCCAGGCCAGCTTCGCCCCCGCCCGCGGCCCCGGCCCCCGCCAAGGCCAAGGCGCAACCCGGGAGCGCAGGCCAGGTCAGCCTCAATGGGCTGCGTTTCTGGTCCAATCCCGGCTACACCCGGGTGGTGGTGGAAATGAGCGGTTCCGCCGACTATACGGCCAACTTTCTGCCGGGCGACCCGAAAAACGGCACCCCCCCGCGGATCTACGTCGATCTCCAGGGGGTCGCTTCGAGCAGCGCCATCCAGGACATGACCTCGGTCGATGACGGGCTGCTGCGCCAGATCCGGGCGGGACGGCCGGACCAGGGGACGGTGCGGATCGTGCTCGACCTGTTCAGCATCAGCGACTACAAGGTATTCCCGCTGGCCGATCCCTATCGGCTGGTGATCGACGTGGCCGGCGAGCGCGGCACCACCCTGAGCGCCAAGGAGCCCGAACTGCGCTCCCTTCCCCCGGGAGCCGGCGACGGCATTGCCGGGATTCTCGACAAAGCCCCCGACTCAAAACCCCCCAAGGTGGCCATCCCGTCCACCGAAGGAGGCCATCAGCAGCTGCGGCGCATCGTGGTCGATGCCGGGCACGGCGGCAAAGACCCCGGGGCCGTGGGGCCCTCGGGGGTGCTGGAAAAAGACGTCACCCTGGCCATGGCCCGGTCCCTGGCGCGCAAGCTGGAAAGCGAATTCGGCTGCGAGGTGATCCTGACCCGCAACCGCGATGTCTTTCTGCCCCTGGAGGAGCGCACGGCCATCGCCAACAAGGTCGGGGCGGACCTGTTCATCTCGATTCACGCCAACGCCGCCCGCAACCGCGACGCCTACGGGGTGGAGACCTATTACCTGAACTTTTCCAAGAACGACAAGGCCGCCGCGGTGGCCGCCCGCGAGAACGGCACCTCCCTCAAGGAGGTCGGGGATCTCGAGCTGATCCTCTTCGACCTGATGGCCAACGCCAAGATCAACGAGTCGAGCCGGCTGGCCGCCGAAATCCAGAAGTCCCTGGTCGACCGCCTCTCCCGGCACTATTCCCACGTCAGGGACCTCGGGGTGCGCCAGGGCCCCTTCTATGTCCTGCTCGGCGCCACCATGCCCTCGGTCCTGGTGGAGACCGCCTTCATCAGCAACCACCGGGAGGAGTCCCGGCTGACCGACAGCAAGTACCACGAGAATACCAGCGACGCCATCGTCACGGGCGTCCGCAATTACGCCACCGCTCTCAAGATGATTGCCTCCCAATGAACCTTGACGACAAGAGACATACAGAACCCTTTTTCTCCCGTGAACTGCTGACCGACCCCGCCATGCCCTACGAGGAGCGGCGCCGGCTGCTGCTCGAGGGGGGGCGAGCCTATCTCCAGCACCACCGCGAGGCGATCCGCGAAAAGCACCGCAAGGGCGCCTCGGGCCGGCAGATCGTCGGCAGTCTCACCTCGCTGAGCGACACCCTGATCCGCAACCTCTACCGCAGCGTCTCCGCCGACATCCCCCCCGAGGGGCAGGGCGCCTGCGCCCTGATCGCCCTGGGCGGCTACGGTCGCGGCGAGCTCAACCCCTATTCGGACATCGACCTGATGTTCTACTACCCCGGCAAGGACAAGTCCTTCGCCGAACTGATCTCCGAACGCATGCTCTACCTGCTCTGGGACCTCGGGCTCGAGGTCGGCTACAGCGTGCGCACCGACCGCGACTGCCTGGAGATGGCCGAGCGGGACATAACCGCCCGCACGGCGCTGCTCGATTCCAGGCTGCTGGTCGGCGACGAGACCCTTTACCAGGCCTATGAGAAGGCGGTGCTGGGTCCGGTCATCGGCAAGAACAGCCAGGGCTTCATCCGCGAAAAGCTCGAGGAGAACCAGCGGCGCCTGCGCAAGTACGGCTCCTCGGTCTACCTTCTCGAGCCCAACATCAAGGAGGGCGAGGGGGGGCTGCGCGACCTGCACACCGGGCTCTGGGTATGCCAGGTCAAATTCAAGGCCCGCAAGCTGCGCGACCTGGTGATCAAGGGGGTGATGACCGAGGAGGAGGCCAAGGATTACGAAGACGCCCTCGACTATCTCTGGCGCATCCGCAACGAGCTGCATTTTCTCTCGCCGCGCAAAAACGACCAGATCTACTTTGACATGCAGGAGAAGATCGCCCGCTTCCTCGGCTTCAAGGACAACCGCAAGGCCCTGGCCGTCGAACAGTTCATGCAGGATTTCTACTCCCAGGCGCTGAAGATCGAGCATGTCGCCGCCAGCATGGTCAGCAAGGCGACGCAGCAGGACGAACCGACCTTCCGGGTGCTCGGCTACCTGACCCGGCGCACCGTGGAGGAGGGCTTCTACATCCTGCGCGGTGAGCTTCGGGCCAGCCGCAAGGACCTCTTCGTCACCGACCCGGAGCGGATCATGCGGGCTTTCGTGCTCGCCCAGCGCCACGAGGTGGCGCTTGCGGTCTCGGTGAAGGGGATGATCCGGGAGAGCCTGCACCTGATCAACGACAAGGTACGCCGCTCGCGGCTGATGACCGAGGGCTTTCTGGAGATCCTGCGCACCCCCAAGGGGATGGCCCAGGCCCTGCGCGAAATGCACCACCTGCAGGTGCTCAACCGCTTCATCCCCGAGTTCGGCCGCATCTACTGCAAGGTCCAGCACGACGCCTACCACATCTATACGGTGGACACCCACTCGCTGTTCGCCGTGGAGGAGATCGCCAAGCTCTGGCGCGGCGAGTACCGGGAGAAGAAGCCGCTGCTGACCCAGGTGGCCAACGATATCGAAAAGCGGGCCCTGCTGCTGCTCGCGGTGCTGTTCCACGACATCGGCAAAGGGGAGGGGAAGGACCACTCCAACAAGGGGGCCGACCTGATCCCGACCATCGCCCGGCGCCTCGGGCTCAACCGCGAGGACAGCCAGCGCCTGGAGTTTCTGGTCCGCAACCACCTGGTGATGGCCCATATCGCCCAGCGCCGCGACCTGCACGACGAAAAGCTGATCATCCAGTTCGCCCGCACCATGGGGATGAGCGAAAATCTCAAGATGCTCTACCTGCTCACCTTTGCCGACATCAAGGCGGTGGGCCCCGATGTCTGGACCGAGTGGAAGGGGTTCCTGCTCCAGGAGCTGTACGAGAAGGCCTACCAGGTGCTGGAGCGGGGCAATTTCCAACTCGAACAGCGCTCGGAAAAGGTCCGCAACCGCAAGCGCAAGGTGGTGGAACTGCTCGAGGAGGAGTTCGGCCTGCGCCCGGTCAAGGAACAGGTCAAGGCGATGAGCACCCGCTACCTGCTGAGCTATCGCTCGGCCACCATCGCCGATCACCTGCGGCTGGTGTTCAGCCGCCAGGACCGCACCCTGGCCACCCGGATCGAACACGAGCCGGAAGGCAAATACACCCAGGTCACCATCACCACCCTCGACGTCCCCGGGCTGTTCGCCAAGATCGCCGGGGTGATGGCGGCCAACGGCATCAACGTGCTCGGTGCCCAGATCAACACCCTGAGCAACGGCGTGGCCCTGGACGTGCTGCAGGTCACCGGTTCGACCGGCGAGATTCTCGACAAGGCCGCCAAGTGGAAGCGGGTCGAAGAGGATCTCACGGCAGTCATCGAAGGGCGGGTGCAGGTCGAAGACCTGGTCGCCAAGCGCCATCGGCCCAGCTTTCTGGTCGAGCGTCCCAAGCCCCGCTTCCCCAACCGGGTGGAGCTGGACAACGAGGTCTCCGAAGAGTACACGGTCATCGACATCTATGCCCACGACAAGGTGGGCCTGCTCTACAGCATCTGCCAGACCTTCAAGGAACTCGGACTGTACATCGGCGTCTCGAAGATTTCCACCAAGGTCGATCAGGCTGCCGACACCTTTTACGTGCAGGATATTTTCGGCCAGAAGATCCTCAAGCAGGAGCGGATGGAGGAGATTCGCTCGCAACTGCTCGCGGCCATTTCGGATGAGGAAAACGCTGGCTGAGACATGGGTTTATGCAGAACAACCTCGACCTTTTTCTGAGCTATTTGACCGTCGAGAAAGGGCTCTCGCGCAACACCCTGGACGCCTACGGCCGGGACCTCGGCCGCTACCTTGACTTTCTCGAGGCCCGGGGGATCGGTCGGGCGGAGGAGATCGGCCCGACCACCGTACTGCAGTTCCTTGCCCAGCTGAAACAGGCGGGGCTTTCCCCACGCAGCCGGGCCCGCGCCCTGGTCGCCCTGCGGACCTTTCACAAGTTTCTGCTGGCGGAGCGGCTGTGCCCCACCAACCCGGCGGCGAAGGTGGCCGCTCCCAAAACCCTCAACGCCCTGCCCGGCACCCTGAGCCCCGCCGAGGTCGAGAAGCTGCTCGCGGCACCGGCGGGAGACTCCCCCCTCGAGTTGCGCGACCGCGCCATGCTGGAGATTCTCTACGCCACCGGGCTGCGCGTGTCGGAGCTGGTCGGGCTGCGGCTCCAGGACCTGCAGTTGGATGTGGGCTACCTGTTCGCCTTCGGCAAGCGCAGCAAGCAGCGCATCGTCCCCCTGGGCGAGGCGGCCCTGGAACAACTGCGGGAATACCTGCGCTACGGCCGGCCACCGCTGGAGAAGGGTGCAGGCAGCCAGTTCATTTTCCTGAACCGGGCGGGTAAAGGGTTGACACGGCAGGGGTTCTGGAAGATTATAAAGCGCCGCGCCCTGCAGGCGCATATTCGGAAGAACATCACCCCTCACACCCTGCGCCATTCCTTCGCCACCCATCTGCTGGAAAACGGGGCGGACCTGCGTTCGGTGCAGGCCATGCTGGGCCACGCCGACATCTCCACCACGCAGATCTATACCCACGTCACCCGGGAGCGGCTCAAACAGATCCACGGACGTCACCATCCCCGGGGATAACGCAGAACGGGCGTCCCCGAACGAGGCTGCCGGCGCTGCGGAACCATGGAATTGAAGAGGAGACAATGAAATACCTGGTATTGCTGGGCGACGGCATGGCCGATGAGCCCATCGAAGAACTCAAGGGGAAGACCCCTCTCGAATTTGCCCGGACCCCGCGCATGGACCAGTTGGCCGACCAGGGAGAAATCGGCATGGTCGAAACCATCCCGCCTGGTTTTCATCCCGGCAGCGATGTGGCCAATCTCTCGGTCTTCGGCTACGACCCCGCACTCTGCTACAGCGGCCGCTCGCCCCTCGAGGCAGCCAGCATGGGGGTGGAGTTGGGGCCGGAGGACGTGGCGTTTCGCCTCAACCTGGTCTATTTGGTGGCCCATTACGGCAAGCTCTACATGGGCGACTTCTCCGCCGGGCACATCAGCACCGCCGAGGCCCGCCAGATCATCGCCACCCTGCAGCAGGAGCTGGGCGACGAGGAGTTCCATTTCTATCCCGGGGTTTCCTACCGGCACCTGATGGTCTGGCGCGGCGGCAAGGACAAGCTCGAATTCACCCCGCCCCACGACCTGACCGGGCAGAGCGTCGAGGGGCACATGCCCCGCGGGGAGGGCGCCGAGCGGCTGATCCAGCTGATGAACAGCGCCCAGCTGCTGCTGCATCGCCACCCGGTGAACCTGCAGCGCGAGCAGCAGGACAAGCCCACCGCCAATTCGATCTGGCTCTGGGGCCACGGCCGGCCGCCGCGCATGGAGACCCTGCAGCAGCGCTTCGGCATCAGCGGCGCGGTCATCTCCGCCGTCGACCTGATCAAGGGGATCGGCACCTACGCCGGCCTGGATGTGATCGAGGTCCCCGGGGCCACCGGCTACATCGACACCAATTACGTCGGCAAGGCCGAATATGCCCTGGAGGCGCTGAAGAGCAGGGACTTCGTCTACCTGCACGTCGAGGCCCCCGACGAGGCGGCCCACGCCGGCAACCTGCAGGACAAGATCAGGGCCATCGAGGATTTCGACCAGAAGGTGGTCGGCACCATCCTCGACGGGATCGGCGCCCTGGGCGACTATCGGCTGCTGGTGCTGCCCGACCACCCCACGCCCCTGGCGCGCATGACCCACACCAGCGACCCGGTCCCCTACATCCTGTACGGCTCCGGCGGCGAATTCCCTCACCAGGGGGAGGGCGGCGGCTACTGCGAGCGCTCCGCCCGGGCCGCGGGCGTCAAACTCGACCAGGGGCACCGGCTGATGGCCCGGCTGATTCGCGGCGAAAAGCCCTGAGTCGAGCCGACCCGGACAGATGGTAAAAAAAGCGAAAAGCGGGCTGCGCAGCCCGCTTTTCGTATTTCCGGCATCCAGTCCTTCAGCGTGCCCCGGCGGGGCGGATCCAGGTGGGCGTGTAGGGGTAGGGGGCGTAGGCCGGCGCGTAGCGGTTGCCGCGCTCCTCGGGCTCGGGGGCCTGGTAATAGGGGGCGTAGAGGTTGGCGTGGGGCTTCACCCCAAGGCGAAAGGGGGTCTCCCAGAGGTAGATCTCTCCCGGGGAGAACACCGGGTAGCGGTAATCGACGTAGCCCCCCTGGTAAAGCTCCTCGCCGTCGAGCGTCGCGGTCAGGGTCAGCAGCCGTCCCGGCTCGAACCGGGCCGGGTCGAAGGGGCCTGCGCTGCGCACCAGGAAGCGGCTGCCGGTCTCGTCGACGGCCACCGGCTCGCCCCAGGGGTCGAGGCTGAAGCGCAGCAGTTCAAGGGTTCCGGCCCCGTCGTCGGCGCGGTTTGCCAGGATCAAACCGCCCAGCAGCAGGGTCCGCCCCTGGTGGCTGGCAGGGTTTTGCCGCAACTCCGCGAAGCTCGGCTGCGAGCCTGCCGCAGCCCGCTGTTCCCTGGAGATCACGTGGCTGCATCCCGCCAGGGCCAGGGTGCCGGCCAGCAGCGCGAGTAACAACACAGGTTTCATTTCCCCCCCCCTTTCAACTGTTTCTGCGTGACACATCCATTCTAGCAGCTTTTCCGGCATGTCCCAACTCGGGGCGGCGTCGCTTCCCCCGCCGGGCGAAGCAGCCGCGGCCGGCTGATTTGAGTTGACGCCGCGAGCCCTGTTTTGTTACTGTCAAACATTGAAAATCGCCCAGAATCAGGCTGCGGAAGGACTTTTTTCATGCCCAGACTTGTCATCGACGAGGCCCGCTGCAAGGGGTGCGCCCTGTGCACCATCGCCTGCCCCAAGGGGCTCATCCGGCTGAACAGCACCATCAACAAACACGGCTTCCTGCCCGCCCATATCACCGCCAAAGACCTGGCGAAGTGCTCCTCCTGCACGCTGTGCGCCCAGATGTGCCCCGATGTCGCCATCAGCGTGTTCCGCGAGACCAAGCCCGAACAACAATAAGTCCGGAGGGATGCAGATTTGACCAAGCGCCTTTTCGTCAAAGGGAACGAGGCCGTCGCCATGGGTGCCATCGAGGCGGGCTGCCGGTACTATTTCGGATATCCGATCACGCCCCAGAGCGATATCCCCGAATATCTTTCCCGGGAACTCCCCGGGGTGGGGGGCGATTTCATCCAGGCCGAGAGTGAAATCGCCTCCATCAATATGCTGCTCGGCGCCAGCGCCTGCGGCGCCCGGGCCATGACCTCCTCCTCCAGCCCGGGGATCTCCCTCAAGCAGGAGGGGATCTCCTACATGGCCGGCAGCGAACTGCCCGGGGTCATCGTCAACATCTGCCGGTCCGGCCCCGGGCTCGGCGGCATCGATGCCTCCCAGGCCGATTATTTCCAGGCGGTCAAGGGGGGCGGCCACGGCGGCTACCACATCATCGTCCTCGCCCCCCATTCAGTGCAGGAGATGTACGACCTGACCATGCTCGCCTTCGATCTCTCCGACCGCTACCGGGTGCCGGCGATGATCCTCGCCGATTCGGTCATCGGCCAGATGAAGGAGGCCCTGGTGCCCCATTCCTACGCGGCCCCGGCCGATTTGCCGGCCAAGGACTGGAAGGTCACCGGCAAGGGGGGGCGCCAGGAGCAGCGCGTGGTCAAGTCACTCTATCTCGGCGACGGCGAGCTGGAAGCCCACAACTGGCGCTTGCACGCCAGGTATGCTCAGCTGAAAGCCCGGGAGGTGCGCTTCGAGGCGGCCGGAACCAGCGGCGCCGACCTGCTGGTAACCGCCTACGGCAGCACCGCCAGGATTGCCAAGACAGCCATCCGTATGGCCCGCGAAGAGGGGCTCAAGGTCGGGCTGCTGCGGCCCATCAGCCTGTTCCCTTTTCCCGCCGGAGCGTTTCTCGACGCCACCGCCGCGACCAAAAAAGTGCTCTGCTTCGAGCTGAATGCCGGCCAGATGGTTGAGGACGTGCGGCTTTCGGTGGCCAGGGACGCCGAGGTGTTTTTCTACGGCCGCCCCCCGGGGGCGGGCTCTCTGCCCACCCCGGAAGAGTTTCTGGAGCAGATCCGCAAACATTGCAAGGATTGACCATGACCCGCCCATTGCAGAAGGTTTTCGACCGGCCGGTTTCCCTCAAGGATGTGCAGACCCATTTCTGCCCGGGCTGCCAGCACGGCACCATCCATCGCCTGGTGGCCGATGCCATGGATTCGCTCGGGGTTCAGCAGCGCACCATCGGGGTCGCCTCGGTGGGCTGCAGCGTGTTTCTCTACGGCTATTTCGACGTCGACGTGGTCGAGGCGCCCCACGGGCGGGCCCCGGCGGTGGCGACCGGGGTGAAGCGCGTGCACAAGGACAAGATCGTCTTCACCTACCAGGGCGACGGCGACCTCGCGGCGATCGGCACCAGCGAAATCATCCACGCCGCCAACCGCGGAGAAAAGCTGACGGTCATTTTCGTCAACAACACCACCTACGGAATGACCGGCGGCCAGATGGCGCCCACCACGCTCCCCGCGCAGAGGACCACCACCTCGCCCCGCGGCCGGGATGTGGCGGTGGACGGCTACCCGATCCGCATGGCGGAGGTTCTCGCCGCCCTGGAGGGGACCGCCTATTCGGTGCGGGTCTCGGTCAACTCGCCGAAAAACATCATCCAGGCGGGCAAGGTCATCCGCCGCGCCTTCGAACTGCAGACCCAGGGGGTTGGCCTGAGCTTCGTCGAAGTGCTCTCGGCCTGCCCCACCAACTGGGGGATGGATCCGCTCAAGGCCAACGAACGGGTGGCTTCGGAGATGATCCCGTACTTCCCCCTCGGTTGTTTCAAGGACATCACCGCCGCCTGAGGGCGGGCTGCTGCCAGGAGTTAGCGCTTTATGACCCACGATGTGTTCATGGCTGGATTCGGTGGCCAGGGAGTCCTGCTGATCGGCAACCTGCTCGCCCAGGCGGCCATTCTCGAAGGCAAGAACGCCTCCTACTTCCCCGCCTACGGGGTGGAAAAA
Source organism: Desulfuromonas versatilis (assembly GCF_019704135.1). Taxonomy (NCBI): domain Bacteria; kingdom Pseudomonadati; phylum Thermodesulfobacteriota; class Desulfuromonadia; order Desulfuromonadales; family Desulfuromonadaceae; genus Desulfuromonas; species Desulfuromonas versatilis. Next base: position 2,160,296 of record NZ_AP024355.1, read on the forward strand.
CGCGGCGGCGCCGCCACCTGCACGGTGGTGATCTCGGCGGACGAGATCGGCTCGCCGGTGGTCGGCAGGCCCGGGGCGGGCCTGATCCTCAACCAGGCCTCCATGGACAAGTATTTCGAGCGGATCCGCCCGGGCGGCTTTTGCGTGGTCAACACCTCGCTGGTCGAGGTGCCCCGCGGCGGGCGGGACGACCTGGCCCTGCTGGAGATCCCGGTCAACGAACTGGCCCTGGAGATCGGCGATGCCCGGCTCGGCAACATGATCGTCATCGGCGCCTATGCCGAGCAGAGCGGCGCCGTCTCCCTGCAGAACCTGCAGCAGGCCCTGGCCGAAGTCCTGCCCGAGCGCAACCACCGGTTCATCCCGCTGAACGTCAAGGCCATCGAGCTGGGCGCGTCGCTGGCGCGCAAGGCCGCGGCCTGAGCCTGGCCCCTTGCGGGGCTTCCCCATTGCCGAAAAGTTGCATGGAGCACTGCGCGGACCGGGTTTCGACGCCCGGTCCGGCTGTTTGCTCCGCAGGGAAAATCGTTGCCATGACCAGGGTAGAATTCATAAAGCTGCGCAAACCCGAAAAAGCCAAGCACCTCTGCGAGCTGGCCGATGCCTTCTTCCGCCAGGGGAAGCGGGTGCTGATCACCGTGCTGGACGACAACCAGGGGGTGACCCTGGATCGTTTCATGTGGACCTGGCAGAAGGGTTCCTTCATCCCCCACGCCTATGACAACGGGGCGGTCGACTGCCTCGACGACCCGGTGGTGATCGGGACCCGGGAGCGCAACCCCAACGGGGCGCGGGCCCTGATCATGGGGCGGCCCTGTTCGCTGGAGTTCGTCCGCCAGTTCGAACTGGTCATCGATTTCGCCGAGGCCTACGACGAGGAGCTGCTGGCCGAATCCCGCAGGCGCTTCGTTCGTTACCGGGAGGCCGGGTTTGACGCCGGAATGCGTTAACGGCGGCGGCGCGTCCAGCCTGGTGCGGCTCGCTGCGGCTCCGCGGCTCGAAAGCGAGGTGCCGCTGCCGGACTCGGCCATCCGGGCGCTGGAGGCCTGGGGCGCGCGTCCCGGTGAGATCCTCACCGTCTGCGACCCGCAGCAGACCTTCTACCGGGCGCGGCTGAGCTCCCTGGAGCCGGGCCGGGCGAGCGTGGTCCCCTTCGAGGTCTTCGCCCGCCCTCCGGAAAGCGCGCTGGCCATCGAGGTCTACCAGGCGCTGCCCCAGAAGGAGCGTTTCGAGCTGATTCTGCAGAAGCTCACCGAGGTCGGCGTGGCGCGCATCGTGCCCTACCGCAGCAGCCGGTCGATCTCCCTCGAAGAACGCGATTGCGGCCAGAAAAAGTCCCACCGCTGGGCCGAGGTGGTGCTGCGGGCCTCCAGGCAGTGTCGGCGCGCCCGGCTGCCGGAGCTCTTCCCGATGCTGGGCTGGGAGGAGGCCATCAGCCTGGCGGGGCAGGCGGATCTCAAGCTGATGCTCTACGAGGGGGATGCTCCCTGGACCCTGAGCGAAGCCCTGGACAGGGAAAGGCCGGTGCGCATCGCCCTGCTGGTGGGGCCTGAGGGGGGCTTTACCCCGGCCGAAGTCGAGCAGGCCGGGCATCTGGGTTTTCTCCCCGTTTCCCTCGGCTCGCGCATCCTGCGCACCGAGACCGCCGCCATCGTCGGCGCCGCCCTGGTCCAGTTCTCCCTGGGGGATCTGGGCTGATTTGCCGATAGTTTCGAACCCGTTTCCCTTGCCCTCTGAGTATTCATGAATTTCGACAATATTTCCGTGGTGCTGGTCGAGCCCCAGGGACCCCTGAATATCGGCTCGGTCTGCCGGGCCATGATGAATTTCGGCTTCTCCGACCTGCGCCTGGTCAACCCCAGCGCCGACCACCTGAGCGACGAGGCCAGGCGCATGGCCGTGAAGGCCTCGGCCCTGCTGGAAGGGGCCCGCATCTTCCCCGACCTGGCCGCGGCCCTGGCCGACTGTCAGCTGGCCCTCGGCACCACCCGCCGCTTCGGCAAATACCGCGAGGACTTCCTGCATCCCGACCAGGCCGCCCGGGTGGCTCATCCGTTGGCCGAAAAGGGGCGGGTCGCCCTGGTCTTCGGCCGTGAGGACAATGGCCTGCTGACCGCAGAGCTCGACCTCTGCCAGCGCTTCATCACCATCCCCACCAGCGAAGCGCTCCCTTCCATGAACCTGGCCCAGGCGGTCTCGCTCTGCCTGTACGAGGTGGCCAAATGCTGGGGAGAGCTGGCGGGCAAGGGGGGCGGGCGCAAGCGGCTGGCCAGCGGCAAGGTGCTCGAGGGGCTGTACCGGCACATGCGCCAGACCCTGCTGGATATCGAATACCTCGATCCGCAGAACCCCGAGCACATACTGCACACCTACCGGCGCATTTTCGGGCGGGCCGGGCTCAACGAGCGGGAGGTGAGGATTCTCCACGGCCTGTGGAGCCGCATCGACTGGCTCGAGAGCGAACGCAAGAAACGCCGTTAGTACACTGCGCAGCACCAACTATCAAGACCAGGACAGGGCTCGAAATGGACCAACCGTACAGAAGCGAACGGCTCGACAACGGACTGCTGGTGGAGTTCCGGGATGTCTCCAACCGCTACTTCGGCGACTACCACCGGGTGCGGGTCGAGGTGATCTGCCGGCTGGCGCTGGGCGAGGGGCTGTTCGCCGGCAGCGCCGACCCCGCCGCGGATTGCGAACAGGCCAGAAAGCTGCTGGGGCCGGAGATCGTCTTCGCCCGCAGCCTGGAAAAGATGGGGGTGGCCGGGGCCGCGGTCGAGCAGACCCGCGAGGAGCTGATCCAGGGGTTTGTCGAGAGCACCTTCGCCTATCTGGGGAAGCCTGATTTTGTCTCGCGGCTGCTGGCCCGCGAACTGTCCGAGGCGCGCAAGGCGCGCGGCCCGTTTTCCGGGAGGCGATGATCGAACCGATAGCCATCGAAAATCTCGCCTACGGCGGGAGCGGGGTGGGGCGCCACCAGGGCAAGGCCGTGTTCGTTCCCCTGAGCGCCCCGGGCGACCTGGTGCGTTGCCGCGTGGTCCGCGAAAAAAAGCAGTATTGCGAAGCGGAGATCGTCGAGTTGCTCGAGCCGGCCGGCTGCCGGCGGGCCGCCCCCTGCCCGGTGTTCGGCGAGTGCGGGGGGTGCCAGTGGCAGCATCTTGCCTATGCCGACCAGGCCCGCTGGAAACAGGAGATTTTCGCCGACACCCTGGCCAGGCGCTGCGGCGTGTCCCGGGAGCGGATCCTGCCGCTGGTCGAAGCCCCCGATGAATGGGCCTACCGCAGCAGGGTCCAGTTCAAATGCCGGATGACCCGGGATGGATTCGTGATGGGTTTTTACCGCCGCGGCAGCCATTTCGTCATCGATGTCGACTCCTGTCCCATCGCGGCGGCCCCGATCAACCGTGCGCTGGCGCTGTTCCGCCAATGGCTGGGAGCCTCGCCCTGCCCGGAGCGCGTCCCCCAGGTCGATCTGGCCTGCGGCGACGACGGGCGGTTGCGGGCCGAGGTGCACGTGCTGGAGGGGGCCCAGGAGCTGCTCGCCGGGCACCTGGAGCCGCTGGCCGCCGCGGCCGGAATCAGCCTCTTCATCCAGGCCGGGCGCAAGAGCACCCTGCGTCACGTCCGGGGCAGCGGCGAACTGTTCATCCATCCGCTGGCCGGGGAGCCGATGGCGCTGGCCTACGGCCCGGGAGGGTTCGCCCAGGTCAACCTGGCGCAGAATCGGGCGCTGGTGGGCCATGTGCTCGGCGCAGCCGCACTCGGTGGAAGCGAACGGGTTCTCGACCTGTTCTGCGGTATGGGCAACTTCTCCCTCCCCCTGGCGCGCCATGCCGCCTCGGTGGTCGGTGTCGAAGACTATGCCCCCTCCATCGCCATGGCGCGGCGCAACGCCTCGGCGAATGGTCTGGGCAACACCCGCTTCCTGGCCTGCCCGGCCGAAAGCGCCCTGGCCGAGCAGTGGCAAGAGGGGTTCGACCTGGTGCTCCTCGACCCGCCCCGGGCCGGGGCCTACGATATCTGCAGGGAACTGGGGCGGGCGCGCCCCGGCAAGATCATCTACATCTCCTGCGACCCCCAGACCCTGGCCAGGGACCTGGCGCCGCTGCTGCATAGCGGGTATAGTTTGAATTCGAGCAGGGCCTTTGACCTGTTCCCCCAGACCTATCATGTCGAGAGCGTCAGTGTGCTGACCCGTACGGCCTGAACAGACAGCGGCCGCTGCGCATCCGGGGAGCCCCAGGGGTTCCCGACATCGAGTCCACCCCCTTCAAGGAGAAAGACCATGGCTTTGACCCGGTTGCAAATGGCAGTTCTGGCGCTGTTCCTGGTGGTAGGCTGCACCGCCGCTCCGCCGCGGGTGGACCGCACCGTGGATGTCGGCTCCGGCCTGAAACTGGGGTTGGCCCTGCCCAGCGAGCGCTGGGTGGTGCAATCCACCGTCCCCGATTTCCTGGTCGAGGAGCGGGCCGAACACCTGGAGCACGAGCTTGCCGAAAAAGGCAAGCAGGTCTCCCGCGAAGACCTGCTCAACCTCTCCCGCAAGCGGCTTTCCGCCAACGAACTGTTTGTCTTCAACCCGCAGACCAGGGCGGTGCTTGAGGTGGATTTCAGCCCCCTGGACAAGGGTGAGTCCGCCCCCTCCAGGGGGACGGTCGCCAACTCCGCGCGCTTCGCGGGGGAGAGCCTCTCCCAGGAGGAAGGGGTGACGCAGGCCAGCGCCGATGTCGCCAAGACCCGGGTTTACGGAGCCATGGCCGCCTACCGGCTGGATGCCGCCTACCAGCACCACGGGCACAGCACCCGGTTTGTCGGGGTGGTCGGGTTCGCCGACCCCTGCTGGTTCTATCTCTACTACACCGATCCCCTGGCCGATGCGGCCGACCTGCAGGAGATGGACAGCCTCCTGCGCAACCTCCTGGTGGAGGGGGGTAAGGTTAAGTAAGGACTTGCGTTTTCTGCTTGCAATTCCATTACCTTCATGGTATTGATTTTCTGATTTAGTTGTTCACTAGAAAAAAGTGAGCTTTCCGCTCACTTTTTTTGTTGGCAGAGGATGGAAATTGGCCCAGGAATCGACTCACGACAAAGTTCGCTCGCTGCTCGTCGCGCTGCTTGACGACCTCGGATTCGAGCTGGTGGATCTGGAATACAAGCGGGAAGGGCGCGACTGGGTTCTGCGGCTTTTCATGGACAAGGAAGGCGGCGTGACTCTCGACGACTGCGTGGATGTCAGCCGCGAGGTCGGCGCCCTGCTGGATGTCGAGGATCTCATCGAGACCGCCTACCGTCTCGAGGTCTCCTCCCCCGGTCTCGACCGGCCGCTGAAAAAGCCCCAGGACTACGAACGCTTCGCCGGTCGGTTGGTCAAGGTGAAGACCTACGAAAAGCTCGATCCCGACCAGCGCGGCCACGAGCGCAAAACTTTCACCGGCAAGCTTCTCGGGCTCGAGGGGACGCTGGTGCGCATCGAGCAGTTGGACAAGAAGGGGGGCGTGGTCGAGTTGCCCCTTGAGGCCATCGCCAAGGCCAACCTGGAGATAGATCTCTAGGCGGTTGTCGAACTGTACGGGTCGAAGCGAAAAACCGGGCCAGGCAGGCGAATTCACCGCCGCCTCAAGTATCGTCCAGCAGCCTCCCTGCATTTGCGATATTGAAGTACGCTTCTACTGATAAAAAAGATTCCACGAACCCGGCTGGGCTCGGTCTCATCCGCAGCGACGGGTTATAGGGGGTAACAGGCATGGTAGTCAATCTGAATCACATCATCGACCAGGTTGTAAAAGACAAGGGGATCGACCGGGCTGTTCTGGTCGAGGCCCTCGAGTCGGCGGTGCTTTCTGCCGCCAACAAGAAATACCGCAACACCCGCGACCTCGAAGCTCACTACAACGAGGAAAGTGGCGAGGTTGAGGTTTTCGAGTTTGTCACCGTGGTCGATGAGGTTGTTGATTCCTACAAGGAGATCGACCTTCAGGAGGCCAAGGAAATCGACCCCGAGGTGGAGATCGGCGACTCGCTCGGCATGAAGTTGGATGCCAGCAATTTCAGCCGGATCGCCGCTCAGACGGCCAAGCAGGTGATCATCCAGAAGGTCCGCGAGGCCGAGCGCGAGGGGGTATTCAACGAGTTCAAGGATCGGGTCGGCGAACTGGTCAACGGCATCGTGCGCCGCTACGAGCGCGGCGATCTCATCGTCGACCTGGGCCGCGCCGAGGCCCTGCTGCCGCACCGGGAGCAGGTTCCCCGCGAGAACTACCGCCAAGGGGACCGGGTTCGCGCCTATGTCTCCGAGGTCAAGATGGCCCCCAAGGGTCCGCAGATCATCCTTTCCCGGACTCACCCCGGCGTGGTCGCCGCGCTTTTCCACTTCGAGGTCCCGGAAATCGCCGAGGGGATCGTGGAAATCAAATCCGTGGCCCGCGAACCCGGCAGCCGGGCCAAGATCGCGGTGGTCTCCCATGACCCCGACGTCGATCCGGTGGGTGCCTGCGTCGGCATGCGCGGCTCGCGCGTGCAGAATGTGGTCTCCGAGCTGCGCGGGGAGAAGATCGATATCATCCCCTGGACCCCGGACATCGCCCGGTTTGCCTGCTCGGCCCTTTCCCCCGCCGAGGTTACCCGGGTCTACGTGGACAACGACGAGCAGGCCATGGAGATCATCGTCCCCGACGACCAGCTCTCCCTGGCCATCGGCAAGAAGGGTCAGAACGTGAGGCTCGCCGCCAAGCTGACCGGCTGGAAGATCGATATCAAGAGCGAAACCCGGGCCGCCGAGGCCGAACTCGAGGAGCTTCGCGGTGAGGCTGCCGCCGAGGCGGCCGAGGAGAGCGCCGCCGGTGATGCCGTCGAGCTGGCCGAGCGCCACACCCGCGACGAGCTTTACGAGATGGCCAAGGAGCGCAACATCGCCGGGCGCAGCAGCATGACCAAGGAAGAGCTCGCCCAGCACCTGGTCGTGGCCGAGGTCGAAGGGGCCGAAGGCGGTGAAGCGGTCGAGGAAGAGGCCGGCAGCGGAGAAGAAGGCCAGGAGTAGTCCGGGTTGTCCTCTGCGGGAAGAAATCCTCAGCGAACCTGTCTCGGTTGCCGCGGCAGCTTCGACCAGGACACCCTGGTCCGGTTCGTGGTGTCGCCCCAGGGCGAGCTGCTTGCCGACTACCGCGGGCGGCTGCCCGGCCGTGGCGCCTATACCTGCCTGAGCGGCAAATGCATCCGCGATGCGGTCAAGCGCCGGCAGTTCGAACGGGCCTTCAAGGTACCGGTCAGGGTTCCCGCCGCTGATGAACTGGTCGCCGCTCTGGGCGGGCAGGTACGCGAGAGGGTGTGGAACCTGCTCGGCATGGCCCGAAAGTCCGGTGGTGTCGTGTCCGGGAGCAGCGCCGTGCTGGCGGAATTGGGCCACGCAGGCAAGCTGGCGCTGGTGTTGATGGCCTGCGACATCTCCGAGGCGATGGCCGGCAAGGTGAAGAGCAAGGCCAACGCGGCCGGCCTGCCGGTGTGGCGCCTCTTCGACAAGGACCTTTTCGGGCAGATCCTGGGCAAGGGCGAACGCAGCGTGGTCGCCCTGCGACCGGGGAAACTTGCCGAGAGTATAAGACACGAGCTGTTACGCTTTGAGCATATTGCAGGGGAGAATTGATGGGAAAGACACGGGTTTACGAACTGGCGCAGAAACTTGGGCTGGAGAACAAGGAACTGCTCGAGAAACTGAGCGAAGCAGGCATTGACGCCAAGAGCCACATGAGCGTTCTCGAGGAAGAAGACCTCCAGAAATTCGAATCCGCCACCGCGGCACCGCCGGTGGAGGAGATCGTCGAAAAGCGGATCACCCCCGGGATCATTCGCCGCCGGCGTAAGGAGGTTCCGGCCGCCGAGGCCAGCGAAACGGCGGAAATGGAGGCCGAGGCCGAAGAGGCCGAGAAGCCCGCTTCCGTGGAGAAGCCCGCGCCGGTTAAAGCCCCGGAGGTCGTGCGGCCTCCCGCTGCCGAGGTCCAGGCCGAGGAAGAGCAGAAGCAGGAGGAGGCTCCCGCCGTCAAGCCTGCTAAGCCTACCGAGCCTGCTAAGCCTGCCGAGCCGGTCGTTGCCGCCAAAGAGGCTGCGCCCGTCGAGGAAAAACCCGTGGCTCCGGCCCCTGCCGCCGAAAAGCCCGCCGCAAAGCCGGTGGAAAAACCCAAGGAAAAAGTCGAAGCCGCCCCCCCCGCGGCCAAAACCGAAAAGCCGGTGGTTCGGGCCACCGCCTCGCGCGCCAAGATCCTCGGCCGGGTGGAGCTGCCCCAGGCTGCCCCTGCCCAGCCCCAGCGGCGCAGCGAACCCCCCCGGCGCGAAGGACCCGGCCGCCCCAGGCCCGACGAGCGCGGCCCCGCCCGTCCGGCACCGCGGCGCCCCGCCCCGGCGGCGGCTCCGGCTCCCGGCGGCGAGGAAGTGTTTCCCGCCAAGGAAGCCCGCGGCGGCAAGAAGAGAAAGAAAGGCAAGGGCGCCGATTATTCCGAGGAGCGCTCCGACGCCCCGCGCAAGGGCAAGAACCGCGAGGTCTTCGAGCCCGACCGCAGCGGCAAGTTCCGCAAGCCGCGCAAGGGCGCCAAGGTCGCCAAGAAGACCGAGGTGACCGTCTCCAAGGCCATCAAACGCATCATCCGCATCAGCGACGTGATCACCGTGGGCGAACTCGCCAAGCGCATGGGCGTCAAGGCCAATGAGCTGATCCGCGAACTGATGCGCCAGGGGTCCATGGTCACCATCAACCATCCCCTGGATTTCGAGACCGCCGCCATTCTCGCCTCCGAGTTCCACTACGAGGTCGAAAACGTGGCCTTCGACGAGGAGACCGTGCTGGCCCATGCCGGGGAGAAGCTCGGCGAAGAGGCCAAGACCGGGGATCTCAAGCCCAGGCCGCCGGTGGTTACCATCATGGGCCACGTCGACCACGGCAAAACCAGCCTGCTCGACGCGATCCGCGCGGCCAACGTCACCGCCGGCGAGGCCGGGGGGATCACCCAGCACATCGGCGCCTATGACGTGGAGCTGGACGGGCGGAAGATCACCTTCCTCGACACCCCGGGCCACGAAGCCTTCACCGCCATGCGTGCCCGCGGCGCCAAGGTCACCGACATCGTCATCCTCGTGGTGGCCGCCGACGACGGCGTCATGCCCCAGACCAAGGAGGCGATCAACCACTCCAAGGCCGCCGGGGTGCCGATCATCATCGCGGTCAACAAGATCGACAAGCCCGAGGCCAACCCCGAGCGGGTCAAGCAGGAGCTCACCGAGTTCGAGCTGGTCCCCGAAGAGTGGGGCGGCGAGACCATCTTCGTCGAAGTCTCGGCCAAGAAGCAGACCAATCTCGACCAGCTGCTGGAGATGATCCTGCTGCAGGCCGAGGTCATGGAACTCAAGGCCGACCCAGACAAGCGCGGCAAAGGGACCATCGTCGAGGCCCGCCTCGACAAGGGGCGCGGCCCCGTGGCCACCGTCCTGGTCCAGGAAGGGACTCTCAAGATCGGCGATCCCATCGTCTCCGGGGTTCATTTCGGCCGGGTGCGGACCATGACCGATGACCGCGGCAGCCGGGTCGAGGCGGCCGGGCCGTCGATGCCCGTGGAGGTCACCGGCCTCAGCGGGGTGCCCGACGCCGGCGAGATGTTCCACGCCGTCGAGGACGAGAAGGTCGCCAAGGACGTCGCTCAGCATCGCCAGCAGAAGCTGCGCGAGGCCGAACTGGCCAAGACCAGCAAGATCTCCCTCGAGCAGCTCTACGCCCGGATCAAGGAAGGCGACGTCAAGGAGCTCAAGGTCATCGTCAAGGGCGACGTGCAGGGCTCGGTCGAGGCGGTCAAGGACGCCCTGCTCAAGCTCTCCACCGACGCCTGCCGCCTGGTGGTCATCCATACCGGGGTCGGCGGCATCATCGAAAGCGACGTCACCCTGGCGGCGGCCTCCGATGCCATCGTCCTGGGCTTCAACGTCCGCCCCGAGCCCAAGGCCAGCACCCTGGCCGAGAACGAAGGGGTCGACATCCGGATGTACAACATCATCTACGACGCCGTCGCCGACGTCCGCGATGCCATGGAGGGCCTGCTGGCGCCGACCCTGCGCGAAAAATACCTCGGCCGGGTCGAAGTCCGCGAGACCTTCCAGGTCTCCAAGGTCGGCACCATCGCCGGGTGCTACGTGGTGGACGGCAAGATCCTGCGCGGCGCCCAGGTGCGCCTGGTACGCGACAACGTCGTGGTCTGGGAGGGCAAGCTGAGCTCGCTCAAGCGCTTCAAGGACGACGTCCGCGAGGTGGCCACCGGCTACGAGTGCGGGATCGGCCTCGAGGGGTACAATGATATCAAGGTCGGAGACATCATCGAGGTCTTCGAAATGGAGTCGGTCAAGACGACTCTCTAACCGGGGGAACCCGCCATGGTGGTCGGCGTGCTGCGTCTCGAACTGTTCCTGCCCGCGCCGCAGAACCTGAAGGAGAAGCGGGCCGTGGTGCGCAAGATCCTCGGCCGCTGCCGGGAGCGGTTCCCGGTCTCCTGCGCCGAGACCGGCATGCATGATCTCTGGCAGCGGGCCGAGCTCGGCTACTCCATGGTCGGCCAGAGCGAAGGCGACTGCCACAGCGTCTTCGCTCGCATCGAACAAGAGATCGATCGCATCGGGCTGGCCCAGGTCAGTGATCACTACGTGGAGTTTCTCCACTTCTGAGGATAGAGTTTTTGGAATTTCTGCGTTCACATCGCGTTGGCGAACAGATCCACAAGGAAATCTCCGCGCTGCTGGTGCGGGGCCTCAAGGACCCGCGCATCGGCTTCGTGACCATCACCGCCGTGGAAGTCACCCCTGACCTGCACCTGGCCAGGGTATATTACTCCGTGCTGGGCGACGACAAGTCCCGGGCCGCCACCCAGAAGGGGCTGGAAAGCTCCATTCCCTACATCCGCCGGGAGATCGGCAAGCACCTGCGGATGAAATACACTCCGGATCTGATGTTCAAGTTCGATACCTCCCTGGAGTACGGCAACCGGATCGAGTCCCTGCTGCGGGACATCCACGAGAAGAGTAGTGATGATCAAGGCGATTCTGAAAAAGATTGACTCGGGCCGGCGCTTCCTGGTGGCCTCGCACGAAAGCCCCGACGGCGACGCCATGGCCTCGACCCTTGCGCTGACCAACCTGCTGCGCGAAATGGGCAAGGAGGTGGTCGCCTTCAATCGGGACGGGGTCCCCGAGTCGTTCCGCTTTCTCCCCGGGGCCGCGACGGTGGTCAGCAGCCTGGCCGGCGAAGCCCCCTTCGACGCGGGTTTCGTGCTTGACGCCGGGGAGCTGCGCCGCGCCGGCAACGAGCTGAAGCCGCTCTGCCGCAGCCTGGTGAACATCGACCATCACCCCCATTCGGAAGACTTCGGGGAAATCTACTACGTCGATGAAAACGCCAGCGCCACCGGCATCATGATCTACCGCATCGCCCGGGAGGGAGGGCTTGCCATCAGCCCGGCGGTTGCGCTTTGCGTTTACACGGCTATTCTTTCCGATACGGGTTCCTTCAGATACTCCAACGCCGACCCCGAGGCCTTTCGGGTGGCCGGAGAGATGATCGACCTCGGCGTCGACCCCTGGAGCGTGGCTTCGGGGCTGTACGAGAGCCAGTCGGAAAAACGGCTGCAGTTGCTGGGCGAAGCCCTGAACACCCTGACCATCTCCCCCTGCCGCCTCTACGCCTCGGTCAGCGTCACCAGCGAAATGCTGGTGCGCACCGGAGCCACCGCCGAGCACACCGACGGCTTCGTCAACTACCCCAGGTCGATCAGCGGGGTCGAGGTGGCGCTGTTTTTCCGCCAGGTCGGCCCGGCCGCCTACAAGGTCGGTTTCCGCTCCAAGGGCAAGGTCGACGTCGGTTCCCTGGCCCGGGCCCTGGGCGGCGGAGGTCATCACAACGCCGCCGGCGCCGTGGTCGAGGGGGAACTCGACCATGTACGCGCCACGGTCTTTGCCCGGCTGGATGCTCTTTTAAAATAGTCGCGCATGGACGGCCTGCTGATTGTCGACAAGCCGCGGGGGATCACCTCCCACGACGTGGTGCGCCAGGTGCGCCGGGCGCTCAAGACCCGCAAGGTGGGCCACGCCGGCACCCTCGATCCGCTGGCCACCGGGCTTTTGCTGGTCGCCGTGGGCGAAGGGACCCGGGTGCTGCAGTTTCTCATGGAGGGGGACAAGACCTACCGGGCCCGGCTCAAGCTCGGTGAAACCACCGACACCCAGGATTCCGACGGGAAGGTCATCGAGCAGCGCCCCTGGCAGGGGATCGGCCCGCAGGACGTGGAGCGGGCCTGTGCGAGTTTCCGCGGCGAGATCCGGCAGGTTCCGCCCATGTACTCGGCGCTGAAGAAGGATGGCGTCCCCCTGTACCGCCTGGCCCGCCAGGGGATCGAAATCGAGCGCGAGGAGCGTCCGGTCACCATCCATCGGCTGGAGATTCTGCAGGTGGAGTTGCCCGCCGTGGCCATCGAGGTCGACTGTTCCAAGGGGACCTATATCCGGACCCTGGTACACGACATCGGCCAGGCCCTGGGCTGCGGGGCGCACCTGACCGAGCTGCGCCGCACCCGCAGCGGCCTGTTCTCCATCGAACGGGCCCTCACCCTCGAGCAGCTCGCCGAGGGGGTGGAGCTGGCCGGGCATCCCGCCTGGCTGAGCCTGGGGGAGGCCCTGGGGGAATACCCTGCGGTGCAACTCGTCGAGGAGGCCTGCCGGCGCCTGCGCAACGGCATTCCCCCCGCGCTGGACGAGGTCCGCGGCGGCGAAAACTGTCGCCCCGGCGAACGGGCGCTGCTCTACGAGGGGCCAAGGCTGCTGGCCATCGCCAGTTTCGAGCCTGGCCGCGAGCTTGAGCAGCGCGGAGATTTTCGCCTGCTGAGGGTGTTCAACCGGGGTTGATAGCTGCGCATAAGCTCTTTACACCCGGGGTTATTTGTGATAGAAGGTCCAAGCTTTCAAACCCGAAACCAGGAAATTTCTTGGGATAATTTGTAGAAAAGGAGGTGGCACAGTGCTGGCCACAGAAAAGAAGCAGGAAATCATCGAACGTTTCAAGAAGCATGAAGGGGACACCGGTTCTCCCGAGGTGCAGATCGCTCTGCTCTCCGAGCGGATCACCTACCTGACCGAACACTTCCGCACCCACAAGAAGGATCACCACTCCCGTCGCGGGCTGCTCAAGATCGTCGGTCAACGTCGGCGTCTGCTGGATTACCTGAAGAGCAAGGATGTACAACGCTACCAGGTGATCATCAAGGAACTGGGTATCCGCAGGTAATACAGGGCAGCAGGCTCTTCAGATCACGGGAGGGCCGCTGCCTTTCGTTTTTGGAGCGAATGGCTTGGAGGTTGTCCGGAGAGAGGGTCCGATACACCGCTCGGGGGTGTGCGGGGTCTGTCTCAGGCCATCCTCCTTTCGCCATTTTTTTGTAGTAAAACAAACCATTGCAAAAGATGGGACGGGCAGGCGTCAGCCGCTGCCCGGACCGACAAGGAGAACATCATGGCATATCACAAGGTTGAAGTAGAATTCAACGGCCAACCCCTGATCATCGAAACCGGCAAGATGGCCCGCCAGGCCGACGGCGCCACCGTCGTCAGCTACGGTGGCACCAAGGTGCTGTGCACCGCCGTATCCTCCCGCAAAATGCGCGAAGGGCAGGACTTCTTCCCCCTGACCGTCAACTACCAGGAAAAATTCTACGCCGGCGGCAAGATCCCCGGCTCGTTCTTCCGCCGCGAGCGCGGCGCCAGCGAGCGCGAGACCCTGGTCTGCCGGCTCATCGACCGCCCCATGCGGCCGCTGTTCCCCAAGGGCTACCTGTTCGAAACCCAGATCATGCCCACGGTCATCTCGATCGACTTCGTCAATGACCCCGACACCCTGGCCATGGTCGCCGCCTCGGCCGCCGTGGTGGTTTCCGATATCCCCTTCGCCGGGCCCATCGCCGCGGTGCGCGTCGGCCGCGTCGAGGGGCAGCTGATCGCCAACCCCACCCGCGAGCAGATGACCCAGAGCGACATCGAAATCGTCGTCGCCGGTTCCCGGGACGCGATCATGATGGTCGAAGGTGAGTCGGACCTGGTCTCCGAGGACGACATGCTCGAAGCCATCTTCTTCGGCCACCAGTCGCTGCAGCCGCTGATCGACGTGCAGCTCAAGCTGCAGGAGCTGGTCGGGCAGGCCAAGCGCGAGTTCATCGTCCCCGAGGTCGATGCCGCTCTGGAGAAACGGGTGGTCGAGCTGGCCGAGCAGCGCCTGGCCGAAGCCAACAAGATCCGCACCAAGCAGGAGCGCTACGCCGCGGTCGACCAGATCAAGGCCGAAGTGAAGGAGGCCCTGGCCGAAGAGTTCGAGGGACGCGAAGGGGAAATCTCCGCCATCCTCGGCTCCATCGCCAAGCGGGTGGTGCGCCAGATGGTCATCAAGGACAAGGTGCGCATCGACGGCCGCGACACCCGCACCGTGCGCCCCATCACCTCCGAAGTCGGGCTGCTGCCCCGCGCTCACGGCAGCGCCCTGTTCACCCGCGGCGAGACCCAGGCCCTGGTGGCCGTCGCCCTGGGCACCACCCAGGACGAGCAGCGCATGGACAACGTGCAGGGGATGGAGTTCAAGAAATTCCTCCTGCACTACAACTTCCCCCCGTTCTGCGTGGGCGAAACCAGCATGCGCCTGTTCCCCGGCCGCCGCGAGATCGGCCACGGCTACCTCGCCGAGCGCTCCATCGCCAAGGTGCTGCCCAAGCATGACGATTTCCCCTACACCATCCGCGTGGTCTCCGACATCCTCGAGTCCAACGGCTCCTCCTCCATGGCCAGCGTCTGCGGCTCGAGCCTCTCGCTGATGGACGCCGGGGTGCCGATCACCGAGCCCGTCGCCGGCATCGCCATGGGCCTGATCAAGGAAGGCGACGACGTCGCGGTGCTCTCCGACATCCTCGGCGATGAGGACCACCTGGGCGACATGGACTTCAAGGTCACCGGTACCGCCGCCGGCGTCACCGCCCTGCAGATGGACATCAAGATCTCCGGGGTCAACCGCGAGATCATGAAGCAGGCCCTGGAGCAGGCCCGCGAGGGGCGCATCCACATCCTGGGCAAGATGGCCGAGGCGATCGACAAGCCCCGCCCCGACCTGGCCCCCCACGCGCCGCGCATCACCACCATCTACGTCAAACCCGACCAGGTGCGCACCGTCATCGGCTCCGGCGGCAAGAACATCCGCGGCATCATCGAGGCCACCGGCTGCACCATCGACATCGAGGACGACGGCCGCATCAACATCGCCTCCATCGAGGGGACCGCGGCCAAGTTGGCCATCAAGATGATCCGCGACCTGACCCAGGAAGCCGAGGTCGGCAAGCTCTACATGGGCACTGTCAGGAAGATCATGGAATTCGGCGCTTTTGTCGAGATCTTCCCCGGCACCGACGGCCTGGTGCACATCTCCGAGCTCGACAAGGAGCGCGTGCGCAACGTCACCGACGTACTGAATGAAGGCGACAAGGTCCTGGTCAAGTGCCTGGGGATCGACAAGCAGGGCAAGATTAAGCTCTCCCGCAAGGAAGCCCTTGGCCTGAGCCTCCCCGAGGAGGGCTGAACGCCGCTGGGAGGATGATCCGGAAGTCTACCCTCGATAACGGCATACGGGTCGTGACCGAACAGGTTGCCGGGGTTCACTCGGCAACCGTCGGCGCGTGGGTCGAAACCGGCTCGCGCCACGAAACCCCTGAGCAGAACGGCATATCCCACTTCGTGGAGCATATGCTGTTCAAGGGGACCGAACGGCGCAGCGCCAAGGATATCGCCCGGGAGATCGATTCGGTCGGTGGAGTGCTCAATGCCTTCACCGGCCGCGAGTTCAGCTGCTACTACGCCAAGGTGCTCTCGCCGCGGCTGCCGCTGGCCATCGACCTGCTGGCCGATATCGCCCTCCATTCGCTCTTCGACCTCGACGAGTTGGAGAAGGAGCGCAAGGTCATCCTCCAGGAAATCTACATGGTGGAGGATGCGCCCGAGGACCTGGTTCACGACCTGTTCACCCAGAACTTCTGGCCGGGGCACCCCCTGGGGCGCCCCATCCTCGGCTCCCGGGAGTCGGTGGGCAGCCTCTCCCGGGGCGACCTGGTGCGCTTCGTCGAGCAGCGCTACCGGGGCGGTAACATCCTGATCTGCGCCGCCGGCGAGCTGGAGCACGAGAGGGTTCTCGAGCAGGTCGGCGAGTTCTTTGCCGGCCTCGGCGGCGGGGTCGCCCCCGGTCTGACCCAGGCCCCGGTCTGCCAGCGCGGGGTCGATATCATCGAAAAGGACCTCGAGCAGGTCCACCTCTGCCTGGGCAGCAGCGCCCTGCCCCAGAACCACCCCGACCGCTTCGCCCTGCACCTGCTCAACAACATCCTTGGCGGCAGCATGAGCTCGCGGCTGTTCCAGTCCATCCGCGAGGACCTGGGGCTCGCCTATTCCACCTACAGCTACCTGAACTGCCACTCGGACACCGGATCGCTGGTGCTTTACGCCGGCACCTCCCCCGAGGAGGCGCGCAGCGTGCTGCACCTGATGCTCAAGGAACTGCGGCGGCTGACGACCGAGCTGGTCTCCGAGCAGGAGTTGCAGGCCACCCAGGAGCAGCTCAAGGGGCACCTGCTGCTCTCCCTGGAGAGCACCGACAACCGGATGACCCGGCTGGCCAGAAACGAGCTCTATCTGGGCAAGAACCCGCCGCTGCGCGAGGTGGTCCAGGGGTTCGAAAAGGTCACCCGGGAGGACATCCTGCGCCTGGGCCAGTCCCTGTTCCGGGACGAGCAGCTGCACCTGCAGGTGGTCGGCAAGCTGCCCCAGGCGGATATTACTCCGTTGGATTTGACTGTGGGGTGAGGAGTGAGGGGGAAGTCAAGGGACCAAAAGGACTCCAGGGACTTAAAGGACGCCAGATTTTCCCTGTGGCTCTGAATTTAAAGCATTTCCTGCCTGCCTGGGGCGGGTGGATTTCTGGGTTTGTTAAATCATGGACGCGATCAGGATCGACATTAAAAAACTTCGCCCCGCGGCCCTGCTGCCGCGCTACATGACCGAGCTGGCGGCCGGCATGGACCTGTTTGCCTGCCTGGAGAATCCCATCGTCCTCGCGGCCGGCGAGCGGGTGCTGGTTCCGACGGGAATCGCCCTGGCCATCCCGGCCGGTTTCGAAGGCCAGGTCCGGCCCCGCTCCGGGCTGGCGCTCAGGCAGGGGGTGACCCTGGTCAACTCGCCCGGGACCATCGACGCGGATTACCGCGGCGAGGTCGGGGTGATCGTCATCAATCACGGCTCCGAGCCCGTCACCATCAGCTCCGGAGACCGCATCGCCCAGCTGGTGATCGCGCCGGTGCGCCGCGCCCTGCTCGCCGAGGTCGAGTCTCTCGACGCCACCGCCCGCGAGGGCGGGGGGTTCGGCCACACCGGGGTCAACGGGGGCTGAGGCCATGGCGGATACCCCGACCGAGCAGCTGCAGATGGAATTCCCCTGCGATTTCGCCTTCAAGGCCTTCGGCCCCAACGGCCCGGAGTTCGCCGAGCGGGTCCGACAAGCCGTGGCCGGCACCGTCGATGTCAGCATGGACGCGCTCAAGGTGCGCCCCAGCAGCCAAGGCAAGTACCAGTGCGTGACCGTCCTGGTGCTGCTGCACAGCAAGCAACAGCTGCACGCCATCTACGCCGCGCTGCGCAAGGTCGAGGGCCTGGTCTACCTGGTCTGAGGCCGCCGCGGCCAGGGCGGGTGCTCCGTTGGGCAGCGCCTGCCGAAAAAATCCCACCTCAGCCCGTCTCCAGCTCTCCATCGATACCGTGAACAGTTCCAAAAATTCCAGGATTATTGTATACTCCTGAGGTGTTGGCCCGCTTCGGGGCCTTATCCATTGAGTCAGAGCGACCGGTCAACGGCGCCGATGTCCAGAGAGGGAGTCAGTCCATGCTGCTGTCCATCAATCCCGATAATCCCCAACCCCGCCTGATCAAGCGGATTGTCGAGTGCCTCAAGCAGGGGGGGGTGATTGCCTACCCCACCGATACCACCTACGGCATCGGCTGCGACATTTTCAACAAGAAGGGGGTCAAAAAGATCTACCAGATCAAGCAGCGCGACCCGCGCAAGCCCTTCTCCTTCATCTGCTCGGATCTTTCGGATGTGGCCAACTATGCGCAGGTGAGCAACTTCGCCTTCAAGATCATGAAGCGCCACCTGCCCGGCCCCTACACCTTCGTGCTGGAGGCGACCCGGGTGGTGCCCGACCTGCTGACCACCAAGCAGAAGACGGTCGGCATCCGCATCCCGCAGAACCCCATCGCTCTGGCCATCGTCCAGGAACTCGGCCACCCGCTGGTCACCACCAGCGCCAACATCTCCGGCGAGGAATCCATCGGCGACCCCCAGGAGATCGAAAACTCCCTGGGGCGGATGCTCGACTACGTGGTGGACGGCGGAATCCTCATGGGGGACCCCTCCACGGTGATCAGCCTGATTGACGACCAGATCGAGGTGCTGCGCCAGGGCAGCGGCGATACCTCCTGGATCCATGGCTCCTGAACCCGGCATCCGCCGCCGGGCGGCCGGCCGGAGCCGGTCGCTGCTGCTTGGCTGGCTGGTGGGCGCCGCCCTCGCGCTGAGCGGCGTTACGGCGGCATTTGGCGGGGAGTTCGGCGGGGTGGGGCTGCAGGTGGTTCCCACGGTGCGCGGCGAACTGGTGGTGCTCAACGTGCTGCCCGGCAGCTCCGCCGCGCTGGCCGGGCTCAAGCCCGGCGACCTGATCCTGCGGGTGGACGATTTTCCCCTCGAGGGGAGCGACTTCTCCGAGGTGGTCTCCCGCTACCTGTGGGGCGAGGTGGGGACCAGCCTGGTTCTGGATTACCTGCGCCCCGGCGAGGCCGGCTTCCGCTCGGCCAGGCTGCGCCGCGAGCCGCTCTCCGGCGAACCGGCGGCCCTGCCCGGGGTCAAGACGCTTCAGCCCCAACCCTGACCAACCCTCAGCAGGAGACTGTTTTGAGCGCCAAAAACATTTCCGTGGTCTTCTACGGCCGTCGCTTCCTGAAACAGGACTGGAACTACGAAATTGACGAGCAGGCCTTTGCCGAGTTCTTCGCCAGGCTGCGCGAGGAGTTCGCCGGTTTCGACATCCAGCTCGACCACCAGCGCGAGGAAGACCTGGTGCTCGATGTCAAGGGCTACGGCGACCTGCTCAACTGCGTGCGCATCCGCTCGCCCCGCGACGGCTTCGGCAACCTCTGCCTGGGCCACATCATCGGCGCCAGCCCCAACCGCGACCTGTTCGAGGACATCCGCCGCGGCGTCAGCCGGGTTGCCTTCGCCCCCGAGACCGTCGAACCCGAGGGGAGCAACAAGGTGGTCTGCCACAATTGCGGCTGCGGCTGCTGAGGGCGGACCCCCCGGTCCAGCCTTTCGGGGCCCGGCGCCCTTACTTTCCGGGCAGGCTGCGCAGGTAGAGCAGCATCGATTCCAGCTCCTGCGACTGGGGGGCGAGCATCTCGCCCTTGAGAGCGTCGCGGATGCAGAAGTTGATCATCTCCATGAGCATCCCGTCGTCGTAGGCCGAAATCTCCTCCAGGCCCTTCCCCCCGGGGTGGCAGCTCGAACAGCTCTTGCCGTTGCTCCCCAGCCCCTGCCATTCGTAGAGCTTTTTGCCCAATTCCACATTCGGCGACTCCACCGCCCAGCTCCAGGACGCTGCGGCGAGCAGCATGGCCGCGCTCAGCAGGATCGATTTTTTCATGGTTCCCTCCTAGTTTGTGCCTGATTTCACCCCTTAAACCCCGGCATTATACCGGAAAACAGCGCTGATCCCAAACGGAGATAAAAAAAAAGGGCCGGCCGCTGGCGGCCGACCCTGATTCGCGGGGCTGGGTTGTTACTTGTCCGGCTGAATCTCGGTGCTGCAGATGAACTCCACCCGGCGGTTTTTCTGCCGGCCGTCCTTGGTCTTGTTGCTGGCCACCGGGCGGGTCTCGCCGTAGCCGCGGGGGAAGAGCAGGCCGGGGCTGATGCCGAAGTTTTTCACCAGGTAGTCCTTGAGCGCCTGGGCCCGGCGCATGGAGAGCCCCTTGTTGTACTCGGGGCTGCCGGTGTTGTCGGTGTGGCCGGCGACCAGGATCTTCACCTGGGGGTAGCGCTTGATGAACTCCGCCGCCTTGGCGATCTCCTTGCGGTACTGGGCGCGGATGTCGGATTTGTCGAAGTCGAACTCGATCTGCAGGGTGTACTTGACGGCGCAGCCGTCAGCGTCGACGATCGACCCGCGGATGGTGTCCGGACACTTGTCGCGGTCGTCGAGCACCCCGTCGCCGTCGGCGTCGCCGATCACCGGGGCGCCCTCGCCGTAGAAGACGTCCCTGGCGAACTGGGCCATGGCCGGCTCCGCGGCCAGCGAGTTGCCGTCGGCCACCACCGTGCAGTCGGAGATGGCGCGCAGCTTCTCGATGATCTGCTTGCCGTTGTCCTCGTCGGCGTAGCTGACCACGTGGATGCAGAGCTGCTTGCCGTAGCGGTTGTAGAGCTCGCTGGCCACCGCCACCGGGTCGGTTCCGGCGTTGTTGTCGCCGTCGGTGAACAGCACCAGGGCGGTGCGGCCGGAAAAGCCGTTGAGGGTGGGCGCCAGGGTCCCCAGGTCGTCACCCAGGCTGGTCTCGCGGCCGAAGATGTAGAAGTCGCTGTCCACCGCCGAAGCCACCGAGGCCAGGGCGCCGGATTTGAAGACCGCCACGGGGCTCAGGGTCTGCTGCGGGGAGGAGAGGGCGACCGAACCCTGGTAGCCCAGCTCGGGGATGGCCTTGTCCAGCCCCTTTACCTGCTCCAGGGCCAGCTCGATCTTTTTCTTGCCGGTCTTGGCGTACTTCTGCGACATCGACCCCGACTGGTCGATGAAGACGATGAAGTTATCGACCTTCTTCACCAGCTCGGCCCGCGCCGCCGCGGGGACCGCCAGGGCCAGAACCAGCGCCGAGACCAGGCAGGGCAGCAGCGCTTTGAAACAACCTTTCATCATTTGTTCTCCTTGAAAAATGGATAAGCAGGATTCAATGGCATGCGAGATGCGGCGAGGGAATCTAGCAGAAACATTACCGGAAGTAAATGGAATGTTTTTCAGTTGGGCAGGGTTTGTTAAGTGGCCGTAATATCAGAGGAAATGGAATTGATTTTAAGGCTTCTGGAGCCTGGCGGGAGGGTTGTCGCCGGGTAACAGGAACTGGACCTTGTCGTTGACATGCCATATCTGTGAGGGTAGTTTAAGATTTTGATCTGATTGATGCCCGGGGGAGCGGTGCTGAGGGGCGGGCGGTTTTTTTTTTTCAGGCACCGAAAGGACTTCAGGGACAGCAGGGATAGCAGGGATAGCAGGGATAGCAGGGATAGCAGTTGGGCCTTGATGTCTTTGCGGTCCTTTTCGTCCTTTGAGGAGGGAGGCTCATGACCACAGGTTTTATTCCGCCCCATGGCGGCTACAGGAATCTGCTTTCCTACCGAAAAGCCGAGATCGTCTATGATGCCACGGTTTATTTCTGCGACAGATTCATCGATCGGCGCAGCCGCACCCATGACCAGATGGTGCAGGCGGCCCGTTCAGGTAAGCAGAACATCATCGAGGGCAGCATGGCTTCCGGCACTTCCAAAGAATTTGAGATCAAACTGACCAATGTGGCGCGGGCCAGCCTTGAAGAATTGTTGGCCGATTATCGCGATTTCCTCCGGACCCGCGGAATGAGTGAATGGACCAGGGACCATCCCTACACCCGACGCCTTCGGGAACTCAACCGGCAGCCGAACGCCGATTTCGAAACTTTTCGGCGGGGCATAGAGAACGACGATCCGGAAATATCCGCCAATGTGATCATCGGCATGATTCGAGTGACCAGTTACCTTCTGGATAAACAGTTGAAACATCTGGAACAGGCGTTTATCAAAGAAGGCGGACTGCGGGAGCGCATGACCAGGGCCCGGATCTACGAAAGAAAGAAAAGCGGGAATTGAATCTGACCCTTTTCATGCTTCGGCGACAGGGGACCTCGTACTTTGGCACGCTTCGGTTTACAGAGTCCCGAAATCGTGCCAGAATATCAGAGTTGATCGATTTTAGTTCCTGAATGCCCTCTTCGACGGGAAAGTTTCTCATGGCGACACAGGACAGAGAGCAGGTTCTTGCATTCCTTCGTGCGCATAAAAACGAACTGCAAACTCGCTTCGGCGTTATCCGTCTCGGGTTGGTCGGCAGTTACGCCCGCGATGAGGCCAGGGACGAAAGCGATATCGATATTGTCGTCAGTCTGAACAGTGACAACACTTTTCGCAGCTTTTTCGGGCTCCTGCATTTCCTTCAGGACAATCTCCAGGCCCGCATCGACCTGGCGACCGAAGCCAGTCTAAAACCCCAAGTCAGGGATTCCATCCTGAAGGACATTCGTTATGTATAAACGCGATATATGAAAAACGTCTGACTCGTTAGGCCATATCGCCCCATCCCCCGTCACTCCTCACCCCTCACTGGTCACTGGTCACTCCTCACTGGCATCTATCCCCGAATTTCCCCTTGACCTTCCGCTCCCGGAGGAGTAGATTCGCGGGTATTAATTTAGAAAAATTTCACCCTGCCGAAAAGGCAAAGCCGGAGTGATCCGGTGACGCAAAGTCAACAGGTCCGAAAGCCGCGGATGGCTGGGCTGCTGAAGGGGGTGAGTGCTGGGGAAGCGAAGATATGACGCACTCATCTTTCTTGTGAAGGTGGGTGTTTTTTTGTTTGGGGCGAGAGGGCATGCTCGAGCATTACCTGAACATTTTCGCGAAGCTCCGCACCGACAAAAACCGCAATCGCTGGTCGGCGCAGATCTGCTTCAGGGCCCCGCACAAACCTTTTCTGCTGCTCTCCGTCATCGATCACATCGCCCAGGGCACCCTTCGCAAAAACTTCATCGCGCCGGGTTTCGGTCTGGCCGAAACCTTCGCCGGCTACTAGTCGCGGACCATGCCCCTGGGGAGCAAGGGGCTTATCGCCTATCCCTTTTACCACCTGGAGAGCGACGGCTTCTGGCAGCTTCTCGCCAAGCCTGGCGCCGAGATCGTGCCGGGGAAGGTCATCAGCTCTCTGAGCCGCTTGCGGGATCTTTACCTGGGCGCTTCTCTGGATGAAGAGCTCTGGGCGCTTCTGCTGCAACGGGAATCGCGGGAGCGATTGCGGGCGGTTCTGATCGGGAGCTATTTCGCCCCCGAGATCGGGGTGATGCTGGCCGAGCAAGGGAGGGTGAACTACGAGGCCAAGAGGTACAGCGACAAGCTGCTTGAGGCTGCCGAGGAGTTGGGCGATTACGCCAAGAAGGTCGGCGGCGGCGAGCATGGCCGCAGGGTGCGCGACCAGGGGTTCCGCAAGGCGATCGTCGGTCTCTACCAGCACCGCTGCGCTCTATGCGGCCTGAGGATGCTAACCCCCGAGGGACATACCGCGGTGGACGCGGCGCACATTCACCCCTGGAGCGAGAGCGGCAACGATCATCCGACCAACGGGCTGGCGCTTTGCCGCCTCTGCCATTGGGGGTTCGACGAGGGGCTGATGAGCGTTGGGCGCAAGTACGAAGTGCTTATCTCCAGCCAGGTTAGGGGTGGGAACAATTTCCCAGGGCATGTTCTGACCCTTTCGGAGCGGGGGATTTTCAGGCCGGAGGAGGGGAGGTTCTGGCCGAGTCAGGAGTGTTTGGCTTGGCATCGGGGGAAGGTTTTGCGGCGGTGAAACCATGAGGGAAGAATTGTGAACGTTCGCAAGCATTTGCACGTCACCTGCGCCATCATCGAACACGACGGCCATGTCCTGGCTGCCCAGCGAAGCGCCGAGATGAGCTTGCCGCTCAAATGGGAATTCCCCGGTGGCAAGATCGATCCGGGGGAGTCACCGGAGGAATGCCTTCGCCGTGAATTAATGGAAGAGATGGCGATTGCGGTGAATGTGGGGAAAAAACTTCCAGCGAGTACTCATCAATATCCCAAATTCGCGGTCACGCTCCATCCGTTTCTCTGCTCCATCGAGTCGGGCGAGATCGTTCTCCACGAACACGCCGCCATTACCTGGCTGCCGCCGGAGGAGCTGCACACGCTGGACTGGGCCGAAGCCGATTTACCCATTATCGAAGCATATCTTGAGGCATACGGGGCAATCGCACGATGAGGGATGTCGCCCAAGGCATATACGAAGAGCTTTTTGATGAGTTTCTTCGCGATGCCCTGGCCCGGCATCCGGAGCTCAGAACCGTTTTCGGCAAGCTCGACCCTGAAGAGGAGCCGACGCGCTACGCCGCCTTTGTCGCCAGGGTCATCGAGCAGGCCCTGCGGCTGGAAACCGACTCGGCCACCCGCCTTGAGCTGTGTAATCAACTGATCGCGTTGATAGCCGGCAGGGAAAGAGCCTCGCACTTAGCCGGCCGGCAACTCCTTCCCGCCGAAAAATCTCTCCTCCTCGAAATCACCCCAGCCCATTACGCCCGCCAGGGCATGCCTCGCCCCAAGACGCCACTGGCCGAAAGCAGCCTCTTCACCGGCTCCCCCAAGGAACCCCAGCTTGTCCACGAATTGCAGGCCGAAATGCGCTCCGCCGACGGGGTGGACATCCTGGTGTCGTTCATCAAGTGGACCGGCTTGCGTCTGCTGATGCCGGCTTTTGAGGAACTGCGCGGACGCAACGTGCCGGTGCGGGTCATCACCACCTCCTACATGGGCGCTTCGGATGCTACGGCGGTGGAATGGCTGGCCCGGCTCCCCAATGTCCAAGTGCGGGTCTCCTATGACACGGACCGGACCCGGCTGCACGCCAAGGCCTACCATTTCCAACGGCATAGCGGCTTTTCGACCGCCTACATCGGCTCGGCCAACATGTCGCAGGCGGCGATCACCAGCGGCCTGGAGTGGAACCTCAAGGTGACCGCCCAGGACATGCCGCACATTCTGGAGAAATTCGCCGCCGAATTCGAGACCTACTGGAACAGCCGGGAGTTTGTCCCTTTCGATCCGGATCAGCCTGAGCCGCTGCGGGAAGCGATTCGGCGGGCCAGCCAGCGGGGGACCGCGATCCCCACCGTCTTCTTCGATCTTCGCCCCCATCCCTTTCAGGAGCGCATTCTTGATGCTCTGGAAGCCGAGCGCAAGGCCCATGGGCACTGGCGAAACTTGGTGATTGCCGCCACCGGTACCGGCAAGACGGTGGTGGCGGCTTTTGATTATCGGCGTTTTTACGAGGAGAGGAGAGGGCAGGCCCGATTGCTCTTCGTCGCCCACCGGCGCGAGATTCTGGAGCAGTCCGTTGCCACCTTCCGCAATGTGTTGCGCCGCGCCGACTTCGGTGAGCTCCTCGTCGGGCCGTATCAGGCCGAGCGCCTGGATCATCTTTTTTGCTCCGTGGACATGCTGCGCAGCCGCCAGCTCTGGCAGCAGGTGGGGGCGGATTTCTACGATTACATCGTCATCGACGAAGCCCATCACGGCACCGCCGACAGCTACCGCCCCATCTTCGACCGCTTTCAGCCGCAGATCCTCCTCGGCCTGACCGCCACGCCCGAGCGCATGGACGGCCAAAGCGTAGCCGCCGATTTCGCCAACCGCTTCGCTGCCGAGATTCGACTCCCGGAAGCGCTGGAAGAGAAACTCCTCTGCCCCTTCCACTACTTCGGCGTGGCCGACCCAGTCGCCCTGGATGCCGACCACTTCTGGCGCAATGGCCGGTACGATGTCCAAGCGCTGGAGAACGTCTATACCGGCACCCATGCCCTGGCCGAGCAGCGACTGCGCGTTGTCACCGAAGCGCTCCTGCGCTATGAACCCGACCTGTCCCTGGTGCGGGGGATCGGCTTCTGTGTCTCTGTTGAGCATGCCCGCTTCATGGCCGAACGGTTCACCCGACAGGGGATCGCCTCGGCGGCCCTCGTCGGCGCGACGGGGAACGAGCAGCGGACAGAACTCCTGCGGGATTTCCGGGAGGGGCGGCTGACCTTCATCTTCGCCTGCGACGTCTTCAACGAAGGTCTCGATGTGCCGGAGGTCAACACGGTCCTCTTCCTGAGGCCGACCGAGAGCCTGACAGTCTTCCTTCAGCAACTCGGGCGTGGGCTGCGCCATGCGCCGGGGAAGGAGTGTCTGACCGTCCTCGACTTCGTCGGGCAAGCGCACCGGCGCTACCGCCTCGACAGCAAACTGAAGGCGCTTTTGCCGAAAACTCGCTTCGCTATCGACCGCGAGGTGGAGCTCGATTTCCCTCATCTTCCCGCCGGTTGCTCCATCCAGCTCGACCGCCTTGCTCGGGACGTCGTCCTCACCAACATCCGCGAGAATTTAAAAAATCTCAAGCTGCAGATTCCGGAAAGGCTACAGACTTTCGAGCAGGAGGCAAAGCAACCGCTGACCTTTGGTAATTTCGTGCGCTATCACGATTACGAGCCGGAAACGCTGGTGGTGCGGGAAACCTGGTCGCAGTGGAAAGCCCGGGCCAGACTCGAAACGCCACCCAACGACCCTGACCTCGCCCAGCTTAAGCCGGCCCTGGTGCGTGCCGCCGGGATGACTGGTCCGCGGGAAATCGTCCGGCTCCGGCGCGTCCTCGGACAGCTCCGACAGTCGAACGTCCCGGGGGCGCTGGCCGAGGCAGGGGAAGCGGCCCTGCCGATCCATTACCGGCTTTGGGGGAAACCCGGCTCCGATCGTGGGATCGCCAGCCTCGATGAATCCTTCTCCCGGCTTTCCGCGAACCCCTCTATCCTTAAAGACCTGGACGAAGTGTTGGCCTGGGCCGATGACGAAACCCGCATCACCGGCGACCTTGCCGATTTGCCTTTTTCCTGCCCCCTGGAACTCCATGCCCAATACGGCAGCGTCGATATTCTGGCGGCCCTGGGAATGGCAAACCTTGAATCCGCCGGGCAGAGAGGGGTGGGGGTGGTCCACTGCCGGGAGCTCAGGGCTTATGTCCTGCTCGTCACCGTCCAGAAGACGGAGCGGGAATTTTCGCCGAGTACGATGTACGCCGACTACCCGATCAGCCGGGAGCTGCTGCACTGGGAATCCCAGTCCAATACGACCCAAGCGAGCGAGGCAGGGCAGAACTTGATTAACCATGCGCAGCGGGGCTATACGATTTTGGTGTTTGCCCGGGATGTAAAGAAGAGGAACGGGGTGACGGTGCCGTTTACCTACCTCGGCCCGGCTGAGCGGGTCAGCTTTGAGGGGGAGAGGCCGATCAAGATGGTTTGGCGGTTGCGGCATGCGATGCCGGCGGAGATGTTTGAGGGGAATCGGAGGGGTGGGTGAGAGCTCCGAAGACGGAATTGAAGAACGACTTGAGGAAATAAATCTGTCCCCTTTTCCTTTTCCCTTCCAAACTCGCTGAGGCAAAGCATTGCCCTTCTCATCAATTTACTGAAGGGGTAGGGGGGCAGTCAGGCATTGAATTTCTGAAATGAAAGGGAGGGTTTGTTGTGAGCGAAATTGCCTTTGCCCCTTTTTACGAGCGGTGGGCCGCCAAGCCCGGTATTGGTGCCGTCGGCAAGCTGATATTGGCTGGCTGCGTAGCTCTGGCGTTCTTTCTGCCCTATTACGGCCGCGTCGGCGCCGCGGCGCTGTCAAACTGGTCCTGGCTGCTGGCTGTTTTGATCTTTTGCGCCCTGTTATTTCTCTTTTATGCAACGGCGACCTTGCGCCACCTCTTCCCCATCTGGCAGGTGCATATCGAGAAGGGTAATGCCGCCGCCTTCCTGGTTCCGCTGAACAGATACCTGTGTGATCGGAACTTTTTTCTGGCGGGGTTCTTTTTCGGCGGCGCCAACCTGACAATGGGGGTTCTTTTCGGCATCGACATGAGCGATCCGGTCGCCGCATCGCTGTTGCTGTTTGGCTATTTCATCGCCGGATTCGTTTGCGGTTTGCCGGCCATGGGCATCTTGGGTGTGGTGGCTACCTTTCGAAAATTCACCGAATCCAACACGCTCAAACTTGACTACACCGCGCCGGACCGGTGCGGCGGACTGTCTTTTTTTGGGGTGGCCCTGGTCAAGTTCAGTATCGTGACTCTTCTCGCGGGCATTTTGATCGCCAGCTACATCCTTCTGGCCGAGTGGTCCCACGCCGGCAATCCCTGGGTGCAGTTGCTTATGTGGGGCTGGATTCTTTTCCCCTTCCTGCTATCCCTGCTGGTCCTTGTCGTTCCGGCTTTGGACATCAACCAGATGCTCAGTCGATACCGGCATGTCGAGGAGCAGAAGCTGAAAGACAAATGCTCCGAACTGCGCTGCAGAATCGAGGTGAATGCGGTTGGCGGTGAACTGGAGAGCCTACGGAGCGATTACGATTATCTCTGCCGCCGGCGCGAGGAGGTGCATAACATGCGCACCTGGCCTTTCAGCGCCGGGGCCACCACCTCCTTCGTGGGCGCGTTCCTGTCCAATGTCTTGGTCGCCATTGAATTGGGCAGAAGCCTGTTAAGCAATAACTAAGGGTGAGAACCAAGATCGACAGGAGAGTCAGTCTTGCAAGATTGCAAGTTGAAGGTTGCCGGGGCCGGGATTTTTCAGTCTTATTCCCAAGGGCGACCCATCCCCTCCAATGACCTCTGGATTGCAGCTGCTACCCTGCGGCACGGACTTGCTCTCGCAACCCTTGACGAACACTTCCGGCACATAGACGGCTTGCTGCTGGCCGGCATTTGACAAGGAGTTCACCATGGCCACCATGACCTTGCGCGGCATCGACGAGAAAACCGCCGAAGCCTTGAAACAGAGAGCGCAACAAGAGGGGACCAGCGTCAATGCGGTGACCCTGAGGCTTATCCGAGAATCCCTTGGTCTCGATAAGAAAAAGCGGGTTGTCACCTATAGCGATCTCGGCCACCTTGCCGGCACCTGGAGTAAGGAAGATGCGGCCGAATTCGAGCGCAATACAGCGGTGTTCGAAAAAGTGGACGAAGAACTCTGGAAGTAGTTTCCGACTTCGGGGTTAAGTCCTGCAATTTTAATTCACCCACCAATGGGGAAGTCGCAGCGACAACACCTGCGTCCAAGTCCCTCGTCCAGATTTCCTGTTTTGAAAACCTCTCGAGGACGAGGAGGAAGAATCATGCTCGGCAGTGTGAATTCAATGGGACTGGTTCGGGGGGGTAAGTCGGTGGGTGGACCTGAATGGCGGCAGGGGCGGGGAGCAGGGCGGGCTGGTCGGCAAATTTTTTCCCCGGCCCCAAAAACAACGATGACGGCAAGCGCCGAGGGGTTTTTTCGGAATTTTTTCATTTTCCGAATTTTCAAGCGTTTTATCGACAGGGGTTTTATTTCTGTCGATGACGATATGGGGTCGTCCGCTTTACTTTTTCCTCGTCGGCGTTTCCGTCACCGTTTGTTACTACTCTAGCGCAGCGCCGGGGGAAGTCAAGCAGTGAAATTCAACTATTTTTCAATAGTTTACAAGTTGCTGTAATTCAAAAGGAAAACTTCAAAAATAACCGGAGTTGTTGGATTAAAACCCGATTTTCTGGCCCCCAAGGGACACCCCGGCCAATTTGAATTGTCTGCCCCCTGAGTCTTCAAGTATATTGCTTCAGTCCCGGTAAGTTCACAGCTCCCCCCTGATATCCGAAGTGGTGGAAATGGATTTCACAGCCCTGCGCGCCTATCTGGCCGCCAAACCTGGCGCGGTCGAAGATTTCCCCTTTGACCTGGTGACTCTGGTGTCCAAGGTCGGCGGCAAAATGTTTGCCCTGGTCAGCACCGATGAAGATCCGCTGCGGGTGAACCTCAAGTGTGATCCGCTGAAAGCGGAAATCCTGCGGGAGAGCTATCCCGCGGTGCTGCCCGGTTACCACATGAACAAACGCCACTGGAACACGGTGGTGCTTGATGGCTCGATTCCCGATGAGGATCTGCTGGCGATGATCGATGAATCCTATGCGCTGGTGGTCCAGGGATTGCCGAAGGCCAAACGTCCACCGGTCTGACCCATGCATTTATCGGCGCCTCCTTCTGTATTTTTTTCTTCTTCCCCTTTCCCAGTACCAAAATGGCAGTTCTGAACGAAAGCATCTGTGGCCGAAACAATTCCTGGGGAGCAGGCAAAAGCTTTCTGCGTCCTGGGCTGCGCATGGCTTTTCTGCTGCTCCTTGTGCTGCTGGCCCTCGCGGCACCCACCCATGCGGCCAATGGCTTCCAGGAGACTGCCACCAAGTGGCGGGAGGTTCATGGCAAAGCCAGCCAGTACCGCCTGATCCTGCAGAATATCTATGCCCAGGTCGAATCCCAGGTCGGCCCCGACAAAAGCAAACTCAACAAGGCCTTCGCCAGGCGGCTCAACGCACTATACCCGGAGTCCAATTACTTCGGCGGTGCCTATGGAAGCCTGGCCGTCAATAACTACACCTGGGTGCACTTCGACACGGCGTGGAACATCACCAATCTGCGGCAGCAGTTCGGGGGGCTGCAAAAAAACTACGACTTCCGAAACCAGACCATGGAAGTGGTCAACGGGCCCAACCGCGTCAAGTTCAAGCTCGACCTCAGACAGCCCGAAAAATCCCAGTTCATTACCGCTGAGATCCCGGCCGTCTCTGCCACGGCCCAGGAGATCCGCTCGCAGAAGGGGGGCTGGCAGGCATCTGTTCAACCGCTCAAGGACATCCTCAACGACACCTATGCCCAGCAGATCGCTCTGGGCGATGGCACGCGGATGGATGAACTGGCCGAGCGGATGGTGGAGGATGAGGGCACCCGCCAGTTTGTCCTGAACACCGCTGCGGAGATCTACTCCAATGCCCGGGAAAAATCGCGGGCGCAAACGGGTTTGCCGGGGCTCCTTGGCGAAGCCCTCCACAATACCCAATCGGGGGTCAGGGGATTGACCACCATCAGCGTTTTCAGGTACCTGCCCTGGTATTTCTGGCCGTTTCTCATCCTTCTTGTCGCTGTCAACGTGCTGAACACCGGCACCCGGAGAGCCTCCCGGCCCCGGAAAGCCGCCAGGTTGAAAAAAACCGGCGAGTTCTCCCTGGGGCGCAGGGCCCCTTCGCGAAAGCCCGCCGAGCCCGGCACCTCGCCCGGTCCGGGTCTGGAAAGCCTCGCCGACGAGCCCTTTGAAGACCTGGACCACGACGAATGGAGCCTGCAGCTGCTGAGCTCCCTGGAGTGGAAACGCTTCGAGACGGTCTGTGCCGAGTACCTGCGGCTGATCGGGTTCGCCCCCAAGGAGACCCGGATCGGCGCCGACGGCGGGGTGGACATCTGGGTTTACCGGCAGGGGGTGGAAAAAGCGGTGGGGATCGTCCAGTGCAAGGCCTGGACCACCTACCGGGTGGGCGTCAAGCCGGTCCGGGAACTCTACGGGGTCATGGCCGCGGAAGGGGTCGCGAACGGCAAGTTCATCATCTCGGGGGAGTTTTCCAGCGAAGCGCTGGCCTTTGCCGAGGGCAAACGGCTGGAGCTGATCTCCGGGAAAAGGTTTGTCGCTTCGATCCGCAAGCTGTCTGCGGAAAAGCAGCTGCAACTGCTGAATATCGCCATCGCGGGGGATTATCGCACCCCGACCTGCCCGCAGTGCGGGGTGAAGATGACCTTGCGGCAGGGCAGGGCCTCGGACCGGCAGTTCTGGGGCTGCCCGAAATACCCGCGGTGCAGTGGGACTCTGGTGTACAAGCCCGCGGAGGGGTGAACCGCTGCTCATGCCGCATGCCGAGGGTCAGGCCTGACCCGCAGAGGAGACCTCCCGTACTCACCCCGGCGCCCGTGGACAGTCCCGGAAGAGGAGCAACTTCTCGCGGTCCCCTCTGTTTTGTCTTCCGAAAAAGTCTATAATTTAGAATCCCCAACATAGAGGAAATGATCAAATTGTTGAAAATGTTCTGTCGTTTATGGAGCCTGGGATGGCTGGCGGCCTGCCTGCTTTGCAGCGCGCCGGCGCTTGCCGCTGACGCGAAGGAGGCGACTCCGCCACTGCTGGAAAGCCTCCGCCTGGATAAAAAACTGGATTTCTGCGGTGAGCCGGTTCCGCTGGACGATCCCGAGGTGCGCGAACGCATGGAGAGGGAACTGCTGCTATCTCTCTGGGACCGGGACCAGGCGATTTTGTGGCTGAAGCGCTCCTCCCGCTATTTTCCCGCCATCGAAGCCATGCTTTCCCGCGCCGGGCTGCCCGATGACCTGAAGTATATCGCCATTGCCGAGAGCGCCCTGCAGCCGCACGTCGGCTCACCCAAGGGGGCCATCGGCTACTGGCAGTTCATGCCGGACACCGCCCGTCGCTACGGCCTGGCGGTCAACGAGGCCATCGATCAGCGCAGAAGCCTGGCCGCTTCGACCCAGGCAGCGGTGAGCTATTTTTCGGAGCTTCACGAAAAATTCGGCTCCTGGAGCCTGGCGGCAGCGGCTTACAACATGGGGGAGGAGGGGCTGCAGGCGGAAATCCTGACCCAGGGTGTCCGCAGTTTCTACCGGCTCTACCTGCCCCTGGAAACCCAGCGCTACCTGTTCCGGATTCTTTCCGCCAAACTGATCCTGACGCAGCCGGAGCGCTACGGCTTTCATATGCAGGAGGCGGATTATTACCCGCCGGACCGGTTTGCCACCGTCGAATTGACCTGCCGGGAGGAGACCAGCCTGACCGTGGTGGCGCAGGCGGCACGGACTGATTTCAAGCGGATCAAGGATCTCAACCCGGAACTTCGTGGCCATTATCTGGCGGCGGGAACCTACACCCTGGCCGTCCCGGAAAACACGCCCCCGGGGTTTCAGACGCGCTTCGACCAGGGGCACCAGGCCTGGAGCACGCAGAGGAAGGAGCGGATCTACATCGTTCAGTCCGGCGATAACCTCTCGAGCATTGCCCGAAAATTCAACGTCCCCCTGGCCGCGATTCAGATCTGGAACCGGATCGACCTGCGCAGCCCGATTCATCCCGGCGATCGCCTGATTATCCACCCGGCTGGAAGTGGCACCGACAAGCCTTGAAAGCCGTGATTCGTGATTCGTGATTCGGGGACAGGATACTCTACTCTTGTCCAGGTCGTTTATATTGCCCCTTGCCGTCCGCTTAAAGAGGAAGATACGCCCCGGAACTGCCGGCCAACCGTTACGATTCTTCAGGCCCGGTAGGCTCTTGGGGGGCAAGCATTTTCTCCAGGGTGCGGGTGGACAGCAGCTTGCCGGCGGAGACCAGCTTGCCGTCGATGGACAGGCCGGGCAGCGACAGCAGGCCGTATTCCACCATGCGTTCGGGATCCTCCACCCGCTGATATTCGGCTTGTATGTGGGTGGCCTCAACGGCCTCGCGGATGTTTTTCTCCAGGCGCCGGCACATCCAGCAATTGTCGCCGAGCAGTTCTATGGTCATCTCCGTCTCCTTCGGGTCAGGGTCGGTCCGAATTGCCGGTCATCGTTCGCACATGGCGATGCCCCTCCAAGAATGACCACGTAATCAGGTAATCGTCCGTCACCTGGTCGAGATCCAAATGCCCGTAGCGTGCAGGGTCGGATTCGAGCAGCTGCTTACCCAACTGCCGGATTTACCCGTTATGCCCCGCGCCCCCGGCTCCCCGGGGCCCCATGAGCTGCCGTCCCAGGGGGCCGGGCGGGCGAGATCAGTGTTTCAGAATCGAATCCGCGCCCCTCGCGCGGGTGTAGGTGATCTCCATCATCTTCTCTTCCCTGCCGCTTTTGCCCGTCGCATACATCTCGAATTCCAGGGTGTTGTTGTCGATGAAATGGGTCACGGAGCGCCAGACCATGGGGCCCTGGACCGGGTCGTCGTAGCTGGCGGTCTGGTTGATGGTCCGGCCGTCGGCGCTGGCCGTCCCCTCGAAGACCATGATCGCCGTGCCCATGGTGTCCATCCAGGTGGAGATGTATTTTCCGGTGTGGTTGTCGTACCCGGTGTAGCCGAGTCCGGCAAAGGGGGCGCCCATCATGTCGCCCGTGAACTGCTGCTGCAGGAAGCGGCCATCCAGGACCATCTTCTGTTCGCTGCGGCCGGCGGATTCCATCGGCGATTTGCCGGGTTCCATCCAGAACCGGCCCATGGTGTTCCAACTGCCCGCCATGCCCGCCAGCATCGAGTGGGGGGCTCCCGGTGTCGCGAATTTTTTATATATGTCCATCATTTCCTGGGTTTCCATAGGATTCTCCTTTTCCGAGGGACCCTGGTGCTGTCTTTGTCCTGTCTATACTTTAAGGCATTTGTTGCTTTCGAGGAAAGGTGGACTGGCCAGGGCAGGGGGGAGGGCTTGAATGGATAATGGGAACAGGCGCCCTTACTGGAAAAGCGCCTGTCCCCATTGGGTAACGCTGGGGATATCTGCAGCCGGGGGACCGGCTATTCGAACTGGTAGAGGGCGAAGTCCGAGCCGACGACGATCTCTTTTCTGCCGTCACCGTCGATGTCCTTGACGGGCAGATGATTGTAACTTCCGAGACGATTGCCAAGGCTCCTGCTGCGCCAGAGAAGTTCCCCGCTGCCGTTTTCAAGGACGCTGAGCATGCCGTTGCTGGCGAGGATCCATTCCGGCTGCCCGTCCCCGTTTAGATCGGCCAGGGACAAGGCGTCAATCGCATAACCGCTGCCCGTCGCCACCGAGGATTGAAAGGCGAAGGTTTTTCCGTTGTAAACCCCGATGGTGCCGTCGGTCTGCCCGACCAGGATCTCCTTTTGGCCGTCGGCGTCGAGGTCGAAGGCTCCGATGGTGCTGGCCGGCAACTCGGCCAGCCAGTCGTATTGGTGGGTGACGCCGTCGATGGCGTAAACCCTGTTGCCCCCCACGGCCACCAGCATTTCCAGATGGCCGTCGTCGTCGACGTCGGCCGTCTCGATATCCGAGACGGCGACCCAGCCGTCAGTCAGGCTGGCACTTTCCCATTTTTCCGCCAGGGTTGAGCCGTCGAGCACGATCAGGTGGACTCCCACGGCCCCCGTGGTCGCTTTGTTGGTGGCTACCACGATCTCGGTGGCGCCGTCGCCATCCACGTCCGCCAGCTCGAGAGCGGTGAAGGGTTCGCTGGAATAGGTGGCGCTCTGCTTTTCCAGAGCATGGGTCCGGCCGTTGTAGACCTGGACCACGCCATCGTAGAGGTGGCTGGTGGCGACTACCAGCTCGGTCTCGCCGTCGTGGTCGACATCACCGATCCTAACGCCGTTGACCCCCGACCAGGTGTAAATGTTGGGCAGATCGCTGCTCTGCCATTCGAGGGCATGGGTGGCGGCGTCGAAAATGCTGATGATGCCGTCGTCGTAGCCGCTGTTGCTCTCGTAGGAGGCCATGACGATTTCGTTGCGGCCATCGTCGTCCACATCGCCGACGGCGACAGCGCTCAGTGGTGGGTCGAGATGGACGTTCTGCCACTCGATTCCGGTAAGGGTGTTGGCCACGAAGAGGAAATCCGCCCCCGAACTGCTCCCCCCGGCCCCCCAGAGCACCTCCATGGTTCCATCCTGGTCCACGTCACCGGTGGCCAGGCCGGTGGTGCCGTGCTCGGGGTTGCGAATGGACCAGCGTTCAGACAGGCCGCTGCCTTCGTAGCAGTCGATCGAACCCCACTGGCTGTCCCCGTAGAGGATTTCCGCCGTCCCGTCGCCGTCGAGGTCGGTGACCAGCAGGGCGCCGATGTCGAGGTCGGTGGCAATATCAAGCTTGGGGGTTTTGATCTCGGCATCCAGGATGGTGATTTTGTACCAGGACGCTGCTGCGACGATCTCCTCGCGGCCGTCGCCATCGGTGTCCCCGGTGCCGACGCGTACCCCGAAACCGTTGATGTAGTCCCATTCCAGCTGGTGACTGGCGGTATCGATGACATAGCCGTGCCCGCTGGCGGCGACGACGATTTCCGCGGCGGGGTCGTCGTCCACATTGCCTATGGCCAGGTCGCCGCCTCCATACCCACTGGTTTCCCAGCGCAGGGTGCCTCCGGCCTCATGAACGTAGATTCTCTGCGCGTCGCTGGTGACGATTTCGGCGCTGCCGTCACCGTCGAGGTCGGCTGCCGTCATTGCGGTCACCGCGCCGGGCGTCTGGAAGGAATTCTTCAGGGTGAAACTGTCGCCGGCAAAGATGTCGATTCGGCCGTCCTGGTAACCGACCAGGATCTCGCCGATGCCATCGCCGTCGAGGTCCCTGGCGAGGATTCTGTTGATAGTGACCTGGGAGGGTTCGCTCAAATGGATCTGCGCATATTCTCCGGAAGACGCGTGGCGAAGGACATACCAATACCGGTTGACGCCGAAACCTGCCGGCGAGGCGGCGGTGATGATTTCAAGGTTGCCGTCCCCCTCCAGGTCCAGGACCGAAAGCCCGGATCGCCCGATATAGGTGCCGAAGCGGCCGTAAACCCAGGATTGATCCAGTAACTCGGGGCTGGTCGGCTGGACCGGGACTACGGTCACCTGCACGGTGTCGGCGGCGCTGCTGAGCAGGCCATCGTTGACGATCAGCCACAGGCTGTAGGTGCCGGATTCGCTCGCCATAAAGCTCGGCGTTGCCGTCCCCGGGTTGTTCAAGGTCGGACAGGACCCGGGACAGGCATCGAAGTTCCATTGGAAGGTAAGCTGATCCCCGTCGGGATCGAAGCTGGCGCCGCCGTTGAGGGTCACCAGGTCCCCCTGGACGGCATTCTGGTCGGGGCCCGCATTGGCGGTCGGTGACTGGTTTGGCGGTTCAGCGACAGGGGGAAGAGGAACGGGATGGTTGAGGTCCATCTGCCACTCGCAAATACCATTGCCGTCGGTATCGGCTTCCAGGTGGGTGGCGCTGAGCGAGGTGAAGACCATCCGCACGAAGGTGCCGTCACGGCCGCTGCAGACAATGGAGCCCGTGGAGGGCTGGAGCAGCCCCCAGAAAACCTGAAGCGGCTGTTCGGTGCTCAGCTCGAGGTAGCCGTAGGCGGGGTGGTAGAAACGGCCTGTGATGGTTTCTTCGGTGTATTCCGGGCCGTAGTTGATCCCGCTGAGATAGTTTTCGTAGCGGAATACCTGGTTGCTGGCATCGTCGCGCAGCAGGAAGTTCATGGCCAGGGTTTCGGAGAATTGCGGGCCGCCGATGGTGATGTTGATTTCCCCGTCCATGGTGTAGGCGGAATCGCCGTCCAGGATGGCGAGTGGGTGGAAAGTCATGGAAAAACTGCTGAACCAGCCGGTGCTCGGGTCAAGGTTTGCCGCCACCTCGACCGTACCGGAAAAAATCATCCCGTACTCGCAATAGTCCTGATATTCGAGAGTGTCGGCGAAGCTGCCGGCCTCCGGGTCCCAGACAGGAGCGCTGAGGAACTGGCCACCGCAGGGGCCGTGATAAACCTCGGTAGGCTCCTGGACGGGGGCCAGGGTAACCGCGCGGGGGGCTGCCAGGGGCGCCTGCTGGCGGAGGGTTCTCCGCATTAGCTGGGAGACGCTGCGCAGGGGGAGGGCGGAACTGCCGCTGTGGGCCCCGCCGACGGCCAACGGGCCGACGCTCATGGCGTTTTGGTGGCCGAGAAACGCCCCGGTGGCCAACGCCTCGGCGTTGTCAGCATTGACGGTGGCCTTGCTGGTGAGGCCGCTGTAGGAAAGCTGGTTCGGGTTTGGGGGCGGGGCCGACCCGCCTCCACCGCCCCCGCAGGCGGTCACACTCAGGCAAAGGGCAAGGGCCAGCAGCCAGGAAACGGGGTGTCGCATCGGTATCCCTCCTCAACAAAAATGAAAACGTCATTCCATCTCCCGCCGGCCTCGTCAAAAGGCCGTAACCCGGTACAGGAGAAGTGCTCATGGCGCCAGAACCTCCATCCGCCTGGGGTGTGAGGTGTGGGCATTGCCGGCAGCAGTTTCAGCCTCTGGCAATTCGCCCATGAGAGAGCGCTTAGTATTCTTTAGGCTTGCCGGAATGTCAACCTGAAATCGGCCCAGCCTTCGAACCAAAGTAGTAGTCCTGAGGATGGGGTCAGTGGATTTGCGGTTAATAGGCAGGAGGGGGGTAGGGGGCAGGAGGCACGGCCGGCATCCGGGTTGCCGCGGCCGCGAATTTGAGTTATCTTCGGCGCTGGTTGTCGCTGCCGGTTGGCCTGCCCTGATCGCCGGGACCCTCGCGCGTTTCCAGGCCCGGTCGTTTTTTGCTATTTCACCTAGCTTCGCAAAGGATTCAGCATGAGTGATCTACCCAAGTGTCCGCAATGTGCTTCCGAATATACCTACGAGGACGGGCCCCTGTATGTGTGCCCGGAATGCGCCCACGAGTGGGCGATAGAGGCCGCCGAGGCGGGTGGCGCCGCGCAGCGGGTCTTCCGGGACGCCCACGGCAACATCCTGGAAGACGGGGATTCGGTTACCGTCATCAAGGACCTGAAAATCAAAGGCTCATCGGCGGTGGTCAAGGTGGGGACCAAGGTCAGGAACATTCGCCTGGTCGATGGCGACCACGACATCGACTGCAAGATCGACGGGATCGGGGCGATGAAGCTGAAATCGGAGTTCGTCAAAAAGGCTTAGTGCACTAGTGGCTCAACGGGGAGGCCGGACCGGGCGGGACAGCTGCTTCGCTGGGGGCCCGGGTCTGGCAGAGGTCGCAGCCGGACTGTGGGGTGCCGAAGGCGAGACTCGCCGGCTACGGCTCGGACCTCCTGCCCACCCCCTGCGCAGGCCCCCCTCCGCTCGCAGGCGGCGACATCCCTGTCGGCTCATCTGACATCAGGTCCGCCCCCGCTGCGCTTCGTGCTTCGGAAATGGGCACAAAAAAACCCGATCGCTTTTGCGACCGGGTTGTTTTTGTCTGGTGCCGAAGGCGAGACTCGAACTCGCACGACCTGTAGGTCACCACCCCCTCAAGATGGCGTGTCTACCAGTTCCACCACTTCGGCGAACGCGGTGTATTTATACTGATTTGACCCCGCGGTGTCAATATTAAATAAGGGGACTTTTTATTTTTTTGCCTCGTCGGCAGCGGGCGCCTCGGGAGCCGCAGGGGCGGGGGCTTCAGGGGCCGGAGCGACGGGTGCCGGAGCCTGGGTGGCCTCGGGGGCGACGGTGGCGGGCATGATGCTGGAAGTGCCGGGCTCGCCGTAGAAGTAGGCCAGGGTCAGGCTGGTCAGCATGAAGATGATCGCGGCGCCGGTGGTCAGTTTGCCCAGGAAGCTCTGGCTGCCGGAAGCGCCGAAAACGGTCTGGCTGGCGCCGGCGCCGAAGGAAGCGCCCATTTCGGCGCCCTTGCCGCCCTGGACCAGGACGATGGCGATCAGGGCGAGGCAGACCAGGATATGCAGGATGATCAGGAACGTTGTCATTGCAGCTTGTAACTCCTTGTGGTCAGCTTGTATGTGAACCGGTGAATCCTATCACAAATGGTTCTGGTGGAAAAGGGTAAATGTCACCCTTTGCCGAATTTGACGATGCGGGCGAAATCCTCGGCCTTGAGGCTGGCGCCGCCGACCAGGGTGCCGTCGATGTCGTCCTGGGCCATCAGACCGTCAACGTTGTCCGGTTTGACGCTGCCGCCGTAGAGAATCCGCGTCGTCGCGGCGGTCTCCTGGTCGAAGCAGCCCTGGAGCAGGCCGCGGATGAAGGCGTGGGCCTCTTCGGCCTGCTCGTTGCTGGCGGTCTTGCCGGTGCCGATGGCCCAGACCGGTTCGTAGGCCACGATGAGGTTATTCATCTGCTGCGCCGTGAGGTCCTTGAGCCCCTCCCGGACCTGGGTGCTGAGCACGTCGAACATCTGCCCTGATTCGCGCTCTTCCAGAGTCTCGCCGATACAGAAGATGACCTGCAG
This sequence comes from Desulfuromonas versatilis, assembly GCF_019704135.1. Classification (NCBI taxonomy): domain Bacteria; kingdom Pseudomonadati; phylum Thermodesulfobacteriota; class Desulfuromonadia; order Desulfuromonadales; family Desulfuromonadaceae; genus Desulfuromonas; species Desulfuromonas versatilis. The sequence continues at coordinate 2,200,072 of NZ_AP024355.1, forward strand.
GCCTGCCCGGAGCAGGGACGTGGTCTTGGCGTTGATGAACGCGTCGGTTTCGCCGAACAGCTGGCGGCGCTCCGAGTGGCCGACGATGCAGTGGCTGCAGCCGGCGTCCTTCAGCAGGGCGGGGGACACCTCGCCGGTAAAGGCTCCGCTCGGTTCGGGGTAGCAGTTCTGGGCGGCCAGCCGGATGCCGCTGTCGGCCAGTTCGGCGGCCACCGCGGCTAGGGCGGTGTACACCGGAGCGACCACGATTTCGACCTCGGTGACCTCGGCGACCAGGGGTTTGAGCGATCTGACCAGGTCGAGGGACTCGCCGATGGTCTTGTTCAGTTTCCAGTTGCCCGCGATGACGGGTCTGCGCATGGCTTCCTCCCGGAGAAGATATCAATAATTCACTATTGGAGCGCTGCAGGCGCCGCGGCTCAGCGGTCGGTGAGGGCGACCACCCCGGGCAGCTCCTTGCCTTCGAGAAATTCCAGGGACGCTCCGCCGCCGGTGGAGATGTGGGTCATTTTGTCCTGCAGGCCCGACTTGTTGACCGCGGAAACCGAGTCGCCGCCGCCGATGATGGACAGGGCGCCGGAGTCGGCGAGGGCCTGAGCGATGGCGGTGGTCCCCTTGGCGAAGGCCTCGAACTCGAAGACCCCCATGGGGCCGTTCCAGACCACGGTGGCAGCCTTCTTCAGGGTCTCGGCAAAGGTGGCGATGGACTTCGGGCCGATGTCCAGCCCCATCCAGTCGGCCGGGAAGCCGGTGTTGTCGCAGACCTTGTTGGTGGCATCGGCCTTGAACTCGGCGGCGACCACGTGGTCCTCGGGGAGCATCAGCCGCACGCTGCGATCCTCGGCCTTCTGCATCAGCTCCCGGGCCATTTCGAGGCGGTCGGATTCCACCAGGGACTTGCCAACCTCGATCCCCTGCGCCTTGAGGAAGGTGTAGGCCATGCCCCCGCCGATGATCAGGGCGTCGACCTTCTGCAGCAGGTTGTCGATGACGGTGATCTTGTCGCTGACCTTGGCGCCGCCGATCACGGCGACGAAGGGGCGCTTGGGGGCGGCCAGCGCCTGGCCCAAATACTGGATTTCCTTCTCCATCAGGAATCCGGCGGCCGCCGGGGAGAGCAGGCGGGCCACCCCTTCGGTGGAGGCATGGGCGCGGTGAGCGGTGCCGAAGGCGTCGTTGACGTAGACCTCGGCCAGGGCTGCCAGCTCGGCGGAAAACTTCGGGTCGTTGTCGGTCTCGCCGGCGTGGAAACGGACGTTTTCCAGCAGCAGCACATCGCCGTCCTTCATGGCGTCGACCAGGCTCTTGACCCGCGGGCCGATGCAGTCCGGCGCCATGGTGACCTTTTTGCCCAGCAGCTGCGAGAGGTAGGGGGCGACGGGACCCAAACTGTACTTGGCCTCGGGCGCACCCTTGGGGCGGCCGAGGTGGGAGGCGAGGATCAGCCTCCCTCCCTGATCGATGATGTGGCGGAGGGTCGGCAGGGCGGCGACGATGCGGGTGTCGTCGGTGATGTTCCGCTCGCCGTCGAGGGGAACGTTGAAGTCAACCCGGCAGAATACCTTTTTCCCTTTGAGGTCGAGGTCTTTGACGGAAAGCTTGTCCAGCATTGCAAATCTCCCTGTGGCAATGGTTGCATTTTAGAAGACAAAATCAAGGGGCAGGACCACCCTTGGCCCTGCCCCCGGGTCAAGCCACGCGAGGGTTACCTGGCGGCCACGTGCCGGACCAGGTCGAAAACACGGCTGGAGTATCCCCACTCGTTGTCGTACCAGGAGAGGACCTTGACCATGTTGCCGCCGATGACCTTGGTGGAGAGGGCGTCGATGACCGAGGAGGCGGGGTTGCCGTTGAAGTCTCTGGAGACCAGGGGGAGTTCGCAGTACTCGAGGATCCCCTTGAGAGGGCCTTCGGCCGCCTTTTTCAGCACAGCGTTGACCTCCTCCTCGGTGGTGTCGCGCTCGGCTTCGATGACCAGGTCGACCAGCGAAACGTTGGGGGTGGGGACCCGCACCGCCATGCCGTCGAGCTTGCCCTTGAGCTGGGGAAGCACCAGCGACGCCGCCTTGGCGGCCCCGGTGGTGGTGGGGATCATGGAGAGCGCGGCGGCCCTGGCCCGGCGCAGATCCTTGTGCGGCAGGTCGAGAATCTGCTGGTCGTTGGTATAGGAGTGGATCGTGGTCATGAGCCCCTTGACGATACCGAAGTTCTCCAACAGCACCTTGGCGACCGGGGCCAGGCAGTTGGTGGTGCACGAGGCGTTGGAAATGACCTGGTGGGAGGCCGGGTTGTAGTCCCCCTCGTTGACCCCCATGCAGACGGTCAGGTCCACCCCTTTGCCGGGGGCGCTGACCACTACCTTTTTCGCCCCGGCATCCAGGTGCTTGCGGGCGTCCTTCATATCGGTGAAGCGCCCGGTGGATTCGATGACGATGTCGACCCCGTGCTGTTTCCAGGGCAGGGCGGCGGGGTCCTTTTCGCTGGTGATGCGGATCGCCTTGCCGTTGACGATGAGGTGGTCGGCGTCGGAGTCCACCTCGGCGGCGAAAGTGCCGTGCACCGAGTCGTACTTGAGCAGGTGGGCGAGGGTGGCGGAATCGGTGAGGTCATTGATGGCCACGATCTCGACTGCTCGGGCATTCAATGCAGCTCGCAGGACATTCCGACCGATACGACCAAAACCGTTGATTGCGACTTTAGCGGCCATGATTGATAAGTTTCCTCCCGTCAGAGACCAATTCGGAGATGTTACGCCAGGGATCTTGAAAAAACAGAGACTTATGTCGGCTCGCCAGAGACGGAATGATAGCCAATAGCCCCGGCGGCGTCAAGCCCTTTAACCGGCGGTGATTGGGCCATTGCCCTTTTTATACCGATATGTTATGTAGGAGCCAGCAGCTCGGGGCTGGGACCTGGAGGGGGAGTGAAGTCCCCGGGCGCGGGGCGACTTTTCCGAAGCCTTCCCGCCTTCCAACCATTTCGTCCTGCGACCCTGTAAAATGTAGCTTATCTTCCCCGAATGGCAAGCCGGCTCTGGCTCAGGTCGGAACGCTGTCCTGACTCGGGAGGGTACAGCCATGCCTGAGAGCAAACCGCAGCGGTCGTGGGGTGTCCTGTCATGACATGTCCTTGGGGTGAAGACTGAAACTCCTGTTATGAAAAGCACCCTTGAAAACCGAATCCTCATTTTCGCCTTCATGGTCCTGACGCTGACCATCGCGGTCAACACCGGGGTCAACATCGAAGGCTTCAGGCGGGATTACCGCGATGGGATCATCCGCCGGGCCCAGAGTTTCGGGACTGAGGTCAAGGGTTCCATCGAAAAGGTGCTGGCCCTCGGCATCCCCCTCGAGGAGATGGAGGGGCTCGGCAACCGCTGCCAGGAAGTGACGGAAACCGATCCCGAAATCGTCTACTGTCTGATCGAAAACAGCTCCGGCGAACCTCTCTACAGCAGTTCTCCCTCCGCCGATTTCCTCCGCGGGGTCGAGTTCGTTTCCCCGCTCAACGAGAACACCGTCATCCTCAGGTTTTCCCGCTGGGGCAAGGTTTACGACAGCTTCGAACCGATCTACGGACCAGGCGGCAAGCTGGCCGGACGCATCCGCATCGGGTTTCCCGATTCGGTGCTGATCGAGCGGACCGGAACGGCCCTGGAGCGCTCCCTGCTGATTCTCGCCGGGGCCTTCGTGCTGGTCTTCGTGCTGGTCGCCCTGTTTGCCAAACGCCATGTGGTCCTGCCCATCCGCCGGTTGAGGTCGATCGCCTCGGAGATCGCCGCCGGCAACTTCAGCGTCGAGGTCCCCTCGTCCACCACCCGGGAACTGGCCGAGCTCGGCCAGGCCCTTAAGGAGATGGCCGCCTCGCTGCATGACCGGGAAGAAAAGATCCAACTCGGCTACCGCGAACTCGAAGATGCGAACCTGCACCTGCTCAAATCCTATGAGGACCAGGAAAAAATCGGCGCCGAACTGGTGCGCAGCCGGGAGATGTATCGCTCGCTGCTGGAGGATGCCAGCGATGCCATCATTGTCAGCGACCACCAGGATCGCATCGTCCTGATAAACAAGGCGGCGGAGTCGTTTTTCGGCATTGCCCGCAAGAAAATAGAAGGGGCGAATATCTTCGCCTTTCTCGAAAAGCTCCAGGTCGAGGAGATCGAGCACCAGTACGAGGTTCACCAGGCGATCCTCCAGGGCCAGACCCTCGAAACCGAAATGCGCTTCACCCGGCCCACCGACAAATCCTCCATTATCGCCTGGGCCAAGGCCTCGCCAGTGCTGGGCAAGGACAGCCGCAGGATGGTGCAGGCCATCTACCGCGACGTAACCCGGGAGCGGGAGATCAAGGCGAATCTGGAAAAAAGCACCCTGGAGCTGCAGCGGCTCAACCAGATGAAGGATTCGTTCCTGGGGCTTGCTTCCCATGAGCTGAAAACCCCCCTCACCGTGATCATCGGCTACTCGGACCTGCTGCTCGGCGAGATGTCCGCCAATATCGACCCGGCTACCCGTCCGCTGGTCCAGCACATCGGGGATGCCGCGGCGAGGCTGGCCAACATCGTGCGCGACATGGTCGACGTCTCGATGCTGGACAACCGCGCCATGCGGCTGCGCTACCGTCATGGGGACATCAACGAGATCATCCGCCAGGCCGTGCAGGAGATCGATTTCTTCTTTTCGGTCCGCAAGCAGTCCCTGTCCCTGAACCTGGCCGAGGAGTTGCCGGCAGTCCCCTTCGATGCCGACCGGATGGTTCAGGCCATCACCAACCTGGTCATCAACGCCATCAAGTTCACCCCCGACGGGGGGACGATCACCATCGAGACCCGCCTGGTCAACATCCTGCGCCCACCCCGGGTCATGGTCGGGGACGAGCTGAGGGGGTATAAGGAAATTGCCCCCGAAACCAGCCCCTACGCCGAAATATGCATTCGCGACACGGGCATCGGCATTGCGGAGATCGATCAGATCCACATTTTCGACAAGTTCTACGAGGTCGGCAACATCGAGGAACATTTCACCGGGAAGATGGCCTTCAAAGGCAAGGGCGCCGGCCTGGGCCTGACCATCGTCAAGGGGATCGTCGATACCCACGGCGGCGAGATATGGGTCGAGAGCCGGGGCTACAATCCCAAAACCAACCCCGGCAGCGAGTTCCACCTGTTGCTGCCGCTGGTGGCCGCCAACCCCCAGTGGGTCCGGGCGGCACTGGATGAGGAGGAGTTCCACCTCCCCGATTGACCGGGCTGATCGGCCCGGTTTTCCCTTGCAGGGGCGGGCGAATTCCGGTATATAAACAGCGCTCGAGGTCTGGGACAGAGGGAGTTGGGTCTTGCGGGTTTGTCTGCTTGCCAGCGGTAGCAAAGGCAACGCCATATATATAGAAAGCGCCGAGACGCGAATCCTGGTGGACGCGGGTCTCTCGGCCCGGGAGACCGCTGCCCGGCTCGCCGGGATCGGCGTGGACCCCGAGCGGCTCGACGCGCTGCTGATCACCCACGAGCACGGCGATCACTGCCGCGGGCTCGGCCCCATGGCCAGGCGCTACAACCTTCCGGTCTACCTGACCCCCGGCACCCGCCAGGCCCTGCCCAACCCCGGGCGGATCGAGGGGTTCAGTGAGTTTGAGGCCGGCGATGCCATCGAACTGCGGGATCTGCTGATCCAGACCTTTCCGCTGACCCACGATGCAGCTGCCCCGGCGGGATTTTCCATCGATACCTGCGAAGGCAGGATCAGCATCGCCACCGACCTGGGCATTGCCACGCGGCTGGTCGCCGAACGCCTCAAGCAAAGCCGGGTGCTCATCCTGGAGTCGAACCACGACGAAACCATGCTCCGCGACGGCCCCTACCCCTGGCCCCTGAAGCAGCGGGTGCGCAGCAACCACGGGCATCTCTCCAACGCCGCCTCGTCAGAACTGCTCCAGGGTCTACTCTGGGAGGGTCTCGAGGCTGTTTTTTTGGCCCACCTCAGCGAGGTCAACAATCTGCCGAAACTGGCCGAACAGTGCGCCCGCCAGGTGCTCGACCGCCAGAACGCCTGCGCGCCGACCCTGATCCTCGGTGCCCAGCACCAGGCGAGCGCCTGCTTTGAACAGTGATTCATCAAGAAGTGTATTTCTGCTGGATAAAAATGCCGAGATCCTGAACGGAGACCCTTTGCCGCAGGGGCGGAACCACCGCCGTTGCGTTCTGCCGTTTCCGCAGGGAACGAAGCGCAAAACATGCATTTAGGAGAACCTATGGCCTGGAGAATAGTTGTCGGCTTGAAGGACGGGGTCACCGATGCCCGCGGAGAGCGGGTCCGCCGCGAAATCGGGCACCACCTCGGGATCGAGCTGCAGAACGTCCGTACCCTGGACGTCTACACCGTGGACGCGCTGTTGAGCGAGGAGGAGGTCGAGGCGGCCGCACTGGGCCCGTTTTCCGACCCGGTCATCCAGGAGGTGGCCATCAACCGGCCGCTGGCCCATGACTTCGACATCCTCATCGAGGTCGGCTTCCGCCCCGGGGTCACCGACAACGTCGGGCGTACTGCCCGCGAGGCGATCCAGTACCTGACCGGGCGCAAGTTCCAGGGCGGCGAGGGGGTCTACACCTCGACCCAGTACCTGCTGACCGGCGGGGTGGACAAGGAAGCGGCGGAGAAGATCGCCGCGGGGTTTCTCGCCAACGGCCTGATTCAGCGCTGGAACATCCTCAGTGCCGACGAGCTCGACCCGGCCATGGGCGTGCCGGTGACCGTACCCAAGGTGACCAGCGACGTGCAGCCGGTGGTGCAGGCCATGGACCTGAACGTCGCCGACGAGCAGCTGCTCAAGCTCAGCAGGGACGGCATGCTCGCTTTGAATCTCGAAGAGATGAAGACCCTGCAGGCCTACGCCGCCGACCCCGAGGTCCGGCAGGCCCGCGCCGCCGTCGGGCTGGGGGCGGACCTCACCGACGTCGAGCTCGAGGCGCTGGCCCAGACCTGGAGCGAGCACTGCAAGCACAAGATCTTCTCGGCGCGCATCGAGTACACCGACGAGACCGGCAAGCAGGAGACCATCAACTCGCTGTTCAAGACCTACATCGTCGGCGCCACCCGCGACATCCGCGCCAAGCTCGGCGAGAAGGATTTCTGTCTCTCGGTGTTCAAGGACAACGCCGGCGTCATCCGCTTCAACGACGACTGGAGCCTGGTCTTCAAGGTCGAGACCCATAACTCGCCCAGCGCCCTCGATCCCTACGGCGGGGCCCTGACCGGCATCGTCGGGGTCAACCGCGACCCCTTCGGCACGGGACTTGGTGCGCGGCTGATCTTCAACACCGACGTCTTCTGTTTCGCCTCGCCCTTCTACGACAAGCCCCTGCCGCCGCGCCTGCTGCATCCCCGGCGGATTTTCGAGGGTGTGGTCGAGGGGGTCGAACACGGCGGCAACAAGAGCGGGGTCCCCACGGTCAACGGCTCCATCGTCTTCGACGAGCGCTTCGCCGGCAAGCCCCTGGTCTACTGCGGCACCGCCGCGATCATGCCGGCCAGGATCGGCGAGCGGCTCTGCCACGAGAAAAAGGCCCAGGTCGGCGACCACATTATCATGACCGGCGGCCGCATCGGCAAGGACGGCATCCACGGCGCCACCTTCTCCTCGGAAGAGCTGCACGAAGGCTCGCCGGTGACCGCCGTGCAGATCGGCGACCCCATCACCCAGCGGCGGATGTTCGATTTTCTGACCATCGCCCGCGACCGGGGGCTGTACAGCTCCATCACCGACAACGGGGCAGGGGGGCTCTCCTCCTCGGTCGGCGAGATGGGCGAGGACACCGGCGGCTTCGAGCTGCACCTGGACCGCGCCCCCCTCAAGTACCCGGGCCTGCAGCCCTGGGAGATCCTCATCTCCGAGGCTCAGGAGCGCATGACCCTGGCGGTGCCGCCCCACAACCTCGAAGCCTTCATGGCCCTGGCCGCCGAGATGGACGTGGAAGCCACCGACCTGGGCGTATTTAATGATTCTGGCTATTTCCACTGCCTCTACGAAGGCAAAACCGTCTGCTACCTGAGCATGGAGTTTATCCACGAAGGGGTGCCGCAGATGGTGATCCCTGCCCGCTGGGAGCCGAAGCAGCTCAGCGAGCCCGAGCTGGCCCAGCCGGCCGATTACAACGCAACCCTCAAGGGCCTGCTCGGCAGGCTCGACATCTGCTCGAAAGAGAGCGTGGTGCGCCGCTACGACCACGAGGTGCAGGCCGGCACGGTCATCAAGCCCCTGGTCGGGGTGGCCAACGACGGGCCTTCCGACGCCGCGGTCTTCCGCCCCCTGTTCGACTCCTTCGAAGGGGTGGTGGTTTCCCACGGCATCTGCCCGAGCTACTCGGACATCGACACCTACCACATGATGGCCTGCGCCATCGACGAGGGGCTGCGCAACTACGTGGCGGTGGGCGGCGACGTCGAGCATGTGGCCGGTCTCGACAACTTCTGCTGGTGCGACCCGGTCAAGAGCGAGAAGACTCCCGACGGCGAATACAAGGCTGCCCAGCTGGTGCGGGCCAACAAGGCCCTCTACGACTACTGCACCGCCCTGGGGGTGCCGCTGATCTCGGGCAAGGACTCGATGAAGAACGACTACCAGATCGGCGACACCAAGATCTCCATCCCGCCCACCGTGCTGTTCTCGGTGATCGGCAAGATCGAGGACGTGCGCCAGGCGGTCTCCATGGACGTCAAGCGCCCCGGCGACCTGGTCTACCTGCTCGGCGTCACCCGCGACGAGCTCGGCGGCTCGGAATACTACGCCAGCCAGGGCCAGCTCGGCAAAAACGTGCCCAAGGTTGATGCCGGCTACGCCCTGGATCTTTACAAGGCCCTCAACCGCGCCCAGCGCGAGGGGCTCATCGCCTCGTGCCACGACCTTTCCGACGGCGGGCTCGCTGTGGCCCTGGCCGAAAAGGCCTTCGCCGGCGGCTTCGGCATCCGCGCCGAACTCGGCAAGGTCAAGACCGACGGCGCTCTGCGCGAGGACAAGATCCTGTTCTCCGAATCCCAGAGCCGCCTGCTGGTGACGGTGCGTCCCGAGAAGCGGGCCGGCTTCGAAGCGCTCTTCGCCGGCCGCGACGCGGCGCTGATCGGCGAGGTGACCGAGGCGCCGGTGGTGGAGATCCTCGGCACTCAGGGCCAAAAGCTGGTCAGCGCAGACATCAACCAACTCAAAGAGGCGTGGCAGGCGCCGTTGCGGGAGCTGTAAACCATGTCGAAACAAGTCAAAGCCATCGTTATCGCCGGCAACGGCACCAACTGCGAGCGCGAGGTCGCCAACGCCTGCCGCCTGGCCGGGGCCGAGGTGGCCGACATCGTCCATGTGGCCGAGTTGCTGGCCGGGCGGGTGCGCCTCGACGACTACCACTTTCTCAACCTGGCCGGCGGCTTTCTCGACGGCGACGACCTGGGCAGCGCCAAGGCCGGCGCCAACCGTCTGCTGCACGCCCCGGTCAAGGGGAGCCAGGAACACCTCTCGGATCAGCTGCAGCGCTTCGTCGAGGACGGCAAGCTGGTCATGGGGGTCTGCAACGGCTTTCAGCTGATGGTCAAGATGGGCCTGCTGCCGGCGCTCGGCGGGGAGCATCGCAAGCAGAGCACCACCCTGACCTTCAACGAGGGGGGGCGCTTCGAGGACCGCTGGGCCTATCTCAAGGTCGACCCGCAATCGCCCTGCATCTTCACCAAGGGGCTCGAGGGGGTCTACCTGCCGATCCGCCACGGCGAGGGCAAGTTCGTCGCTGACAGCGCCGCTACCCTGAAAGCGTTGGAAGACAAGCACCTGACCGCGGTCAAGTATTCGGATGCCGCCTACCAGGCGCCGACCATGGACTACCCGCTCAACCCCAACGGTTCGCAGAACGCCATCGCCGGCATCTGCGACGAGAGCGGCCGGCTGTTCGGGTTGATGCCGCATCCCGAGGCCTACGTGCACCGCACCCATCATCCGCGCTGGACCCGCGAGGACGATCTGCCCGAAGAGGGGATGGGCCTGTGGCTCTACCAGAACGCCGTACGATTCGTGCGTGAGAACCTGCTGTAGGGGCGCAATTCATTGCACCTTTAGGAACGGATCGCCAGGCATTGCCCGGGCGCGATGTATCGCGCCCCTACCGCGGGGCTGGCGGGGCCCTATCTTTTTTTCGTGGGCCTGTGCTAGACTGGCCCCTGGTGAACGCCGGATTAACCGGCGGAAGTAGCTGTCTTACAGACAGAAAACTGCTCACGCAGAGAGGTTCGTAACTGCATGTTTGACAAATTGCACGAAGAATGCGGCGTGTTCGGCATCTACGGCCATCCCGAAGCGGCCAACCTGTCCTATCTCGGACTTTATGCCCTTCAGCATCGCGGCCAGGAGAGCTGCGGAATCGTCGCCTCGGACGGCACCAAGCTGCGCGCCCACAAGGGCATGGGGCTGGTCGCCGACGTGTTCAAGCACGATTCGGTTTTCGCCAATCTTCCCGGCTCCAGCGCCATCGGCCATGTGCGCTACTCAACGGCCGGAGGGAACGATTTCAAGAACTGCCAGCCGATCATGGTCGACTACGCCCGCGGCAGCATCGCCGTGGCGCACAACGGCAACCTGGTCAACGCCCAGGAACTGCGCAACGAACTGGAGCACCAGGGGTCGATCTTTTCCACCATCGCCGACACCGAGGTCATCATCCACCTGCTGGCCCGGGCCCAGTGCGATGCACTCCCCGATCGCATCACCGAGGCCCTGACCCGGGTCAAGGGGGCCTACAGCCTGGTGTTTCTCACCGAAACCCGGATGGTTGCGGTGCGCGATCCCAACGGTTTCCGGCCGCTGGCCCTGGGCAAGCTCGACGGCGCCTACGTGGTCGCCTCGGAGACCTGCGCCTTTGACCTGATCGAGGCCGAGTTCATCCGCGAAATCGAGCCCGGCGAGATGATCCTGGTCGACAAGCATGGGCTGAAGTCCTTCTTCCCCTTCCCCAAGAGCGTCGCGGCCCCCTGCATCTTCGAGCACATCTACTTCGCCCGCCCCGACAGCATCCTCTTCGGCAAGCAGGTTTACGGCGTGCGCAAGGAGTTTGGCCGGCAGCTGGCCCGCGAGCACGCGGTGGAGGCCGACCTGGTCCTGCCCATCCCCGATTCGGGGGTGCCGGCGGCCATCGGCTACGCCGAGGAATCGGGGATACCCTTCCAGCTCGGGCTGATCCGCAACCACTACGTGGGGCGCACCTTCATCGAGCCCCAGCAGTCGATCCGCCATTTCGGGGTCAAGATCAAGCTCAACCCGGTGCGGGACCTCATCGAGGGCAAGCGCGTGGTGGTCATCGACGACTCCATCGTGCGCGGCACCACCGCCCGCAAGATCATCAAGATGATCCGCAACGCCGGCGCCAAGGAGATCCACGTGCGCATCTCCAGCCCGCCGACCAGCTTCCCCTGCTATTACGGCATCGACACTCCGACCCGCAAGGAGCTGATCTCCTCCTCGCACACCATCGAGGAGATCAACCGCTACATCACCTCCGATTCCCTCGGCTACCTCTCCCGGGAGGGGATGCGGGCCGCCGCCGGCGCCCCCGAAGGGAGCGGCAAGAGCTTCTGCGACGCCTGTTTCAGCGGCTACTACCCGGTCAAATTCCCCCGGCTCAAGTCCGACAGTCAGCTGGGGTTGTTTTAAAATGTAGGGGCAGGCCTTGTGCCTGCCCCTGCCTTTTAGGGCGAACACGCAGGTTCGCCCCTACCATTTTTTTGAATTGAGGAGGATTTTCCATGACCCAGGCGGAGAGAGACGAACTGATGCAGATCATCCGGGAGCTCAGCTACGAGCAGCGCGAGGTGACGCTGGCTTCCGGGCGCAAGAGCAACTTCTATTTCGACGGCAAGCAGACCACCCTGCACGCCAAGGGCGGGCTGCTGGTGGGCAAGGCCTTCTACCAGGAGGTCAAGCAGTTTCCCGGACCCATTCACGGGGTGGGCGGGCTGACCCTTGGGGCTGATCCCATCGCCACCGCCACCTCCATCGCCGCCCAGCTGGCCGGCGACGAGATGGCCGCCTTCATTATCCGCAAGGAGCCCAAGGGGCACGGCACCGGCCAGTGGCTCGAGGGGCGCAAGAACCTGCCCAAGGGCTCGCGGGTGGTCATCGTCGAGGATGTGACCACCACCGGCGGCTCGTCCATGAAAGCCGTCGAGCGCGCCCGCGAGGAAGGACTCGAAGTGGTCGGCATCGTCACCCTGGTCGACCGCGAAGAGGGCGCCCGCGACAACATCGAGAAGGAAGGGGTCGCCCTGCGCGCCGTCTTTACCCGCACTCAGGTTGTCGGGTAGCAGGCTCGAGAATAATGGAAAAAGGAAAGGGGCGCTTGCTGGCGCCCCTTTTCTTTTTTCGTGATGCGTAATGCGTAATGCGTAACTGGTTTAACCCCTTACGCCTTACGCATTACGGATTTGTCACTCTTCGTCGGGAATCTTAAAGACCTCGAGCACCCCGGGCAGGGCGCGCATCGCGCCGATGTCGAGGTTTCTGGTTTCGCCGATGACTCCGAGGATGATGCGGTTGGCGCCGGTCGACTGGTGAAAGTCGAAGTCCCGGTCGATCAGGTACTGCTTCACCTTCTGCAGGTCGTCGTCGCTGGCCTGTTTCTTCATTACCACGAGCATGGGTTCAGATTCCTTTCGTCCGGATGCGTTCGAGGCGTCGCGATTCGTCGATCACCCGCTCGAACAGGCGGACGATGGCGCTGTCTTCCAGGGGGCCGGGGTTGGCGGAGCGCATTTTATCGAATATCCGTTTTTCCCGCCCGGGATCGTAAACCGGAATCCCGAGTTCCTTCTTGATCTCGCCGATCTGCAGGGCCAGGGAGGCCCGCTGGTTGAAGATTCTGAGCAGCTCTTCGTCCAGACGGTCGATTTCCTCGCGGATCTGGTTGATATCCAACTGGGATCTCCTTAAAAATTTTTCCGGATGATGGTATCGCGTTTCCAGTGAACGTCATCCGTGTCGGGGTGGTCGATGGTGTAGTGCAGCCCGCGGCTTTCCTTGCGCTCCAGGGCGCAGCGCACGATCAGTTCGGCCACCGTGGTGATGTTGCGCAGCTCGATCAGGTCCGAGGTGATGTAGAAATCCCAGTAATAGTCGGTGATTTCATCCTGGATCATCTGAATGCGGCGCAGCGCCCGCACCAGGCGCTTGCTGGAGCGCACGATGCCGACGTAGTTCCACATGCAGCGGCGGATCTCGTCCCAGTTGTGGGCGACCACCACCTCCTCGTCGCTGTTGGTGGCGTTGCCGGCATCCCAGGCGGCAATGGGCGGGAAGGGGGTGGGCTTCTCCTTGATCCGCTCCAGGGACTGGCGGGCCGCCCGGTTGCCGTACACCACCCCTTCGAGCAGGCTGTTGCTGGCCAGGCGGTTGGCGCCGTGCAGCCCGGTAAAGGAGGCCTCGCCGATGGCGAAGAGGTTGCGGATGTCCGACTCGCCCCAGTTGTCGACCTTGACCCCCCCGCACAGGTAATGGGCGGCGGGTACCACCGGGATCGGCTCTTTGGTCATGTCGATGCCGTAGGAGAGGCAGGTTTCGTAGATATTGGGGAAACGGCTGGTGATGTAGTCCGCGCCGCGATGGGTGATATCGAGAAAGACGCAGTCGTCGCCGTGGACCTTCATCTCGTTGTCGATCGCCCGGGCGACGATGTCCCGGGGCGCCAGGTCCTTCAATTGATGGTACTGCTCCATGAAGGCGCTGCCGTCGCGGCGCCTGAGGATCGCCCCCTCGCCCCGCACCGCTTCGGAGATCAGAAACGATTTGGCGTGGGGATGATACAGGGTGGTGGGGTGAAACTGCATGAACTCCATGTTGGCGATGGTGGCCCCGGCCCGGTAGGCCATGGCGACGCCGTCGCCGGTGGCGACATCGGGGTTGCAGGTGTAGAGGTAGACCTTGCCGGCCCCGCCGGTAGCCAACACCGTGATGCGCGCCCCGAAGGTGACGACCTCCTTGTTGCGGATGTCCAGCACATAGGCCCCCAGGCAGCGGTTGGGCGACTGGCGGCGATGGGTCACCTTGGCCTCGGTGATCAGGTCGATGGCGTTATGGTGCTCGTAGATGGTGATATTGGGATGGTTGGACGCCGCCTCGACCAGGGCTCTCTCGATTTCCCGCCCGGTGACATCCTTGGCATGCAGAATGCGCCGCTGGGAATGGCCCCCCTCCCGGGTGAGGTCATAGGTGTTGTCGTCATTCTTGGTGAATTTGACGCCCCAGTCGATCAGATCCTGAATCGCCTCGGGCCCGGCTTCTACCACCATCTGCACCACGTCCTGGTGGGAGAGGAAGGCGCCGGCCACCATGGTGTCCTGGATGTGCGCTTCGAAGCTGTCGGTTTCGGACAGAACCGAGGCGATCCCCCCCTGGGCCAGGTTCGTCGCAGTTTCGGATACTTCGCGCTTGGTGACCACCGCCACACTGCCGTGACCGGCCACCTTCAACGCATAAGAAAGTCCGGCGATACCGCTGCCGATGACCAGAAAATCCGCCGTAATCTTCATCTTCCGGGCCTCAGGGTTGGAGCGGACCGGACCTGTTCCGGGAGAAACCGTTGGCGTTTCGCGCCGGTGGGCAAAATTGGTCCATAGTCTGCATGAAATTTGGATGAGCGAGTCATTATCGGCGGGCGGCAAGTGGATGTCAAGGCTTTTGCCCGCCTAAATAGGTTGAAATACAACACCTTTTGGGTTATATTGCTCAACTGGATGCCAACGGAACGAGTCATGACCGAATGCCGTAAACACCACCTGCCGAGACTTTTTTCGCCGCTTTTCTTGGCGGCGCTCCTGGTTCTGCCGGCCCTTGGGCACGCTGATATCTACAAGTACGTCGACGAAAAGGGCGTCGTCCACTTCACCAACATCCCTACCGGAACCCAGTACGCCTTTTACATGAAGGAGTCGGTGGTCAGCGAGGCTCCCACCAGCAATAACGGGTCGCTCTCCGACCTGATCAGTCATTACGCCGACATGTTCGGCCTGGAGGCGGCACTGGTGCAGGCCGTCATCAAGGTCGAGAGCAATTATAACCCCAATGTGGTTTCCACCAAAGGGGCCCAGGGGCTGATGCAGCTGATCCCGGAAACCGCCCAGGACATGCAGGTGCGCAACCCCTTTAATCCCGAGGAAAACATCCGCGGCGGCAGCCGCTACCTGCGGCTGATGCTGGATCAGTTCAACGGCAATCTCGACCTGGCCCTGGCCGCCTACAATGCCGGGCCCGGCTCGGTCCAACGCTACGGCGGCATCCCCCCCTTCGACGAAACCCGCAACTACATCCAGCGGGTAAAGAAGCACCTCGACCGCTACCGGCAGGGCAAGGACCCGATCCTATGAACCTGCGCTCCGGGCGCCTGAATCTACCCAACATGCTGACCCTGGGGCGGGTCGCGGCGATCCCCGTGCTGGTCATCCTCATGCTCTTCGATAGCCGCGAGGCCGGCTTCTGGGCGGCCGTGGTGTTCGGGCTGGCCTCGCTCACCGACTGGCTCGACGGCTACCTGGCGCGCAAGTGGGAAATCGTCACCGTTCTCGGCAAATTCCTCGACCCCCTGGCCGACAAGCTGCTGGTCATGGCGGCGCTGATCATGCTGATCCCCATGGGCCGGGTGCCTGCCTGGGCGGTCTTTCTCATCCTGGCCCGGGAAATCACCATCACCGGGCTGCGCTCCATCGCCTCCAGCGAGGGGATCGTCATTGCCGCCAGCGACCTGGGCAAGTTCAAAACCATCTTCCAGATGACCGCCATCCCCGGTTTGCTGCTGCATTACGACTATTACTGGCTGTTCGGTCTGCGCTGGGAACTCTTCCATGTCAACATGCACAATTTCGGGATTTTCTTCTTCTGGGTCGCCTTCGTCATGACCATGTGGTCGGGAGGGGACTATCTGGTTAAATTCTTTAGGGTTATCTCCCGCTAGCCGGCCCGGCGGGCAAAAGAAATTTTTCGAAAAACCTGTTGACTTGGCCAAGGTCATTTGTTATTAATAGCTCCGCTCGTCAGGGCGCCCCAAAAATGCGGGAATAACTCAGTGGTAGAGTGCAACCTTGCCAAGGTTGAAGTCGCGGGTTCGAATCCCGTTTCCCGCTCCAAGACAACTAAGCGGAATCCTTATGGATTCCGCTTTTTTTCTGCCTGGCTTTCACAAGGACTTTCACAAGGTTTTGTGGCTCTCGGGACTTGCGTTCCTGCGGAGAAAATCCTCGCCGAAAAAAGCCAGTATCTTCTCGTAATCCTCCTCCAGTCCTTCGACGTAATCCCCGTACACCCCGTAGATCATCTTTTTCGATCCGTGCCCCATCAGCCTGACCAACTTCAGCAGGTCGATGCCAATGGTCCTAGCCCAGGCGGCGAAGGAATGGCGAAGGCCGTAGGGTACCCGGTGGGGGAGGTGGCTCTCATCCAGGGCCGGATACCATACGTGGTTGAGGAAATTTGTAGCTCGAAAAATTGTTCCGCACGGGGTGGTCACAAGGTGCTCCCCGGGCGCCCGGGACGCTGGAACTCGCCGACAGGCATTTCTTCGAGACCCTGGTACGCATCCACCGCGCCGGCGAGGGAGCCCCCCATCATGGTGAGGCGACTGCCCCAGCGCCCCATCAACACTGAGCCATTGGCTGACTGTACTCAGGTAAAACTATTGCAGGTCCTCTCGTCAGGGGGGCAGTTGTTTTTCTTTTTTTTAAGATCGGGCAATCTAAATCTCCTGGGGGATGGCACTTATAACGAACGTTGGGGCTCTGGAAACAGCACCTGCGGCTACAGGCAAAGGGCTTGTCAAATCCTCCGGCCCAAACACGCTGGTTTTACCTTGCGAGAGAGGCCAATCGCCAATGGTACAATGACCTGAGCCGAAAAAATTTTACCCGTTCCGGGAACCTTTTGCCGCCCCGGGGCATCTAAGGGGTGAAGCCAAAGAAAAGGAGATTTCAACATGGATGAGCCAGGCGCAATCCGTGCAACCCCAGATACAGCCTCAGACCTGGATGTGGTGGCCCGCATCAGGCAGGGTGACGGCGCCAGCTTCGAATTGATCATGCGCCGCTACAACCGACGTCTCTACCGCATCGCTCGGGGCATCCTGCGCAACGAGGCCGAGGCTGAAGACGCAGTTCAGGAGGCCTATGTCAGAGCCTACCAGAAGCTAGACCGTTTCGAAGGAAAGGGGCCGCTTTCCGCCTGGCTGGCCAGAATCACCGTCAATGAGGCGCTGGGTCGTCTGCGAGCAGCGGCCGTCGTTAACAACAGTATTTCTTTGGACGACCCGGAACGAGGAGAGGGGGCGAATTATATGGCTGAACTGACCTTTCCAGGACCCAGCCCGGAACAGGATGCGGCACGGGGCGAATTTCGGCGGATGCTCGAGGTGGCCATTGATGCCCTTCCCGACGTCTACAGGCTAGTCTTCGTCCTGCGAGGCCTGGAAGAGCTGTCGGTGGCTGAGACCGCCGATTGCCTGGAGTTGGAGCAGGCGACGGTCAAGACCCGCTATCACCGGGCGCGCAAGATCCTGCAGGAGCACCTCGCCGGGTTGGTGCAGGCGACGGCCGGAGAGGCCTTCCCCTTCGCAGGGGAGCGTTGTGACCGGATCGTCGCCGGGGTCCTGCGGCGACTTGGCATCCGCGGCCAGAGATAAAGAGCCACCCGGAACCTCTGCTGCTTCAGGCCCGCGGATAAATGTGAATACCTTCAGAGAAAGGGGAACTCGTCATGAGACAGCTGCTAACAATTGTTGTCGCTCTGTTGGCCCTGGTTGCGGTCGCCTGTGCGGGCAGCATGAACGCCCCGCCGGACGCCCCGTACAAAAAAGTCAGCGACTTGGTGCCGCTGCCGGAATTTCTCCCGGGGATGGGCAGCCTCTACGTGCAGCCCGCCACCCTGCCAGTCGGCCCGTTTCTCGCTTACGACCGGGAGGGAATGCTGGTGTCGACCATCTACATGGTTCCCATGGAAGAGATGCAGCAGCACAAGAACTTCACCGGTCTGGCGGTGGGCAGCGACCAGGTCAAGAAGGTGGATCTGACCTATAACGCCGGCCACCCCGGCGTGGAAGCTCCCCATTACCATGTGACCATCTGGCACGTCGACCCCGCCACGGCCAAGGTGAAATAGCCATGATCAGTCGACGCGCAGTCCTCCAGGCCGGCGGCCTCTGGCTCGCCGGCCTGGCGCTCGGCCGCATCGCTTGGAGCGCGGAAGAGCAGCAGGTGCTCGAGATCCACATGCGCAGCGATCCTGGCGGAGCCCATGTCGTTTTCGATCCCATCGGCCTGCTGGTCAGCCCGGGCCAGCGGGTGCGCTGGGTGAACGACGGACACAACGTGCACACCACCACCGCCTATCACCCGGACAACCTCCGGCATCCCCTGCGCATCCCCGCTGCCGCCGAGCCCTGGGATTCGGGTTATCTGATCAACCCCGGCGACAGCTTCGAGGTTCGCTTTACCGTCGAGGGGGTTTATGATTATTACTGCACGCCCCACGAAGCTGCCGGAATGGTCGGGCGGATCGTCGTCTTGGGGTCCGGGAAGAACGACTCAGCACTCCTTGAGCCCTACCCGGAAGATGCCGGGAACCCGGCGTGGAAAAAGGTCCCCCAGGCAGCCCTGGCGAACTTTCCCACGGTTGAATCCATCTTGAAAGGAGGCAATTAGCAATGGGTGATACGGTCAGAAACGACCTGTCAGGAAAACGTTTCGAGATGGAGGTGGCTGGCTCCCTGGCCTTTCTCGACTATGAGTTGGAAGAAAGCGCCATCGCCCTGGTCCATACTGAGGTCCCGCCGGAACTTGAGGGGATGGGACTTGGCAGTAAGCTTGTTAAAGCAGCATTGGATTATGCTGAAGCAGAGGGGCTGAAGGTCATCCCTCAATGTCCTTTTGTCGCCAAATATATCGAACGACATAAAGAGTACGGGTACTTGATTCAATAATGGCCAGGACCGCGCCGGAAGATCGTATTTTTATCGGTCTTGAATACCCAATGAAAGGAGTATGCCGTGCCAGAGAGTTTTCCCCCGCAGTTCTACAGGCAGATTATCGATCAGGCACCTGATGCCGTGCTGTTTTCAGATCGGGAAGGGATAATCCGTCTGTGGAACCGCGGTTGCGAACTGGTTTTCGGTTACAGTGCAGCAGAAGCCCTGGGCCAGTCACTCGACCTGATTATCCCGGAGAGGTTGCGTGGTCGCCATTGGGAGGGGTATTGGCGGGTGATGGAAACTGGAGAAACCCGTTACGGAACGGACCTGCTTTCGGTTCCGGCGCTGCATCGGGATGGGCACCAGCTCTCTTGTGCTTTTTCCATCGTCATGCTCAAGGACGAACAAGGCATGCCGCTTGGCGTGGCCTCCATCATGCGTGATGTGACCGCTGCTTTTGACAAAGAGAAAGCCCTGAAGAAACGGATCGCCGAGCTGGAACTCGCCCAGGCCACTGGCGCGTGAGCCCTGGAACTTTTCGCTAGCAAATACATGCGGCGTCACGGTTTTTCGACCGTAACGCCGCATGCTTTCTGGAAGGCAAAGCAACAGCTCGAAACAAATGAAAAAGGAAAACCTTCTATTCCTGCGAGGCGACCGTGTCCTTGAGCATCCCCTGGTCACAGGCTTCCTCCAGACAGGACTCCACCACCGGCCATAACGACGGGGCGCCTGTCTTGATCGGCAACATCCGTTGGATGACCTGTTTTTTCTCAATGTTATGGATGCGCCAGGTGCCGCCACCGGTGTTGAAATTTTGCAGAAGCACTTGGAATCGATCCAGGGCGTTAGCGAAACGGGCCTCGGGTGTGTCTCCTTGCTCGAACTCATCCCAAATGGCCCGGAAATCTGCCGCTAAGTCTGAAGGCAGCAGGCCAAATACCTGATCTGCTGCAAGTCTTTCGCGCTCTTCCTTACCCTTGTTGCCTTCCACATCGTAGCAGAAGGTGTCGCCCGCCTCGATTTCGATTACATCGTGAACAAGCAGCATCTTCAAGACTCGCAACTGGTCTAATTCATGGGGAGCATATTCAGCCAGCACCATTGCCATGGTGGCGATGTGCCAGGAATGTTCAGCGCTGTTTTCCCGACGAGATTCATTCATCAGCAGGTTCTGTCGGATCACTTGTTTGAGGCGGTCCAAATGTTCAATAAAGCAAATTTGTTTCTTCATTCTATCCATATCAATGTTCATCTACCATATCTCCTGCAGGAAAGCGTCGCCCCCCAATTTTTCGGTTTTGTCCAATCCCGTGAGTGACTCATTCTTTCGCCGAAAGTTTAATTGTATTGATTTTTTTACTCTTCCACTCTGCCGTTGAGGTAAGAAACCAGGTTTATCTTCCGGTTGGTAAGACCAAGTTTATTCCGGATGCTTTCCCGGTGGCGATTAACCGTAGCGGGTGAGATGGCCCGGAGGTTGGCAATCTCCTTGGAGGACAATCCGTGTTTGATCATATTGGAAATCAATAATTCGACCGGACTGAGTTTGTTGAGTACGTCTTGGTTCCCTTCGACAAAAGGAGAGATGATGTCGGCAAAGTTTTTCTTGAGGAGATCTAAATATTTCAACTGCCTAGGGTCCATTTCAGCTTGTAGGGCATAAAAAATTGGCGTGATGATCTTTTCGATCTTGGCCTGTATTGAGAGGCCGATCATTTTTTTCTCTCTCTGGCTTTGGGCCAGGGAATCATGAAGAGCCGCGTTAGCATCCTGCAGAGCTTGCCGTTCCACTTGCAACTGACGTTGGGTCTTGATCCGTTCAACGGCTTTGGCAATGTGATCACTGACGGCATCAATCAATAGTCGCTCTTCCTTAAGGAATGGCCCCTCATCGAGCTGTTGCATTTTCTTAAGGTAGTGAACTTCCACCAGACCCTCTTGCCGACCAGCGATAACAATGGCGGCTTTCTGATTCCATTGGGTCGACTTGAAATTGCTCGACTGAAATGTTCGCTCTTTGTAGACAATTCTGGCAGAGGCTATTTCCGGGAACTGCCAAGAGCCGGGTAGCAGATCAACGACTCCTTGCAAAATCTTTTCGATCGAATCCTCATTCTGCTCGATCAACTTGACCAGGCTGTAGAGACAGTCAAGTTCCTTAATGCGCTCCCGCAGTTGCCTTTCCAGCCAACTGTCTTTTTGATCGCTGTCCATTCCCTTCTCCTGTCGTACAGACGGGAACTCAGTGCCCCGAGAATCTCCTTCTTCGCACGATTCACAAGAGCACTTCCCGACGTTAGCCATTTTTTCCCCCAGTTCCCCATTTTGTGATTGCCCAATTTTCATAGGCATTCCATGGGTAACTTAATCGTATTTACGTGGCTAGAGTGTAACGATAGAGTTGAAAAAAGGCAAGACTGCAGGACGGTTATGACGAGTGCTGCTGAAGGCAGCATGGGGCCGGTAGGAAGAGGCAAAGAGCGTGGAAAACTTAATCAAAAGATCAATCCATATAAACAAGCTGATTCTTTACTTTGGGTCGTTTTTCAACCATGACTCCGTGCCTAGGCATGAATGTCTAAAAATCGCAAAAGAATCGTCTCTTTTGCACCGTAAGCTTGTTTTTGATAGAGATTTATTGTCCTACGAAAAGCATATAATTCTAGCGAAGCAGGTGTACGGACTTATGTTGAAAAAATTCGGAAATCAACAAATTGTAAATGACATTCTATTTTGCGGTTCCACAGAGCGATCCTGGGAAGAAACGGGATTTCTACTTAGTAACTTATATGAAGTAGATATAAACAGTAAGGAGATTTATGCTTTTTGCTACTTATACGAGATAAATAAGATGAAATATATAGACAGCCCTTTAACTGAAGCGAACTCTATAGCTCCTTAAAGTAAATCTATAAAAGAGTAAAGAATCAGTGGGGAGACGATGAATGCGAAGGTGGCCAGATTCTCTACGGTTGAGAACAAGAAGGTTTTTAGACGGAATTGATCCATTCCCTTGTGGTGACATTCTTCACATGAAAAACATAAATTGTCTCTTCGCTTATATTAAAAAAGAGGACATTCACAATGGAAAAATCATTCTATACGACCAGGAAACGAGCCTAAAGACTCAATTTAATTCGGCGGGTGAAATGTTCGATGCCGGTTGGGTTATCGATATGCGAAGAAATGGCGATCTACGATTTATATATCTTGATGAATCAAGTATTGGAAAGAAAAAATCTAAAGAAAATTCTTAGGCAACGCCATTGATTAAATCAAACAAGAAAAACTGTTGAAAAAAAATGTCTTGATCTGCCGTCAATTAAACGTGTTTTTTGGGATGGACAGACAGTTATGCCAGAAAGAATTGTTTACATCACAGATTACGACTACAAACGCTTGGGATTGCTTTTGGAAAGCATGAACAGTGTTCCGCAAAACAGGCGGAACGACTTGAGTTGCCTGGAAAACGAGCTGGAATCATGCAGGGTAGTTGCTCCCAACGAGATTCCAGCCAATGTTGTCACCCTTAACTCACGAATAAGGTATTTCAATCTCAACAGCAAAGAAGAGAGAATTGTGACATTAGTTTTTCCCAGCAACGCAGATCTTTCAAAAGGACGGGTTTCGATCATCTCCCCCCTCGGGGCGGCGATCCTTGGCTACGCGGAGGGAGATGTCGTCGTGTGGAAGACATTTTCCGGGAGGAAAACCATCCGGATTGAGGAGGTTATCTACCAACCTGAAGCGGCTGGGGACTTTCATCTGTAACGACTCCAGCATTGAATGCTTATTTCGTTTCGTGGGGAGACGATCAAGATGAAGGCGAATAAAAAAGGAGAAAGAGAGATGATGCTGTTCAGACTCGTGGGCAAGATCGTAACCAAAATTCTATTTTGGAGAGAGGTCGCGATCCAGCGAGAGGCGCTAGGCAGCTTGAGTGATGAGTTATTGAAAGACATTGGAATTACCCGGGCAGAGGCTGTTCGTGAAGCGAGTCGGCCTTTCTGGGATACCGCTCCAGCGGAAGATGGATTGTACCGAAGAGGACCGTCTGCGGTCCTGAAACAGCGAACCAATTAATTGCTTGGCCTAGGAGAGCATCATGCTCACATCGTCAGTCGTTGAACCAGGGTTCCTGTCCATGTTGGCCGTACCCCTTCTGGTCTTCATCGCCCGCATCCTCGATGTTAGCATCGGCACTCTGCGCATAACCTTCATTTCCCGGGGGCTGAAAGCCTTGGCGGCTCCTTTGGGTTTTGTCGAGTCGCTGATTTGGGTCCTTGCCATCTCTCAGGTCATGCAGCATCTGCACAATTGGGGGACTTATCTCGCCTTTGCCCTTGGCTTTGGAGCGGGCAACTACGTGGGGCTCCTGCTGGAGGAACGTCTCGCCGTGGGCAACCTCATTATCCGTACCATCGCCCACGACGAGGCACCAGGGTTGGCAGCCGCCCTGTGGAAAGCGGGTTTTGGAGTTACCAGCGTGGATGCTCGCGGGCAGACCGGACCGGTCAAAGTCATTTTTACCGTAGCGAAAAGGCGCAATCTTAAAAATGTCATCAATCTCATCAGGCAGTTTAACCCGGACGCCTTGTACACCATCGAGGACGTCCGCTTTTTCAACGGGGCGTTGCGCCAGCTCTCCCAGCAAAGAAAATGATGGACGTCCGGTAACGGATGGTGCGACCAGGCCAGCCGCGTTGAGAGGCGATGCCGCCCGCCCAAACTTGTTGGTTGAGGACGAGTCATTCTAAGCCCATTCCCCAATAGCACTTTGTTGAGAAATCCATGGAACTCGAAAGGAAAAACACTATGAACGCAAGAACGATTTACATCACAGAAACGGACCATCAGAAACTGGAAGAATATATTGACGCGGCAAAAAGATCCGGCCGGAACGGCCGAGATAAATTAACCGAGCTGGAAGAGGAACTGGAAAATTGCAGCATCGTGAGCCCCCGGGAGATCCCGCCCGACGTTGTAACCCTCAACTCCCGGTTCAGATTCCGCGATTTAGCCAATGGCGAGGAGAAGATTGTGACCCTGGTGTTCCCGGGCAGCGCAGATCTGTCCGAAGGTCGAATTTCGGTGACCTCCCCTGTCGGAACGGCCATTCTCGGCTATGCAGTCGGGGACGTCATCGAATGGAAGGTGCTTGCGGGTAAAAAAACCATCCGAATCGAAGAAGTCATCTACCAACCGGAGGCTGCCGGCGATTATCACCGGTAAAGGGAAAATACCTGCCTCATCCAAGGGTCGTTATGTCCCGGAAGGGCGCCCCGAACCTCCATGAGTTCTATTGTTCGCGGGTCGCATAGGTGAAACAGAGGTCTCTACGATGGCAAAATATCGGGTTCAAATTCCATGGCGCTGCGAAGTGGCCATTGACCTGGGCACGGCGTATGTCCGGGTGGCTACGGGAAAATTCGCGGTTGCGACCATACCGACGGCCCTGTCCCCCGTTTTGCCTCTGCGCCACGGCGTGGTTACTGATCAGCAAGCGGTCGCGGATCTGCTCGGGCCGCTCCTGAGAAGGGCGAATAGACTCGGGCTTCTGAGACCCCGGGTCGTTGTCGGCGCCCCCACCGATGCCACCTGCGAAGAACGCGAAGCGCTCGCCACGGCTTTGTACAAGGCAGGGGCCGCTTTCGTCACCATTGTCTCCGAGCCCCTCGCGGTCGCCATTGGTGCCGGGCTCGACATCCTTTCCCCTTACGCCCAAATGGTTGTGGATGTGGGCGACGGCGTAACCGATTGCGCCATCGTCCGGGCGGGCGAAATTTTGGAATCGCACGCCACCAGGGTTGCCTGCGGCAGCCTGCGGGAGCGAGTACAGGGCTGCTTCCATCAGAGTTGGGGGCTCTGCCTCACCGCGGCCGAGGTGGAGAGGATGATTGCCACGGTGGGGGCAGGCAAGCTTCTTCGGACCGATACCCACATCCTGGTCAAGACTGCGAGCCGTGACGTTGGTTCCCCGGTGGCCCTGACGGTTCGTCCGGCAACACTTCAGTCCATGATCGAACCATTGGTTAGCGAAATTATCGACACCGCCACCAATCTTCTGCAGAAAGTGCCGCCCGCCCTGGGGTGCGAAATCATCGAGAGCGGTATTCTGCTCACCGGTGGCGGCGCCTTGCTGCCCGGACTTCGAGAACGCTTGACCGAGGCGGCCTCCATCAAGGTTACGACTCCGGCCAAACCTCTTGAAGTTGTCATCGGAGGGCTCCGAGGAATGCTGATGCACGCTTGAATTAGGTCCATCCGGTGCGAGTTTTCTCACTTCAGCATCATTTCAATGAAAAGACGAATTGCGCATGAACGAGCAGTCAAACCTGTCGGCGGAGGTTGGCCCTTGTCACGACCTTCCCTTGTTCGGCAAAACCTTCCTGGTCACCCGCGCCATTGAACAGGCAGGGGAAATAGTAACTATCTTGAAATCCCACGGAGGCCTTGTGCTGGGATGCCCGACAATCCGAATCGTCCAAGCAAAATGCTATGCTGAGCCGGATTCGGCTCTCGCCAATATTGGGTCCTTCGACTGGGTGATCTTCACTTCGCAAAATACGGTCGTTCATTTCTTTAACCGTCTCGCAGCGCTCGGCTGCGATACCCGGGCCCTCTGTACTTGCCGGTTTTGTGCTGTGGGCCCGGTGACCGCCGAAATGTTACACGCCCGAGGAGTTGCTGTGCACATGGTGCCAGATAAATACACGGCAGAGGGTATTGTCGAGGCATTTTCGGGTTTGAGGGAAAGAAGGGGCCGGGTGCTTCTTCCCAGGGGAGACCGGGCACGTAGTGTGATCAGCGAAGGGTTGACCCGCCAAGGCTACGAGGTCATTGCCCCGATCCTTTATTACAACGTGACGCCCGATGGCATTCCCGACCAGGCAATGACAGCCCTGTCCAAACAGCAGGTAGATTGTATTGCCTTTACAGCTCCCTCGGCGGTTATCAATTTAGCCAAAATTCTCGGAAAGACTCAATTCTACGGGTTTCTAAAGGGAGTGACCGTCGCTGCAATCGGTCCAATCACCTCCCAAGCCTGTGACAAAATTGCACTGAAACCCTCCATCGAGGCACCGAAATATACCCTGGCCAGCCTGGCTGATGAGATCGTAAATCATTACCGTCGCGAACGAGCTTCATAGTCAAGGGACTTCCTGGTTGACCATGGGAAAGAGGTAAGCACAAGTCCATTGTTCCCCTTGCCTGATAGGGGATTCCGGCACTGGCCTCAGCGCCGGGGAGTGCAGGCAGTTGCCGGAGTTGCTTATCCGTTCAGGACACGATCGAAGATAAGCTGTCGATCCAAGGGAAACCATGACGCAACGGCGTCAAGACAGGAACGGAGTCAAAATGAACATCGAAGGAAAAGTGGTTCTGGTGACGGGCGCCAATGGAGGCATCGGCCAAGCTTTGGTCCGGGCCCTGCTGGCGCGGGGCGCCACAAAAATCTACGCTGCCGCACGGACAACCAAGGCGGCCTGCTGCGCTGCGGGACAAGACGACAACAAGGTTGTCGCGGTCAAGTTGGACATTACCAGGGCCTCTGAAGTGGAAGCTGCGGCTAAACAGTGCACGGATGTCGACATTCTTATCAATAACGCCGGAGTCAACCGCTGCGTGTCGCTGCTGAGTCCCGCCGGGATGGAGGCCGCCCGGGAGGAGATGGAAGTCAACTTCTTCGGTACCCTGGCCATGTGCCAGGCCTTTGCACCGGTTCTGGAATCCCGGGGCGGCGGTGCCATCGTCAACATCTGCTCCATCATCGGCCTGGTCAACATGCCGCTCAATGGCACCTATTGTGCCTCAAAAGCTGCCGCCCACTCCCTGCTGCAGGGCTTGCGCGGCGAATTGGCGGCCCGGCAGGTCCGGGTTTTCGCGGTGTACCCCGGCCCCGTCGAAACCCGGATGACGTCCGGGCAGAAAATCCCCAAAACCTCCCCGGCGCAGCTGGCCAATGCCATCCTGACAGGCCTTGAGAATGGCGATGAGGATATTTTCCCCGATCCCCTGTCACAAAATGTCCATGCCTTATTGACCAAGGACGCCAAGCAGGCCGAAAAACATTTTGCGTTTTTTGTTCCCGGCTAAAACTTGGATCCGCTTTTTTTCTGCCTTCCTTTCACAAGAATTTTAACAAGGTTTTGTACCGCTCCGGGCCGACCGGCCTTCGCAAAAAAAAATACCTCACTGTGCAGGTTCAGCCCGCCTCCTGCCCCACCGCAACGGCGGCCTCCTGTCCCGCGACCGGCTCCTCGGCCCCTCCAACCATGGCATAGAGCACCGGCAGAACCAGCAGGGTGAGCAGGGTCGAGGAGACGACGCCACCGATGACCACCGTCGCCAGCGGCCGCTGCACTTCGGCGCCGATGCCGGTGTTCAGCGCCATGGGGATGAAGCCGAAGCTGGCGACCATCGCGGTCATCAGCACCGGGCGCAGCCGCTGCTCGGCCGCCGTCTTGATGGCCTCCAGCAGCGCAACGTTCCGGGCGAGGAGGTCGCGCACCGCGGCGACCAGGACCATGTCGCCCAAAACGGCCACCCCGGAGAGGGCGACGAAGCCGACCCCGGCCGAGATGCTGAAAGGCATCCCCCGCAGCCACAGGGCGACGATGCCGCCCACCGCCGCGAAGGGGACGCCGGTGAAGACGCGGGCGGCGTCGAGCGCCCGCCCGTAGGTGAAGTAGAGCAGGGTGAAGATCAGCGCCAGGGCGAGCGGGACGACGAGGAAGAGCCGCTTCTGGGCGCGCTCCAGGTTCTCGAACTGCCCCCCGTAACGCACGTAGTAGCCGCTGGGCAGCTTCACCTCGCGGTCGATGGCGCTTTGCACCTCGGCCACGAAGCTCCCCACGTCGCGGCCGCGCACGTTGGCCTGCACGACGATGCGGCGCTTGCCCCACTCGCGGTTGATGGTCGAGGGTCCCTCGGTCACCTGGATCCGGGTCAGTTGGGAGAGGGGAATGGCCTCCCCGCCGGGGGCGGTGACCAGGATGCGCTCGAGGTCCTCGGGCTCGGCGCGGTAGCGCTCGGCGATGCGCACCGCGATGGGAAAGCGCCGCTCCCCCTGCTGGAGTTCCCCCACCTTGCGCCCTCCCAGGGCCTCCACGACCTCGAGGACTTCGCTGGCCGGGATGCCGTGGCGGGCGCTGGCCGCCCGGTCGACCGCGACCTGCACCAGGGGCAGGCCGGTCACCTGCTCGATGCTGACGTCGGCGGCCCCAGGGATTTTATTGACGACAGACTCGATCGCCCGGGCCTGCTCCTTGAGGGTGTCGAAGTCATCCCCGAAGAGCTTGATCCCCACATCCGAGCGGATGCCGGCGAGCATCTCGTTGACCCGCATCTCGATGGGCTGGGTGAAGATCTTCTTCATCCCCGGCAGGGCACTGAGTGCCTGTTCCATGGCCGCCACCAGTTCGCCCTGCGTCTTGGCCTGCGTCCACTGCGCGCGCGGCTTGAGGGTGAGGAAGATGTCCGAAAGCTCAAGCCCCATGGGGTCGGTAGCGACCTCGGCGCTGCCGGTGCGGGTCCAGATCCGCTCGATCTCGTCGGGGAACTTCTCCAGCAGCGCCCGCTCGATGTGGGTGCCGTAGCGCACCGACTCGTCGAGGGAGACGCTGGCGAGTCGCACGGTGTTGATGACGATGGTCCCCTCCATCAACCGCGGGACGAACTCCGAACCGAGGCGCGCGGCGAGAAATCCGGCCCCGAACAGGCAACAAAGGGCGATGGCGAGCACCGCGGCGCGCCGGCGCAGGGCGAAATGCAGCACCGGCCGGTAGAGCCTCTTGAGCCCGCGGACCAGCAGGGGCTCCCGGTCATGCCGGCGTCTCTTGAGGCCGAAGGAGGCGAGCACCGGCATCAGGGTCATCGACAGGGCCATGGAACCGAGCAGGGCGAAGATGACGGTCAGCGCCATGGGGCGAAAGAGCTTCCCCTCCACCCCCTGCAAGGCGAGAATCGGCAGGTAGACGATCATGATGATGAGTTCGCCAAAAAGGGTCGGCTTGCGCACCTCGACAGCGGCCTCGCGCACCACCTCGAGGACGCTTCGGCCGGTTTCGTCCTCGGCGAGGCGGCGCTCGGAGTTCTCGATCATGATCACCGAGCTGTCGACAATCAGGCCGAAGTCGATGGCCCCCAGGCTCATCAGGGTGCCGGCGATGCCGAAGCGCAGCATCATGTCGAAGGCGAAGAGCATGGAAAGCGGAATGGCCAGGGCGACGATAAGCCCCGCCCGCAGGTTGCCCAGGAAGATGAAGAGGACAGCGATGACCAGCAACGCCCCCTCCATGAGATTCTTCTCGACGGTGCGCAGCACCTGATCGACCAGCGTGGTGCGGTCGTAGGCGGTCGCCACCTCGACCCCCTCGGGCAGGGTCTTTTTGACCTCGGCAAGCCGGGCCTTGAGGCGGGTGGTGACATCGTGGCTGTTCTCCCCCATGAGCATGAAGCCGAGGCCGAGCACCGCCTCCCCCTTTCCGTCGGCGGTCACGGCGCCGCGGCGGATCTCTTTGCCCTCCACCACCCGGGCGAGGTCGGAGACGAGTACCGGAACCCCGTTTTTAACCGTGACCACGATGTCCTCGATCTCCTCGGGGCCGGTGACGATGCCCACCCCCTGGACCAGGCTCGACTCGCCGGCCCTGTCCAGCGTCCCGCCACCGACGTTCAGGTTCCCCTGCTCGACGGCCTCGATGAGCTGATCCAGCGTCATGCCGCGGTTGGCGAGTTCCTGCGGATCGACCACGATCTCGATGCGCCGTTCGTCGCCCCCCCAGGTGTTCACTTCCGCCACCCCGGAGACCGAGCGCATCTGCGGCTTCATCACCCAGTCGTGCAGGGTGCGCAGCTCGGCCAGAGTCTTGTCCTTGGCGGTGATCAGGTAGTGGAAGACTTCGCCCAGGCCGGTGGCCACCGGCCCGAGCTCGGGCTTGCCGATGCCGGCGGGCAGATCGACGGTCTGCACCCGCTCCATGACCACCTGGCGGGAGAGGTAGATGTCGGTGCCGTCCTCGAAGATGACGGTGATCTGGGAGAGGCCGAACTTGGAGATGGAGCGGACTTCTTTCAATTTCGGCAGCCCGGAGATCGCCTGCTCCAGCGGCGCCGAGATCTGCCGCTCGATCTCCAGCGGCGAGAAAGCCGGTGCCACCGTGTTTACCTGGACCTGGACCGGCGTGGTATCCGGGTAGGCATCCATCGGCAGGCGCAAAAAGGCGAAGACCCCGAGGACGGCGATGAAGGTCCAGACGACGATCACCGCCAGGCGGTGTTTGAGGGACCAGTCGATGATCCAGTTCAGCATGACAAACTCCTAGTTCTGTTCCACTTCGCAGCAGCCGGCCCCGATGGCATCCCCCAGCGTTTCGGTCTTGAGAAAAAAGCTTCCGGCGACCACAATCTCTTCTCCGGGCTGCACCCCCGAGGCGAGCTGCACGGTTTCACCGCTGACCGAGCGCGGTCCCATCTCGACCCGTCGGGCCTCGAACTCGTTTTCGGCGAGGCGCACGAAGACGAGATTGACCGATTTGGCCCGCTGGACGGCGTCTCGGGGAACCTCTGACAGGGCCTGGGCTCCGCCCACGGTGATGCGGGCCTCGCCGTACATGTTCGCCCGCAGCAGCCCTTCGGGATTATCGAGGCGCACCCGGGCCTGAGCGGTACGGGTGCGCGGGTCGACCAGGGGTGCGATGTAGCTGATCGTCCCGCGGAACTGCTGCCCCTGCAGGGCGCCCAAAGTGATGACCACGGGCATCCCGGTTGTCACCCGCCCGAGATCCTTCTCCGGCAGGGCCAGTTCGGCCCACATGGTAGAGGTATCGACGATCTCGAAGAGCGAGGGCTGGGTCTCCACGTATTCATCGAGGGAGGCGCTGCGCCGGGTGACGATCCCGGCGAAGGGGGCCTTCAGGGTATAGCGGCCGCCACTGCCGGCCGCGCCCATGATCTTCAGCGAGCCCTTGAGCGCATTCAGGTCGGCCAGGGCCTCACGGTAGGCCTGTTCGGCGGCGAGGACCTCTTTTCTGGCCGAGATCCCCCTTTTCTCCAGTTCAGCCTCGCGGCGGAAGTTCTCTTCCGTCACCCGGACTCGGGCTTGCGCCGCAGCGAGCTGCGACTGGTCGGCGGTCACCGCCGTGCTCTCGATCTCGGCGAGCGGATCGCCCGCCGCCACCCGGGTGCCGATATCGGCATGGAGGCGTTTGACCACGCCGGGGGAGCGGGCGTTGACCTGCGCAACCCGCGTCGGATCGTAGGCGATTACGACAGGCACGGTCAGCTCGGCGCGACCTTCAGCAGGCAGCGCCTGGGTGGTTTCGATCCCCGCCAGCCTCGCCGCCTCCTTGGTCTTCAGAATGACCAGAGTGCCGTCGGCGGGAGCCTCGTCGATGCTGACATCCACCGCGGGCTTTCCTCCTCGTTCGGGGTGACACTGGGGGCAGATCGATTCGGGAAAGCCGTGCTCGGCGCACCAGTCTCCCTTGGCCTGGAAGACGACTGCCAGCTTCGGGTTGCACTTGGTGCACAGCGCTTCGAGGACCCCGTGTTCCCGGCACATCCCTTCCTCCTGGCTCGAGGGCGGTGAGGCGGGCCGTGCCGATGCAGCTTCCGGGGCAGGAATCGAAGCCTCTGCCGAGCGGCTCTCGCCGCAGCCGGCGGCTGCGACGAGAGCCATCAGGGCCAACAGACAGAGGAGCCGGCGCATTTACGCCCCCTGCTTGGGCGGACGGACGATCTTGAGGTCCGGGTTACACTTGAGATCCTGGGACTTGGGCAGGCCGTGCAACTCGCACCAGTCGCCGGTGGCCTTGAAGACCGGGATCAACGACTTGTCGCAGCGGGTGCACTGGGATTCGGCAACCTTGTGCTCAGCACACCAGTCCTCGTAGGAACCTGGCTTGGCCCCTTCGGCGGCGTGGAGATCGTCGCTGGCACGGACGGGAAGAGGCCCAAAAGTGGAGGCGGCAACGAAAGCGAACAGGACAGCGGACAGCAGGATGGAACGATGCATGATGTTTCTCCTTGGATGTGTTTTACTTGGAAAAGGTTCCAATAGCCGAAGCCAGCCCGATGCCGGTTTCGGAAGCCTTCAGGAGGTGATCGAGATATTCCCTCCGGGTCTCGAGGGCCTCGCGGCGCACCTGCAGCAGGGTGGCCAGAGCGATCTTGCCACTGCGGTAACTCTCGGTTGCCATGGCCTGGTTTTCGCTCTGCAGGGGCAGCGCGACCTCCTCCATTTCGCGGACGGCCTCTACCGCCGCCTGGTAGGCGAGGCGGGCCCCTTCGATCTGACTCGAAATCACCGCTTCCTTGGTTTCGGCGACGATTCTGGCGCGCCGGCTCCTGGCCATGGCCTCCCGGACAGGCGCCTCGCGGCGCGGGTTCAGGAAGGGCAGTCCGACCGCCACCCCCGCCAGGGCCACCTTCTCGTCCCCCTCCTGGTGGTAGCTCAGCCGCAAGGCCAGATCGGGGCGCTGTTCGGCCTTGGCCAGGGCGATGTCCGCATCCGCGGCTTCCACCTCGGCCCGCGCCGCGAGAAGGTCGGGGCGTGAGGCCATGGCCGGGTCGAGGTGAAAGCGGTCGAAGAAACTTCGATCTTCAAGGTCGCCCTCGATCTGAAAATCGCCCCCGGCGGGTAAGGCGAGGCTTTGTTCCAGGGCGGCTCGCGCCTGGGCCAAACGTCCCTGCGCCGATGCGATCTCGCTGGCGGCCCTGGCCGTCTCGGTTCTGGCGAGATTTACCTCGAACAGGGGCGCATCCCCGGCGCGATAACGATCCGTGGCGATGCGCAGCAGTTCCTCGGCGAGCGCTTTCCGTTCGCGGGCCAGTTCCAACCCCTTGCGGGCATGGAGAACCCGGTAATAGGCGCCGACCGCCGCGCTCACCGCCTGACGCCGCGCCTCGCCGGTCAACCATTTCTCCCGCTGAAGCTCCGCCTCGGCGACGGCAATGCGTTTGTCGCGCCGGCCCCACAATTCCACGGGAATCTCGAGCCCCACGCCAAAGTCGACGTCGTCTTCCTCGGCACTGCGGGGACCGGCCTCCAACTCCAGCTGGGGATTTTCGAGGGTGCGCACCTTGGCGCCGGCCAGCCTGGCCTCCCCTTCCTCGATTTGGGTGGAGGAAAGGCGAACTTCCAAGGCGGCCGAAGCGGCCAGCTCCAGGACCCGGGCCTGAGTCAAGGCCGTCTCGGCCGCAGCATTTGGCGCCGGGAGCGAGAAAATCAGGAGCAAGACAGAAAACCAGAAACGCTTCATCTCCGATCAATCTCCAGTTCTTTCGGGAAGCCGCCCGGGTAGGGTCGACATCCGAAGGCTAGTCTTTTAAGAGGACCCAGGGCCTGGCGGGCGCCGCACGAAAGGTCCCCAGCCGCTAGGGGGGCCACGTCATCGACGCAGGACTGGCCCGAGGCGTCGAAAAAGGGACCTTGGGTCCTTGGAATATGGATTTAACGCTGCAAGAAAAAGGAATCAGTGACGGGCGAAAACCCGTCGGTCGCCCAGGAAAGGCGAAGGAGAGGTATCAATTTCTCAGGACAACGGTGCGCAGAAAAGCAAGGGTTGGCTGTTGCGGGGGAGGCGGTTGCGGGCGGAATCCCGGGACCACTTCCAGCAGAGGAAAAAGGGAGAAACCCGAGGGGGAATGGACCGGAGGGGTAGCGGGAGTCGAAAAACCCGCCTCATCTGAAAACCGCGAAACGGGGTGAACATTCTGCGTGAACGCGGGAAGGTCGAAGCACTCCGCACCTGGTGCGATCTCAAGACCTGGAGAGTCATGGCTGTCAGCATGACCATGCTCTGACCCCTCTTCCTTGCAGGGATCGGTCTTCTCGCAGCGCCCCTGGGGGTTGTATTCCAGGCGCGGCCCTCCCTCGGAGCCGAAGCACCAGGAGAAACCCTGAGCCATTCCGCCCCCCACGAAGAGATGGACGAAGCAAACGGCCAGTAGAATCAGATGATGTAATGGGGATCTGGTCATGATTTTCATACCTGGGTTCAAAGTTTAATCCGGGTGCCCCTGAAAAAGCAACACTGAGACTCTTTTTTTTCGATGGGTGTTGCTGGGGGTCCTGAAAACAAAGACCCTGCCGGTCACCCCAAAACACACCGGGAAAACGCTAAGGCCGTTGGTCGTCTTGGAGCTTCATTTCTTGGAGCTGGTTGCCTGGGAAACCACAGACCGCGTCACGGGAAACCACCCACCCTGATGCAGTAGACATTGAGCGCCCTTGAGGAGGCGAAATCCCGGGTAGTTTCCGGTGAGCCGGTCGATCTGGTCGAGCTGCTGCTCCAGGCGTTTGCGGTCCAGGCCCCTGGCCACGGTGACTGCGCGGCTGTGCTCGGTGATCGCCAGGTAACTGGAGCCGAGGCAGCGGGCCGCTCAACCGTTCAGCCGCGGCGAGCTTGGTGCGCGTTTGTGCCCTTGCGTGGCGTTCCAGCTCCTGGGGGGGCTTCTCCTCCATCTTCTCCCCAAAACCCTTCAGGTCCCGGACCTGGTGCTTGCGGGCAGCCCCAGCCAGATCTTCCAGGTTCTCGACGCCCAGTTCCCGATGCAGGGTCGCGACCCGCTTCGGGCCGAGCCGGGCGATCTCCAGCAGTTCAGCCAGCTCGCCCTGGACTTGCTTCTGCAGCTCCTCAAGCATGGCGACCTTGTTGCAGGTCGGGGCGATGTTCGCATTGTGGATGGGCCTATTGAGGAGCCTTCCCGGCGAGGGCGTTTCCTGAAGGACTGCTCTGGAAAGGATACTGAAAAACCCCTGTTCCCCAGCCGTGCAGGCGGGTTCTCTTTGTCTGCAATTGTGAATTGTCCGATGTTCGATAAGCTGGGGGTGATAAGGCATTCAGCGGGCAATTGACCAACCGGACTAGGCCGGATCCAAGATCGAAGAACAGAAGCCGATCGGAACGGCTCCGGTGTGCGGACGAGAAGAAACATGGCACGGGAAAAACTGGTCGTCATCGGCGGCGACGCAGCAGGCATGAGCGCCGCCTCCAAGGTGCGGCGCGAGGATTCGGGGCGCGAAATCCTGGTGTTTGAGCGCAGTCCCCACACCTCCTATTCGGCCTGCGGCATGCCCTACTACATCGGCGGAGTGGTCGAGGACGTGGAGCCGTTGATCGCCCGCTCGCCTCAAAAGTTCCGGGAAAAATACCGGATCGACGCCCGCATCCGCCACGAGGTCACCGAGATCGACCCGAAAAAGGCCCGGGTGCGGGTCGCAGACCTCGAGGGGAAAGCGGAACGCTGGGAAAGCTACGATCAGCTGTTGATCGCCACCGGTGCCAGTCCGTTTTGCCCCAGCCTGCCCGGCGCCGACGCGGAGGGGATTTTCGGTCTCTCGACCCTGGAGAGCGGGTTGCGGGTACGCCGGGCCCTCGAGCGGCTCTCCCCGCGCCGGGTGGTGGTCGTCGGCGGGGGCTATATCGGCCTGGAGATGGCCGAGGCGTTTATCCGTCTGGGGCTGGAGGTGGCGCTGGTTCAGCATGGGCCGCAGGTCATGGGGACCCTCGATCCGGACATGGGCAAACTGCTTTCCGATGCGCTTCGCGAGATCGGCGTTGCGCTGTTTCTGGAGGAGGCTGCGACCGGGTTTGAAACCCGCGAGGGGAAGGTGCGTGGGGTGGTGACGGAGCAGCGCACCCTTCCTGCTGAACTGGTATTGCTGGGCATGGGCACCCGGCCCAACAGCGCCCTGGCCGAAGCGGCCGGCATTGCCCTGG
The DNA here is from genome assembly GCF_019704135.1 of Desulfuromonas versatilis. NCBI lineage: Bacteria > Pseudomonadati > Thermodesulfobacteriota > Desulfuromonadia > Desulfuromonadales > Desulfuromonadaceae > Desulfuromonas > Desulfuromonas versatilis. The sequence continues at coordinate 2,235,763 of NZ_AP024355.1, forward strand.
GGGCCCGCAAAGCCATCCCCGTCAACCCGAGGCAGCAGACCCAACTGGAAAACATCTGGGCCGCCGGGGATTGTGCCGAATCCTTTCACCGGGTTTCCCGACGCCCCGTGCACATCGCGCTGGGGACCGTGGCCAACAAGCAGGGGACGGTGGCCGGCATCAATCTCGCCGGCGGCTACGCGACCTTTCCCGGGGTCGTCGGGACCGCGGTCAGCAAAATCTGTCAATATGAAGTGGCCCGCACCGGGCTGCAGGAAACGGAGATCCGGGAGATTGGTCTCGAGGCGGTCAGCGCGACCATCACCAGTAAAACCCGGGCCGGATACTACCCCGGCGGCGGTCCGGTCACGGTAAAGCTCTGGGCCGAAAAGGGGAGTGGGCGGCTGCTCGGCGGCCAGATCGTCGGTATCGAAGGCGCCGCCAAGCGCATCGACGTTCTGGCCACCGCGCTCCATGCGGAATTGACCATCGAGCAGCTCATCTACCTCGATCTCTCCTACGCGCCCCCGTACTCCCCGGTTTGGGATCCGGTGCAGACGGCGGCCCGGCAGGTATTGAACAAACTTTGACGCCCCAAGGCCCGGTCGATATATCCAAGGAGACAGCGATGGGATTCATCTTCGGACTGATCATTTTCGCGGCTGATCTGTACGCCATTTTCCAAACCCTGCAGAGCCCGGCGCCCAGCACGACCAAGCTGCTCTGGACCCTGGTCATTTTGCTGCTCCCGGTGCTTGGGCTGGTTCTCTGGTTTTTTCTGGGGCCCAAGGTGGCAAAGGTCTGAACTTGCCCGTGCCCTCATTTGGATCAACGCTTCGCTCCAGAAAAGCCCGGGCACCGTCGGCAATTTCCCTCGCCCCTCGGTGGGGGAGGGGGGAGAATACTGCCGGTAATCGCATTCGTCTGCTGTGTCTGAGCTATCTTCACTTTAACGGACACACCAGCTACCCTAATGGGATCAGGAGGAGTGTTCATGAGCAGTCATCGCAAATACGATCCAGATTTCAAGCGTGAGGCCGTTCGTCTGGCGGACACGTATGGGGGGCGGGCCACCGCAACTCTGGCCTGGGAGCGATCGGCCTCCTGTCATCGTAAAATGCTCCGTCAAACTGTTTTATGTTTTCTTGACAGTCCTGGCGTTTCCACCTAGGATTTATGAACTGGTAGGACCAGTAACCCTCTAGCCATGAGGTGGTATGAGCGCGAAACTTCTTGATCCTATTCGCAGATCGCGTATATCCGAGCAGGTGGCCAACCAGATCGAGGAGCTGATTCGGGCCCAGAAGTTGAACCTGGGCGACAAGCTTCCCTCAGAACGCCAGTTGATGGAGATGCTCGGCGTCGGCCGCGGCGCGGTGCGCGAGGCGTTGCGGATTCTCGAAATCAAGGGGTATGTGGAGTCACGACCTGGAATCGGCTCGTTCGTGAAGGATTTCGAAGGGGACATCCGGCTCCCTTTTTCGCTGTGGTTGGCGGACCGCAACGAAATCCTCGCCAATTTTTTCGAGGTCCGGCTGTTTCTTGAACCCAATGCGGCAGCCCTGGCCGCAAAACGCATCACCCCGGAGCAGTTGCGGGAGCTGGCCGAAACCCACCAGGCGTTTTGCCGGAAGGTGGCCGACGGCGATCTGACGGGTTCCATCAAGGTGGATGCCGAGTTTCACAAGCTGATTGCCCAGGCCACCCAAAACAAGCTGCTGGCCATGACCATGGAGACCCTCAACAAGTCGGTCATCGAGGGGTGGAAAGCAAGTCTTCGGGCCCCGGGGCGGGCAGACAAAACCATCCGGGAGCACGCCTCGCTGCTGCAGGCCATCGAAAACAAAGACCCTCATGAGGCCGCTCGGCTGACGCGGGAACACCTGGAGAACGCCGTTGCCGACCTGAAGAAATCGGGTCTGGACATCCAAGAATAGGCGGTCATTTCTCAACCGTTCCCTCCCCCTGGCGGGGAGGGACACCGAGGGGTCCAGCAATGCTGGGGGGATTCCCGGCATTTACTGGATTCAGGTGCAATACTAGTACAGAGCTTTTTTTCTACTGGTAGTACCAGTAGCCCATAGGCCGACCGAATGGGTGCTGGGCCCTTTCGAGCGTTACCGGAGTGCCGGTGCCGTAAAAAATGAGGGTCCTGGGCCCATATCGACAACCCGCGCATCAACGCTCAAAAAAAGGAGGCAACAATGGTCAGCGGAGGAATGGCGGTTATCTTTCTGGCTCTTTGTGTCGGGCTTATCATCTACCTGACGTCCAAGTTCAAAGCCAACGCGTTTGTGGTGCTTATCTTCGTCGCTTTCATTTTCGGCCTGCTGGTGCAGATGCCATTGCCTGAAATCGTCAAAAATATCCGCGACGGTTTCGGCGGTACCCTTGGTTACATCGGCATTGTCATCGTCGCCGGGACCATCATCGGGACCATTCTCGAAAATACCGGGGCCGCGCTGGCCATGACCCAGGGGATTCTCCGGGTGGTCGGAAAACAGCGCTCCCCGCTGGCCATGAGCATCGCCGGCTACGTGGTGTCGATTCCCGTGTTCTGCGACTCGGGCTACGTCATCATGACCCCGTTGAACAAGGCGCTGGCCAAGCAAAGCGGCAAATCCATGGCCACCATGGCCATCGCCCTGGCCACCGGACTCTATGCCACCCATTGCCTGGTGCCGCCCACCCCGGGGCCGATCGCCGCGGCCGGGGTGCTGGGGGCCGACCTGGGGCGGGTCATCGGCTTCGGCCTGCTGGTCTCCATACCGGGGATGATTGCCGGCTATCTGTGGGCGGTGTTTTTCGCCAAGCGCTACGACATTCAGCCCGAGGGGACTGAATCCTACGAGACCCTGGTGGAGCGCTACGGCAACCTGCCCGGGGGCTTTCATTCCTGCCTCCCCATTCTGATCCCGATCCTGCTGATTCTGCTCAAGTCGATCGCCAGCTATCCCACTCACCCCTTCGGCGAGGGGATGTTGAGCGAAGTGCTGCAGTTCATCGGCGATCCGGTCACGGCCCTGATGCTGGGTATCCCCATCGCCTTGACCCTGATCAAGCCCCACCAGTTCAAGCAGGCCGTCGAGGGGTGGATGAGCGAAGGGGTGCAGCACGCCGCCCTGATCCTCGCCATCACCGGCGCCGGCGGGGCCTTCGGCAAAATTCTGAAGAGTTCGCCGCTCTCCGATTACCTCGGCGCCAGTCTGTCCACGATGCACCTGGGCATTTTCCTCCCTTTCATCATCGCCGCCGCCATCAAGACGGCGCAGGGTTCGTCCACCGTCTCCATTATCACCACCGCTTCGATCATGGCGCCGCTGCTCGGCAGTCTCGGGCTCGACCCGACCTTTACCGTGCTGGCCATCGGCGCCGGGGCGATGACGGTTTCCCATGCCAATGACTCCTATTTCTGGGTGGTTTCCCAGTTTTCGGGGATGGACACTCCCACGGCCTACAAGACCTTTACCTCCGCCACGGCCATTCTGGGGTTCACCACCATCATTTCCGTCGCCCTGATTTCGGCAATTTTTTAACTTCCCCTGCCAAGCACTGAAGGGAGCGGGGAACCGGGGTAAAATAAGAGGGGGAGGGGGTTGGACCTCCTCCCCCTCGGGACCGGACATCCAGTACGGACGGGAGCACCAATGATTTTCGGCAAGTTGCGAATCAAACTGCTGGAGCGTAGCGCCTTCAATGCCTTCGCCCTGTCGCAGTTCGACAAGGCCGCGGCGGCCTTTGAAAAACTCATCGCCCTGGCCCCCGGCCGCCGCGGGGGGCGTTTCAATCTCGGCCTGGCGCTGCTGGCCGGCAACCAATGGGACGCCGCCCTTGGGTATTTCCGGCAGGAGGCCGACCTCTTCGGGGAGACATTCCCTCTGGTCAAGGCGATGGCCGAGGCCGCTTATCTTAAAGGCGAACGCGCCGCTGCCCGGGAGCACTACGAACGAGCCCTGGGGCAGGCCGATTCGCCCAGTGAGCGCAATTTCTGCTCACTGCGTTTGGCCATCTGCGGAAGCCCGGAGCGCTTTGCTCAGGCCCGCCATGCCAGAGGGTTGATCGACCAGGGGGACGCGCATATGCTGCGCAGGGAGTACGATGCGGCGGAGGAACTGTTCAGAGAGGCCACCAGGCTGGATCCGACGAGTTTTCAGGCCATGAACAACCTGGGCGCCATCCGTTTGGCAAAAAAGGATTATGCGAGCGCCCAGGAGTATTTTCAGATGGCGGACAAGATCGCCGAGTTGCCCATGGTTAAGAAAAACCTGGCCTACCTGGCCAAGCAGCGGGGGCTGTGATGGCATACCCCGAACCGGAAGAGATGAGAAGACAACTGAGCGAAATTTTTCAGGCCGGCCTCGAGCGGGTGGACCCCTACCGGATGATCACCCGGCACCTGAGGGTCGAGGGGGACCGGCTGGTGGTGGCCATGGAGGGCTACCATCTCGAGGTGCCGCTTGGGGATTACCGGCGGATCCTGCTCCTTGGGGCGGGGAAAGCCTCGGGGCCGATGGCCCGGGCGGTGGAGGAGATTCTCGGCGACCGGATCGAGAGCGGCCTGGTCTGTGTCAAGTACGGTCACACCGTCGACCTGCGGCGGGCGGAGATGGTGGAAGCGGGGCACCCGGTGCCGGATCGGAACGGGGTGGACGCGGCCCGGCGCATTGCGGCACTGGCCCGCGCCGCCGATGCCCAGACCCTGGTCATCAACTGCATCTCCGGCGGCGGCTCGGCCCTGCTCCCCTTTCCGATGGACGGGGCGACCTCCGGCGGCCTGGTCGAGCTTTCCCTGGACGACAAGCAGTGCACCACCAGCGCCCTGTTGCGTTGCGGGGCGGATATCCAGGAGATCAACTGCGTGCGCAAACACATCTCGGGGATCAAGGGGGGGCGACTGCTGCAGATGCTGCAGCCGGCCCGCAGCCTCAACCTGATCCTTTCCGACGTGGTTGGCGACGATTTGGGGAGCATCGCCTCGGGCATGACCACCTTCGACGCCACCAGTTACGCCCAGGCTCTGGAGATCGTCGATCGCTACCGGTTGCGAACCGAAATTCCTGCCCAGGTGCTGCGGGCCCTGGAACTGGGGGCCCAGGGCCGGATTCCTGAGACGGTAAAGGCCGGTGCCTCCTGCCTGGAGCGGGTCGACAACGTGATGATCGGCACCAACCGCCAGGCCCTGCTCGCTGCCGCCGCCAAAGCGGCGTCCCTCGGGTTCGAGGTTCGCGCCCTGACTTCGCAACTGGCCGGCGAGGCCCGTCACGCGGCCAAGGTGATAGCCGACATCGCCAAAGATGTGGTGGTCAGTGACATGTTGGCCGCAAAACCCGCCTGCCTGCTGCTGGGCGGGGAGACGGTGGTGACCCTGCGCGGAAACGGCAAGGGGGGGCGCAACCAGGAGATGGCCTTGGCCTTTCTCGACGAATTGAAAACCTGGGGAGAAGGGCGGCGGAGGGTCTTTTTTCTGGCCGCCTCCACCGACGGCAACGACGGCCCCACCGATGCGGCAGGGGCCTTCGCCGATGAGGAGGTCCTGCGGCAAACCTGGGCGCTGGAGGGCGATTGCCTGGCCAACGCCTTGAACAACAACGATTCCTACCATTTTTTCGAGAAGACGGGGGGCTTGTTCAAAACCGGGCCGACCAACACCAACGTCTGCGATCTGCAGATCGCGATCATTATCTAGGAGGCTGTCGGACAATCCATGGGCCGGCTGCAACTTCGGCTGCTTGGTCCGTAAAGTCCGACGCCCTCCCAGAGCCTGGGGAGGACTGGTTTCCAGGAACCGACAGGAGCCGACACCATGTTTCGTCGTACCAAGATCGTCGCCACCGTGGGGCCCGCCTGCGAGAGCAAGGAGATGCTCAATGCCCTGCTGGAAGCCGGCGTCGACGTATTCCGTCTCAACTTCTCCCATGGCGATCACGGGGCCAAAGCCGCGATCATCGACCACATTCGCACCCTCTCGAAACTGCACCAGCGGGCGGTGGCCATCCTCGGCGACCTGCAGGGGCCCAAGATCCGTACCGGAGTGATGCAGGGCGGGGCCCTGCAACTGGTGGCGGGCGAGGAGATCACCCTGACCACCCGCGAGGTGCTGGGAGAGGCGCGCCTCGTCCCCACCCAGTACAGGGAACTTCCGGGGGACGTGACAGCCGGCAACCGGATTTTGCTCGACGACGGGCTGATGGAACTCGAAGTGATTTCCTCCGGGGGAACCGAGGTGCGCTGCCGGGTGGTCAGCGGCGGGGTTCTCAAGGACAAAAAAGGGATGAACCTCCCCGGCGTCGCCGTCTCCGCGCCGGCGTTGACGCCCAAGGACGAAGAGGATCTCGCCTTTTGCATCGAACAGGGGCTCGATTACGTCGCGCTCTCCTTTATCCGCCAGGCCTCTGACGTGCTCGCTCTGCGGGACATGCTGGTGCGGAACAAGGCGGGGCTGCAGATCATCGCCAAGATCGAGAAACCCGAGGCGGTGGACAATTTTCCTGCCATTCTCGAGGCGGCAGACGGCATCATGGTGGCCCGTGGCGACCTGGGCGTGGAAATCAGGCCGGAGAAGGTGCCGCTGATCCAGAAGCGGATCATCCGCAAGTGCAACGAAGCAGGCAAACCGGTGATCACCGCTACCCAGATGCTGGAGAGCATGGTGACCAATCCGCGTCCCACCCGTGCCGAGACCTCGGACGTGGCCAACGCCATCCTGGATGGCACCGACGCGGTGATGCTCTCGGCGGAAACGGCCTCCGGCAAATTTCCCCTTGAGGCGGTGTCGGTCATGGTGCAGGTCGCCCTCGACGTGGAAGGCGATCCTCAGCTCAAAGAAAAGGTCTTTCAGCCCGTTTCCGAGATCGGCGGGGTTCCCCATGTCACCGAAGCCATCGGCCAGGGGGCTTGCCGCATGGCCGAGGCGGTGGGCGCCAAGGCGATCCTCGCCTTTACCCAGACCGGCAGCACCGCGGCGCTGGTCTCCAAGTACCGGCCGAGCATGCCGATTTACGCGGTCACCCCGTCGCAGGCGGTACGCCGCCGCTTGGCCCTCTACGCCGGGGTGCGCTCCATCCGGGTCGATATCGAGGGGGATACCGAAGCGCAGATCCGCTCGGTGGAGGACGCGGTGCTCTCCTCCAAGGTGCTGGAGCAAGGCGAACTTGTGGTCATCACCATGGGAAGCCCGTTGTCCGATCCCGGCACCACCAACCTGTTGAAGGTTCACCGCCTCGGCGCCCTGGGGTATTATCCCAAAGACCTCAACTGATCCCTGACTGGCGAGGGGGCATACCCTGGGAGATGCAAGGCAGGTTTGGTCTCGGGCGGCCCACAGCTCGCCGGCGGCGGGCACCGTTTTGACCGGGGGAAACGTTTCCGGGGTTCTGCGCAGCCGGGTTGCCCGTACCGGCGTTGTTGCACCGGGGCGGGGAGGGGAGCGAATCCCACGAAGGATGGGACAAGGTTGACAAAGTCTACCGAGGAGGAGTTTCATGGCCGTCGTTGAAGTCAGCATTACCCCTTTGGGGACCGCCGGAATCGGGATTTCGAAGTTCGTGGCCGGCTGCGTGGAGATCATTCGCGCCTCGGGGCTCAAGCATCAGCTCACCCCCATGGGGACTATCATCGAAGGGGATCTGGATGAGATCTTCGCCGTGTTGCGACGAATGCACGAATCCCCCTTCAACGCCGGGGCGCAGCGGGTCTCCACGTCGATCAAGATCGACGACCGTCGCGACCGCCCCGAGCATACCATGGCCGGCAAAGTGGCCTCGGTACAGAGTAAGCTGGACCGGTGACCGGGTTGACGAGGTGAGCATGGGAAGATCATTCAAACCCCGCGGCAAACGGGGGCCGACACCGCCCGCGGTAAAAAGTCAGGAAGAGGCGGATACACTGGTGAGGAAGCTGCGCGGAGAAATGGCCGACGGTGAAAATTACCGGGAAAAATCCCTCAAGCTTCATGGCTGGATCTGCGCCAAGTGCGGCCGGGAATTCGAGGCAAGCACCCTGCACCTGCTCACCGTCCACCACAAGGACGGCAACCACCACAACAATCCGCCCGACGGCAGCAACTGGGAGAACCTCTGCATCTACTGCCACGACGACGAGCATTCGCGCAGCCTGCTCGGCGACTATCTTTCCGGGGCTGGCAAGGGCAGGGGATGAAACCGGGATTTTTACCCTTGACACCCCATTGCCGATTTGGTATCAATACCGAGCTTTTAGCGGCACCCAACGCCGTAAAGGCCCCGTCGCCAAGTGGTAAGGCAGAGGTCTGCAAAACCTCCATCACCAGTTCGAATCTGGTCGGGGCCTCCAATCGCTGAACAAAGCCAGCCGCCTGCGGCTGGCTTTTCTTTTTCCTGTGGGCACCATGCATCTGCTGACCCTGCCGATCATCACGCTGCTCGTGCTGCTGGGCTCCCTGGCCGGGTTTCTGGCGGGGTTGCTCGGCATCGGCGGCGGTATCATCCTGGTGCCGCTGTTTCTGTGGGTGTTCAGCACCGCGGGGTTTCATCCCGAGGTGATCGTGCACCTGGCCTTCGGCACCAGCCTCGCCATCATCCTGCCTACCGCGATCAGCAGCACCCTGGGGCACCGCAAGCGGGGCAACGTCGATTGGCACCAGGTGCTCTACCTCAGCATCGGCGCCGCCCTGGGGGCGGTCGCAGGGGCCTCGGCCGCAGCCGGTCTCTCGGGAGAGTGGCTGAAGGTGGCTTTCGGGGCGATGCAGATCCTGGTCGCCCTCAAGATGTATTTCCTGCATCCTCATCTGCCGCCCGAGCGCGGCAACCAGGTCCCCGTTTATGCCCTGCTGCTGGTCGGGCTGACCGGAGGGGCGTTTTCAGCGTTTTTCGGAGTGGGAGGCGGGGTCATCGCGGTTCCGCTGATGGTCATCGTGCTGCAGCTGCCGATTCACCTGGCGGTGGGCAACTCAAGCGCCCTGATCGTGGTTTCGGCCTTCACTGGCGCGCTCTCCTACACCCTGCACGGCCTGGGCAATGCCCAACTGCCTCCCTACTCCTTGGGTTACGTCAATGTCCTGGTCGCCTTTCTGGTGGCCCCTTTCACCATCCTCCTGGCCCGGCTTGGGGTTCGGGTTGCCGGCCGGGTATCCAATGATAGACTGAGATATATCTTCGCCGCGGTTCTGCTGATCATCGGCTTGCGGATGATCGTCAAGAACCTGTATTTCTGACCCGGGTCCGCGAGCTTTGCCCCAAGGAGGCCTGCATGCGGCGCAATCCCGCCGTCGCCGGGCAGTTTTATCCCGGCACCGCCGAAGAACTCCGCCACTCCCTCGGCCGACTGATTCCGGTTTCCCGGGAGCCGCACAAAGCTTTCGGAATCGTCTCTCCCCACGCCGGATACCTTTACTCCGGAGCGATCGCCGGGGAAACCTTCGCCCGCGTCGAGGTGCCGCGGCGGGTGGTGATTCTCGGACCCAACCACCAGGGACTCGGCCATCGGGCAGGGGTCTATGCCGGGGGCAGTTGGCTGACGCCCCTGGGCGAAGCGCGGATCGACGAACCCCTGGCCGAAGAAATCCTCCAGGGCTGCCCGGCCCTTGCCGCCGACGAGACCTGCCATCGCTTCGAGCATTCCCTCGAAGTGCAGGTCCCCTTCATCCAGACCCGGGCTCCAGGGGCCTCCATCGTCCCCATCTGCCTGCGGGGGGCCGCCCTGGATGAGCTGCTCGAATTGGGGCGGCACCTGGGAAAAACCCTGGCGCGTCACGACGATGTGCTGATGGTCGCCAGCTCGGACATGACCCATTACGAATCCGGGGAGCGCGCGCGGAAAAAGGACATGCTGGCCCTGGAGAAGGTGTTGGATCTCGACCCCCAGGGGCTCTACCTGGTGGTCCGGGAGAAGGGGATCACCATGTGCGGGGTGGTGCCGGTGGTGGTCATGCTGGCTGCCGCCCTGGAGATGGGGGCGCAGAAGGCCACCCTGGTCCGTTACGGCAATTCGGGCGAGGTCACCGGGGACCAGTCCGAGGTGGTGGGGTACGCGGGAGTCATCGTGGAGTAGGGGGGGAGGCCGTGGGCAGTGGGCAGTGGTGAGAATTAAACCCTTGCGAACTTGTCGAGGCTAAAGTATATAAATTGGGCCACCGAAAAGGTGGCCTTTTCTTTCATGCTGACCACTGATCACCGACCACTGTCCACTGCTTTCAAGGAGTCCCCCATGTCCGACCTTCGTGTCCGCTTCGCTCCCAGCCCGACGGGCCACCTGCATATCGGTGGGGCCCGCACCGCGCTGTTCAACTACCTGCTGGCCAAAAAGGAAAAAGGCACCTACGTGCTGCGCATCGAGGACACCGACGTGGCCCGCTCCACCCAGGAGTCGGTGGATGCCATTCTGCAGGCCATGGAGTGGCTGGGGCTTTCCTGCGACGAAGGACCCTTTTACCAGAGCCAGCGTTTCGACCTGTACCGCGAGAAGGTTCAGGAACTGCTCGACAAGGGCAAGGCCTACCGCTGCTACTGCAGCGCCGAGGAGTTGGAGGCCAAGCGCGATGCGGCCCTGAAAAGCGGCGGCAAGCCCAAGTACGACGGCACCTGCCGCAATCGCGCCGACCAGCCGGCGGGGTTGCCCTTCGTGGTGCGTTTCAAATCCCCGCAGGACGGGGTCACCAGTTTCGACGACCGGATCAAGGGGACCATCAGCTTCAACAACGAGGAGCTGGACGACGTCATCATTCAGCGCAGCGACGGCACGCCGACCTACAACTTCGTGGTCGTGGTCGACGACGCCACCATGGGGATCAACCTGGTCATCCGCGGCGACGACCATGTCAACAACACCCCGCGGCAGATCCTCATGTACCAGGGGCTCGGCTACCCGGTGCCCGAATTCGCCCACGTGCCGATGATCCTCGGCGCCGACAAGGCACGGCTCTCCAAGCGGCACGGGGCCACCTCGGTGATGGCCTACCGCGAGATGGGCTACCTCCCCGAGGCGATGGTCAACTACCTGGTGCGTCTCGGCTGGTCCTTCGGGGACCAGGAGATTTTCTCCATGGAGGAGCTGATCGAGAAGTTCAGCCTGGAAAATGTCGGCAGGGCGGCCGGGGTGTTCAACCCCGAGAAGCTGCTCTGGCTCAACCAGCACTACATCAAGACCGGCGATCCCGTGCGGCTCGGCGAGCTGCTGAAGGAATACCTGCAGATGCAGGGGGTCGACACTGCCGGTGGCCCCGAACTCGCCGCGGTGGTCAAAACCCTGCAGGAGCGGGCCCGGACCATGGTGGAGATGGCCCAGGGGGCGGCCTTCTACTTCCGGAAGGAGCTGGATTTCGACCCCGAGGCGGTGGCCAAGTTCCTCAGCGCCGACAAGCAGCCGGTGTTCGAGGCCCTGCTCGGCCAGCTCGAATCCTGCACCGAGTGGAACCACGGCGGTATCGAAACCGCCTTCGCCGCCGTCATGGAGGCCACCGGCCTCAAGCTCGGCAAGATCGGCCCCTCGGTCCGCGTCGCCCTGGTCGGCGGGACCACCAGCCCGAGCATCTATGAAGTGCTGGAAGTGCTCGGCAAACAGGAGTCGCTGCGCCGGCTGCGCAATGCCCTGGCGATGCTGAAGGGTTAGGATCGTTGATATTTTTTACCAAAGGCCTCGATTCCTGGGAATCGGGGCTTTTTTTTCGAGGTTCGTATAGTCCCGGCGGATGAACAGGATGAGCAGTACCCAGAGAAGGCAGATGCCGAAGGTGAACCAGCTCAACTGCGGCACGCTAAGGGAAAAGGGCAGCCATTGGGTGAACGCCAGGATCACAAAGGCGCCGAAAATCTTGAACAGCCGATAGCCGAACATGTCGATCCAGGCCTTGGCCTGGTAGATCAGCAGCGAGTCGATGGGGATGTAGAGCAGTTCCTTGGAGGCCCGGTTGATGGAATAGGAGAGGCCGCGGTCACTGATCTTGGTGGCTGCGCCGAAAAGCAGGGTGGGGTGGAAGAAAAAGCCCAGGGAACAGAAACCCAGGATCAGCGGCTGCACCAGGAGCCCGGTAATTACACCAAAAAACCGATGAACCAGGGGAGTCAGAGCCAGGTTGACCGCGATGGAGACGCCGCCGAGGACGCTGAAGAAGGCGGAAAGGTAGGCGGTGCGGGGCTCCAGGTCGGGATAGACGGCCTCGACGGTTTTGAGAAACTGGTATTCAACGATCGGGTCGACCAACTGGGCGAGGAGCAGGATGGCGGCGATGAGCAGCAGGTACCTGCTGCTTCTGATGGCCTTCCAGCCCCCCTCGAACCGCGTTGGGCGTCCCTTGGCCTGTATTTCGCCGTACAGTCCGAGGCGGGCCATCAACCAGCTCAGCCCCAGGATGACCTGGATGGTGCCGGCCGCCACCAGCAGCAGGTCTGGGGTCTGCAGCGGGGTCAGCTTGAGGATCAGGGCCGCCGCACCCCCGCCGAGCACCCCGCCGAGCAGCCCCCCGGTGCCGATGAAGCCGTACCAGCTTTTGCCCTCCCGGGTGCTGTAGATGGAATTGGTCAGGCTCCAGAATTGCTCGACCAGGACCACGCCGAGAATGTCGACGAAAATGTAAAAGGTCACGGCCACGGCCGGGCCGGGTTGGATGAACAGCCAGCGGAACAGGACCAGGGTGGCGCAGAAGGCGAGGCAGCTGCCGAACACCACGTTGACCCGGGCATAACGGTTTACCAGGCGGTGGTACCAGCCGATCAGCGCTGCCATGGTCAGGGCGGTACCGATCCAGACATAGGGGAGCTGTTCGGCCCCCAGGTACTGGATGAACAGGGAGCGGCTGGCCGGTTTCAGCTGGTACAGGGCGGTGATGATCAAAAGGAAATTCAGAAAGAGAAAACAGGCCCTTAACCGCAGGACTCCGGTTCCCGTGGTGTCTGCTGGCCGCCTGTCCGGCTGAATTTCAGGCCCTGGGGATTGCATTTTTCTTCGCAGTTTCAGTATAATGCGAACTCCTGTGCCTTTTTTGGCGCGGTCTGAACGCAAGCGTTTCCATTCTGATTTAAATCTTACTTTTTCCTTTTTGGTGCTGCCCGATGAAAGTTTCGCTCTTTCGCCTGCCCCTGTTTGTCCTCCTCGCCAGCCTGCTGCTGCTTAACCTCGATTTCCCGGCCCAGGCCCGAAAGCCCTATCCCCAACTGGGCACCTGCGGCAACCCCACCCTCCAGGACGGACTGGAAAGCTGCATCAGTTCGCTCAAGCTCGACAGGGCCGTGCGCGACGGCTCGCTGTGCGTGGCTGTGGTGGATATCACCGACCCGGAAGCACCGCAGTTTGCCGCAGTCAACGGCGACAGGATGATGTACGCGGCCAGCCTGCCGAAGATCGCCATCCTGCTCGGAGCCTTCGAGCGAATCGCCGCCGGCGAGTTGACCCTCACCGGGGAGATCCGCGACAAACTCACCCGGATGATCCGCAATTCCTCCAACAGCGCGGCCACGGAAATGCTCAACCTGGTCGGCAAGGATTACCTGGCGCGGTTGCTGCAGTCCCCCCGTTACCGCCTCTATGACCCACGACTGAACGGCGGTCTCTGGGTCGGCAAGGATTACGGCAAGGCCGCAGCCTGGAAACGCGATCCCCTGGCCAACCTCTCCCACGGCGCCACCGCCTTCCAGGTGGCCCGCTTCTATTACCTGCTGGAGACCGGACAACTGGTCTCCCCCGAGATGAGCCGGGAGATGAAGCAGATTCTCGGCGATCCGGCCATCCACCACAAGTTCGTCAAGGGGCTCGAGCAGGCCCGCCCCGGTGCGAAAATCTTCCGCAAGTCAGGCACCTGGCAAAATTTCCACGCCGACAGCGGCATCGTCGAGCGCGACGGGCGCCGCTACATCGCGGTGGCCCTGGCCGACGATCCGGCGGGGGGCAAGTGGCTGAGCGAGCTCATCGTGGGCCTCGACGACCTCATCTGCCAGGCTCCGACGGGCGGTGGTCCGCCTCGATGAGGCGCTGCAGGCGGGTGCCGAAGCTCTGGTGGACCACCGCCGAGTTTTTGCGCAGCACGTCCGACATCATCACCACCAGGTAGAACAGGCGAGGTTCCCGGGCCGGGTATTCGACGATGGCCACCGAATTGAGCAGGTTCTCGACGTTGCCGTGGTACTTTTTGCAGACAAAGCCCGGCTCGGGGCGGCAGCGGTACAGCGACCCGGATTTGAAGTAGACCGCCGCCTCGTGCAGGGCCGGCGAGGAGGCGTAGCGGATGCGCCGCTCGGTCATGTACAGCAGCCGCTTGATTTCCCGGCTGGAAAACTCGTCGACCAGCCGTCCCGTCTCCAACTTCAGCAGGTACTCCAGCAGCATCCGCGGCGTGGCGTGACTGCTGGTGCCGGGAACCAGCTGTTTTCCCTTCCAGGTAAAGAATCCCCCCTGTCTCAACTCCTTCGGATCCAGGCCGTTTCGCGGCACCGGCTCATGCAGGGCCCTGCCCAGCAGCGCCGAAAGTTCCCGCTTGGGGGTCTCGCGCCAGAAGCGCTCGGCGACCGGCTGCGCGACGGGGTAATCCCGGCCGAAGTGAACCAGCATCAGCAGCTCCCTGAGCACCATGCTCGCCGCGGCATTGGAGCTGGCCGAGAGCATCCAGTCGAGGTAGCTGTACAGGCTGGCCCGGTCCCCCTCGCGCAGAGGGCGATAGCTGATGGCCCCTTCGCCGGGCCTCCAGAAGGGGACCTTGTGATGGTCGGTGGCGATGAAATGGTCCGCGGTTGCCGCCGAGTCGCGCAGCACCCGCAACCGTTGTTGCGGGTCGTCGGGATAGATGTCCGCCAGGGCCTGGAAAACGCCGAGGACGATCAACAGCTTGCCGACGCTCCCCGGGTTATGGGCGGCGTGCCCCCGGTGTTCGGCGAAACGGGGGTGCGCCGGGTCGCTCAGGTCGAGCACCGCAAGCGCATAGCGGTCCGCTTCCTCCCCCAGCAGGGCCACGATGCGGGACGAAAACTCCGGGTCGACCGGGGGGAGGGCGAAACCGGGCTTGTCGGACAGGCGCAGGTCGACCTCCGCGGTGGACAGCAGCGCGCCCTTGGGCAGCCACCGCCCCCGGAGCTTGCCGGCCTGCACCAGGCGGTCCGCCTCCAGGCGGGCGATCCCGGTATGAGCGTAACCGTCCAGAGGGTAGGGCCAGGCCGGGCCTGCGAAGCAGAGCAGCGCCAGGCTGCAGATGAACAACAGCGCCCTTTTCATGGTGAGCCTTTTTCGGCAATCCCGTTCATTTCGACCTGCACGCCGCCGGCTCTTTGCAGCCCGGCGTCGAACCCGGCGAGCAGGATGTTGCCGCGAGCCCTGGGGTTTTCCAGGAAGGGGCGGATCTGGAACAGCACGAAGCGCCCCCCGGCAAACCCGAATTCGATGTCCGCCGGCGCGGGTTTGCCGGCCGCATCCACCAGACCGGGGAACCTTGCCGGAAGTTCCTTTCCCATGTGGGCGAGGATGCCGATCTCCTGCGCATCGAGCAGGCTCTCGCTGCCGCTGGCCGGTATTCTGGCCACCCCGCCCTGGGGGAGCAGGGCGTTCCTGGTGGGTTGGGCTGCCTGGGCCAGCAATCTCGCACTGCCGGTCTGCGGATCGATCAGCAGTTCCTCCGCCCGCTGTCCGGCCACGGCGCCCCCCACCCCTTCGTTGACCGCCACCGAGAACCGGTCCCGGCGACCGCTGGCGACATCGAGAGTGACGAGCACCCCTGACTTTTCCGCCGCCACGCTTTTCATCAGCAGCACCGAAACGTAGACATGCTCGGGGTTCTCCATGACATCCTGGCGCCAGCGGTAGGCCCGCTCGGTAAAGGGCGAGGCCCAGACCTGGCGGATGGCCTGGAGAATGTTTTCGTCGCCGACCACGTTGGGGACGGTCAGGTTCAGGCCCGCCCCGGAAAACCCGGGCAGATCCTCCACATTGGTATCGCTGCGGACGAAAACCCCGTAGCTCCCCTCCGCGCCGAAATGGCGGGCCAGGGCCTCGCGCAAGCCGCTGCGAAACTCCGGCCCCGGGTCCGCGGAACCTATCCAGGCTCTGAGCCGGCTGAGAAACGCCTCCCGCATGGCCTCCCGTTCGGGCCCCTGCGGAAGCTGGCGCAGCAGGCGATGCTGCTGGCTGAGCCAGGAGAATGCCGTCATCTGAGCATCAGGGAAGGGCTGTTCGAGCAGTTCGCGGAAACTGCCGAAGGGGATGACCAGCCCATCGGGGACCAGGTCGGGGAAGAGGGTCTTGAGTTCGCCGAGATTGGCTGCCTTGGGACCAGCGATCCTGCCCGCATCGGAGGCCCGCAGCCATTCCAGGGGGATGATCCCCCGGGTGAACAGGTCGAGCCTGCCCGGATCCGGATCGATCATGGCAGCTGGGCGGCCCTGGCGGTCGCCGAAAAGCCCCTCCCATTGGGGGCCGTCCAGTTCCAGGCGCACCACCCCGGCAGGGCTGACGGCGAGCACCGCCTGAGCGCCCTCATGCGCCTTCAGGGTATCCAGCAGGCGTCCATCCAGGGCGACGTTGGGGATGCCGAAATTGCGGGCGAGCATCTGCAGGTGCGATAGCCGGTTGCCTCCGCCTTCGCTGATGATGCCACCTACTGGGGAAAGTTCGGTCACGGTTTCCGGAATCACGTAGATGCCTCGGGGATCAACCCTGAATTCTGGGTCCTGGGGATGCAAAAACAGCAGCGGCCCCCGGGCCAGCCCCGGATTGAGACCGCTCACCCCCGCCGCGACCGGATTGCCGAACAGTTCGTGGCGGATCCCGACCATTCGGTTGGCTTCGGCCAGCAGGGTGTCGAGAACGGCGACAAAAGCCGTAAGCGGACTGCCCCTGAGGCGATCGGGGATGTACAGGCTGAAACGCGGATCCAGCCGCTCCAGGTGGGCCAGGGTTTCGGAAAAGACGAAGTGGAGCTGCCCTTCGGCCCAGCGGGAGGTCCGTCCAAGGTACTCCAGCTCAACCTTGTAGTCGGATGCATTCACCCTGGCCGTGTCGAGGCGGACGAAGGACTCCTCCAGGGCCTCGCGTTGGCGGCCGGCAAGCAGGCCCATCCCGTACAGGGCATCGGCGGTGGCCCGGAGCCCGTCGAGATGTTGCCTGCGGGAGTCCCGGGACAGGGTGTCAAGGCGGCGGTTGGCCAGCTCGAATACCAGCTGTTCCAGGTCGAGGCTCAGATGCAGCAGCCGCAGCGACAGGGACTGGTGTCCCGCATCCAGGAACCGGTGGCGCAGTTCCCCCAGGGCCCGGGCGGCCGCTGCAAAACGCTCATGGGGGGGATTTTCGGGGCTCAGTTCCACGGACCAGCGGCGCAGAATGCGGACAAGATCCGGGTTTTTAACCGAGCGGGCCAGCTCCTCGGTCTGCAGGTCGAGGCGCCGGGGGCGATAGACCTGGTCGATGAGATCCGCCAGCTTTTCGTAGCCGGGGTCCGGGGGACCGGCCGGCCGGGCGGCGGCGAAGCTGCGGACCGCTGCGGCATCGCCAGGGTCGGGGCGTACGTGGAGTTTGATGCGCAGGGGGGTGAATTCCGGGTCCTGCTCGGCGAGCCGGGTGGAGAGTTGCCGCATCTCGGTCAGGGGGGCCTCCCGGCGTCCATGGGGGATGAACCTGGTCGCTTCGCGAAGCACCAGGAAGTTGTCGCGGGCCCATTCCCTTTGCCCGAGCAGGGACAGGAGGATTCCCCGGCCTGAGGCTTCTTCGTTCTCGGCCTGCAGGGCGCCTCGGTAATAGCGGGCCCGGCGAAAGATCCAGCCGTTATCGGCATCGATCAGGAACTGCTCGAGCAGGATCTGCTTCAGGTGGTTTTCCCAACCCGGATGGCGGGTAAAGCTCTTGGCATCGATGTCCGCGAGCACGTTGCCGATCAGCCAGCCATGGGCCCTCAGGCGCTTTGTCTGGTCGCTCCACTCCCCGTGCTGCACCCCGCCGCCCCGATCGCCGCAGGGATAGGGCCGGGGAGGGTGGACCGTGCCGTCGCTGCAGAACCAGCGGATTCGCTTGAACGGGCCGCGGGGCAGGCCCTTCATGTCGGAAACCCATTGTCTTAAAATGAAGGTATCGGGTAAGGGGCCCGTCGCGTGTACCGAGATCTCCTCACGGACGAAGGGCAGGTCCGGACCCGTCTGGCAGAGCGTGACCGCGGGAACCAGCAGGCTGCCGAGCAGGGCTGGGAAGAGTGGAGAAAAAAATCTGTAAATCGCCATATTGGCAGGCAATCCTTGACAAGGGGAGTGATCGAGTCATAGTTGCCATTGTAGCATATCCAAACTGCCTGAACACGATGGGGAAAGCGACCTCCCCGGTGGACGCCGGGTAGCATTTCCAGGAGGAGGGCTGTTAGAATTCAAAAACGGGGACGCGCCATTGCGGGGATGTCAAGCGGGGCGCGAAATCTGGGATGGCAGATTTTTTTTGTGAGGGGAAAAATGAAGGAACTGAGATCCTGTGTTCGAACCGTTACCTGCATCGAGGGGCATTGCTTCAGCCAGGCCTACGATGCCTGCAAATATCTGATGGAACTTGCCTGCGAACGTCGCAGGATCAGCATTCGCAAACACACCGATGCCAGCCAGTGCTTTTTCCCCTGAACGCGTGCGCCCGGCAGCCTCTCAGGGGTAGCCGAGTCCGATAGGGGCAGCCTTTTCCCAACCGCTCCGGCGATTTCTCAATCGATCATATTTATCACCGCCGGGATCTTATACCTGGCGATCCTGCCTTCGCAGAACCTGCGGATATCCTCCGCCGAACAGCCTCCGTCCTTGGCGAGTTTGACGTCGGCGGCGACGATTTCGCCCAGTTTCGGGTCGGGCTTGCCGTAAACCCTGACCTCGGCGATCCCGGGATGGGTCTGGAGGAACTGCTCCACTTCCGCGGGGTAGATATTCTGGCCGCCGCGGATAATCATCTTTTTCAGCCGCCCGGTGATCCGGTAATAGCCATTTGCGTCCATGACGGCCAGATCTCCCGTGTGCAGCCACCCCTCGGCGTCGATGGTGCGGGCCGTTTCCTCGGGCATCTTGTAGTACCCGTGCATGACCATGTCGCCGCGGGCGCAGATCTCCCCGGACTGTCCCGGCGGGCAGGCGTTGCCGGTTGCGGGATCGATGATCCTCACCTCGACCCCCGGCAATGGACGCCCCACGGTGGAGACCCGCAGTTGCACCGGGTCGTCGGTTTCGGTCTGGGTGATGATCGGCGCGGCCTCGGTCTGGCCATAGCCGATGGTGACCTCGCGGGCGTGCATGTCCTTGATGACCCGGTTCATGGCCTCGATGGGGCAGGGGGCTCCGGCCATTATCCCGGTGCGCATCGAGCCCATCTCGTAACGGGAGAATTCGGGGTGGTCCAGGGCGGCGATGAACATCGTGGGCACGCCGAACAGGGAGGTGCAACGCTCGGCCGAGACGGCCCTGAGCAGGGCCTCGGTGCTGTAGGTCTCGAGGGGGATCATGGCGGCGCCGTGGGTCACGCAGCCCAGGATGCCGAGCACGCAGCCGAAGCAGTGGAAGAAGGGGACCGGGATGCAGAGGCGGTCCCGCTCGCTGAATTTGAGGCGCCGGGCGACCCGAAAGGCGTTGTTGATGATCTGATAGTGGGTCAGCATGACCCCCTTGGGGATGCCGGCCGCCGCCGAGGTGAACTGGATGTTGGCCACGTCGTCGGGGGAGGCGTTGCGCTGCGCCTCGGCCAGGCTGCGATCGGTGACCTTCTCGCCAAGCCGCTGCAGGTCCTGGTAGGAAAGGGCGCCGCAGGGGGCCGGTTCGCCGAGGAAGATCACCCTTTTCAGTTTCGGCAACTTGGCGCTGGCCAGGTTGGTGGCCGCGGCCTGGGGGAACTCGGGGATGACCTGGGTGAGCACCTGGGAGTAGTCGGTATCCTTGACCCCGCGGCTCATGAGCAGCAGGCTGGCGTCGGACTGGCGCAGGGCGTACTCGAGTTCGGCGGCCTGGCAGTTGGTGTCAACGGTGACCAGAACCGCCCCGATGCGCCCGGCGGCGAACATCAGCACCACCCATTCGGGGATGTTGGTCGCCCACAGGGCCAGGTGATCCCCCTTGTTGACCCCCAGGGCCAGCAGCCCCTTGGCGACCCGGCTGCACTGCTCGTCGAGCTCCCGGTAGCTGAGCCGCAGGCCGCGCTCGGGGTAGACCAGGGCCTCGCGCTCGGGAAAGCGCCGCGCGGTGTCTTCGAGCAGGGTGCCGAGGGTGAAATGCAGTTTCTGGGTCATGGTCATGGTCTCCTGGCTGTCAAAGAAGATTTTGACCACGAAGGACACGAAGAACACGAAGGTTTTTGAAAAAAAAAGAAAATGACTTTGGTTTTTCTTCGTGTGCTTCGTGAACTTCGTGGTGTGATTACTTGTGGGCCATGGCCAAGGCCACCTTGGAGCGGGACGGGCGGCCGAGCAGGCCCGAGATGTAATCCCCCGCCGCGATCAGGGCCCCAAGATCCACGCCGGTTTCGATCCCCAGCCCGTTGAGCATGTAGAGCAGGTCCTCGCTGGCCAGGTTGCCCGAGGCCCCCTTGGCGTAGGGGCAGCCGCCGAGACCGGCCACCGAGCTGTCGACCACGGCGACCCCTTTCTCCAGGGCGGCCAGCACGTTGGCCAGGGCCTGGCCGTAGGTGTCGTGGAAATGGACCGCCAGCCGCTCGACGGGGACTTCTCGGGCCACCGCCTCCAGGAGGGCCTGGGCCTTGGCCGGGGTGCCCACGCCGATGGTGTCGCCCAGGGAGACCTCGTAGCAGCCGAGCTCCAGCAGGCGGGCGGCGACCCCGACCACGGCCTGCGGGGCGATCTCCCCCTGGTAGGGGCAGCCGAGCACGCAGGAGACGTAGCCGCGCACCCGCATCCCGTAGCCCTGCGCCTTGGCGATGACCGCGGCGAAACGCTCCAGGCTCTCGGCGATGGAGCAGTTGATGTTTTTCCGGGAAAAGCTCTCCGAGGCGGCGCCGAACACGGCGATCTCTTCGGCCCCGGCCTCCCGGGCGGCCTCCAGCCCCTGGAGGTTGGGGACCAGCACCGGGAAGGCGACCCCGGGGCGGCGGCGTAAACCTCGCAGGACCTGGTCGGTGTCGGCCATCTGCGGAACCCATTTCGACGAGACGAAGCTGCCGGCCTCGATGGTCTGCAGGCCCGCGTCCGCCAGGCGCTCGACGAGGGCAATCCTGGCTGCCACCGGCAGGGGCCGGGGCTCGTTCTGCAGACCGTCGCGGGGGCCGACCTCCACCATTCTCACCTTCGGGGGGAGATTCATCTCAACCGGCCTCCGCCGCCTCGAAGGCGATCAACTCCTCGCCTTCGCTGACCAGGTCGCCGACCCGGAAATTGACGCGGGCCACGGTGCCGTCGGCCGGGGCGGCGATGGTGTGCTCCATTTTCATCGCTTCGAGGGTGATCAGCGGCGTGCCGCGCTTGACCTCCTTGCCCGCTTCCACCGAGACGGCGATGACCTTGCCGGGCATGGGCGCGGTCAGGCGTCCGCCGCCGCGGTGCTGTTCTTCGCCGCCGGCGGCCGGGTCGTGGAGCATCAGGCAGTGGCTGCGGCCGCCGTGCATGATGGTCAGCTGCCGACCGCGGCGGACCACCGTGGCGCGGGTCTGGCGCCCGTCGAGGCGCGCCAGCAGGTCGCCGGAGGCGCAATACTCGCCGCAGGCGGCCAGGATCCGGCCCGGCAGCTCGAGCAGGTAGCAGTCGTCGCGGAAATGGGCGGTCACCTCGAGAAGGCGCTCCTCGTCGAGCAGGGTCAGCACGTGGTAGTTGTCCGAGTTGAGCCGCCAGCCGTTGGCCTGGTGCCAGGGCGACCAAGGGTCGGGGGAATCCCGGGAGACTTCTTCGGCTTCGCGGCGCCGGTGCAGCAGGATGTCCAGGCAGGCCAGGGCGAGGATCTCGTCGGAGGCGGGCTCGGCGCCGGGGAACAGGGCCTCGTGGTGGCGCTCGATGAAATGGGTGTCGAAATCCCCCTGCTGGTAGGCCGGGTGGGCGGCCACCGCGGCGAGGAACTGCAGGTTGGTGGCGACCCCCACCACCTGGTAATCGGCCAGGGCCTTCTGCAGGCGGCGCAGGGCCGAGGGGCGATCCTGGTCCCAGACGATCAGCTTGGCGATCATCGGATCGTAATGGATCGAGACGGCGTCGCCCTGGCGCACGCCCGTGTCGACCCGCACATGGGGGTTGGGCTGGGGTGGGCGCAGATGGGCGAGCACCCCGGTGGAGGGGAGAAATTCGCGGGCCGGGTCTTCGGCGTAGACCCGGGCCTCGATGGCGTGGCCGCAGAGGGTCAAATCCTCCTGGCGGCAGGGGAGGGGGGCCCCGGCGGCGACCCGCAGCTGCCATTCCACCAGGTCCTGGCCGGTGATCATCTCGGTGACCGGGTGCTCCACCTGCAGGCGGGTGTTCATCTCCATGAAATAGAACCGGCCGTCCGCCGCGAGAAGAAACTCCACCGTGCCGGCCCCCAGGTAGCCGATGGCCCGGGCCGCGGCGACCGCGGCCTCGCCCATCCGGCCGCGCAGCTCCGGGGGCATGCCGGGAGCCGGGGCCTCCTCGAGGATCTTCTGGTGGCGGCGCTGGATCGAGCAGTCGCGCTCGAACAGGTGCAGGGCGTTGCCCTGGCTGTCGGCGAAGACCTGGATCTCCACGTGGCGGGGGCGCTCCAGGTACTTCTCGAGCAGCACCCGGTCGTCGCCGAAGGCCGAGGCGGCCTCGCGACGGGCCGAGGCCAGGGCGGCATCGAAATCGGCAGGCCCGCGCACCACCCGCATCCCCTTGCCGCCGCCGCCGGCGCTGGCCTTGATCAGCAGCGGATAACCGATGGCCCGGGCGGCCTCGCGCAGGGTCTCGGCTTGCTGGTCGTCACCGTGATAGCCCGGGACCAGGGGGATGCCCGCCTGTTCCATGAGGTTTTTTGCCGCGCTCTTCGAGCCCATGGCGCGGATCGCTGCCGCCGGGGGGCCGATGAAGGCGATGCCGGCCCGGGCGCAGGCCTCGGCGAAGCCCTCGTTTTCGGCCAGAAACCCGTAGCCTGGATGGATCGCCCGGGCGCCGCTGCTGTGTGCGGCGTCGATCAGCTTGTCGATGCACAGGTAGCTCTCCCGGGCGGGCGCCGGGCCGATGGGCCAGGCTTCGTCGGCCAGTTCGACGTGCAGGGCGCCGGCGTCGGCCTCGGAGTAGACGGCCACCGTCGCCACCCCGAGGCGGCGGGCGGTGCGGATGATCCGGCAGGCGATTTCGCCGCGGTTGGCAACGAGAATTTTATCGAACATGGCCCCTTATCCCCTCACCCAGGAGGGTTGGCGTTTTTCGAGAAAGGCCGAGAGCCCCTCGCGCCCTTCCGCCGAGGCGCGCATCTCGGCGATGCGCTCGGCGGTGTCGGCGATCAAATCGTCGTCCAGCCAGGCATGGGCCACCTCGGCCACCAGCTCCTTGACCGCGGCCATGGCCCGGGGCCCGTTCTGCAGCATGGCCCGGCTGAGCGCTTCGGCCCGCGCGGCCAGGGCCTCGCGGTCGGCCAGCACCTCGTGGACCAGCCCCAGGCGTAAGGCCTCCCGGGCGTCTAAACGCTCGGCGGTGAGAAAGTAACGGCGGGTCGCCCGGGCGCCGATGGCGGTGGCGACGTAGGGGGAGATCACCGCCGGGATCAGCCCGAGCTTGACCTCGGAGAGGCAGAAGCTGGCCTGTTCGGTGGCAAGGGCGATGTCGCAGCAGACCACCAGCCCGACCCCGCCGCCGATGGCCGCCCCCTGCACCAGGGCGACGGTCGGCTTGGAGAGGTTGGCCAGCACCTTCATCAGCTCGGCCAGGCCGTTGGCGTCGGCCAGGTTCTCCTCGAAGGTGTAGTCGGCCATGCGCCGCATCCAGTTGAGGTCGGCGCCCGAGGAGAAGCTCTTGCCGTTGGCCGCCAGCATCACCACGCGGACCTGTTCGTCGCGCTCGAAGCCCTTGAGGGCCTCCACCAGGGTGGCGATCAGGGCATCGTCGAAGGCGTTGTGCAGCTCCGGGCGGTTCAGGGTGAGGGTCGCCCTGCCCAGTTCGTCGATTTTGGTCAGTATCCTGTCGTCGTTCATGGCATCACATCCTGAAAACGCCGAAGTCGGATTTTTCGACCGGCGCGTTGAGGGCCGCGGAGAGGGCCAGCCCGAGGACCATGCGGGTGTCGGTGGGCTTGATGATCCCGTCGTCCCAGAGCCGGGCGCTCGCGTAATAGGGATGACCTTGGCTCTCGTACTGCTGGCGGATGGGGGATTTGAAGGCTTCTTCATCGGCTTTGCTCCATGATTCGCCCTTGGCTTCGATTCCGTCGCGTTTGACCTGGGCCAGCACGCTGGCCGCCTGCTCGCCTCCCATGACGGAGATGCGGGCATTGGGCCACATCCACAGAAAGCGCGGGCTGTAAGCCCGGCCGCACATGCCGTAGTTGCCGGCGCCGAAGCTGCCGCCGATCAGCACGGTGAACTTGGGCACCCTGGCGCAGGCCACGGCGGTGACCATCTTGGCACCGTCCTTGGCGATCCCGCCCGCTTCGTACTTGCTGCCGACCATGAAGCCGGAGATGTTCTGCAGAAACAGCAGGGGGATGCCGCGCTGGGCGCAGAGCTGGATGAAATGGGTCCCCTTGAGGGCCGACTCGGAGAAGAGGATGCCGTTGTTGGCGACGATCCCCACCGGGTAGCCCCAGAGGTGGGCGAAGCCGCAGACCAGGGTGGTGCCGAAGAGCATTTTGAACTCGTCGAATTCCGAACCGTCGACGATGCGCCCGATCACCTCGCGCACATCGTAGGGCTTGCGGGTGTCGGTGGGGATGACGCCGTCGAGCTCGGCCGGGTCGAGCACCGGGTCGACGGGTTGGCGCAGGGCGAGGGCGGGATGCTTGACCCGGTTGAGATTGCCGACGATGCGCCGGGCGATGGCCAGGGCGTGGGCGTCGTTTTCGGCATAGTGGTCGGTCACCCCCGAGGTGCGGCAGTGCACCTCGGCGCCCCCCAGGTCCTCGGCGCTCACCTCCTCGCCGGTGGCCGCCTTGACCAGGGGCGGGCCGCCCAGGAAGATGGTCCCCTGGTTGCGCACGATGACGCTTTCGTCGGCCATGGCGGGGACGTAGGCGCCCCCGGCGGTGCAGGAGCCCATGACCACGGCGATCTGGGGGATCCCCCTGCCGGACAGGGTCGCCTGGTTGTAGAAGATGCGGCCGAAATGGTCACGGTCGGGGAACACCTCGTCCTGCTTGGGCAAAAAGGCGCCCCCCGAGTCGACCAGGTAGATGCAGGGCAGGTGGTTCTGCTCGGCGATCTCCTGGGCGCGCAGGTGCTTTTTCACGGTGACGGGGAAGTAGGTGCCCCCCTTGACCGTGGCGTCGTTGGCGACGATCATGCATTCGCGCCCCATGACCCGGCCGATGCCGGTGATGATTCCGGCCGCGGCGATGCCGCCGCCGTACATGTCCCAGGCCGCGAGCTGGGAGAGCTCGAGAAAGGGCGAGCCCATGTCGAGCAGCTGGCGGATGCGTTCGCGGGGCAGCAGCTTGCCGCGGCCGGTGTGCTTTTCGCGGGCCTCCACGCCGCCGCCGAGCTTGATCTGCGCGACCTTCTCCTCGAGGTCGCGCACCAGCTCGGCCATGGCCCTGGAATTGGTCCGGAATTCATCGGAGTGCGGGTCTAGGGAGCTCTTCAGTATGGCCATGGCTGTCAGTCGAACCTCTTGAGGATGAGTGGTTGTCCCCTGCCGTACTCAGCGGTTGGGCAGCACCGCCAGGGTGACCGTGGCTTTGGAGACCAGGGATTCGCGTCCCCCCTCGACGGCAAAGACGCAGGACTCGGAGACGATCAGCCTGCCGCCGGCGCGCAGCACCTGGGCCCGGGCGCGCAGCTCCTCCCCCCTGGCCGTTGCCAGCAGGTTGATGGTGAAGCCGGTCGTCAGGACCATCTGCTCGGGGCCGATGACGGTAAAGGCCGCGGCCCCGGCAGTGTGGTCGGCCAGGGTGGTCTGAACCCCGGCGTGGATCACGCCGTCCTGCTGCAGATGCCGCTCGAGGACCGCCAGGCGGCTTTCCACGGCCCCGGGGCCTATGGAGACGGGCTCGATGCCGAGGTCGACGACGAAGTTGGCCCTGGTGAAGATCTCTGCCGCGCGTTCCCGGTAAGCGGGGTTGCGAATTTCCATGGGGTGAATTCCCTTCTCTTTCTAGTCCCCGCCCTTGGTCTCCTCGAACAGTTCACGGCCAATGAGCATGCGGCGGATTTCGCTGGTCCCGGCGCCGATTTCGTACAGTTTAGCATCGCGCAGCAGGCGGCCGGTAGGAAACTCGTTGATGTAGCCGTTGCCCCCCAGGCACTGGATCGCCTCCAGGGCCATCCAGGTGGCCTTCTCGGCGGCGTAGAGGATGGCGCCGGCGGCGTCCTTGCGCACGTTCCCCTTGTGGTCGCAGGCCATGGCCGTAGCGTAGACGTAGGACCTGCAGGCGCTCATGGTGGTGTACATGTCCGCCAGCTTCCCCTGCATCAGCTGGAATTCGCCGATCGGCTGGCCGAACTGCTTGCGCTCGTGGATGTAGGGGATGACCACGTCCATGCAGGCGGCCATGATCCCCAGGGGACCGCCGGCCAGAACCGCCCGTTCGTAGTCCAGGCCGCTCATCAGCACCTTGACCCCCTGGTTGACCTCGCCCAGGACGTTGGCTTCGGGTACCTCGCAGTTTTCGAAAACCAGCTCGCAGGTGCTGCAGCCGCGCATGCCGAGTTTGTCGAGCTTCTGGGCAGTGGCAAAGCCGGCAAACCCCTTCTCGACGAGAAAGGCGGTGATGCCGTGGGACCCGGCTTCGGGTTCGGTCTTGGCGTAGACCACCAGGACGTCGGCCTCGGGCCCGTTGGTGATCCACATCTTGGTTCCGTTGAGAACATAGCGGCCGTCTTTCCTATCGGCCCGCAACCGCATGCTGACCACGTCCGACCCGGAGCCGGCCTCGCTCATGGCCAGGGCGCCCACATGGTCGCCGGAAATCAGCCTCGGCAGGTATTTCTCCTTTTGCGCGGCATTGCCGTTGCGGTGGATCTGGTTGACGCAGAGGTTGGAATGCGCACCGTAGGACAGGCCCACCGACGCGGAGGCCCGGCTGATCTCCTCCATGGCGATGACATGATGCAGGTAGCCCATCCCCGCCCCGCCGTACTCCTCGTCGACGGTGATGCCGAGAATCCCCAGTTCTCCCATTTTTTTCCAGAGAGGCATGGGGAACTCGTTACTCCGGTCGATCTCCGCCGCCAGGGGGAGGATTTCCTTTTCTGCAAATGCGGAAACCGATTTGCGCAGCAGGTTGACCGTTTCGCCGAGATAGAAGGGGAGGAATGGGTATTTTTTCATGGCTTTGCTCCCTGTCGCTGGGGGTTGGACATTTGGCCGAGGGGTTTACCGACAAGCGTGCAAAGTGGATACCAAACATTGTTTTAGGTTTATTTAAATCAAACAGCCAGATCGCAACCCTTCAATAACATTGGCGAATGTTTTTTTCTGTTTCACATTGCGTCTCCCCCCGCCATCTGCAGCGTGTCAACGTCGATTTACACAGGGGAAAGACAATTTTCCAAAGTGAACAGCAAGTTTCCGAATCCGTGGAGAAAGGGTCCCCTGCGCCGGGCGGATAAAAGCGCCAGGAAGTTTGTTTAAATCAAACCTGGTGCCCTGCTCACCGCACCAGGGTAAATTCCCAGGCACACCAGAACTCGTCCGGGTGTTGATCCGGGGGGCAGGCTACACAGCGGGTCCTGATCCGCGGATCGACGGTGCGCGCAAACTCGCTGTATTCAACGATACCGACACTTTTGCAGGGAAAATCGGTCAGCCCCTTGCGTTTTCGGGCCGACTGCACCCGGCAGTCGACCATCTGGAACAGGGCGTGCTCATCGCTGACCTCGATGGCCCGCTGCAGGTTGAGCCGGGCATAGAGGCGATGTTTCAGGCACTCGACCAGGGCGGGAATCCCGCCCCCGGGCTCCATGCCGAGGCGGGCCATGATCCGCTGGGCCTCGATGACGGTGAACTTTCTCCAGGCCTCACGGTCGGCGTCGATGGCCTTCTCCATGCCGTGTTCCCCCTCGACGGCCTGAAACCAGAGCCCGTCGTGGGCCAGCCAGTTTTTGGCGTCGTCGATGATGATCCGGATCAGCTCCTCCTTGTCGAGGCGTTGCAGCAGGCGGATTCCCTCGTCGAGTTGCTCGGTCATGACACCATCCTTGAGAAAAAGGGTTAGAAAAACAGTGATAAGTGATGAGTAATTAGTGATTTGTTTAATGCCTTAACCCTCAAGGTACAGCCAATTCGATCCTTCATTCAATGTACGGAGAGGTTTTGCTTTTCACCATATTACTCATCACTTATCACTCATTACTGCCCCACCATCAGCCCTTGGTCACGCTGGTGCCGATGACGATGCGTTGGACTTCGCTGGTCCCTTCGTAGATCTCGGTGATCTTGGCGTCGCGCATCATCCGCTCGACGGGAAAATCGCGGGTGTAGCCGTAGCCGCCGTGAACCTGGACGGCATCGGTGGCGACCTGCATGGCCGTTTCGGAGGCGAACAGCTTGGCCATGGCCGCCTCCTTGCCGAAGGAGAGGCCGGCGCTGGCCCGGAAGGCGGCCTGGTAGACGAGCAGGCGGGCCGCCTCGATCTGGGTGGCCATGTCGGCGAGCATGAACTGGATGGCCTGGAAGCTGGCCAGCGGCTGGTCGAACTGTTTGCGCTCTTTCGAATAGTTGAGAGCCGCCTCGTAAGCGCCCTGGGCGATGCCCAGCGCCTGGGCGGCGATGCCGATCCGGCCGCCGTCGAGGGTCTGCATCGCTATCTTGAAGCCCTTGCCCTCTTCGCCGAGCAGGTTTGCCTTGGGGATGCGGCAGTTCTCGAAGACCAGTTCGCGGGTGGGCGAGGAGCGGATGCCGAGCTTTTCCTCCTTTTTCCCGAAGGTGAAGCCCGGGGTATCCCTCTCGACGATGAAGGCGCTGATCCCCCGATGTTTTTCCGCATTCCTGTCGGAGCGGGCGAATACCACGTAAATTTCGGCCTCGCCGCCGTTGGTGGTGAAGATCTTGGTGCCGTTGAGCACCCAGTGGTCTCCGTCGAGCAGCGCGGTGGTTCTGGTCCCGCCGGCATCGGAGCCGGCGCTGGTTTCGGTCAGGGCGAACGCCCCCATCTTCGACCCCTCGGCCAGGGGTTTGAGGTACCTGACCTTCTGCTCCTGGGTGCCGAAGCTGTAGATCGGGTTGGCGCCCAGGGAAAGATGGGCCGAAAGGGTCACCCCCGTCGAGGCGCAGACCCGGGACAACTCCTCCACGGCGATAGCGTAGCTGAGGTAGTCGGCCCCCGCGCCGCCGTATTCCTCGGGGAAGACGATCCCGGTCAGACCGAGTTCGGCGAGCCGGTCGAACATCAGCCCCCGGTCGAAACGCTCCTGTTCGTCCCGCTCTTTGGTGGAAGGGAGCACTTCGCTTTCGGCGAAATCCCGGACCATCTGCCGCATCAGTTTGTGCTCGTCAGTCAGTTCGAAATGCATGGGCGGGCTCCTTCTCTGAATAGGGTGTTAGCGGTTGATGATTTTCGCGATGACCATGCGCTGGATCTGGTTGGTTCCTTCGTAGATCTGCGTGACCTTGGCGTCGCGAAAGTAGCGCTCTACCGGAAAGTCGCGGCAGTAGCCGTAGCCGCCGAAGATCTGCACCGCCTGGTTGGCGACCCACATGGCGCTGTCGGTGGCAAAGAGCTTGGCCATGGAGGCTTCCTTGGAGCAGGGCTTGCCCCGGTCGCGAAGATCGGCCGCCTGGTAGACCAGCAGGCGACCGGCCTCGATGCGGGTGGCCATGTCGGCCAGCTTGAACAGGATGGCCTGGAAATTGGCGATGGGCTGGTCGAACTGCCTGCGCTCAAGGGCATAGGCCAGGGCGTGTTCGTAAGCCCCCCGGGCGATGCCCACCCCCTGCGCGCCGATGCCGATGCGCCCCCCGTCGAGCAGCGACATGGCGATCTTGAATCCATCCCCCGGTTTGCCGAGCAGGTTTTCCTTGGGCACCCGGGCGTTGTCGAAGATCAGCTCCGTGGTTTTCGACCCGTTGAGGCCCATCTTCTTTTCCGCCGCTCCGATGGAGAAACCGGGCGTGTCCCGGTCGACCAGCAGGCAGCTGATACCCCGGTGGCCGATTCCCGGTTCGGTGACCACGAAGGTGACGTAGATATCCGCCTCGCCGCCGTTGGTGATGAAGATCTTGTTGCCGCTGACCAGGTAATGGTCGCCGTTGTCCTTGGCGCGGGTGCGGATCTTGGTGGCGTCCGAGCCGGCCTGGGGTTCGGTCAGCGCGAAGGCTCCCAGGTATTCGCCCCGGCAGAGTTTCTCCAGATACCTGCTTTTCTGCTGCGGGGTCCCGTAAAGGTAGATCGGCATAGTCCCCACCGACGTGTGGACGGCCAGGATCACCGCGGTGGCCGCGCAGGCCTTGGCGATCTCCTCGAGGGCCATGACGTAGGAGAGCATCGAGGTGCCGGCGCCGCCGACCTCCTCGGGGAAGAGCATTCCCATCAGGCCGAGCTGCGCCATCTTTTCCAGGTTCTGGCGGGGAAACTCCCCGGTGCGGTCCCAGTGGGCGGCCATTGGAGCCAGTTCCTTGGCCGCAAAGTCGCGAACCGTGTCGCGCAGCAGGCGCTCTTCTTCAGTCAGGCTGAAATCCATGAATCGGCTATCCTTTCGATGCCAATGTCTTCCCGGAGAGAGTGCGTTTGCGGGGTCAAGGGCGAACACACAGGTTCGCCCCTACATCCCGGTGAATTTAGCGGGGCGTTTCTCGAGGAAGGCCTGCATCCCTTCCTTCTGGTCGGCTGTGGCGAAGCAGATCCCGAACAGGTCGGCCTCGTACTGGTTGGCCTTGTCCTGATCCATATCGAGGCCGTTGTTGATCGCCTCCTTGCCCAGGCGTACCGCGTACTGGCCTTTGGATGCGATTTTGCGGGCCAGCTCGCGGGCGGTCTGCAGCAGATCGGCCAGGGGGGTGACCTTGTTGGCCAGGCCGATGCGGTAGGCCTCCTGGGCGTCGACCATGTCGCCGGTAAAGATCAGCTCCTTGGCCCGCCCCTTGCCGATCAGGCGGGGCAGGCGCTGGGTACCGCCGAAGCCGGGGATGACCCCGAGGTTGACCTCCGGCTGCCCGAAGCGCGCGTTGTCGCTGGCGATGCGGATGTCGCAGGCCAGGGCCAGCTCGCACCCGCCGCCCAGCGCGAAGCCGTTGACCGCCGCGATGACGGGCTTCGGCAGCTTTTCGATGGTGGCCATCACCCGGTGACCGAGCTTGGCGAACCTGCGGCCATCGGCCGCGTCGAGGGGCTGCATGGCCGAGATGTCGGCCCCGGCGACAAAGGCCTTCTCCCCGGCGCCGGTGATGATCACGCAGGAGACGTCCCGGTTCTCACCCAGCCCGGCCACGGCGCATTCGAGCTCGAGGAGGGTCTCCTCGTTGAGGGCGTTGAGCGCCTTGGGGCGGTTGATGGTCAGCACCGCCACACCCTCGGCGATTTCGAGCAGCAGGTTCTTGAAATCCATGGGAAAGATCTCCTCTCAAAAAAGAAAAACCAGTTTCACGCGAAGCCGCGAAGATCGCGAAGAAAGGCAAGGCATAAAATCTTTCAGAGCCGTTGCCGTCCGGGAAAACCGCTAACTTTTCAAAGGTTTAACTTCGCGTCTTCGCGTGAGCAACCAGAAGTTCGGGGTCAGTGGTACTCGAAAAACCCCTTGCCGGTTTTCTTGCCGAGCCAACCGGCTTTGACCATCTTGCGCAGCAGCGGGCAGGGGCGATACTTGCTGTCGGAAAAGCCCTGGTAGAGCACTTCCATGATCGCCAGGCAGGTATCCAGCCCGATGAAATCCGCCAGGGTGAGGGGGCCCATGGGGTGGTTCATCCCCATGCGCATGACCTCGTCGATGGCCTTGGGGGTGGCCACGCCCTCGTAGACGCAGTAAATCGCTTCGTTGATCATCGGCATCAGCACGCGGTTGGAGATGAAACCGGGAAAGTCGTTGACCTCCACCGGGTGCTTGTCCATGCGCAGGGCCAGGTCGTGGACGGTTTTAAAGGTCTCGTCCGAGGTGGCGATGCCGCGGATGACCTCCACCAGCACCATGACCGGCACCGGGTTCATGAAATGCATGCCGATGACCTTCTCCGGCCGTTCGGTGGTCGCGGCGATTTCGGTGATCGGCAGCGACGAGGTGTTGCTGGCGAGAATCGCCGCTTTGGGGGCAATCTGGTCGAGGGATTTGAAGATCTTCTCCTTGACCGACATGTTTTCGGTGACCGCTTCGATGACGAAATCCACCTCGGCGGCATCCTCCAGGGAAATCGAGGGGGTGATGCGCCCGAGAATGCGGTCTTTTTCCTCGCCGCTGAGCTTGCCCTTGGCGATGTTGCGCTCGAGCAGCTTGGTCATGAAGGTCAGGCCGCGGTCGACATACTCCTGCTTAAGGTCGTTGAGCACCACCTGGAGGCCGGCCTGGGCCGCCACCTGGGCGATTCCGCCGCCCATCTGCCCGGCACCGACCACCATGATCCTGTTGATTTGCATCGGGGAAACCTCCTCTTTTCAAAACATGCACAAACCTCTAAAAAGCAACCTGACCACGGATAGGGTCGGATAAAATCTGATAAATCAAAGGCAACGGCTTTCTTGAGGACCTCACCGCTTGGGTATTTTGAACTGGGCTTTAAATGTCCTTAAAAATCAGATTCGATCAGATTTTATCCGTGGCTAATTCCCGTTTTTAAGTAGGGGCGATCCTCGTGATCGCCCAAAATCCTGGCAGACACACAGGTCTGCACCTACCTCAGGCGCGCAAGGTGCTGGCTTTTTCCGCCAGCGCCGGCGCGAACTGCTTGACGTCGGCCACCACCAGCACGTCGGCCACCTCGCCGATGGGCGCCTCCTTGTCGGTGTTGACCGCGAGGATGAAGTCGGATTTCTTCATCCCTGCCAGGTGCTGGATCGCCCCGGATATGCCGCAGGCCACGTACAGCCTGGGCGCCACCGTCTGCCCCGTGGTGCCGACCTGGCGGCTGTGATCGACCCACTCGGCGTCCACCACCGGGCGGCTGGCGCCCAGCTCGCCCCCCAGCGCCTTGGCCAGTGCGGCGATCATCTCCACGTTCTCCTTCTTGCCGATGCCGCGCCCGGCGCTGACGATGATCTCGGCCCGACTCAGGTCGACGGCGGCTTTTTGCGCGGCTTCGTAGCCGACGAACTCCAGGCCGCCGACCGCGGCCTGGATGCTGAGCGGTTTGACCTGCGGGGTGCCGGCGGGCTCGCCGGGCAGGCTGAAGGCTCCGGCCTGCAGGGTGACCACGGCGCGTGCGGTGGCGGGCTTCAGGGTGCGGCGCAGCTTGGCGTTGCAGGCCGGAGCCAGGAAGGCGCCCTCGGCGTAGCCGAGCACCTCGGAAATTTGCGCGCACTTCAGCGCCAGGGCCAGCCGCGGGGCAAGGTCCCAGCCGTAGGAGGAGTGGGCGAGCACGATCAGCTCGGGCTGCTCCTGCTCGATGACCTGCAGCAGCAGCTGCTTGTGCAGCGCCGGGTTGAATTCGCCCGCGGCCTTGGCGTCGGCCAGGTAGAGCGGCCCGTCGAATTGGGGCAGGGCCGCCTCGCTGCCGACCAGGAACATCGCGGCCTGGGCGCCGATCTTCTGGGCAAAGGCCAGCAGCTCGTAGGTCGAGCCGAGCAGCTTGCCGTCGCGGTATTCGCCAACCAGTAGAGCTTTCATGGGAAACCTCCTTTAAAGTACCGTGAGGCGTAAGGGGTGAGGCGTGAGGGGAAGAGGCTTCAAGGCATTTACTCCTCACTCCTTACTCCTCACTTAAAAACCGTCGTCTTCTCTTTCAAAATTCCGATCACCTGCTCGACCAGGGAGCCGACTTCGCCTTCGAGGACCAGGCCGGCGCCTTTTTTCTCGGGGTAGGCGGCTTTTTCGACCTGGATCAGGGCATCGGCGCCGGGCAGGCTGGCGGCCTCGACGGTCAACAGCTCCTTCTTCTTGGCCTTCATGATATTGGGCAGGGTGGGGTAGCGCGGCACGTTGAGGCCGAGCTGACAGGTGAACAGGGCCGGCGTCTTGACTTTCACCACCGCCTTGATGCCCCCCTCGAGTTCGCGCTTGGCGGTGATGGTGCCCCCCTCAAAGGCGAAGTCGACGATGGTGCTGGCCGAAGGGATGCCGAGCAGCTCGGCCAGCAGCACCCCGACCTGGGCGCTGCCGCGGTCCTGGGACTGCATGCCGGTGAAGATGACGTCATACCCCTGGTCCTTGGCGTAGCCGGCCAGCAGCGAAGCGACCTGCAGGGGGTCGCGCCGCCAGCTCTCGTCGTCCTTGATCTGCACCCCGCGGTCGCAGCCCATGGCCAGGGCCTTCTTGATCGGTTCGCGCACCCGGTCGGGGCCGAGGCTGAGCACGGTCAGCTCGGCATCGCCCACCTGCTCCTTGAGCTTGACCGCCTGCTCGACAGCGTACTCGTCGTACTCGTTCATGCGCCAGGCCAGGTCCGACTCGTCGTACCAGAGCCCCTCGGCGTTGACCTTGAAGCGTGATTCCATGTCGGGAACCTGCTTGATGCAGACCAGGATTTTCATGGTTGACCTCCGATTGAATTTAATGCGGTAGGGGCAGGCCTGCGTGCCTGCCCTGGGCGGCCACACAGGGCCGCCCCTACGTCAGCGAAAGCCGTTCCACCAAAAGCTCCGCCAGATCCTTCGGCGCCAGTGTGCCTTCGAGTTCGGCCCCCTTGACGCCGTCCTCGAACATGGTCAGGCAGAAGGGGCAGTTGGAGACCAGCAGCGGGGCGCCGGTTCCCGCGGCCATTTTGGCGCGGGTTTCGCTGATGCGGGTGCCGATCTTCTCTTCGGCGATGATGCGTCCCCCGCCGGCGCCGCAGCAGAAGCTCTCCAGGCCGCTTCTCTCCATCTCGGTGATGGTTCCCCCAGCGGCCTTCAAGAGGGCGCGCGGCTCTTCGAAGATGTCCATGTAGCGGCCGATATAGCAGCTGTCATGGTAGGTGGCGGTGAAGGCTTCGGGGCGGATTTTGAATTTTCCCTCCTGCAGCAAGCGGTGCAGAAAGGTGGTGTAGTGCTCGACGGGCACCTCGAAACCCAGATCCCGATAGTCGCGCCCCAGGGTGTTGAAGCAGTGGGGGCAGGTGGCGACCACTTGCTTGACGCCGTAGCCCTTGATCAGCTCGATGTTCTCGGCGGCCAGGGTCTGGTAGAGATATTCGTTGCCGAGCTTGCGTACCGGCTCGCCGCAGCATTTTTCCTCTTTGCCGAGAATGCCGACCTTGAGGCCCGCGGCCTGGCAGAGTTGGACGAAGGCCTTGGCGACCTTGATGTTGCGCTTGTCGAAGCTGGCGTAGCAGCCGACGAAATAAAGGATGTCCACCTCGGGGTCTTCCGCGAGGGTTTTCACCCCCAGATCCGCGGCCCAATCGCCGCGCCCGGCAAACGCCATTCCCAAGGGGTTGCCGTTGACCTCGGTCTGGTCGACGGCGGTGGCCACCTCCTCGCCGGGGAATTCGCCCTCCATCAGCACCAGGTGCCGACGCATGTCGAGTATCTTGTTGACGTGCTCGATGGTGGCGGGGCAGGTCTGCTGGCAGGCGTAGCAGGTGGTGCAGGCCCACAGGACATCTTTGCTGACCGTGTCTATCAGTCCCGCCCCAGGGGGTTCGAAGGCCAGCTGCTGCATCTGGTTGATCACCTTCATCGGCGAAAGCGGTTTTTCGGTGGCCCAGGCCGGGCAGCGATCCTGGCAGCGCTTGCAGAAGGTGCAGGCGTCGGCGTCGAGCAGGTCTTTCCAGGCGAACCGCTTCAGTTCGCCTGTGCCGAAACTCTCGGCCTGCTCGTCCTCCAGGTCGAGGGTGGCGATGGTCCCTTTCGGGCGCCGCTCGGCGAAGAGGTAGTTGGCGCTGGTGGTCAGCAGGTGGCGGAAACGGGTGAAGGGGATGGCGACGATGAAGCCGCAGGTCAGCAGCAGGTGCAGCCACCATGTCCCCTGGTGGAGGGTGCGCAGGTCCGCCTCGCTCATCCCGGAAAGGGTTTTCGCCACCACCAGGCCGACCGGCGACCAGGCGGCCAGCCGGGGGTTGATTCCCACCTCGGTCACCGCCATGCGCGCCCCTTCAATGACAAAGCCGGTGACCAGGATGGCCAGCAGCAACCCAAGCATCAGCGCGTTGTCCCAGACGTTGGGCAGACCTTCGGGACGCTTCAGGTAGCGGCGCACCGCCAGCCCGCCCAGCATCAGGATGGCAGCCAGTCCGGCCAGGTCGAGAACCAGGGAGAACAGCAGGTAGAAGCCGCCGCTGAGAAACTTCCAGTCGAACAGGGGGTCGGTAAGGTCCGCCTGGATAAAGACCAGGGTGGTGCCGATGAACAGCAGGAAGAAGCCGAAGAAGAAGATGCCGTGGAAAGTGCCGGGGCCCTTGACCCGCATGACCAGTGACTGGCCGAACACCCGGCGCAAGGCTGCGAGGATCCGCTCCTGGAGGTTGTCGGTGCGCTCCAGAGGCAGCCCCTGGCGGTAGACCTTGATCCTTTGCCAAACACCCCAGGCCATTACGCCGATGGCGGCAAAGGCCAGCAGGTACATGGGCAGCAACACCCCACGACCGACGTTCCAGTAGATTTCGCGGGTCAGTTCCATTCCTATCTCCGTTGGCAGGTTACGGAAACGCGCAGTTGGGATTTCAATGGCTTGTAAAGTTCAGGAGCAAAGAGGATACCAAACGACGTTTTATTGTAATCACATCTTTGAAATAACAATTAACAACATGATATTACAATAAAAATGTGGAATATCCAGGATTTTTGCCGGACCGTGCCTCCGGCGCCCGGATGTTGCGTCCTGTTAACAGGATTTCACCAGGTGACGGAGGGGTAATACGCTGAATTTGTGATGCCGCCAGAGCCTGTCCGGTTTTGCTCCATTGGTGACAGGTTATCGTATTGTTTTCATGCCGTTTCCGCCGGGCAGATGGGTTGACTGGAAAAGGAGGGCCGAAATTTGGCTGTGCCACCACTCAAGGGCCGTTGCAACGGAAACTTCGACCAGTGGGGACCGTCCCCGGGGAGAACGGAAATCCGTGGCGGGCCGATCCGGGTGGTTACAACCAGCGTTTACGGCGCTTGTACGACTTGATGTTCTTGAAGGATTTGCGCTCCTTGTCGCCTCCGGCCAGGTAGAATTCCTTCATGTCCTCGTTGCTGAGCAGTTCTTCGCGGTTGCCGTCGAGGACGATCTTCCCCGATTCCATGACATAGCCGTAGGAGCAGGCGTGCAGGGCCATGTTGGCGTTCTGCTCAACCAGCAGCATGGTGATTCCCTGCTCCCGGTTGATGCTGCGGATGATGTTGAAGACCTCCTTGACCAGCAGCGGCGACAGGCCCATGGAGGGTTCGTCGAGCAGGATCATCTTGGGGCGGGCCATCATGGCCCGGCCGATGGCCAGCATCTGCTGCTCGCCCCCCGAAAGGTAGCCGGCCATGCCGGTGCGCTCCTTGAGGCGGGGGAAATAGTCGAAGACCATGTCGATATCCTTGCGGATTCCCCTGTCCCGGCGGGTGTAGGCGCCGAGGCGCAGGTTCTCCACGACCGTCATGTCCTCGATGATGCGGCGCCCCTCCATGACCTGAAAAATCCCCTTGCGGACGATCTCCTCCGGGGGGCGGTTGGTGATGTTTTCGCCCATGAAGGTGACGTTGCCGCGGGTCACCTTGCCGTCCTCGGTCTTGAGCAGTCCCGAAATGGCCTTGAGGGTGGTCGATTTGCCGGCGCCGTTGGGCCCGAGCAGCGTGACGATTTCGCCCTGCGGGACTTCGAGGCTGATGCCGCGCAGCACGAGGATGACCTCGTCGTAGACCACCTCGATGTTGTTGACCGTCAGGACGGCTTCCTTGGCCGCGCTCTGCGGAACAGCTTCTCCCATGATCGAAAGACCTCCCGGGTTAGCATAGTTTCGAGTCGGGTGGCGGCCCTCAGTGGCCGCCACCCAATCACGAGTTACAAGTCACGAATCACGAATCACAAGTCACGGTCTTTCCCCCTACCACCCCAGCCACTCGGCGCGCCGTGGCACGTCCTCGGTAGCCATTTTGGTCATGGTGAATTTGCCGTCCTTATAATCGCTGGTGTACACTGACACCTCGGTGGTGCCGCGATGGTCCTCGGCGGTCCAGGTCGAGGGCGTGCAGACCCCCTCGAGGCCGGCGGGGACGTGGTCCTTCATCTGGTCCATGGCCTTCTTGATGTTGGGGCCGGTGATGCCGCCGGCCTTGTCGGCCATCTCCATGGCGTCTTTCATGAAGAAGGTCGCGCAGACGCCGCGGATGTAGTGCAGGGGGCGCTCGCTTTTGCCGCTCGAGTCGGACATCCTGGAGATTGCAGCCAGGGTCTTCATGCCCGGGACCGCGGACCCCCAGGGGGGCGCGCCCACCACCCAGGCCACGCCGTTGCCGGCTTCCTTGGCGGCGTTGATGGAGTTTTCGTCCCAGCCCCAGATGTTGGAGAGGTACTGGGTCTGCACCCCGACGGTGGTGCAGGAGTTGAGCAGCGAGATGTTGGAGCCCGAGGTGTTGCCCAGGTAGGCGTAGTTGGCGCCCGACTCCTTGAGCGAGAGACACTGGGCCTTGGCGTCGGCCGGTTTGAGCGAATAGACGATGGGGTTGAGCACCTCGAAGCCGAGTTCCTCGGCGTAGGCCGCGCAGGCCTCTTTCGGAGCGTTGGGGTAGGGGTGATTGTCGCCCATGTGGACGAACTTGGGTTTGCCTTCCTTGCCCTTGGCTTTCCAGTCTTCCATGGCCCACTGCACCAGGCCGCGGCAGGCGTCGGAATAGGAGGGGCCATAGAAATAGTTGTAGGGGGCCGGCGCCTTGGTCTTGGGCGATTTTCCGGTTGGGTCGGTCAGATGTCCCGAGTAGGAGGCGGAGATATAGGGGACCTGGTCCTGGGCGATGAACTGGACCAGGGCTTCGGTGTCGGCAGTGCCCCACCCCTGGATGGCCACCGGCTTCATGGAGGCCATCCATTTCTTGTAAGTCGCCACCGCGCGGGGGGCGTTGTAGGCGTAGTCGACGGTTTCGAATTCGATCTGCTTGCCGTTGACGCCGCCGTTCTTGTTGATGTAGTTCAGCGCGTCGGCGATCCCCTGCCCGTAGGGGACGCCGACGTCGGAGGTGGGCCCGGTCAGTGCGGCCAGGTGGCCGACCGGAATCTTGTCGGCTGCCGCGGCCAGCCCCGCCGTTCCCAGAAACGCCAATGCCACTGCAGCGCCCAATAGTCTTTTTCGCATCTTTCTTCCTCCTCTTGCTGAAGGGTTGTTACCCGGGTCGAACGGGAGCGCCTCTCCCGTCCAGGTTGAGTTGATGCACTATTCTCCTCCCCCTTCAAGGGGGAGGTCGGGAGGGGGATGGGGTACCGAGGTCGAGGGTCAAGCCCATCCCCACCCTGACCCTCCCCTTGAAGGGGAGGGAACCATTTTAGAAACGCGTCAGTACGAAAACGGGTACAGCTTCCAGTACGCCTTGATCATCTTCCAGCGATGGGCCAGGCCGTCGGGTTCGAAGATCAGGAACAGGATGATCGACAGGCCGATGGCCATCTCCTTGACGTAGGCCAGGGCCTGGGTCATGTCCGGCGAGGTGGCGCCGACCAGGTTGACCACCCCCTCCATGACTTCGGGCAGCAGCACCATGAAGGCCGTGCCGAGCAGCGATCCCATCACCGAACCGAGTCCGCCGATGATGATCATCCCTAGAAACTGGATCGACAGCAGGATGGTGAAACCCTCTGCCGAGACATAACCGAGGTAGTGGCCGAACAGGGCGCCGCCGATGCCGGCGTAGAGCGACGAGATGCCGAAGGAGAGGATGCGGTACTTGTTGAGGTTGATGCCCATGATCTCCGCCGACAGGTAATGGTCGCGCACGGCGACGAAGGCGCGGCCGTCGCGCGTGCGCAGCAGATTGCTGCCGAGCAGGAAGAAGACCACCACGTAGAACAGCACCACGTAGAAGTAGCGCTGGTCCGTGTTCATGGTGTAGCCGAAGACCGTGAAGGGCGCGGCCATGGCGCCGTAGGAACCGCCGGTGAACCAGTCGGCGCGGGCGAAGAAGTCTTCGAGGATGAACTGGGAGGCCAGGGTGGCGATGGCCAGGTAGAGCCCCTTGATGCGCCCCGCGGGGATGCCGACGACCAACCCCACCAGCAGGGTCATGACCCCGGCCAGGGGGATGGAGAAGAACACCGGGATATGCAGGGAGCTGTTGAGCCAGGCCGAGGCGAAGGCGCCGAAGCCGAAAAAGGCGGCGTGGCCCAGGGAGATCTGGCCGGTAAAGCCGACCACGATGTTCAGGCCCAGCGCGGCGATGCCGTAGTAGCCGATCTGGATCAGCAGGTTGAGGTAATAGGCGTTGAGCAGCGCCGGGGCGCCCAGCAACAGGATGACCGAGCCGACGGCGAAGTAGCGGGACATGGGGGTGGGGAAGATGGTGGTGTCCGCCTGGTAGGTGGTGCGGTATTCACCGCAGCGCATCATGGTGTGTCCTGAGGCCATGGCTCAAATCCTCTCGATGTCCTTGGTGCCGAAGAAACCGTAGGGTTTGATCATCAGGATGATGACCAGGGCGTAGAAGGGGGCGATGGTGTACATGTTGCCGATGTGCAGCCACTGGGCGTCGAAGAATTCCGCCAGGTTCTCGAGGATGCCGATGGTCAGGCCGCCGACGATGGAGCCGATGATCGAGTCGAGCCCGCCGAGGATGACCGCCGGGAACACCTTGATGCCGAAAAAGGAGAGGGCCGAGGAGACCCCGTTGACCATGCCGACCACCACCCCGGCCAGGGCGGAGACCATGGCGGAGATGGCCCAGGCGGCGGCGAACACGTGTCTGACGGGAATCCCCAGGCTCTGGGCGACCTGCTGGTTGAAGGCGGTGGCGCGCATGGCCAACCCGGTGCGCGAGTGCTTGAAGAAGTAGTAGAAGCCGATCATGATCACCACGGAGATGACCAGGCTCATGATGTAAGCGGTCTGGATCTGCAGCCCGAGGACGTTGACGCTGGCGGTTTCGAACACCGTGGGGAAGGGGCGGGCGAAGCCGCCGAACAGCATCCCCATCAGCGACTGAAAGAACATGGAGAGGCCGATGGTGACCATGATCACCGAGATGATCGGCTCGCCGATCAGCGGCCGCAGCACCACCACCTGCAGCAGGATGCCGAACACCAGCATGAAGGCCAGGGTCAGCGGAAAGCCGATGTAGAAGGGGAGCTCGAACTTGACCAGCAGGGCCCAGCAGGTCCAGGCGCCGATGAGCAGGAACTCCCCCTGGGCGAAGTTGACCACGCGGGTCGACTTGTAGATGAGCACGAAGCACATGGCCACCACTCCGTAGAGGGTGCCGATGATGATGCCGT
This sequence comes from Desulfuromonas versatilis, assembly GCF_019704135.1. Lineage (NCBI taxonomy): Bacteria > Pseudomonadati > Thermodesulfobacteriota > Desulfuromonadia > Desulfuromonadales > Desulfuromonadaceae > Desulfuromonas > Desulfuromonas versatilis. Next base: position 2,277,166 of record NZ_AP024355.1, read on the forward strand.
TGATCAAAAGCTGAATGAGCAGGTTCCAGTTCATGAGTTGGCCTCCTTGTGCTCAGATTTCCAGGCGGGCGGTGCGCAGCGCCTTGCCGCGGGCTTCGATCTCTCCGTCGGCGACGGGCAGATCGACCACCCGCAGCTCGGTCTGGATCCGCGATTTGCTGCCGTCCTGGAAGGTGATCACCGTGTCGACCTGGACCTTCTCCTTGCCCGAATACATGGCACCGATGATCTCGGCGTACTTCTCCTTGATCACCCCGCGGCGCACCTTGCGGGTGCGGGTCAGTTCGCCGTCGTCGGCGTCGAGCTGCTTGTAGAGCAGCAGGAACTTGCGGATGCGGTGGGCTTCGGGGAGGGTCGCGTTGACGATCTCGATCTCCCGCTGCACCAGGTCGTAGACCTTGCGCTGGGCCGAGAGGTTTGTGTAGTTGGTGAAAGCGACGTCGCGCTGTTCGGCCCACTTGGCGACGATGTCGAAGCGGATGCAGACGATGGCCGCCAGGTAGGGTCGGGCGTCGCCCTGGACCACCGCCTCGGCGACGAAGGGGGAGAACTTGAGCTTGTTCTCGATAAACTGTGGGGAGAAGCGCGCCCCCGTCGAGGTGGTGGCGATGTCGCTGATGCGGTCGATGACCACCAGGTGGCCGTTCTCCTGCTTGAGGTAGCCGGCGTCGCCGGTCTTCATCCAGCCCTCCAGGACGCTCTCGGCGGTGGCCTGGTCATTCTTGTAGTAGCCGAGGAACATCCCCGGGGTGCGCGCCTCGATCTCGCCGACGCCGTTTTCGTCGGGGTTGGCGATGCGGATCTCGCTGGTGCTGAAGGGGACCCCGACGCTGTCGAAATCGACGTCGTCGGCCTTGTGGATGGTGTAGGCCCCGCCCAGCTCGGTCTGGCCGTAGAGCTGGCGCAGCGGGACGCCCATGGCGAGGAAGAATTTGAAAGTATCGGGCCCCAACGCCGCGCCGCCGGTGGCCGCCGAGCGCAGGTAGCTGAAGCCGAGCCGGTCCTTCAGCGCGCGGAACAGCAGCCAGTAGGCGAGCCTGGAGTGGCCCCCCTTTCTTTTGATCGAGGCCCGCCAGGCCAGCTTCATGCCGACCTGATACATCTTCTGCTTGAACAGGGTGGCGTCCATCATGCGCGACTTGACGTCGGCGGCCACCGATTCCCAGACCCTGGGGGCGAGCAGCACGAAGTTGGGCCCGATCTCCCGCAGGTCGTTCATCATGGTTTCGGGCTCCTCGACGAAGTTCACCGTCACCCGGGTGATAAGCGCCTGGGCCACCGCGTAGACCTGTTCCATGATCCAGGGCAGCGGCAGCACCGAAACGTAATTGTCCCCCGGGCATTTGGGGTCTTCTTCAAGGTAGGCCATGCAGTGGCGCAGCATGGGGCCGCCCTGCAGCATGGCCAGCTTGGGGTTGGAGGTGGTCCCCGAGGTCGGGCAGAGAATCGCCACGTCCTCCCCGCTCCCCCCGTTGACCAGTTCCATGTAGAGCTCGGGGTGTTCCTCGTCCCGCTGTTGGCCCCGCAACAGCAGTTCCTCCAGGTTCATCAGCCGCGGGTCGTCGTACTTGCGCATGCCCCGGGGATCGCAGTAGACGATGTGCTTGACGCAGGGGCACTGTTCGGTGATCTCCAGGACCTTGTCGACCTGCTCCTCGTCCTCGGCGATGATGATCTTCGCCCCGGCGTAATTGATGAGATAGGCGACCTCCTCGTTGAGCGAGTCCTGGTAGATGCCGAAGATCATCGCCCCCAGGGCGTGGGAGGCGACCTCCCCCTGCACCCATTCGGGACGGTTGTCGCCGATGATCCCCACCGAGTCGCCGCGGTCGATCCCCAGCTCGTGCATCCCCAGGGCGAAGCACTTGACCGTGCGGTGATAGTCGGCCCAGGTGATCTCGTTCCAGATGCCGAACTCCTTCTCCCGCAGGGCGACCTGGTCCGGGGATCTTTCGGCGTTGTAGGCGAGCAGTTTGGCAAAGGTGTCGTAGCGGCTCACATCGGCGTAGTCGGGCTGCTTCGCTGGCATCAGGCCACCTCTTCCTCGGCGGGTTGGCTGGTCTCCGGTTCCTCGGTGTCCTCGCCCAGGTAGGCCTTCTTGACGTGATCGTTATCCATGATCTGGTCGGGCAGGCCTTCGGCGATCTTCTTGCCGAAATCGAGCACCATGACCCGGTGAGAGATGTCCATGACCACGCCCATGTCGTGCTCGATCATCACCACGGTCATGCCCCACTCCTCGTTGAGGTCGATGATGTAGCGGGCCATGTCCTCCTTTTCCTCCAGATTCATCCCCGCCATCGGCTCGTCGAGCAGAATCAGCTCCGGGCGCAGGGCCACCGCCCGGGCCAGCTCGACCCGCTTGCGCAGGCCGTAGGAGAGGGTGCCGGCCACGGACTTGCGGATGTGGGCGATCTCCAGAAAATCGATGATGTCCTCCACGTCGCGGCGGTGCCTGAGTTCCTCCTTCTGCGCCCTGGAGAGCCAGTAGAGGGGGCCGTTGAGGAAATTGTTCTTCAGCAGGTGATGGCGGCCGACCATAATGTTGTCGAGCACCGTCATGTGGGCGAACAGGGCCAGGTTCTGGAAGGTCCGGCCGATCCCCAGGGTGCAGCGGTCGTTGGGGCGCATCCCGGTGATCTCCTGACCCTTGAACAGGATGCTGCCTTTCTGCGGCTGGTAGCGGCCGGAGACGCAGTTGAGCATCGAAGTCTTGCCGGCTCCGTTGGGGCCGATAATGGAAAAGACCTCACCCTTGCGGACCTCGAAGGTTACATCGGTCAGGGCGTGGACGCCGCCGAAGGAGAGGGAGACTCCGGAGACTTGCAGAAGGGAGGTGGGGTCGCTCATGATTCGGCTCCTATGAAATTCGGACCGGTCGTGGGGCGGCTTGGTGCAACAGTGTTCCCTATGGCAAGCCTGAATGCAAAGCAGATACCAAACATTGTTTTAAAGACAAATTCAGGCTTTCTGTATGTTAAACACATTGAAAAAATTATAGAAAATGCCTATGCGTGGAGATGGGCAGCTATCTGCCTGGGCGAAGTTTCAGGTATGAAGTGTTTCGAGTAGTTAACAGTGTTTTTGCCTCATTTAAAAAGTGTAGACATTGCGGAAAAGGAAGTGGGCAAGTAGCAGGGGGAGGGTTGGCGCAGGGTTTGGGCAGTGCCGCGAAGGGGGGGCGGCACTGCCCAAACCGGTTATTGGATATTGAATTTCTGCAGTTTCTTGTAGAGCCCGGGCCGGGAAATACCCAGCAGGTTTGCGGCGTTGAGCTTGTTGCCGTCCACCTGCTCCAGGGCCTGTTCGATGATCCGCTTTTCCAACTCCTCCATGATTTCCTGGAGCGGTTTCAGGCCGATGGGTGCCTCGGTCTCCGGCCGACAGGTGTTGCCCTGGACGGCCCCCAGGGGCTGAAACAGATGCATCGGCAGATCCCCGCCCTGGATGATGTTGCCGGAAACCAGGTTGAAGGCACTTTCCATGATGTTGCGCAGTTCGCGGATATTGCCGGGGAAATCGTAGCTGCGCAACACGTCCCAGGCTCCGGGCGAGAGACCCTTGACCTGCATCCCGAATTGGTGATTGAAGACATCAAGGTAATGGCGGCACAGCTGATACAGGTCGTCGGCCCGTTCGCGCAGCGGCGGTATGGCCAGACCGACGATGTTGAGGCGGTAATAGAGGTCGCTGCGGAAGCGCCCCTCCTGCACCAGCTTCTGCAGGTTGACGTTGGTGGCGGCGATGACCCGCATGTCCACCTGCCTGGTGTTGTTGCAGCCGAGGGGCGTGACCTCCTTCTCCTGTAGGGTGCGCAGCAGCTTGGCCTGCATGGCCAGGGACATATCGCTGATTTCATCCAGAAAAATGGTGCCGCCGTCGGCCTGTTCGAACTTGCCGACCTGGCCGCCCTTGCGCGCGTCGGTAAAGGCCCCTTCGACATATCCGAAAAGCTCGGACTCGAGCAGGTGTTCGGGGATCGCCGCGCAGTTGACCCGGACAAAGGGGCCGTAACGCCTTGTACTGTGGGCATGCAGGGCGTGAGCGAACAGTTCCTTGCCCGTGCCGGTCTCGCCAACCAGCAGTACATTGGAGCCGCGCTCGGCGATGCGCAAAAGCTTGTTTTTCAAATCGCGGATGACCGGGCTGTTGCCGAGGATGCTGCTGCAGTCGTAGCGAAATTCCCGCTTGGCTGCCCTGGTGAGGGGCTGCGCCCGGGTTCTGCTGGAAATGCTGCGCAATTTGTCGGCCAGCAGCGAGACCTCCCGGGAATCTTTGAACAGGATCTTGCCGAAGGCCCCGATGACCCTGCCGTCGCGAAACAGCGGATAGCGACTGACCACCGCCTCCCGGCCGTTGAGCAGGTGGGGCTCGCCGATCTCCGCCTTGCCGGTCTCCATAACCACGGGGAGGCGCGAAAGGGATGAGTTAGGGTAGGACTTCAAGATGTGGCGGCCGATCATGTCATGGGCTCGGATTCCCAGAACATCGGCGAAGGCCTGGTTGACCAGGGTGACCATCCCCTCGCGGTTGACCATGATGATACCGTCGGAGGCGATGTCCGCCGCCGGGTCGATGGAATGGACCACGTCCTGAAGTCGCGGTTGTTCGCTCTGGTTCTCACCGGCCGGGTGCATCGAAAAGACGCCGCCGGCCTCCTGGCCCGGGTCGTCATGGGGGAGGTAGTCGCAGAGAAAGCTGCGGCCTTCGCGAGTGATGGGCTGGGAGCGGAAACAGACACCTTTACTCAACATCGGGCCGAGGTGGGCAAGTTTCAAAACCTGCCCGAGTTCCTTGCCCAACAACTCCTCGGGGCCTTTGTCGAGCAGGACCCTGCACGCTGCGTTGGTGGCGATGATCTGCTGTTCATGGTCGAGTTCGACTTGCCAGGGAGGCTGCCCGCCCCCCAGAGGTGCCGGTTCGCTTTCCAGGTGTGCTTCGCTCCTCGCCGGTTCCATTCCCGCACGTCCTTTCCCATGGGTTCGCTTGTCCTGATAGGCCGGAAGGCCTGCAGATGCCGGCGCCCACCGTACCCTTGTCTCATTCTGAACAGGTTCACATGTTGCAATAATACAATGTTTTACATTTTGCGCAAAACAAATGTTTGTCCCCGTCAAACGGCCGTGGTCGGATTTCTGCAAATGAATAATTTCGGCGAATCCAGGCACCTCAGTCCTTTGCCGAAGGTTATCCGCGACCCTGGTCACCGCCTGCGGAAATCGGAAATCTTTTGGTGACAGCAACAGATAGTCGGCAACCGGATGCATTGTTTACCTTCGGACCTTTTCGGCATTTCCGTGTAAACACTGGTTGACAGGTTCCAATCATCGACTTGGCGTCCGGATGGCATCCGGGAGAAAAAATTTCCAGGGGAATCGGTGATTTGTCGAGGTTTCGCCGGAAGGTGTGGTGGGAAACCGCCGGGTGGCACGGGCGTTGCTAAAACAGTGTTATTGAAAGCGCGTATCTGCCTTCTGCCGTGACCCGTGCGTAAAAGGAGAGATGACGACCATGGAAACCACCCCTTACCAGGCTCGGAATTCCATCCGATTCGTAACCGCCACCAGCCTCTATGACGGGCACGACGTATCGATCAATATCATGCGGCGCCTGCTGCAGGCCTCGGGTACCGAGGTCGTCCACCTTGGTCACAACCGCTCGGCCGAGGAGATCGTTACCGCGGCCATCCAGGAGGACGTCCAGGGGATCGCGGTCAGTTCCTACCAGGGTGGGCACATGGAATTTTTCACCTACATCCAGGATCTGCTCAGGGAGCGGGGCGGGGGGCACATCAAGGTTTTCGGCGGCGGCGGCGGAGTAATCCTCCCCCACGAGATCGAACAGCTGCACCAGTACGGCATCTGCCGGATCTTTTCCCCGGAAGACGGGCGCAAATTGGGCCTCCAGGGGATGGTCAACACCAAGCTGCGCGAATGCGACTTTGCCACCCCCTGCGAGTTGGAGCGGGAGCTGGAGAGGCTGCAGGAAAAGAAACATCAGGCCGCGGCCCGGCTGATCACCCTGGCCGAGCTGGGCATCGGCGGGGAGGGCCCCTGGAACAGGGAAATCCGGAACCGGCTAGCGGCCATGGCCCTCCCCGCACCGGTGGTGGGGATCACCGGCACCGGCGGTGCCGGCAAGAGCTCGCTGACCGATGAGCTGGTGCGGCGCTTTCTGCGGGATTTTCCCGAGAAGCAGGTGGCCATCCTTTCCGTCGACCCGACCCGCAAACGGACCGGCGGAGCCCTGCTCGGGGACCGCATCCGCATGAACGCCATCGATTCGCCACGGGTATTCATGCGCTCGCTGGCAACCCGCGAGTCGCGCAGCGAACTCTCCGCCGCCATTCGCGAGGCCCTCGAGGTGCTGAGGGCAGCCCGCTTCGACCTGGTCATCGTCGAAACCAGCGGTATCGGTCAGGGTGATGCCGCCATCGTCGACGTCTGCGACGTGTCGCTGTATGTCATGACCTCCGAGTTCGGCGCCCCGACCCAGTTGGAGAAGATCGACATGCTCGACTTCGCCGACCTGGTCTCCTTGAACAAGATGGAGAAAAATGGCGCCGAGGATGCGCTGCTGAACGTGCGCAAGCAGGTGCGGCGCAACCGCAATTTGTTCGACGCCCCGGACAGCGCGATCCCGGTCTTCGGTACCATCGCCAGCCAGTTCAACGATCCCGGCACCAATGTGCTGTACGGTGCGCTGATCGCGACCATCAACCGGAAAACCGGCGCCGACTGGCAGTCCTCCCTAAAAGTTCGCGAAACCGAGAGCCGCCGCAGCCATATCATTCCGCCGGGGAGAGTCGGCTACCTGGCGGAAATTACCCGCACGGTAAGGAGCTACCGCGACCTGGTCGAGCAGCAGGCGACCCTTGCCCGCGAGCTGTTTATGTTGCAGGGAGCGCGGCAGATCCTGGCCGGGCGGGGGGCGGCGGCAGAGGAGTGGGATCAAGCCGTCGCCGAGCGCGAAGCCGCCCTCGAGGCCGAGACCCGGGGCATCATCGCCGAGTGGCCCGAACTCAAGGCGGCCTATCGACAACCGCAGATGGTGACCAGGATCCGCGACAAGGAACTGCGCACCGAACTGTACACCACCACCCTCTCCGGCAGCCGCATCCCGAGGGTCAGCCTTCCCGATTTCGTCGACTGGGGCGAGATCGTCAAGTGGTCGCTGAAAGAGAACGTGCCGGGGCGTTTTCCTTTCACCGCGGGGCTGTTTCCCTTCCGCCGCACCAGCGAGGACCCGAAGCGCCAGTTCGCCGGCGAGGGAACCCCGGAGCGCACCAATCGCCGCTTCCACTACCTGACCAGGCACGACCCGGCCAAGCGCCTCTCCACCGCCTTCGACAGCGTGACCCTCTATGGCGAGGATCCCGACCATCGCCCCGACATCTACGGCAAGGTCGGCGAAAGCGGCGTCTCGATCTGCACCCAGGTCGACATGAACAAGCTGTTCGCCGGCTTCGACCTCTGCGACCCGATGACCAGCGTCTCGATGACCGTCAACGGCCCGGCGCCGATCCTGCTCGCCATGTTCTTCAACACCGCCGTCGAGCAGCAGCTCGAGCGCTTCCGCCTTGACAAGGGGCGCGATCCTGGGCAAGACGAATTCGCCGAGCTGCGCGCCTGCACCCTGCAGACCGTGCGCGGCACGGTCCAGGCCGACATCCTCAAGGAGGACCAGGGGCAGAACACCTGCATCTTCTCCACCGAGTTCGCGCTGAAGATGATGGGCGACATCCAGCAGTATTTCATCGAAAACGGCATCCGCAACTATTACTCGGTCTCGATCAGCGGCTACCACATCGCCGAGGCCGGCGCCAACCCCATCTCGCAGCTGGCCTTCACCCTGGCCAACGGCTTCACCTACGTGGAGTATTACCTCTCGCGGGGGATGCACATCGACGATTTCGCCCCCAATCTCTCCTTCTTTTTCAGCAACGGGCTCGACGCCGAGTACACCGTGCTCGGTAGGGTGGCGCGGCGCATCTGGTCGGTGGTGCTGCGCAACAAATACGGGGCCAACGCTCGCAGCCAGATGCTCAAGTACCACATCCAGACCTCGGGGCGTTCGCTGCACGCCCAGGAGATGGATTTCAACGACATCCGCACCACCCTGCAGGCGCTCATGGCCGTCTACGACAACTGCAACTCGCTGCATACCAACGCCTATGACGAGGCGGTAACCACCCCCACCGAGGAGTCGGTGCGCCGCGCCATGGCCATCCAGTTGATCATCAACCGCGAGTTGGGGCTGAACAAGAACGAGAACCCGCTGCAGGGGAGCTTCATCATCGAGGAGCTCACCGACCTGGTGGAGGAGGCGGTGCTCGCCGAGTTCGACCGGATCAACGAGCGCGGCGGGGTGCTCGGCGCCATGGAGACCATGTACCAGCGCAGCAGGATCCAGGAAGAGTCGATGCTCTACGAGCACAAGAAGCATTCGGGCGAGCTGCCGATCACTGGCGTCAACTGCTTTCTCAACCCGAAAGTGGAGGAGGAGGGGTACAGGATCCCCGAGCAGCTGGCCCGCTCCACCCGTGAGGAGAAGGAGCAGCAGATCGCCAACCTGCACGCCTTCCAGGAGGCCCATCGCGAGAAGGCGGACCAGGGGCTGCGGCGCCTGCAGGAGGTCGCCGAGAGCGGCGGCAACATCTTTGCCGAGCTGATGGAGACCGTCAAGGTCGCCTCGTTGGGCCAGATCAGCCGCGCGCTGTACCAGGTCGGCGGGCAGTACCGGCGCAATATGTGAATTGAACCAGGAGACGGTAGCGGGAATCTTCAGTCCAGCGGAGGCGTCAAATGGAAAAGGGCGGGTGGTGGCTGTTCGAGGAAACACAGATAAACGGGATGGAACTGAAAAACAGGTTGATCCGCTCCGCGACCTGGGAGGGAATGGCCGACTCCGACGGTTGCCCCACACCCGGGCTGATAGAGCTGTACCGGGACTTGGCCGCAGGCGGAGTCGGCCTGATCGTCAGCGGCTTCGCCTATGTTTGTACGGAAGGGAAGCCGCTTCCCGGCGCCATGGGTGCGCATCGCGACGACTTCGCAACCGCCCACCGCAACCTTGTGCAGGCGGTTCATGCAAAGGGGGGCAAGGTTTGCCTGCAACTGGGGCACGCCGGCGGTCAGACCCGCAGCAAGCTGCTGGGCGGGATGCCCCTGGCGCCTTCTGCAATAAAAGCCGCCCAATACGGAGACGAACCACCTCGGGAACTGACCTTGGGGGAAATCGCCAAGATCGTCGACGCATTCGCCGCCTCCGCCAGGCGTGCCCGCCGCTGGGGGTACGATGCGGTGCAGATCCACGCCGCGCACGGCTACCTGGTCAATCAGTTCCTGTCGCCCCTGACCAACCGTCGCCGGGACGGGTACGGCGGCAGCATGACCAGGCGTTTCCGGTTTTTGCTGGACATCTATGATGCGATCCGTGGCGAAGTTGGTCCCGATTACCCCGTTACCCTGAAGCTGAACGCCAGTGACAACCTCGAGGGAGGATTCGCCCTGGAGGAGGCGTTGATCCTGGCCAAGGAGCTCAGCGCCAAGGGGCTCGATCTCATCGAGGTGAGCGCCGGGACTCGGGCCTCGGGGGCAGACGGGCCGGTGCGCATGGGGATTAATCACCCCAACAAGGAGGCCTATAACCTGGTCCTGGCCAGGGCCGTGAAAAAGGCGGTCGCCTGTCCCGTGGCCCTGGTCGGCGGGATTCGCAGCCTCTGGACGGCTCGCACCCTGCTGCGGCGCGACCACATCGATTTTGTTTCCCTGGCGCGCCCTCTGGTGTGCGAGCCCAACCTGCCGGAGCGCTGGCGGCTTCCCGGGGAGCACTCCCTGTCGCGCTGCGTATCCTGCAACGGGTGCTTTAAAGCCGCTCTGCAAGGAAAACTAAGATGCGTGGCGGCCAGGGCAGTTTGAGAAGGCCGATAAAAAACGAATCTTTCAACATGAAAAATTTTATGGATAGATTCGATTCCTGGCGGTGGTGATCGTCGTGCTCTCAGGGCACCAGATCGCCGCCAATCAACGCGAGCGACTTTTTCACCTCGAAATAGACAATGAACTTCCGCCCCTTGGCCAGGTCCTCCGCGTCTGTCAGCCATGCCCGGGTCATCTGCTGGATCAGTTGAGGATCCTGGTCCTCGCGGATCTTTCTCAAAAACAGCCGAATCCCCTGGTAACCAGGCGCATTCTCCAGAAACAGATAAACGGCATGGGGGTTTTCCTGAAGGTTCTTGTGAGTCAGGCGTTCCCGCATGATCAGGGCGACAGAGCCGTCTTCCATGACCTGGGGGCGGTTATAAATGGCAGCATCCACGATCCCCCGACTGTCGGCTGTGGCGAGAACACCCGTTCCGGGATGGGTTTCGAAATAGTTCTTCAGATCCATAAGGTTTCCTTGCTGAATTCACTTGTTTTGGATGAATCCGGGGAAACATTGTCGGCAAATATCCGGGATTTTCTTCAGGTCGTTGCAGATCCACAGGTTTTGCATCCGGACACCCCGGTGCACCGCTTGTCCCCCCGCAATCAGTTTGATGTTCCGATCCAGGGTGTTTCTCAGGGTTGCCAGGTCCTGCTTGGCCTGGCGGGATGGATAATGGACGCTGAAAGAGACCGCAACGGCATCCACTTGCAGATCAGCCGCCAGGAGGGACACTTCGGACAGGGGCAACTCCTCGTTCAACCATATGCATCTGATTCCCAGGGAGTGAAAGATCGCCGCAGCCATCAGAAGGCCAAGTTTATGCCTTTCACCAGAAAGGGTCAGAAAAAGTACTTTTTCGCAGCAACGGCCGTCCAAATCCTCGTCTAATTTTTTTTTCAGCAGTTTGTCCAGGCAATCCGAAATGAAATGCTCCCTGGCGATATTGATGCGCCCCTCGGACCAACAGCGATCGAGGATTCGGATAGCGGGAACTCCCACGGTTTCAATAAACCTCAGAACCCCTAAACGCCGTAAATTCTCTCGAAGCTCTCCCTCTACCCTGTCCCGATCTCCCATCTCCAGCAACGGCTTCAAAGCCATATCGGCTATTGGTGCTTCGTCCAATAGTTGCTCCAGCAACTGGATTCTTTCTCCCGGGTTCAACGAAAAAATTTTTCCAGGCCTTTGACCAAGGTCCTGGAGTTTTTTCACCAGACGGAGCTCCTCTACCTGTTTGAGGGAATAACACCGGTGACCACGCCGGTCTCGACCGGGCCTGGGGAAGCCGTAGCGCCTCTCCCAAATACGCAGAGTATCGATGCCGATGCTGACCTCTTTGCTCAGTTGAAGAATATTCATTCCCTGTCCTAGACAAAAACAGATTTGTTTGAATAATATATAAAAAAGATAAATTTTCAAGGGTCTTCTCCCCACCGGCGCAACGGAAGGTGCATCGATACCAGGTAACAGGCGGCAATCGGCCCCGAGAGGGAGGTGGCTCAGGATTTCCAGCTGTCAGGAATATTGTGCCCATGGGAAAACATCGACGAAGGGTTATCCCTGCGGCTCGGCCGATACTTAATTTTGCTCTGGTTGCGGAAAGTAAATACTTGGAGAAACACCATGGGGATTTACTATTTGAAGTTGTACCTGATGACCATTCCGCTGTTTTTTGCCATAGACCTGTTCTGGCTTGGCGTTGTGGCCAGAAGTTTCTACCAGGAAAAGCTCGCCCACCTGCTCAGCCCGACGGTCCATTGGCCTGCGGCTATGGTTTTTTACCTCATCTACATTGCCGGAATCATCCTCTTTGCCGTCAAGCCGGCGATCGAAAGCGGATCTTTGGGCCGTGCCGCCATTTGGGGAGGGTTGTTTGGATTTTTTACTTACGCTACCTACGACCTGACCAACCTGGCGACCCTGAAGGACTGGCCCATCCAGGTCGTGGTGGTCGATATCGCCTGGGGAACGGTTCTGTGTACCCTTGTCGCGGTGGGCAGTTATCTGATCGGGCGCTGGCTCGCCTAGGGCGGCGCGCAGGAGACCACCCTGGAACAGGTCCTTGAGGACAACGGTCAGGCCCGGGTCGTTTTTTTCGGGGCGCTGCACAACCAGGCGGATCATCATCAGGGCCCCCTGCACTAAAAAGGGGCCGAACGGGGTGCGAAAGTCAATGCACGGGCCTACTGGGTCGTGTGTCGAAACGGGGAGATAGTGATGCAAAAAATCGTGGTTGTTGGCGGTGGCTATGCCGGGATGGCCTGCCTGATCGAACTGGCCAAAAAAGGCCGAAGGCATGAACTGCACCTGGTGGATGCCGAGCCGGGGCACTGCAAAGTCACCCATCTGCACAAGACCTTCACCACCCCGGTGGAAGGGTACACCGTTCCCTTTGCCCAACTGGCCGAGAAATTTGGTTTCCGTTTCCATCATCAGCGGGTCTCTTTTGCCGCAGATGAACTGCCACGCCTGGAAAATGCCAGGGCCCTTCCTCTGCCTCAGGGTACCTTGGATTTTGACCAGCTGGTAATCAGTACCGGCGCCTCGGCTATCCCCCTCCGCAACGGGGAAAAGCAAGGTTTCGGCCTTGGGGACCTGAGGCGGGGCAGGGGAGTCGAGGTTTTCAACCGGCTGCTGGAACGCTCCGAAGAAGAACCGGCCCAAATCACCCTGGTGGGTGGCGGTGCGACCGGGATCCAGATACTTTTCGAATTGAAAGAGCAACTGAGAAGAAAACGAATCCCTCATAACCTCAGGCTGGTCGATCTTAACGAGCGTCTGGTGCCCGATCAGCCCGAAGGCTTTCATCGTTACATCGGTAAAAAATTGCAGCGGGAGGAGATTGAATACTACCCGGAGACCCGCTATCTCGATCACGCTGAGCAAGCGATCCGGGTCGAGGACCTACGGGCCGGCAGGATCTTGTCGATGAATTCTCACCTGACCCTGCTCTTCCCAGGGGTGACCCCTTCACCCTTTGCCCTGGAGAGCAACGCCTACGGGCAGGTCTTGTCGGGCCAGACGGTTCTTCCGTCGATTTTTTCGGCCGGGGACTGTGCGTATTTCCATTCCAGGGGATTGAATTTACTCACTGCCCAGGCGGCGGTGCGCAAGGGACGGCTGGTCGCTCGCAACATCCTCAACCTTGCGGAAGGGAAAAATCCTTATAAATATCGTTACCAGGAAAAAGGGTATCTGATCAGCCTGGGCTCCGTCGATGCCATCGGCTGGCTGGGGTTGCGCTGCAATCTGGTCAAGGGGTTTGCGGCCAGTTTCATCAAGGATGCCATGGAAACCCAATACGACCTGTTTCTCGATGGGGTGGATACCTACCTGGGTTTCCCCTGATGGGGGCTCGATACGGCGTCAGCACTCCGTCGGTAACAAGTTTTTGGAAAGGACCGTTGACGGACCATGAATCTGTTTGCCCTGGTACTCATCGTGCTGTTGGTTTTCATGACCCTGGTTTTCGCTGTGGCGCTGCAGCGCAAGGACAACAGCATCGTCGATATCGCCTATGGCCTAGCTTTTGTGCTTGCCGGCTGGAGCGCCTATCTGGCCTACGGCTCGGGCCACCCCCGGCAGATCCTGATCCTGAGCCTGGTCACGGTCTGGGGGGGGCGGCTTGCCGGGCACATCTTCTGGCGCAAACGGGGTGAGCCGGGTGAGGATTTCCGTTACCGCAAGTGGCGGGAAGAATGGGGGGACACCGTTGTCTGGCGCAGCTTCCTCCAGGTTTTCATGCTTCAGGGGCTGGTGGTGTTTTTCGTGGCCCTGCCGCTGCTGGTGGTCATCCATCAGCCCGGCGGAGAACTCGGCGGGTTCGATCTGCTCGGGGTGCTGGTCTGGCTGATCGGTTTTGGCTTCGAGGCGATCGGCGACTGGCAGCTGCTGCGCTTCAAGAAAGAGCCGGGCAACCGTGGCAGGATCATCCAATCCGGGCTCTGGCGTTACACCCGGCACCCCAACTACTTCGGCGAGGCGACCCTCTGGTGGGGGGTGTGGTTGATCGCTGTGGGGAGTCCCTACGGCTTCTTTGCCGTGCTCAGTCCGCTGCTCATCGATTTTCTGCTGTTGAAGGTTTCCGGGATCCCGATGCTCGAAGCCAAATACGAAAACAACCCAGAATTCGCCGCCTACAAGGAGCGAACCAACGCCTTCTTTCCCTGGCTCCCGAAAACCGGCAGAGGAGAGGGCCATGACTGAAGCCAAGGAAAGATCACTGAATATCGCCGTGATCGGAGGAGGTGTCGCCGGCATTCTGGCCGCCTACCTACTGCAGCAGCGCCATCAGGTCAGCCTGTTCGAGGCCAACGCTTATCTGGGAGGCCATACCAACACCGTTGAGATCCCCGATGGCCCGGATGCCGGGCTGGCGGTGGATACCGGGTTTATCGTCCTCAATGACGTCACTTACCCGTTATTCCAGAGGTTTCTCGGCAGCCTCGGCGTCCCGACCCGCGACGCGGAGATGTCCTTCGGTTTTCAGTGCGCAAAAACCGGTCTGGTCTACGCCGGCAATAATCTTGGCGGGCTGTTCGCCCAACGTCGGAATCTGGCGAGTCCAAGATTCTGGAGTCTATTGTTCGAGATTGCCCGCTTTGGTCGCCTGGCCCGTTCGGAGCTATTTGCGGGATGCGTGCCCCAGGTGACCCTCGGCGATTACCTGCGGCAAAACCGATTTTCATCTTTCATGATCGAAAACTATCTGCTGCCGATGGCGGCGGCTATCTGGTCAACCCCGGCGCTGCAGGTGGCCGATTTTCCAGCGGAAACTTTCCTGCGCTTTTTCAGCAATCACGGTTTGCTCTCTCTTCGCAACCGGCCGCAGTGGAAAACCGTGGTCGGCGGAAGCTACAGCTACGTCAAGGCCTTTTGCAAGAATTTCCGCGGTCGCATTGAGCTTGGGGCACCCGTCGCGAAGGTGTTCAGGGGCCCCGAAAGGGTTCGGGTACGTTTTCACGACGGTGCCAGCCAGGACTTCGACCGGCTGGTGGTCGCCAGCCATGCGGACCAGGCTTTGAGGCTGCTGGGCGATCCGAGCGAAGAGGAAACGCGGCTGCTCGGTGCCTGGCGCTACCAACTCAATCGCACCGTTCTGCATACGGATGATTCCCTGCTGCCGAAGCTGAAAAGCGCCTGGGCGGCCTGGAATTTCACCCGTGAGTCGGGGGGCGATGACCAGCGGCCGGCCTTCGTCACCTACTACATGAACCTGCTGCAGGGGTTTCACTCCCGGAAACATTACTGCGTTACCCTTAACCGCCGCCAGCCCTTTGCTCCTGAATCGGAAATCGCCGAGTTCGATTATCACCACCCTCAGTACACTTTCGAATCCCTGGCCACCCAGCCCCACCTGGCCAGGCTCAACGGTCGGCGCCAGACCTGGTTCTGCGGCAGCTACTTCGGCTACGGCTTTCACGAAGATGCGGTGCGTTCGGCCGTGGCGGTCGGCCGGGATTTCGGAGTCGACCTATGAAATCGTTGATCTACCAGGGCGAAGTCAGTCACTCCAGGATGTCACCGGTGCAGCACAGTTTTCGCTACCCGGTCTATTTCTATGCCTTCGATCTGGATGAACTGTCGGAGTTGGAACGGCATACACCCCTTTTCGGCTACAATCGCCTGCGCCCGGTTGCCATCCACGATCGTGACTACCTGCAGCCGGGAGAAGCTCCCCTGCGGGAGAAAATCGGCACCGTGCTGCGCGAGGCGGGGTTCGCCTGCGCACCGCGGCGCGTGGTCTTGGTCACCGCCGCCCGCTATTTCAATTACGTTTTCAACCCGATCAGTTTTTTCTATTGTTACGGTGACGCCGGACAGCTGCTTTGCGTGCTGGCGCAGGTCAGCAACACCTTCGGCGAAATGCACCTCTACCTGCTGGACAGTTCGCAGTCCGATCCGGCGAAATCCGGCCTGGAATTTTTCACTGAAAAGCAGTTCCATGTCTCGCCCTTCTTCCCTCGGGAAGGCACCTACCGCTTCGAGTTGACCGAGCCGGGGGAACGGCTCGACAACAGCATCCATTACCATCGTCAAAAGCAGCTGTCTCTGGTCGCCCGCATTCAGGGCCGGGCCAGGCCCCTGACCAGCGGCAATCTGCTGCGCACCATCGTCAGTCACCCTTTCAGTGCCGCCCTGACCATGCCCCGCATTCTCTGTCAGGCGGCCCGCCTCTATTGGCAAAGGAGGTTACCCGTGTACACCAAACCGGTTCCCGACCATGCCATGACCATTCGGCCCGTCCCGCCCGCGCCGCTCGACCGGATCGGCCAACGCGTCTGCTTCAAGTTCTTCTCGCGGCTTCCCCAGGGCGAGTTGCACCTCAGCCTGCCCGACGGCAGCCGCCACAGCTTCGGCCGGCCCGGGGAAAACCCCTTGCTACACCTGGCCGTGCGCGAATACCGCTTCTTCCGGCGGGCTCTTTTTTCGGGAGATATCGGTTTCGGCGAGGCCTATGCGGACGGCGACTGGGCCAGTGATGATCTGCCCGGTCTGTTGACCCTGCTGGCGGCCAACGAAGCGGTGATGGATGACCGAAGCCTGGTCACGACCGCCTTCGGTCGCTGGATCAATTACCTGCGCCATCTGCTGCGCGTCAACACGCTCAGGGGGAGCTCTCGCAACATCCGCGAGCACTACGACCTGAGCAATGAATTCTTCGCCACTTTCCTCGACCCGACCCTGACCTATTCCTCTGCCCTGTTCCGGGATAACGCCGACAGCCTGGAGCAGGCCCAGTTGCAAAAGCTGCGCACGATCATCGAAAAAGCCGGGCTCGGTTCCGAGGATCATGTGCTCGAAATCGGCTGCGGCTGGGGCAGCTTTGCCATCGAGGCGGTGCGCCGGACCGGCTGCCGGGTCACCGGCATCACCCTGTCCCGGGAGCAGCTTGGCCTTGCCCGCCAGCGAGTGCGCGAAGCCGGGCTCGAGGAACGTATCGACCTGCAGCTGCGCGACTATCGGCAGGTCGAGGGACGCTATTCGAAAATCGTCTCCATCGAGATGCTCGAGGCCGTAGGCCACGCCGGGCTGAAATGCTTTTTCGCCGCCTGCGACCGGGCCCTGGTGCCCGGAGGCAAGGCCGTCATCCAGGTGATCACCATCCCCGATCGCAAATACGACGCCTATCGGTTCAGCTCCGACTGGATTCGCAAGCACATCTTCCCGGGGGGGCACATCCCCTCGCTGGGCGCCCTGGCCGGTTCCATGGCTGCCGGTTCGCAACTGAATCTCGCCAGCCTGGAACATTACGGTCTTGACTATGCCCGGACCCTCGACGGCTGGCGAAGGAACCTGCTGGCCAGGCGAGAGCAGGTGTTGGGGCTCGGCTACGACGAAGCGTTCCTGCGCAAGTGGGATTACTACTTCGCCTACTGCCGGGCAGGCTTCGCGGCCCGGATCATCGATCTGGCCCAGCTGGTTCTCTACAAGCCGGAGAGAGGGTGAGGACGGTGCCCATGCTCTCCCTCGGTGCCAGCAGATTGCTCAATGTCACGCTCTACCAGCTCGGCTGGTTCTGTTGCGTGCTCGGGGGCGCCTGGGGATACCCGCTTGCCGGTGCCATTCTGGCCCTGCTGCCGGTTCTGGTGCATCTGCTGTTGGCAGAGTCCCGCGTTGCCGAACTCTCCCTGATGCTGGTGGCCTGTCTGCTTGGAGTCCTCGTCGACAGTGCTCAGCAGGCCCTGGGCGTGTTCACCTTCCGGGGCAGCCCCGACTGGCCGCTCTGGCTTCCGCTGTGGGTTTTTATCATCTGGGCGCAGTTCGCCACCCTGTTTCACTACGCGCTTCATTGGCTCGCGGGGCGCTATCTGCTCGGGGCGCTTCTGGGCACGGTTGGCGGGCCTCTGGCGTATTCGGGCGGGGTGCGACTGGGGGCGGCCGAATTCGGGGAAAACCTTCTGTTCAGCCTCGGTTCGCTGGCAGTGGTCTGGTCGTTGATGACCCCGCTGCTGATCTGGCTGGCGTCGCGTATCGGGGGCAAAGCTGCCAGCTACCGCCAGCGGCCCTGGTCTCGGAGGAGACGCGATGAAACTCAGTGAGATTTCGCTACAGCTTGGAATACTACTGCTGATGTTGCTGGCGGTCCCCGCGAACGGGCAGGGCAAGGTGATCAGCGGAGTCGAGTTTGAAGATTGGATCCTGGTCGGCGGGGAGCCGCTTCAGCTCAAGGGGGTTGCGGTGCTGACCTGGGGCATCGTTTTCGACGTCTACGCCGGCGCCCTGTATCTTCCCGGGAATGAAACCGGGCGGGCATGGCGTGGCGATATCCCCAAACGTCTGGAACTCGCCTATTTCCGATCGTTTGCGGCCGAAGACTTCGTCACGTCGTCAGAGCGCCTGCTGCGGGATCAGCTTTCGGAGAGCGAATACGCCGCTCTTGCCGAGAGGCTCACTGTTTTCAATCGCCTGTATCGAGGGGTGCGTGCGGGAGACCGCTACAATCTCACCTATATCCCCGGGGTCGGCACGCAGCTTCGCCTCAACAACGAGCTGCTCGGCGGCGTGGAGGGGCACGACTTCGCCCAGGCCTATTTCGGCATCTGGCTGGGTGAACGGCCGATCAGTTCCACCTTCCGCGACCGGTTGCTTTCGGAAAGTCCCCCTTGAGAACCGGCTCAAGTTATCCAGGATTCGGCTCAGGGCAGTTTTTCCAACGCCTCCAGCAGCTTGTCGTTATCCGGGACTCCTATCTGGATCGAGCGAATGATCTGGCTTTGATCGATGACGTAGGTGATTCTTCGCGATCCGTAGAGGTTTTTCAAGGTTCCGTCGTCAGCGATCAGCGGAAAGGTGATGTCATACTCCTGGCTGAATTTACGATGGGTTTCCAATGAATCCGAACTGACGCCCAGCACCTGGGCGTTGAGCTTTTCGAACCGGGAGAGATCCCGCTGAAAAGCCTGCATTTCCCCGGTTCAGACCGGAGTGAAATCCGCATAGTAGAGGGCAAGCACCACCGGTCCGCCCTCCAGCGACTTTTCCAGAACGATCGGGCCTCGGGTGGATGTGGCTTCGAAATCAGGAGCCCGTTCTCCCACCCCCAACGCGAATGCCGATGAAAAGCTGCAGCAAAATAGCAACATGCCCAGAAAATAGCTCCCTAGTCCTTTCATCTTCCGCTCCTTTTTCTATCGTCAGCCGCCTGGTTTTAAATTGTGTCTAACAGCCTAACAAAAGCATTTCTTTTTGCCACAATTTGGTCAGGCGCTGTCTCCAGAACGCAGCTGTCGTTGAATGCAGGAATCAACCAAATGGTCTCTTGGCATTTCCTGTTCTAAAATAAGGTCGATGATCAGGTCTGCGCGGTCGGTTACTACAAGTAACTCCCAGGCGATATCGGGCAACAAAGAGGGCGCCACCCACTGGGGGATGGCGCCCTCTTTGTTTTTTGAAGTAAAATGTGTGGCTGGTCCGGAGCTATTCGGCCATCACGAACTTGCCGTCCTTGACCTGAACGATGACCATGGAGTCGACCCCCAGGCCGTTGTGGTCCTCGGCGGTGATGTTGTAGATCCCGGAGATGCCGACGTAGCCCTTGGTCTTCTCGATTTCCGCGCGCAGCGCCTCGGGGTCGGTGCCGACCTTCTTCATGGCCCCGGCGACGATCATGATGGCGTCCCAGGCGTAGCCCGAATGGGTGTTGATCGGGAACTGCTTGTCGTAGCCCTTGGCCTTGTAGAGGCGGATGAACTCCTGGATGACCGGCTTCTGCGGATCGCTGTCGGCGAGCTGGTCGGCGACCATCAGCTTGGTGGCGGGCATGCGGTCGCCCTCGGCGGCCTTGCCGGCCAGCTCGATGTACTTGGGATCGGGCAGGCCGTGGCACTGGAAGAGCGGCACATCGATGCCGAGCTGGGCCTTGTTCTTGGCGACGATGGAGCCGGCCGGTCCGATGGTCCAGGCGATCAGGGCCTGGGGATTGACGTTTTTCGCCTTGGTGAGCTGGGCGGTCATGTCGGTGTCGCGGGTGCCGAAGGACTCCTCGAGGAGGATCTCGATGCCGTACTGGGAGGCCAGCTTCTGCATCCAGCGCTGGCCGTCTTTGCCGAAGCCGTCATCGGCGATGAGCAGGGCGACCTTGGTCAGCCCCTTCTCCTTGAGGTAGATGAACAGCCGCTCAACGGCGGTGCTCGAGCGCTGGGGAGACTTGAACACCCAGTCGAAGGGGCCGAACTTCTCGCCGCCCATGATCACCGGGTCGCCGCCCACGGTCATGAAGATCGGGGTCTTCCCTTCGTGGGCGATCTTCTTGACGTTCATGCCGGTGTCGGTCAGGGTCGGGCCGATGATTGCCGCCACCTTGTCCTTGTAGATAAATTTCTTGGCGATGGAGGCCGCCTTGGCCGGGTTGGCCTCGGTGTCGCCGATTTCCAGCGCCAGCGGGCGGCCGTTGATGCCGCCTTCGGCGTTGATCTTGTCGACCACCATCTCGGCGACCAGCTTGGTCGGGGTGCCGATGAAGGCGGCTCGGCCCGAGAGGTCGAAGAAGGCGCCGAGCTTGATCGGTTCGGCGGCCAGCGTCGGGGCCGCCGCCAGCACGAGGGCGGCCAGAATTGCCAGCATTCGTTTCATGATGTTCCTCCCTGAGTCAGAATATTCAACTGCTGGTTATTACCACTAAGATCACGAAGATCACGAAGAACAGGCGAATGAAAACCGTTGAATACCTCGATAGAAGATGCTGGATCAAACAATCTCGTCCTGGATCCGGCTGTCGAACACCCGCTGGCTCTTTCGCTCGGAGCGGGGCAGGCTGCCGTAATCGACCAGTTCGATGGCGGCGGTGACCAGCAGCTGCTTCTTGATCTGGTGCAGAGTCTCGTGAATCAGCTCGGGGGAGCGCGAGGCCGCCACCCCCTGGGCCCGCTCGATGACCAGGCGCATGTTGTCGCGGCCCGAGCCCTCCTCGCGGGTCAGGTGGATCTGGTACTCGGAACCGAGCCCGGGGACCGCCGAGAGGATGGTGTCGATGCTCGAGGGGTAGATGTTGACCCCGCGGAACTTGATGGTGTCGTCGCTGCGCCCCTTGATCCGCGAATGGCGGGGCAGGGGCGAGCCGCAGGAGCAGGTCCCGGGGATGATGCGGGTGATGTCGCGGGTGCGGTAGCGGATCAGCGGCGCCCCTTCCTTGCACAGGGTGGTCACCACCATCTCTCCCCACTCGCCCTCGGGAACCGGCTGCAGGGTTTGGGGGTCGACGATCTCGAGGATGTAGTAATCCCCCCAGTAGTGGATGCAGTCGTGCTCGGGGCACTCGATGCCGGTGCCGGGACCGTAGAGCTCGGTGAGCCCGGTAATGTCGAACAGCTCGGCGCCACCGAACAGTTCGGAGACCTTCTGGCGCATCGAGCGGCTGGAGCGCTCCGAGCCGTAGATGATCTTGTTGACCGCGATCTTGTCGGCGATGCCGCGGCGGTGGATCTCCTCGGCCATCAGCAGGGCCATGGAGGCGGTGGAGCAGAAGACCGTCGACTGGAAGTCGAGCAGAAACTGGATCTGCATGTCGATGTTGCCCGGACCGACCGGCACCGCCAGGGCGCCGATCTTCTCGCAGCCGAGCTGAAAGCCCATGCCGGCGGTCCAGACGCCGTAGCCGACGGCGATCTGCACCCGGTCGAGGGGCGTGACCCCGGCCATCTGGTAGCAGCGGGCGAAGAAATGGGTCCAGTCGTCGAGGTCTTTCTGCGTGTAGCAGAGCACCTTGCGCTTGCCGGTGGTGCCCGAGCTGGCATGGACCCGCACGATCTGCTCGAAAGGGACCGCCCGCAGCGGGAAGGGGTAGCCCTCGCGCAGGTCGTCGGCGGTGGTGAAGGGGAGGCGGCGCAAATCCTCGAGGGAGCGGATGCTTTCCGGGGGCGCCCCGGCGGCCTCGAGCCGCTCGCGGTAAAAGCTCGAGCCCTCCCAGGCATGGCGCACCGTCCACTGCAGGCCGGCCAGTTGATGCCGCTGCAATGCTTCCTCGGAGGCGAAGGCGGGCATGAAATTCTGCTGACGCATATCGGGTTTCTCCAGGCGGATGTTGGTCAGGCCGGCCGCGCCGAGGCGGCTGGCCGCGGGGTTGTCGTGGCTGGCGGCGCCGAGAAAGGCGGCGCGCAGGGCCGGGTCGCCGAGCAGATCGGCGCTGGCGCCGTGTTCGACGATGCGGCCGTTGGCCAGCAGGTAGGCCTTGTCCGAGGCTGAGAGGGCGCGGGCGGCGTTCTGCTCGACCAGCAGGATGGTGGTGCCGGCCCGGGCCAGTTGATGGATGATGGCGAAGATCTCGTCGGTGATCAGCGGCGCCAGCCCCAGGCTCGGCTCGTCGAGCAGCAGCAGCCGGGGGCGGGCCATCAGCGCCCGGCCCATGGCGAGCATCTGCTGCTCGCCCCCCGAGAGGGTTCCGGCGAGCTGGGCGCGGCGCTCCTGCAGCTTGGGAAAGCGGGCGAAGACCTCCTGCTTGCCGGCGGCCAGCTCCTTTTTCGGCAGCTTCAGCGCCAGCCCGCCGAGTTCCAGGTTCTCCTCCACCGAAAGGTGGGCGAAGACTTCCCGCCCCTCGGGAGAGAGGGCGAGGCCCCGGCGCACCATCCAGGCCGGCGGCCGGCCGCTGACCAGTTCGCCGTCGAGGCGGATTTCCCCGCCGCTCGGCTTGACCAGTCCCATCAGGCACTTGAGCAGGGTACTCTTGCCGGCGCCGTTGGCTCCGACCAGGGCGACCGTCTCGCCCTTGCCGACCTCCAAGTCGAGGCCGAACAGGGCCTGGGCGGCGCCGTAGTGGGCGGTGAGATTGGCGATTCTCAGCATCAGGCGGTGGCCTCCATCTTGCCCAGGTAGGCTTCCAGCACCAGGGGGTTGCGGCGCACCTCGGCGGGGGAGCCGGCGGCGATGCAGCGGCCGCTGTCGAGGACCACCACCTGGTCGGCGAGCCCCATCACCAGCTCCATGTCGTGTTCCACCAGCAGCAGGGTCTGCCCCTCGCGGCGCAGGCGGCCAAGCTGCTCGCCCACTGCCGCGGTCTCGTCGGCGTTCAGCCCGGCCACCGGCTCGTCGAGCAGAACCAGCCGCGGGGTACTGACGCAGGCGCGGGCCAGCTCGACCCGCTTCTTGTCGCCATAGGCGAGGATCGAGACCGGCAGCGCCGCCTTGTCGGCCAGGCCGAAGCGGTCGAGGGCCTCGAGGGCCCGCAGTTTGAGCTGCCGCTCCCGGTGGCGCAGGTAGGGCAGGCGCAGCATGGCCATCACCATGGAGCGCCCGGCCTCGCAGGTCAGGCCGGTGAGGACATTGTCGAGCACCGACAGCCGGGGGAAGAGTTTGAGGTTCTGGAAGGTGCGGGCAATGCCGAGCCGGGCGATGTGGTGCGGCGCCATTCCGGCGAGTTCGGCCTGGCCGAAACGGATCGATCCCGCGCTCGGCGCGA
This sequence comes from Desulfuromonas versatilis, assembly GCF_019704135.1. Taxonomy (NCBI): domain Bacteria; kingdom Pseudomonadati; phylum Thermodesulfobacteriota; class Desulfuromonadia; order Desulfuromonadales; family Desulfuromonadaceae; genus Desulfuromonas; species Desulfuromonas versatilis. Next base: position 2,300,489 of record NZ_AP024355.1, read on the forward strand.
GGACGCCGCTGATGCAGTTGATCAGGGTGCTCTTGCCGGCGCCGTTGGGGCCGATCAGGGCGGTCACCTGCCCCTTTGGGACGGTGAAGCCGACCCCGTCGAGGGCGGGCAGCCCGCCGAAGCGTTTACCGACTCCCTCAAGCTGCAGCATTTTTCCCCCTGCGCAGGGCCAGCCGCAGGCGCAGCTGGTCGGCCACCCCGGTCACCAGCCCCTGGGGCAAAAACATCAGCACCAGCACCAGGATACCGCCGTGAACGAAGTCCTTGTAGGTCTCGAAGATATCGATCCACTCGGGGAGCATGGTGAGCAGGCCGGCGCCGAACAGCGAGCCCCAGATCGAGCCCATGCCGCCGACCACCACCATGATCGCGAAATCCGTGGAGGTGAAGATGTCGAAGGAGTCGGGGCTGATGAAACCGTAACAGTGGGCGAAGAGGCTGCCGGCCAGCGAGGCGAACACCGCGGAAAGGACGAAGACCTGGACCTTGGCCCGCCGAGTGTCGACTCCCAGGGCCGCGGCCGCCGTCTCGTCGCCGGACAGCGCCGCCAGCCCGCGACCGACCCCGCTGCGCACCAGATTGAGCGCCAGCAGCAGGCAGGCCAGGGTGAAGCCCCAGACCAGGTAGTGAAAGCGCACCTCGCTGTCGAAGGCGAAGTCGCCAATGGCCAGGGGAGGCATACCGTAAAACCCGCTCGGGCCGCCGGTGACCTCGTCCCACTGGAGCAGCAGGGTATGCACCACGAAATTGAAGCCGAGGGTCGCCATGGCCAGGTAATGGCCGGAGAGGCGCAGCACCGGAACCCCGAGCAGCAGGGCGAACAAGGCGACCAGCAGCGCCACCCCGAACATGGACGGCCAGGGCGGCAGGTCGAAGGTGACCGTGGCCAGCGCGGTGCCGTAGGCTCCCAGCCCGAAAAAGGCGCCGTGCCCGAGGGAGATCTGCCCGGCGAAGCCGATGAACAGGTTGAGGCCGAGGACGATGATGGCGTGGATGGCGATCAGGTTGGTCAACCCGAGGGTGTAGGGGTTGTTTTCGAAAAGCGGGAACAGGGCGACCGCCAGGGTAAAGAGAAATACCCCCAGGCCGGTGCGGTGCAGATAAATAAAATAAAAGATTTTTTCTTTCGCGGTCATGGACAATCTTCCGTAGGGGCGACCTATTGGTCGCCCAGGGCGAGGCATGCCTTGCCCCTACGCTTCCATCCCTTTGCGGAATGCCGCCAGGTTCTGCTCGAGAAATTTTGCCGGGGCCAGGGCGCGGATCGCCCGTTCGCAGTCCTCCACCGTGCAGAACAGCGCCTGGCGCTTGAGGGCCAGGCCGAGCAGCACCAGGTTGGAGAGGACCGGGTTGCCAAGCTCGCGGGCGGCGCCGGAGGCATCGACCCGCTCCCCGTCGCCGGCCTGGTCCGCATTGATGAACAGCCGGCCGTCGGCTTTAAGCAGGGGGCGATGCACCGGGAGGTTGGCATCCCACAGCAGCAGTCCGACATCGGCCTGGCCGGCGCGGATCAGCGGGCTGGCGAAGGGGCCGACCTTGATGGTCGAGAGCACGGTGCCGCCGCGCTGGGCCATGCCGTGGGTTTCGGCGGTGAGCACCGGCAGGCCCAGGTCGACCGCCGCCTGGGCGATGACCCGGGTGAGAAACAGGACCCCCTGGCCGCCGATGCCGCTGACGATGATCTGCTGCTTCATGAGCGCTTCTCCTTGGTGATGGCATCGACCGGGCAGGAGGCGATGCAGGTGCCGCAGCCAACGCAGCGGTCCTGGTTGACCAGGGCCTTGCCGGCCTGCTCGTCCATCAGCAGGGCCGGGCACTCGAACTGGTCGACGCAGCGGCGGCAGCCGATGCAGGCCGCGTTGACCTTCACCAGGAAGCGCTCCTGGCCCTTGGCCACCTGGCGGTCCATCAGGCAGCCGTGGCGGGAGATGAGCACCGCGACGCCGCCCTCGGCGCTGCGGGTGAAGTCATCCGCCCGGCGCAGCAGTTCGCTGAAGCGCGGCTGGTCGTAGGGGTCGCAGACCTCGAGAAAATCGACCCCGCAGGCGCGCACCAGCGGTTCGATGGCCACCGCCCTGGTCTGGCCGCCGCCGGCGGCGATGCCCAGGTGCGGCACCGGCTGGCCGCCGGTCATGGCGGTGGTGGCGTTGTCGAGAATGACCACGATGATCCTAGCCTGCTGGATCACCGCGTTGATCAGGGCCGGGATGCCGGCGTGGAAAAAGGTCGAGTCGCCGATGGTGACCACGATGGTCGGCACCTCGCCGTTCTGGGCGTAGGCCTGATAGAAGCCGGCCCCCTGGCTGATGCAGGCGCCCATGCAGTGCACCGTGTTGACCGCCCCCAGGTTCATCCCCAGGGTGTAGCAGCCGATGTCCGAGGGGAAAATCCCCTTGGGGAAACACTGCTTGATGCTGAAGAAGGCGGCGCGGTGCGGGCAGCCCGGGCAGAGCGAGGGGCGCTGGCCGCGGCGCTCCGCCGGCGGTTCCCCGGGCTGCGGCAGCTCGAGAAACGCCGCCAGGGCCTGGTGGAGCACATCGGGGGTCAATTCCCCCTCGCGGGGGACCGCGCTGTTTTGCTTGCCGCGGGCGCCGGGATGGGCCAGTTGCAGCTCGATGACCGGGTAGGTCTCCTCCAGCACCAGCAGCCGGTCGTAATCGACCCGCAGGCGCTCGCTGAATTCTGGATTAAGCGGGTAGGGCATGATGACCTGGAACAGGTCGACGCTCCCGGCCAGGCCGAGCTCCTCGAGCAGGTCGACCAGGTGGCCGTAGACGATCCCCGAGGCGACCAGCGCGGTGCGCGGCCGGCTGCCGTCCCCGGCGGTGAAGCGCGGCTGCAGCGCGGGCTCGGCGGCGATCTGTTCGAGCTTGGCGTTGAGCTTCTTGTGCAGCGCCGGCAAAAAGGCCGGGGTCGCCGCCCAGCGGGTCGGGTCCTTCTGGAAATCGGCTCGCCGCTCGAGGACCAGCGGTTCGGCCAGCTCCACATTCTGCCGCGAATGGCAGATGCGGGTGGTCGGGCGCAGCACCACCGTCACCTCGTACTTCTCCGACAGGTCGAAGGCGGCCGGGATCAGCTCCTTGGCCTCGGCGGGGCTGGCCGGGTCGAGCACCGGAACCCGCGCCTGCAGGCAGAACAGCCGGGTGTCCTGCTCGTTCTGCGAGCTGTGCGGGCCGGGATCGTCGGCGACGATGGTCACCATCCCCCCCTTGACGCCGAGGTAGGCGGTACGCATGAACGGGTCGGCGGCTACGTTCAGCCCGACCTGCTTCATGACCGTGGCGGCGCGCTTGCCGGTGTAGCTGGCGGCCAGCGCCACCTCGAAGGCGATCTTCTCGTTGACCGACCACTCGACGTGCAGCGCTTCGACGGCCTCGGAGCGGCGGTCGATGACCGCCTGGAGAATCTCGGTGGAGGGGGTTCCGGGATAGGCCGTGGCGATCTGGCAGCCGGCCTCGATCAGGCCGCGGCCGATGGCCTCGTTACCCATCAACAGTTGGACTTCGGTTGGTTTCTTCATCCTATCCTTCATTTTCCAAGCAGGCCTTTGGGGCGAACGAAAAGCACCAGCAAGAGCACCACGAAGGCCACAACGTCCTTGTAGGCGCTGGAGAGATACCCCGCCGAGAGCGACTCGAGCAGGCCGAGGCCGACCCCGCCGAGGATCGCCCCCGGGAAAGAGCCGAAACCGCCGAGAATTGCGGCGGCGAAGCCCTTGAGGCCGAGCAGCACGCCGACATCGTAGCTGAGGGTGGTGATCGGTGTCACCAGAACTCCGGCCAGGCCGCCCAGGGCGCCGGCAACGGCGTAACTGGTGAGCCGCACCCGGCCGGCAGGGATGCCGACCACTGCGGCGGCGGTGGGGTTGGAGGCTACGGCGCGCATCGACAGGCCGAGGGGGGTGCGGTAGAAAAACCAGGTCAGCAGGCCGATGGCCGCGACGGTCAGGGCCAGGATCCACAGCGCCTGGGGCAGGACGGTGGCGCCGAGGATGCGGATCGGCTCGTCGGGGGTCAGCGGCGGCAGCGCCATGCGGTTTTTCCCCCAGGCGAGCTTCATGACCCCGCGCAGGATGATCGACAGGCCGACGGTGAGAAAGATCAGCACCAGGTGATGATCGGAGCGGGAAGGACGCAGGCCAAAGCGCTCAATCAGCATGGCGGCCAATGCCACGCCCGCGACCGCGAGCAGCAGGCCGGGCAGCATCGGCAGGCCCAGCGCGAACAGGGCCGAAAACATCAGCATGCCGCCGAGGGAGACGAAATCGACCTGGACGAAATTGACGATTCCCATGGTGTTGTGCACCACGCAGAATCCCAGGGCGATCAGGGCATAGATGGCGCCGCTGGTCAGGCCGGAAAAAGTGAATTGGAGGAAATCCTGAAGCAAACCACAACCCCTTCAGCAGAGAATCCGTTGAAAATACCCCAATCGGGGGCGGTTTGAGAAGAATTAATTTGCCTTTTGGCCGTTCTTTCGGTAGAACATCGAAGCTTTCCCGGGCTGTCTGGGTACCTGGCAAGGCTTGCCAAAGCGCCCGGTAAATAGGCCGTTTTCGGCGGGGAAATTTTTTTTTTGATTTTGCTTGACTCCGGTTTTGTTCTTTGTTAAAAATCAGGCCCTCTTCGATGGGGTGTCGCCAAGCGGTAAGGCACTGGACTCTGACTCCAGCATTCCTAGGTTCGAATCCTAGCACCCCAGCCAAACAGAAAACGACGGAAGGCGAGCTTCCGTTTCGATATGCGCTCATCGTCTAGCCTGGCCTAGGACACCGGCCTTTCACGCCGGCGACGGGGGTTCGAATCCCCCTGGGCGTACCATTATCAGCCTGCCTGAGGGCAGGCACATGGGCGGAGCGTCAGCTCCGCCTTTTTCTTTTCCCCTCCCGATCCCCGCTTCCGGTTGCCCGGTTATTATCCTCTGTTATAGTAAGCGCATGTGGGCGGCTTAATGCTTTTCTCGTTTTCCGTCATCAGGTGTTTCGGCAGCAGGCCCGGTGACCGGCGATGGTTGAAGGGGCGGAAAGAATGGGACGGCTTTTTCTGGCACTCCTGGTTCTCTGCTGGCTGTACTCAACATTCGGAACGGTCTCTGCCGATGAGTGGCCGGGGCACGATTTCTCCGGCCAGTGCGACCGCTGCCACGCCACAGGCGGACCGGGGGACGTCGCCGCGAACCGGTTCATCGCCCCCATCGAGCATCTTTGCGCCGGCTGTCATCAGCCCTTTGCCGGTTTTTCCCACCCACTGGACATCCCCCTTTCGAATCGCATATCCAGTCTCGACGGCGGTGCCAATGCAGAAACGCTCACTTGCACCACCTGTCATGACCCACACCAACCACCGACCTCGGAAAACCCGTTTCTGCTGCGGGGAGCGGAGCGGGGAAGGGGGTTCTGCCTGCAGTGCCACCAAGCGCCTGCCGGAGAGGGCGCGAGCCATGCTGGGGTCGGCCTCCTGGCCCATCCGGGAGGTCGGCTGGACACTGCGGTCAGCCCCGCCTCGACGCTGCCTGACGACGCCTCTCTGGAGTGCATCGGCTGCCACCTCGGCTCGATCGGCACCCTGGCAACCTTCCAACTGGCCGATCCGCTGGATGCAGGCGCCGGGCATGGCAACGGGGCTCATCCCATCGGCCTCGACTATGCGCTGGCCGCCGAGGCGGACAGGTCGCTGCGCCCCGCGTCCCTGCTCCCTGCCCAGATCCAGTTTCCCGACGGGAAGCTCGGCTGCGTGACCTGCCACAATCCCTATTCGACCCTGCCGGCCATGCTGACCATGAGCAACAGCGGCAGCGCCCTCTGCCTGGCCTGCCACTTGAAATAGTCCCCTCCGCCGCTCTCCATCGGCCCTCCCGGTCTGGCGCCGGGATTCGCGCCTATCCCACCTGAATAGTTGACCTTTGTCGAGCCCCGGTGTACAAACGACAGCGTGGATGGGACCTGTATATGAGCGAGCGTTTCGCCTTTATCTATTCGAGCCGTTTTGACGGCTATTCCTACGGCAGCGAGCATCCCTTCAAGGTGCAGCGCTACCGCTTGACCTACGAGTTGATCCGCGAACTGGGCCTGCTGGACGGCTCCGGGATCGAGATGGTGGAAACCCCACAGGCGCCTGAGGCGGCGCCGGGGTGTTTCCACCGGCAGAGCTACCTGGATACATTGAAGGAGTTCAGCCGCGAAGATCATCCGCGGGCCAACTTCATCTATGGTCTCGGCGATGTGGAAAACCCCGTCTTTAAGGGGATGTACGAATGGTCCCTGCTGAGCTGCGGGGGTACCATGGAGGCGGTGCGCCAGGTGGTGGACGGCGGGTGCCGCGCCGCCTTCAGCATGGCTGGGGGGCATCACCACGCCCATGCGGCAAGGGCCTCGGGGTTCAGCTATCTGAACGATGCGGTGATTGCCATCCAAGGTCTGCTCGAGCGGGGGCTGCGCGTGGCTTATGTGGATATCGACGCGCATCACGGGGACGGGGTCCAGGAGGCCTTTTACCGGAGTGACCGGGTTTTGACCATCTCCCTCCATGAATCGGGCCGCGATTTTTTCCCGCACACCGGTTTCTGCAACGAACTCGGGGAGGGCAGGGGTTATGGGTATTCGGTCAACGTGCCGTTTCGCCGCCATGCCGACGATCTGATCTTCGAGCAGGCGTTTCGGCGCATCGTACTGCCGCTTCTCGAGGCCTTCAGCCCCGATGTGCTGGTAACCCAGATGGGCGTCGACACGCTGCGCTCCGATCCGCTGAGCCGCCTCGAATTCACCACCGGCGCCATCGAATTCGCCACCCGCGCCTTTTTGACCACCGGGCTGCCCTGGGCAGCCATCGGCGGCGGGGGATACGACAAGTGCAACGTCGCCCGCTGCTGGGCCCTGCTCTGGTCGGTCATGACCGGCCAGGCGGTCCCCGAGCGGCTGCCTCCCGGGTTTTGCGCCGCCGCCCGCGCTCTCGGCTTTGCAGGGGAACTGCTTCGCGACCCCCCGCGCCTGGCCCGTCCCGATGACTACGCGAGCGCCCAGGAGGCCCTCGAGCGAAACCTGGCGTTTCTGGAGAGAAAGCTCTTCCCCCTGCACGGTATCTCCGGGAGGGTAGCCCTGTGAGCCGGCTGGGAACCGACCACCTGCTCGACGGCGAAGGGCTGCCCCTGTTTTCCCTGGGGGAGATCAACCGGCTCGACCAGGCCGAAAAGGAAAAAATCTACCTTCAGCTGATTCCGGGTGAGGTTTTCGACCGATTTGCCATCGATCCGGTTTCCCTGTGCAATGCAGGCGGGGAGCGGGTGGTGCGTTTTGTCTGCCCCAGCGGCCTCGGGCTCTTGCGAATTGAGCTGCGGCGCAGTGCCGCCGACAGGGATTGCCTGTTCTTCGTCGAGCTCGCCGATACCCCCTACCGGCAGATCGAACTGGCTTTCTGCATCATTAACGATCCCGACTCGCCGCGCTTCGATATCGACGTCGACCTCTCGGGAAGGGACAATTGCTTCGGAACCCTGCGGCGCAACCTGCCCGAGGAGTTGAAGGCTCTGGGGGCCGGGCTCTCGCCCAACCAGGTGCGCAGGGGGCTTAAGCTGTTTTCCAGGTTCTTTTCCCGGCTTGAACGATTCGTCGACTCCCTGGGGATCGATGCCATTGTTGCCGAACCTTTGTCGTATAATAATGCCATCCGTTACGAAAAATACGGGTTCGACTATATCACGGGAAAACAACTCATGCTTTGGATCGACCGGGAATTCCAGCCCGGGGGACTTCTCTACCGGCGACTCGACGGGTCGACGCCCTTTCGCCTTCGGGGCATGGAGCGGACCGTCAGGGGGAGGAGCTGGGCCATTCACGACGGGGTCATGGAGCAGGCCTGGGACGGGGTGAAGATTTACAAGACCATAGGTGTCGATGCCGGCATCGACACCTTTCCCGGGCGGCGGTTTTAAATCTCATGCATTACATTAAGGAATGTCATTGATGTCTGCGAAATTGAATCTGATGCATTGTGTCAAATCCAAAGATTTTCTGCTCTGGACTCCCCCGGCGGGGCGGGTCGTGGAAGTCGGCCCGCAGCGCCTGAAGGTGCCGCTGCCCGAGATTCCCCTGCCGATCCACCGCAAGGATATCGACTCCGAGGAACCCTCGGACAACGTCATCGGCGAGGGTCTCTACGACTTTCTCCGCCAGTTCCCCGACGATTCCCACGCCACCCGCTACGCGAAGCTGCTGCAGGAGGCCTATCCCCATTTTCTTGCCGATCTCGGCGCGCAGATCGTCATGTTGGAACATAAGGAGGTCGATGCCGCCTACGTGCAGCGCAAGATCAACTTCCTGAAGATTCTGGCCCTGCTCGAGCCCGGCAACCCCGGGCTGATGGAAAAGCTTGGCCTGTCCTGCTTCGAGCTCGGCATGATGTTCGCCGAGCTGCCCCGGACCCGAACCCATCTGCTGAAAGCCATGGGCTACCTGCAGCGTTCGCTGAACGTCCAGCCTGAGAACCCCACCTGCCTCAACGTGCTCGGTCAGATCGACTACCTGATGGGGGACTACCCCACCGCGGCGCGGCGCTGGGGCGGAGTGGTCGATTTGCTGGAGGAACCGACCGTCCGCGGGGCGCTGGGCGAGAAAATCGCCAGGATCAACCGGGAGGAGGTCCCCGACCACCCCCTGCTTGATGACCTGGAGGCCATCGGGGCCGCCATGGAACACTTCGGGCGCGGGGAGATTCACGAGGCGACGACCATTCTGGAAATCCTCGAAGAAAACAACATCCTGGACAGCGAGTTCCCCCTGCCCGAGGTATTCCACCTGCTGGGCATGTGCCGGGCCCGCAACGGCGACCCCGGCGGCGCCTTTGAGGCCTTCGAAAAGGCCTTGGAGCTCGATCCCGGCTTTGCGCCTGCCCTGGCTGGGCGCGAGGCCATCCTGGAGGGGAGGATGCCTTGAAATGGGCGCCTGGAGCCTTGGAGACGTCTTTTTCATCGTTCTGGTCTGCGGGCTCATCTACCTGGTCCTGCGCCTGGTCAGTGGCGCAAAGACCTCCACCGGGGCCAAGGAGACTACCGAACACCCCAAGGAATAGGTTGTTTTCTTGGTTCACAGTTGGTAGTATCTGCGCAGAATTCTTTTATTAAATAACAGAGAGCCGTAATTTTAATGACACGCTGGATTCGGGGGTTCCGGCTGGCCCTGCTGGCAATTCTATTTTCGGCCGGAGGGGCCGTTGCCGACGAAACGGCAGCCCAGGTGTTCACGTTCTGGCCGGTGGTCGATTATCGGCATTCGCAAGCAGCCGATTATACAAGCCTCAATCTTCTCGGCCCCCTGTTCAAGTTCGAACGCAAGGCCGAGGAGCGTGAATACAGCCTGCGCCCATTTTTCTTTACCGCGACCGATGGGGCTCGGAGTCGTTACAGCGAGTATCTCTACCCGGTGGCGACGCGCAAAGCCGGGGATGATCAATCCTTCTGGCAGGTGTTCCACCTCCTGCAGTACGACTTCGAAGACAGGGAAGAGGCGGCGGGCGAGGAGAACGAATTTTTCTTCTTCCCCTTCGTCTTCTACGGCCAGCATCCGGAAAAAGGCCGATACTTCGCCCTGTTTCCCCTGGGAGGTAAAATCTACGACAAGTTTGGCCGAGACGAAATCCGCTTCACGCTGTTTCCTCTCTACGGCCGCACCCTGAAGAAGGGGACCAGGGTCACCAATATCCTCTGGCCGGTTTTCAGCCTTATCCGCGGCGAACAGGAAAGCGGGTTCAAGCTCTGGCCGCTGTACGGGGCGAGCGAAAAACAGGGGGTCTATCGCAAACGGTTCTATCTCTGGCCGGTCTTTTTTCGCTACGATCTGCGCCTCGACACCGAGAACCCCGAGCGGTTGCGGACCGTGTTTCCCCTGTACGTGGGCCGGGAGTCGTCACAGGAAACTTCCCGCAGCTGGCTTTGGCCCTTTTTCGCCCATATAGACAACCGCGCCAAGGGTTTTGAGGAATGGCAGTTTCCCTGGCCGATCTTCCGGGTCACCCGGGGGGAGACCCGCCAGGGGAACACCTTCCTTCCTTTTTACGCCGACGAGCGGGTCGGGGAGAGGCGCAAGCGCTGGTTTCTCTGGCCGGTGTACAAAATCGAGGAGATCCATTCCGAGATTATTGACCGGCGCCGGGACAGGATCTTATACTTCCTGTTTTCCAGCCTGGAGGAAACCGTGATTGCCGAGGGGCGGCCCCGCAAGCGGCGCACGGCCCTCTGGCCCCTGTTCACCTATGAGCAGAACCGCGGGGTTTCGCACTTCCACACCCTGTCGCTGCTTGAACCCTTCTTCCCGGATAACCAGGGCTTCGCGCGGAACTGGGCTCCGCTGTGGCGCCTTTACCAGGTCAAGTGGGACGGGCAGGGCAACGAGGCGTCTTCGCTGCTGTGGAACCTTTACTGGAAAGAGCGGCAGGGGGATGATCTGGCCATGGAAGTGTTCCCGCTGTTCAGTTTTCGCAGGGAGTCCGGCCTGGGGACTGATTTCAAGCTGGTCAAGGGCCTGTTTCGCTATCGAAGCGGTGCCCGGGGAAACCGTGTAAACCTTTTCTACCTCCCCTGGGCCATCCAGTGGGGGGCTCCTGCTTCTGCCGCAACTTCTGGCGTGAGCGAATAGATTGCAGCGATGTTCGAAGCCATCGGGAAAAAAATCCTCGGGACCGCGCAGACAGCAGGGGAGATGCTCTTTCTGTTGGCGGAGACCCTTTACTATTTCAAGGAAGCCCCCCGCAACCTGCCGGCGATTTTTCGGCAGATGCATGAAATAGGGGTGGGGACTCTCCCCATAGCCTCCTTGATGGCCCTGTTCGTCGGCATGGTGCTGGCGCTGCAGACCGGGGCGGAACTGGCCCTCTACGGTTCGCAGGAGGTCATCGGCGCCATCGTCGGCCTTTCCATGGTCAAGGAACTGGGGCCGGTCATGACCAGCCTGCTGGTGGCCGGACGCATCGGTTCGGCCATGGCCGCCGAAGTCGGGGCCATGGAGATCTACGAGGAGATCGACGCACTGAAGACCCTCGAGATCAACCCGGTCCGCTACCTGGCCATGCCCAGACTGCTGGCCGCCCTGTTCGCCGTGCCGGCCCTGGTGGTGTTCGCCATGATCGTCGGTATCGCCGGTGGCGGGCTGGTGGCGGAGGTCAACCCGGTCATCAACGTCCCATTCAGCGTCTATTACGACAACATGGTTCGGGCCATCGGTTATCAGGAGATTTTCAAGGGACTCTGCAAGGCCACCATTTTCGGCGGGATCATCGCCCATGTCGGGTGCTACGTCGGCTTCAAGACCAGTGGCGGGGCGCGCGGGATCGGGCAGTCCACCACCCGGGCCGTGGTCGTTTCCTTTTTGCTGATTTTCGTCGCCAACTATTTTCTGACCCGACTCATGATGTGAGGCGATTCGTTCATGGCGCAATCTTCGCCCCCAGGCAATAACGGCAAATCACGCAGCAACTTTTTCAGCAAGTTGCTGCACGGTTTCACACCCTCCATCTTCAATGGCAGCGACTGCGCATCGACCTATGAGGAGTCGCGCGGGGTGGGGATCCGCATCGAAAATCTCTGCAAATCCTTTGGCGACAATCGGGTTCTCACCAACATCAGCCTGGAAATCGAGCCGGGGGAAACCTTTTCCATCATCGGTCCGTCCGGCACTGGAAAAAGCGTGCTGCTGAAGCACATCGTCAAGCTCGAAGCTCCCGACAGCGGCCGGATCCTGATCGACGGGCAGGATATCCACGAAAAAAACCCCAAGGTTCCGCGCAACTACCGCTACAGCATGGTGTTTCAATCCTCGGCGCTGTTCAATTCACTGAGCGTGGGGGAAAACGTCGGTCTCTGGCTGCGCGAAAACCGGATCTGCACCGAATCGCGGATCAGGCGGATCATCCGCGAGAAACTCAGGCTGGTAGGGCTCGCCGGAAAGGAAGCGATGCTGACTTCCGAGCTGTCAGGGGGGATGAAAAAGCGCGTCGCCATCGCCCGCTCGCTGGCCATGAACCCGGACCTCATACTGTACGACGAGCCGACCGCGGAACTTGATCCGGTCACTTCGGACGAGCTGGCCAGAGTGATCATGAACCTCAAGCAGAGCGTCAACCTGACCACGATCATTGTCACCCATGACCTGAATTTTGCCCTGTATCTTTCGGATCGGGTCGCGATGATCAACAAGGACGGTATCGTCGAGGTCGGCACCCCCGACCAGATCAAGGCGAGCACCAACCCCATCGTGCGAAATTTCATCTACACAACCACCAAGGGGATCAAAGGGGAAGATTGAGATGGCCCTTTCCATAGAGAAAAAAGTGGGGATTTTCTTCCTGATCGCAATCATTGCCCTCGGCGTAATGATCGAACTGGTCGAAGACTGGCGCCCCTTCGAAACGCAGTATAGCTACAATACCCGGTTCGATTCGGCGGTCGGCATCAAGTTGGGGGACCCGGTGCGCATGGCCGGCGTGGAAGTCGGCAAGATCAAGGCCATCAACATCGACGAACAGCAGGTGCGGATCGATTTCTACGTCACCGAAGGGACCACCATCAAGGAGGACACCGTCGCTGAAATCCGCCAGACCAACCTGCTCGGGGGGCAGTTTCTCGGATTGAGCTTCGGTTCCGCGGCAAGCCCCGTACTGGCGCCTGGCTCCTCCGTGCCTTCGCGCGAAAGAGCCAATATCGATCAGCTCATCACCAATTTCGACCGCAACCAGGAGCGGGTGCTGGGAGAGTTGGCTGACCTGGTGGCCGAGAGCCGACAGCCCTTTGCCGAAGCCATTTCGCGCTTCGAAAGCATCACCCGGAAGGTTGATGAGGGGACCGGGACCCTGGGCAAGATCATCAACGATCCCTCGGTTTACCAGGATCTGCAGGTCGGTGTCGGAGACCTGCGGAAGATTCTCGGGCGCATCGAGAAGGGCGAGGGCACCCTCGGGCGCCTGCTTCACGACCCCGGGCTGTATGACGAGGCCTCGCAGACCCTGGCCAACCTGCGAGACATTTCCGGCCGTCTGCGCGAAGGCCAGGGGACCCTGGGCCGACTGCTGACCGACGAATCCCTGTACGACGAGGCCCAGCAGACCCTGGGGCAGATTCGCGCCATCGCGGCCAAGATCAACCAGGGGGAGGGGACCCTGGGGTTGCTGCTCAACGATGACGGTCTCTACCAGGAGACGCGCCAGGCCATGGAAAGGATCCGCAGCATCGCCGCCAAGATAGACGATGGGCAGGGTACCGTGGGCCGGCTCATCAACGAGGACGACCTGTACCGGGAAGCCAAGACCACCCTGCACAAAGTGGAAAAAACCGTCGACGGCATGAGCGACACCGGCCCGCTTTCCGCGCTGGGAGTGGTGCTCGGCACCCTGTTCTGAGACGCCGATAGCCCTCGGCCCGACCGCGCTCCATTGCTGTGCTCCGGGGGGGGGGCGGGGGAATTTGGGGGATGGGAGGTTGACACGTGAGAAACCTGGTTCTGTTGCTGCTGCTCTCCAGCCTGGCCTGCGCCTGCACCGACCTGCAGTTTCTCCGCTCCGACCACCCGCTCATGCCCGTCCGGGAATACGAGAGAATGATCGTCGGCCGCCTGGACGCAGACTACGTAGGCAACGACAACTGCCTGGGCAAATGCCACAAGCATGAGAAGATTTTCCGCGATTTCCAGCTTTCCGTGCACGGCGAACAGATCGCCGTCGAGACCGGCCTGCCGCTGGTGAACTGCGAATCCTGCCACGGCCCGGGCAGCCTCGCCATCGCCAACCTCGAGGGGAAGGAGAAGTGCGATTTCGAGACCCTGCTGCAGTTTGACAAGCTCCCTTCCCAGGCCCAGTCGTTGATCTGCCTCAAGTGCCATTCCGCAGCCTCCACCCCGGCGCTGCACAATTGGGCGGGCAGCATCCACGCCAACAGCGAGGTCAGCTGCTTCGATTGCCACAAACTGCACCAGGGGCCCCAGCAAAAGGCGAGCCGCAAGGAGATCGACGCCCTTTGTTACGGCTGCCACCAGGACGTGCGCATGGCTTTTCTGCAGTTCTCGCATCATCCCGTTCCCGAAAACAAAATGGCCTGCATCGACTGCCACGACCCTCATGGCGGCTCCCAGAGCGGCAGCTTGCTGGGGGCGACCCAGAAGGAGGTCTGCACCCGCTGCCACATGCAGTACCAGGGGCCCTTTGTCTTTGAGCACGCTGACCTGACGGAAAACTGCGGCAACTGCCACAGCCCCCACGGTTCGCCCAACAACCCATTGCTGAATTCATCCCAGCCGTTTCTTTGCCTGCAGTGCCACAGCGGCCACCTCGACGGCTTTTTTGCTCCCGCCTTGGCCGACCAGAATTTCAAGGGAGCATTCTACTCGCGTTGCACCGACTGTCATTCATCGATCCACGGCACCGACGTCCCTTCCGCCAAGGGGCGAGGGAGCTTTATTTCCCGGTGATGCGGCAGCTCCCACGGGGGCTCGGCCGTAGTGGATTATTCGAGGAGGGCGCCATGATTTTTTCTGGTTCTGAAAAAATCGGCCTGATCCTGCTGGCCCTGACCGCGGCCCTGGCTTTCCCCCCCGGCGCTTCGGGCCAGGAGGAGAGTTCGCTGAAGAAATCCCTTCTCGAAGGGAGTCTCGAGCCCGGCTATGGTTTCGTCAGCACCCGCGGCAATCCTGGCCGGGCCGCCGAATACAGCCTGCTGCACTCGAGTGCGACCCTGGGGCTCGGTTTCAAGGCGCTCTTCCCCAACCACCGGCTGCGGCTCGACGGAACATTCCGCAACGAGTCGGATTTCCAGGGCGAGGCCGACATCGATTACCGAGGCCTGGTCCGGCTGCACGCCTCCTCCGAAGCCCTGTTCCATAATCTCGATCATTTTCCCGCGGCGCCCCCCGAGCGCGACGACGCCCTCAAGCCGGCAACGCCGGCGACTCCCTGGGTCCGTTTTTCCGACCGGCAACCAGGCGACGACTACTCGGTGGAGGTCAAGCAGAACCGGGTCGCCCTGCGCACCCGGCTGCCGAGTTTTCCGCTGCATTTCAACCTCGGCTACTGGAGACTCGACCGCCAGGGGCGCGTCCAGCTCTCCTACCTCGAGGAGGGGGATGCCGCCGGTTCCGGCTCCTGCAACCAGTGCCACGTCCAGAGCAGGCGGAAAAAACTCGACCAGGTGACCGAGGAGGTGACGGCCGGATTCGACGCTCACCTGGGATTCATCGACCTGGGATTCGAACAGGTGATCCGCGAATTCCGCGAGCGCGAAGATGCACCGCAGGACAGCTTCGGCGGGCTGCTCAGCACCCTCTCCCCGCCCACGACCTTTCGCAATCCCGGTACCTACCAGCATGACTTCGCCCCGGATTCGCGTCTGCTGACCAGCACGCTGCGGGCCCACACCTCGGTTTCCGGAGGGCTGGTCGGAGCGGCCGCCTTCACCCTTGGCAAACGGGAGAACCGCTCCGACCCGGCGGATTTCGGGCCGGTGGAGGCGGAGACCGAATTCCGCAAGGCGGCCGGTGATCTCACCCTGACCCCCAATGAGTTCTGGACCTTCAATTTCCGCTACCGGATGCTGGACCAGGACAGCAGCAACAGCGACCGGCTCAGCGTTGCCGGGCTGGAGAGCGAGGTCGAGGTACGGGACAATGTCGACCTCACCCGGGGCATCTATGCCGCCCAGGCCTCGTTTCGACCGACCCGTAAACTGACCTTGAAGGCTGAATTCGAACGCAGGGAGCTGCATCGGGGCAACACCGGCGGTCCAGTGGAACCGCAGTTTTCATCCCCCTTTGCCATCGACCCGGTCTGGGAACTGCCGGAAGAGGAGAATATCAACCGCTATCGCCTGTCCTTTTATTCCCGACCGATAAACCGAACAGCCCTCAAGTTGAACGGCTGGTACCAGTTTCAGACCTCCGACGATCCGGCCTACGCCACCACCCCACACCGGGGCCACCAGGTTTTCGCCAGCGTGGCCTGGTCCCCGTCGCCCGTCTGGGGTGCCCTGGCCAACGCGAGGCTGCAGAAAGACCGCAACAACCATTCGGAAATCAACCAGTTCGAAGAGCCCTCTGGGCAATTGACCCGTTTCGAACTGGACCGGCGCAGCGACCAGCAGAGCCTGACCGCAGGTCTTTGGGCCAATCCCGTGGATACTTTGGGGTTGAGTCTGAATTACGGATTTTTCGGGAAGAGAGTCCTGCAGGACCTGGTGTATGGCAGTGATCCGTTGAATACCAGCTTTCTCGAACAGGACGCCCGCTTTTCGCAAAGCGTTCACACCGCGACCCTTGCCGCCAACTGGAGGGTGTTCGAGGACCTGAGACTGTTGGGTGAGGCGCGTTACTCCCGGTCCCATTCCGAATTCGATCCGGATTTTTCATCGCGGGACCTGACCCTGTTTGGTTTTCCGGACCCGGTCACGGTGGATTCGGGGGAACTCCGGGAGCTCAGCGAGGTTGATCTGCGCCAGCTCGGTTTTCAGGCAGGCATGGACTGGACGGCAGGTAAGAACTGGCGTTGGTCCCTGCGCTATAACTTCAGCGATTACGATGAGGTTGATCATGACAAGTTCGACGGAACGGTACATGTCTACATGGTCAGCCTGGCCCGAAGCTGGTAACTCCGGAAACGCCTCAGGGAAGATTTAGTGGCCATATTCCTGTCCAGAACAGCCAGGTTCATAGTGTTGACAGCGGGAGCCCTCGTGCTGCTCCTGTTCAGCCTGGCCGTCGCCGAGGCGGCCGAGCAGCGATTCGTTGCCGTGATCATCACTGGCGACCTGCCCCGCTACAGGCTGGCCCACGAGGCGTTCGTCCACTCCCTGGAAGCCAACGGCTATGATAAGGAAAAAGTCCAGATCTACGTGCAGACGCCCAACCCCGATCCCATCTCCTGGGCCAACAGCATCCGCAAGGCGGTCGGGATCGGGGCCGACCTGATTCTGACCTACGGCGCTTCGCCCACCCTGGTGGCCAAAAAGGAAGCCCGGGGGATTCCCCTGGTATTCGCCGATGTTTTTGATCCGGTCGGCCTGGCCATCGTCGGCAAGGACAACCCCCCCGGGGGGACCATAACCGGCATCAGCGGCAATACGCCCCTGGAGACCCTGGTGAAAACCTTCCGGGAGATCTACCCCCTGAAAAAGCTCGCGGTCCTCTACTCGTCCATCGACCAGGGGTCGTCCCTGCAACTGCGAAAACTCGGTGACCTGGCTGCCGGAGAGGGGTTCGAGCTGTTGCCCCTGGACGTGCGCCGCCCTGAGGACGCTGCTGCGCTTCTGGCGGAGCGGGCCGGTGATTTCGACTCCATATTTGTTTCGGAGAGCCCGGTGGTCCATCTGTCGGCCCCCGAGGTTCTCCAATATGCCCGCCAGGCCGGCCTTCCCGTGGTTTCCCAGGTGCCCGGAATCTGCGATCTGGGTGGGATGATAAGCCTCGAGGCCGATCCGCTCGAGCAGGGAGAGGTGGCGGCTTCCTACGTCATGCAGATCCTCTCCGGGAGCAAGCCCGGCAGGCTCAGCGTCAAATCACCGCGGCGGGTCGCCCTGGTCATCAATCTCAAAACCGCCCGGGAACTGCACCTGAAGGTCCCGTTTCAAGCCCTCAGCATGGCCACCCGGGTCGTTCAGTAGCGGATTGGTCAGCGCTCCTCCAGTTCCCTCCCCGAAAAATCCCGGTTCACCCCTGCAGCAGGTAGAGCAGAACGGTCAGAGAAACGGCGCTCAGCAGCGTGGTGACGAATATTGCACCGGCGACCAGGTCGGGACGGGTTCCGAAGCGCAGCGAGTAGAGCAGGGGGAGAATGGCCGAGGGAGTGCTGGTCTGCAGGATCGCCACCTGCCTCTCCAACCCGTGGATTCCCAGCACGCCGGTTACCCCCAGGGCAACCAGGGGGGCGATGGCCAGGCGCAGCAGGGTGGCCAGGGAGAGAAAGCCGGGCAAAAGCTGCAGCCGGGTGCGGGCCAGCTGCATGCCGAGCAGAACCAGCATCAAGGGGATGGCGGCCTGCCCCAGCAGTTCGAGGGGGCGGAGCAGAAAGGGCGGGCAGGGGACCTGCAGGGCCTTGACCGCAAAGGCGAGGGCCACCGCGTGGAACAGCGGGATCTTGAAGGTGTTGACCAGCGCCTCGCGCAAGGATGCCGCGGAGCCCTGGGCCAGGACGATGGCCAACGTGCTCAGGGGAATGTTGAACAGGACAAAGATCAGGATGGAGGCCTCGAGTCCCGGATCGCCAAACGCGAAATACGCCAGGGGCAGGCCGAAGTTCCCCGAATTCATCACCACCGTGGTCAGGGACAGGGCTCCGCGGGTGTCCGGGTCCATGCGCAGGCTGCGCCCGATGACGACCGAAAGAGCCAGCATCGCCAGGGTGTAGAAAATCATGAACAGGAACAGATCGAAAGCCAGGTCGAAGCGGATTTCGCGCTTGATCAGGGCCGAGAAGATCAGCGCCGGGACGAACAGGTAGAGCGAACAGTTGGTAAGGGTGCGAAAGTCAAGGGAGGATTTCTTCTCCAGGACGAAGCCGGCCAGGATGGTCAGGAATACGGGCAGAATGATCTCGATGAACAGCATGAGCCGCCTCCGCAAGGGGGTATGTAGCCTCATCCTTCATGCCGGCTGCGACTGAAACCGCCGCAATGACTTTCATGAGTGAAACAGGCTAGGCGGAAACTAGCACGGGGCGCATGGGGGTTGCAACCGCCGAGGATTGAAAGAGGTGGCAAAGCTGATAGCTTTCATGGTAAACAGACCCCCCGAAACATTAAACACCCGCAGGAGAGTAAAATGAACAAGGTTTTTCACATCGCCCTGGCCGTGATCCTGGCCGGCGCCGTTTTGGCGGCCAGCGGCTGCCGGCGTGGCGACCAGCAACCGGCCCGGGAAGGTCGGATTACCGCCACTGCGGTCTATGAAACACACTTCGGTGAAGCACCCAACCCCCAGGAGGGAGCCTGCTTCGCCCTGGTCGGCTTTCTGCCAGCGGCGACCCAGGAAGGCAAGGTGGTTCCGCTGCCCCTGTTCCTGTTCAAGCAGGAGGAGCAGATGCGCCAGTTGGTGGAGCGGCTGATCACCGTGGACGAAGGGGCCGCGGCCCGGGTCGGGGTTGCCAGCCCGTTCGCCGAGAACACAACCCTGCTTGGCCTTCGTCAGCAGGAGGACACCGTCATTGTCGATCTGACCGGCCAGGGAGATCTCGCCGCCGAGCCGCAGCGAGCCAGGCTGATTCTAGCGGCCCTTGGGCACAGCCTGGTGCAATTTCCCGGGGTGGCCAAGCTCATCGTGACTGCCTCGGGCAACCCGCTGCCCGGCTCCGAAGCGGGCTATGTCCCATCGCCCGAGGATGTCGCCGCTCCCGGCAACCCCGTCGTCCTCGGCGTGCTCGCCAGTTGGGAGCAGCAGCGGCCGGCCCCTGAGGAGGTTTCGGTATACTTCGATCGTCCGGTCACCATCCAGCAGATCCAGTTGACCGACCAGGCCGGAAACCGGATCGAAGGGGAATATTTCCAGTCCATCTTCAACATGGCGGTGGTGATTCACCCCCCTGCCACCCAGTCCGTCAGCGAGGGGATGCCGGTGCGGGTCGCCTGGGAGGTGACTGACTTCAAGGGACGCTCCAGCAAGGGGGACCAGATGTTCCAGCTCATGCGGATGGAGCACCCCTGAGGGCCGCCCCGCGTATCCATGAAGCTGCTCCCATATTCCCGTTGACAACCCGCGACCAATCAGATTTAATGCCTTTTTGGTGTGCTTCACCGCCCGTTCTCGAGCAGCGGGATCGGGCGGATTATCAATCGTTCCGGGAGGATATGATGAACCCACTTGCCGCAGAACTCAACGAACTGCTCGCCCAGCACAGCCCTCACGTTCTCGAGATGCTTTCCGACCTCGGAAAGAACCTCTTCTTCCCCAAGGGGATCCTCACCCAGTCCGCCGAGGCCAAGGAAAAGGCCCACAAGTATAACGCCACCATCGGCATCGCCACCGAAAAGGGCGGCCCGATGTTCCTGCAGTGCATCCAGGACAAGCTCTCCGCCTTCGACCCCAAGGACATCTACCCCTATGCGCCGCCGGCTGGCAAGCCCGAGTTGCGCAGCCTCTGGCGCGAGAAGATGCTGCGGGAAAACCCCAGCATGGCCGGCAAGCATTTCTCCAACCCGGTGGTGACTAACGCCCTCACCCACGGCCTCTCCATCGTCGGCGACATGTTCGTCGGCGTCGGCGACCACGTGGTTCTGCCCGACATGCTCTGGGGCAACTACAACCTGACCTTCAGCACCTGCAACGGCGGCATCGTCAAAAAGTTCCCGACCTTCACCGAGAGCGGCGGCTATGACGTGGAAGCCTTCAAAGCCGTTCTGAAAAACACCGCCGAGGAGAAGGGCAAGGCCGTGGTGCTGCTCAACTTCCCCAACAACCCCAGCGGCTACACCCCGACGGTCGCCGAGGGCGACGCCATCGTCGCCGCCATCCTCGAAGTTGCTCAGGGCGGCTGCAACGTGGTGGCTATCACCGACGACGCCTATTTCGGCCTGTTCTACGAAGACTCCCTGAAGGAGTCGCTGTTCGGCAAGCTGTCCAACCTCCATCCGCGGATCCTCGCCATCAAACTCGACGGCGCAACCAAAGAAGAGTTCGTCTGGGGCTTCCGTACCGGCTTCATCACCTTCGCCGACGGCAACGACTACGAGAACACCCCGGTCATGACCGCCCTCGAGAAGAAGACCATGGGCATCATCCGCGCCAAGATCTCCAACTGCCCGCACCCTTCGCAGACCTTCGTCATCGAGGCTCTGCGCTCCCCCAAGTTCCTCGAGCAGAAGGAAGAGAAGTTTCAGGTCATGAAGGGCCGGGCCCTTAAGACCAAGCAGGTTCTCGACAGCGGCAAGTACGACAGCGCCTGGAGCTACTACCCGTTCAATTCGGGCTACTTCATGTGCCTGAAGCTGAACAAGGTCGATGCCGAGACGCTTCGCGTTCACCTGCTCGACAAGTACGGGGTGGGCGCCATCTCCATCGGCAAGACCGACCTGCGGATCGCCTTCTCCTGCATCGCCGAGGAGAACATCGAGGAACTCTTCGACCTGATCTACAAGGCTGTCCAGGACCTCGCCTGAGCCGCCGTCTGAAACCACGGAGGCCCGCCTTGTGCGGGCCTCTTTTTTTTCGGAGTCCGCCCCCGCGTGGATAAGCTTCGCCAAATCCTGACCAGGGCCGGAGTCTTGCCGGCCCTGCCTGAGCTGTCCGGTCCCGGCCGCGCCTGCTACCTGGTCGGCGGGGCGCTGCGCGACCTGCTGCTGGAACGCGAGGTGAAGGACTTCGATTTCGCCACCCCCGGCGACCCGACGAAACTCGCCCAAGCCTTCGCCCGAGCAATCAAGGGGCGCTGGTTTATGCTCGATGCCGAGCGTAAGCAAAGCCGGGTGGTGGTGAAAACCGCCGAGGCGATGCTCGGCTACGATTTCGCCCCGTTTCGTGGCGAGGATCTTGAGGCCGACCTGCGCGGCAGGGACTTCACCGTCAACGCCCTGGCCTGCCATTTGGAACCGCAAGGGGCGGCCCTGGCGCTACACGACCTGCTCGGCGGCCGCGGCGACCTGGAAAAACGGCTGCTCAGGGCTTGTGCCGAAGGGGCTTTTGCCGACGATCCCCTGCGGGTTCTGCGCGGAGTGCGGCACGCCGTCCAGCTCGGCTTCTCCATCGAACCCGGAACCTTTGGCGCCATGTCCGATGCCGCCCCCCAGGTCGGGAAGTGCGCACCCGAGCGGGTGCGCGAAGAGTTGGCCGCCACCCTGAATTGCGAGGCCGCCGATTCCGCCTACCCATTTTGGCAGCAGTTGGGGGTGATGCAGACCCTCTTCGGCCCTGGGGGAAAGGAAGCGACCCGGACCGACCAGGAGGCGCTGCGGCACCTCTCCGAACGAGGGCTCAGGAATTTGGACGAGGAACCCACTGGTCGCAAGCTGCTTCAAGACCAGGCCGGCGACGGCTTTACCAGGGCGGGGCTGCTGCGGCTTGCCGCCTGTCTGCGCTGGCGAAAAACCGAGGAGCTGCGGACGGTGCTTGCCGAAAGGCTGCGGCTCAGCCGCCGCAACGTTGCTGTGGTCGAAAGCCTGGTCGGGCTGCAGAAAACCCTGGAAACACAGTTGCGCAAACTTCCTGCAAAACCCCGCGCCAGGGCCCTGTGGGCCGAAACCCTGGGACCCGGACCCGTCGAGGCCCTGCTTTTCCTGGCCCTGATTTCAGAACCCTCCGTCGAGCTTCGCCAGGCCCTGCTCGTGACCTCCGGGGATTATCTGGACCTTTGTTCTGAAGGCCAGGTTCCCGATCTCCTGGATGGATCCTGGATCAAGAAAAATCTCAGCCTCAAGCCAGGGCCGGTGGTTGGAAAACTGCTCCAGAAGGTGCGCGCAGAGGAAATCGCCGGGCGGATCCAAACCCGCGAGCAGGCTGTCCGGTTTCTGGCCGAAGAAGGGAAAAAAATCGTTGACAAGGGGTAGGGCGATTCATATAATCGGCCTCCATTGAGCGGGAATAACTCAGTGGTAGAGTGTCAGCTTCCCAAGCTGAAGGTCGCGGGTTCGAATCCCGTTTCCCGCTCCAAGCAACAATTCAAGGGAGTCGGCTGTTCACGGCCGGCTCTTTTTTTTGTGCAAATTTCCCCTCGCCGGGTAGCCTTCCCCGGTTCGGGGCCCATCAATTCCCTCCTCTGCACCGGAAGGGAAGAGCCGGCGCGGTCAAGATATTCGCGGGTGAGAGGAGGGGGGGCGGCCGGACCCACAAGCGGGCCGACATCGATCTGGCCATCTATCCCAACCCGTTGATGAGCACCACCAATAACCGGATCGAAATATCGGCGGATCTATCCCCGGTCTTCAAGTCCTGGCCCGCAGTCGCATCCAGGTGAGCAGCTTATGGCAATCCGCAACCTCTGGAAACTTGTCCTCGTCATCCTGCTGCTGGTGGCGGGTTGGCGGCTGATGCCCGCCTCGGTGGTGCACGTCCAGCCGGAAGCCACCGGGGAAATCAGCCGGAGCGGGGATACGCTGAGAGTTCGACCGGCATCGCCAGAAGCCAATTCCGTTCCAACCGTTGCGGTCGGGCAGCATTTCGCCTCCATCGATCAGCTGGTTTCAGCCCAGGAAGGCAGTGGGTATGTCCGCACCGGGTCCTTCGGCAGCAGCTGGCCGGCGACGGTGACCGAGGTGCTTAATGGCAGGGATGGCATCTCTTTCACCCGGGCGAACGGTACCCGCCACAACTATACGGGCTTTAAGGGCTACCGGATGCAGGTGGTGCGGCTGCAGGGTCCGGCCCAGGCGGAGGTGCTTGTGGTTTTCCGTTCGGTTGCCAAACGCTGAATCCCGTCCGGGGACCCGCCGACTCGCCGGGAGAATTTTCTGTTGCCTCTGCCGACCCGGGCAGGTATAGTCGGGCGCCCGACGGCAGGATGAAGCAGCCGGCGAGGCGAAAATGGAAATACGTCGCCGAATCGAGTAGGCTTTAGAGAAGAAGCGAAACGTTTCGATCATGGTTGAAAAAGTCAAAATCCTCAAGGTCCGCTGCCCGCGCTGCGGCACCCGGGGCGGCTGGGAAGGCAACCCCAACCGGCCGTTCTGTTCGGAAAAATGCCGCCTAATCGATCTTGGACGCTGGGCAGAGGAGGATTACCGCATACCGGGAGAGCGGGTTGAACCCGAAGAACCCGGAAGTGGAGAATAATCGGCCAGCCGGCCAATCAGGAGACAGCATGTACCATCTGACCATCCACACCCATTTTGCCGCGGCCCACAACCTGATCAACTACCAGGGGGACTGCGAGAACCTGCACGGCCACAACTGGAAGGTAGAAGTGACCGTTTCCGCCCGGGACCTGGACAAGGCCGGTCTGGGCATCGATTTCAAGGTGCTTAAGCGCGAAACCAATGCAGTGCTCGACCTGCTCGACCACAAGTACATCAACGAGGTCCCCCCCTTCGACCAGATGAGTCCGTCGTCGGAAAACATCGCCCGGTTCCTGTTCGAACGGATCGGCGAGCGGCTCAACGACGGCAACGTCAGGGTTGCGAAGGTCAACGTCTGGGAGTCCGACCATGCCTGCGCCAGCTACAGCGCCGACTGAGGCCAGCCTGATCGAGGTCTTTTCCTCCATCCAGGGGGAAGGGCTGCTGGTGGGCTGCCGGCAGATATTCGTGCGCATGGCCCTGTGCAACCTCTCCTGCGCCTACTGCGATACCCCCTTTGAACCCACCGACAGCTGCCGCATCGAGGACGCTCCAGGGTCCGGGAATTTTCGCAGCCTGCGCAACCCCGTCTCCCTGGAAACGCTCTGCACCATTCTTCATCAATGGCACCTGGGTTCCCCCGGGGTCCACCATTCCATCAGCCTGACCGGAGGCGAACCCCTCGTCCAGGGCGCCTTGCTGAGGGATTGGGTACCGGCGCTGAAAAAGATCCTTCCCGTGCACCTGGAAACCAACGGCACCTTGCCCGAGGCCCTTGCACCGCTGGTGCCCGAGCTGTTTTCGGTCGCCATGGACCTCAAACTCCCCTCGCAGACCGGCGCGCCCTTTCCCGAGCGGGAGCATCGTGAGTTTTTGCGGCTGGCCCGGCGGACCCACTGCCAGGTCAAGGTGGTGGTCGGGGAAGAAACCCCGCACGAAGAGATCGCCGCTGCGGCAACCCTGGTCCATCAGGGCGCCCCGGAGGTGCCACTGATTCTGCAGCCGGTGACCCGGGACGGAAAGATTACCCTGACGAGCCGGATGCTGCTCGATATGCAGACTCTGGCAGCCGCCATTCACCCCGCCACCCGGGTCATTCCGCAGACCCACCGCTTCATAGGTGTTCTATAGGGGAAAGAAAATGATCATCGAAGAGCTCACCATGGATGAATTCGAAGCCGGGCTGGAGCGCACCCGGACCGTGCTGATCCCCTTCGGTGCCACCGAGGAGCACGGCACCCACCTGCCGCTGGCCACCGACACCCTGCAGGCGGTGGAGATCGGCCGCAGGTTGGCCGAACGCCGTCCCGTCTTCATCGCCCCGCCGATTCATTACGGGGTCTGCCGTTCCAGTTCAGATCACCCGGGGACCATCACCATCCGCACCGAAACGCTCAAGGCCCTGGCCCTAGACCTGGTCGAGTCGCTGTATCGCCAGGGGATGAGAAACGTCATCATGCTCAGCGGCCACGCCGGGGGAACCCACAACGCGGCGCTGCTCGACGCCGGCGAGGAGATGCTGCGCCGGCATCCGGAACTGAAACTGGCGGTGCTCACCGAATACGTACTGGCGGCCGGGGAAGGGAAGGGGATCATCGAGACCGAGGGGGATTCCCACGCCGGGGAGATCGAAACCTCGCGGATTCTGCACAGTCATCCGCACCTGGTGAAAGGCCGCGGGGAGAGGGAATTTCCGAGCTTTCCTGCCGGCATCCTGGTGCGCGACAAGCGCAGATACTGGCCGGGCGGGGTCTGGGGCGACCCGACCAAGGCGAGTGCGGAAAAGGGCGCCCGGATAGAGGAAGTGGTGCTGGCCGCCCTTGAAAAACTGGTGGCGCGGTTGGAAAAAGAAGAGTTTTAAGAGCTTACAGGGAAACCTTGCGCTGCCAGGTTGAGAATTTTATTCCGGCTCCCGAATTCCCTTGTTTTATTCAGTCTGAAATAGCTTCGTTCAGTTCTTTGAGCAGGGTGTCGACATCCACCTGGTGAACATCGGCTCCGTGGCCGACCTCCTCGAACTGGGCGATCTGACACTCCATGCATTCGAGGCCGAATTTGCTGAATACCTGCCTGGTCTGGGGGTATTTGCGAAGGACCTGCTCGATGGTCATGTTCCTGGTGATCATCCCTGCCTCCCTTGGTTATTTACTTTTTCCCGAATTTCTTCTCCAGTGCCTCCTGGACCGCCGGGGGAACGAAGGAGTCGATGGGGCCCTTCAACAAAGCCATTTCCTTGACGATGGACGAGCTCAGGTAGCCGTAAGGGACCGAGGTCATCATGAAGAGAGTTTCGACCTCCTTCTGGACCGTGTGGTTCATCTGGGCGATCTGGA
This sequence comes from Desulfuromonas versatilis, assembly GCF_019704135.1. Classification (NCBI taxonomy): domain Bacteria; kingdom Pseudomonadati; phylum Thermodesulfobacteriota; class Desulfuromonadia; order Desulfuromonadales; family Desulfuromonadaceae; genus Desulfuromonas; species Desulfuromonas versatilis. Next base: position 2,326,537 of record NZ_AP024355.1, read on the forward strand.
ATTCGTATTCGAAATCGGAAACTGCCCGCAAACCGCGCAGGATAACCCTCGCACCCTGACGGATCACGTAATCGACCAGCAGGCCCTCGAAGGTGTCCACCTTCAGGCGGGGGTTGTCGCCTACGGCCTTGCGAATCATTTCCACCCGCTCTTCGATGGTGAAGAGCGATTTTTTCGATGAATTGCGGGCCACCGCCACGATCAGGGTGTCGAATACCTCGAGGCCACGGCATATGATGTCGAGGTGTCCATAGGTGATCGGATCAAAAGAGCCAGGATAAACGGCAATGTGTTTCTTCATCGCATTAGGTTCCCTGTCACTGAATTTGAAAAAAATGCACGGTTGTCCCGCCATAATCGCGCCGGTCGGTCCGGGCCAGCGTGTCGACAGTGGTCGGAATCGGTTCGTTTTTGGCCGTTTCGGCACAGATGATGCCATCTCTAGCCAGTAACCCCTCCGCTGAAATCAGGCCAAGCATTCTTTCAACCAGGCCTTTGCCGTAGGGAGGGTCAAGAAAGATCAGGTCGAAGGGCTTTTCGGTGGCCACTTTCGGGATACACGCAAACGCATCGCACCGCAGCAGCTGTGCCCGTTGGGCAAATCCGCAGGCGGCCAAATTGGCAGGGATGACCCGGCTTGCTTCGGCCCCTTTGTCCACCAGGATGGCGCGTTCTGCTCCCCGGCTGAGCGCCTCGAGGGCCATGGCTCCGGATCCCGCGAAAAGATCGAGCACCTGTTTCCCCTCCAGCGAACCGACCAGGCTGTAAAGGATGCTGAAGATGGCACCCCGAACTTTATCCGGGGTGGGCCGGATGTCTTGGCCGGCAATGCTCGCCAAACGCTTGCCTCGGGCCAGGCCGCTGATGATCCTCAATGAAAGATATTCCTTCTGCCATGCGCTTTGAGGGTGGATACAAGTTGCCGGAAAAGCTAGCACAGGGGGGGTAGGCCGTCAAGACGTAAGCCGCGAGGGCCCGTCCCGCTGTCGAGCATGAGGTCATTTGCTCGGAACTAGGCAGAACCTCAACCTTTTTTGGTTATTCCGTGCGGCATCCTTATTGCAGAATCCAGGAAAGATTAAAAAACCGGTTCGAGGGGCCAATAGCCAGGGATACCGCTCTCACTGAGGGGCCTTCAATGATATAGGCGGGTTAGGGCGAGCTCCCCGCCCGAGTGGGGCGCTTACAAGCCCGGCCTCGCTCCTTGGGAGGCTTGCTGGAGCCCACCGCTACCGGCGAATTGGCGGAACAGTCCGTGAATTACCTTGCCTGGAAATTTTTCACCGAATTCTATTCAGGCAAAAGATTTACCCCCCTAGGAGCCTGTCGGACTTGGGGGATCGTCACGAGAGAATGAGAAATCGAGGACAGATTTTCGGAATTTTGAGAGCGAATAGAGGACCTATTTGTCGAATATTTGCGGAAATATGGACCGATTTGCCGTTTTCGCAGTAGATTCACTCCTAAGTCCGACAGGCTCCCAGGCTCCCGGACCCAGGCACACTGCCGGAGAAGGTGCACATCATGAAGATCTGCATCGCCGCTGAAAGGATTCTGCAAAGCCGCAGGGTCATGATCTGGGTGGTCGGCTCCTACCTGCTGCTGGCCGCCCTGTGGCTTCTGTCCTCCCGCGTCCTGCCCAACCTGTTCATAAGGGACCTGGAAAGGCTTCATCATTTCCAGGTACTTTTCGATATTTCCCTGATACTCTCCTCTGCCATTGGCCTGGGGTTTCTCACCCGCCGCTTTCTTCTGCTTCTGCAGAGAAAGGAACGGGAGTTGACCCAACTGGTGGAAGGAGTTTGCTCTGCAGAAGGTGAGAGCTTTTTCACCACCCTGACAGCCAACCTGGCCAAGTCGGTGGATGCCGACTACGCTTTTGTCTGCGAATTTACCGACGACAGCCACAGCCGGGTGCGGACCATTGCCGTACATGTCGACGGTCTGCCCGCCGAGAATTTCGAATTCGACCTGGTCGGGACTCCCTGCGGGGAGGTGATCAGGCATGAGGCGCAATGCTTTCCCGCGAGGGTCCGCGAACAGTTCCCCCTGGACCACATTGCGAAGCAGTTGCAGGTTGAAAGTTACGCCGGCATTCCGCTTCGGGACTCCACCGGACAGGTCCTGGGGCCCCTGGCGGTTTTCAGCAGGCGTCCGATGGCGGACCGGCATCTCGCCCAGTTGCTGCTGCAGCTTTTTGCCGTTCGCGCGGCTACCGAATTGGAGCGGAGGCGGGCCACCAAGGCAAGGGACTTCATTGCCCTGCACGACGAACTGACCGGCCTGCCCAACCGGCGCCTGTTCTGTGACCTGCTCGGGCAGGAACTCTCCCGCGCCCGGCAGCGCAGGGAGATGGTGGTGGCGATGTTCCTTGACCTGGACCGGTTCAAGAACATCAACGATACCCTCGGCCATGCCGTGGGAGATCGCCTGCTCAAGGCAGTCGCCCGCCGCCTCGAGACCTGCCTGAGGCGTGAAGATTTGGTGGGGCGGCTCGGCGGCGACGAATTCATGATCATGCTCACCGGGATTCGCAGCCCTCTGGATGTCAAAAGCGTCGCCGGCAAGATTCTCGATTGTCTCAAGCCTTCCTTCTGCCTCGAGGGGCACGAACTGCACATCGCCTCAAGTATTGGGATCGCTTTGTTCCCCGAATTTGGCGGCGATGTCGAGACCCTGCTGAAAAACGCCGACACGGCGCTTCACCGTGCCAAGGAACTGGGCCGCAACAACTACCAATTCTATTCCCCGGACATGAATGCCAAAACCATGCGCCAACTCGGCATGGAGGCTGAACTGCGCAAGGCGATCGAACGCAACGACCTGTGCCTGCACTACCAGCCCCAGTTCGAAATCGAAACCGGCCAGGTGGTAGGCATCGAGGCCCTGGTGCGCTGGAACCACCCGGAACGGGGCATGATCCCCCCGGAAGATTTCATCTCCCTGGCCGAGGAGACCGGGCTGATCGTTTCCATCGGCAACTGGGTTCTGTCCAGGGCCTGCGCGCAAAACCGCGCCCTTCAGGACGCCGGGCTGAGCCCCTTGCGGATGGCGGTCAACCTTTCCCCCCGCCAGTTCAATCAGCGGGACCTCCCGGAGCAGGTGGCGAAAATTCTCAGGGTGACCGGCCTGGAGCCTTGCTGGCTGGAACTCGAAATCACCGAGAGTATCATCATGCAGGACCTTGAGACCACCATTGACCAGATGGTCCGGTTGATGGAACTCGGGGTGCGGATTTCCATTGACGATTTCGGCACCGGCTATTCTTCATTGAGTTACCTGAAGCGATTTCCCATCCAGACCCTCAAGATCGACCGTTCATTTGTTCGGGATATCGGCAGCGACTCGGACGACACGGCCATAGTCGCCGCGGTCATCGCCCTGGCCCACAATCTCAAGCTCGAGGTGGTCGCCGAGGGGGTGGAGACCCAGGACCAGCTGAATTTTCTGAAATCCCGCGGCTGCGACCTGGCGCAGGGATTTCTCTTCAGTCGCCCCATCTCTGCCGAAGCCCTGCTCGAACTGCTTCTTTCGCAAGCCGCCGGGCCGGCCCTCAAAAACAGGACCCGGCTGGCCAATTGAGCCCCTCCGGCAATCCCCAGGGGTGTGCCCGTGGTTTGACTTTCCCTATAGGCATCCTAAACTTTTCTGCAGAGACAAACATTTTCTCCAGTTCGCCAGCTTCCCTTCCTTTCCTGCCGGAGAATTGTCCATGGGCGATCCTGCGCCGAGGTTTCGACCACCCAAAGGTAAAGAGATTGCGATTCGGATAACCCTGATCTATCTCGCCACGGCCTTTGTCATCCTGCTGCTTTTCGAGCAATTGCTGGACGCGGTTGGCCCTGACCCCGAGGCCGCCCAGCAGTTGCAGAGATACCTGGGGGGCCTTTTTCTGGCGATTACCGGCGCGCTGATCTATTACGTGGTGAGACGGGTGGTGTCGACCTTGAATCGCGGTGAGCAGGTGCTGCGGGAAATCGTCAGGAGCGTTTCCGCGGCGGTGGGGGAAGCCTTTTTCCATACCCTGGTCGAAAAACTCTGCCTGCGCCTTGGTGCCGACCACGCCCTTCTGGGGCGTCTTGACGGGAACAACCCCAACCTGGTGCACGTGGTCGCTGCGTACTCCCGGGGCAAGTGGTTGGAAAATTTTGACTACTCTCTGGAGGGAACACCCTGCGCCAGCGTGCTAACCGGGCACCCATGCTACTACATGAAAAACGTCCGCCATCACTTTCCCAAGGATGAACAACTGGCCAGCCTGGGGGTGGAAAGCTATATGGGGGTGCCCCTGTTCGACTCGGCCGGAAAGGCGATGGGACTGCTGGTGGTGATGCATGGCAAGTCGCTGAAGGCCCGCCAGCGAACCGAATCGATGCTGCAGATTTTCGCCCTGCGGGCCGCGGCCGAACTGGAGCGGCTGCGCAACGAAGAGGCTATCCTGCATATGGCCTATTACGACGGGCTGACCAACCTTCCCAATGAGCGCATGTTCCACGAACGCCTGCAGCAGGCGCTGCAACAGGCCAACCGGAGTACGGGACAGGTGGCCGTGCTGTTTCTCGACCTGGATCGCTTCAAGACCCTTTCACGGACCCTCGGGCACGCGCTCGGGGAGCGCTTGCTGATTGCCGTGGTGGAGCGGTTCCAGGAGCGCCTCCCTCCCGGGGGCACCCTGGCCCGGCTGGGTGATGATGAATTCGGGGTTATCCTGACGGGGGTGGAAAGCCCCGAAGAGGTCGCGGAAAAAGCCAGGGGGCTGCTGGACAGCCTCAGGGACCCCTTAACCTTCTCCGGACAGGAGATGTATGTGACCGTCAGTATCGGCATTGCCATCTATCCTCACGACGGTCTCCAGGTCGAGGAGCTGGTGAAAAACGCCGATGCGGCCATGAGCCGGACCAAGGAGATGGGCAAAAACAGCTTCCAGTTCTATTTTCCGGAACTCAATCAATGGTCCATGCAGTCGCTGATCCTGGAAAACAAGCTACACCAGGCACTGGAAAGGGAGGAGTTCGTCCTGCTTTACCAGCCTCAGCTCAACCTGCAGACCGGAACCTTTGACGGAATGGAAGCTCTCGTGTGCTGGCGCCACCCTGACCGCGAAACCGTTTCCCCTTCGGACTTCATTCCCCTTGCCGAGGAAACCGGGCTGATCGAACCCATCGGAGAATGGATCCTGCGCACGGCCTGCTGGCAGAACATGGAGTGGCAGAAGGCGGGCCTGCCTCCCCAGAAAGTGGCGGTCAATATCTCGGCGAGGCAGTTCAATCAGTTGAACATCGCTGAACTGGTCGGGCAGGTGCTGAGGGAGACGGGGATGGAGCCGAGGTGGCTGTCCATCGAGATCACCGAGAGCGCCATCATGCAGGATGTGCAGAAAACCCGGGTTACCCTCCGCCGGCTTCAGGAGATGGGGGTCACCATCACCATCGACGATTTCGGTACCGGTTATTCGTCCCTGAGTTACCTGAAGCAGTTTCCCATACAGACCCTTAAAATCGATAAAAGCTTTATCGACGATCTTCCCGAAGGGAGTGACGACCGGGGAATCACCGCGGCGATTATCGCCATGGGGCATACCCTGGGGATGCTGGTCATTGCCGAAGGGGTGGAAAACGAAGCGCAGCTCGATTTTCTCAAGGGGAGAGGGTGCGACAAGGTCCAGGGATATCTGTACAGCCCGCCGCTTTTGGCAGAAAACCTCGCCGAGATGCTCGCCAGGGGGAGCGAGGCAAGCATCTCGGCCGGGTAGGGGGTCAGGGGAGGTTGATCTTGCCGGACTCGCTCGGCCGGTAGAGGAGAATGGTCTTGCCCAGCAGCTGGGCAACCGCAGCCCCGGTGTGCCCGACGAGGATCTCGGCCACTTCATGCCGGTCCAGATCGCAACCCTCCTGGAGCTTGACCTTGATCAGCTCGTGAGCCAGCAGGGCCTCTTCGACCGACTCGAGCAGTTTTTCACTGATCTCACTTTTGCCGATCATCACCACGGGTTTGAGGTGATGCCCCAGTCCGCGCAGAAAGCGGACCTGTTTTCCTGTAAGCGCCTTCATTTATTCCTGTTCCTGGGTTTGGAGTTGGCCCCGGGGCCCATGCGCCCCCGGGAGGAGCGCATTATAGACAGGGGCGGCCGGCATGAAAAGGAAAAAGCGGCAGGTGGTTCCGAATGCAGTCCAGTTACCGGCTGCCCTCCACCATGTAGGCCACCGCAGCCGCGACCTCCTCGTCGCTCAGGTCGCTCCTGCCACCCCGGGCGGGCATCAGGCCCTTTTCGCCCTGGAAACCCTCCAGGGAGTTGCGGACCAGCACCTCCATGCCCTTGTCGATTCGGCTCTTCCAATCCTCGGCCTTCCCGTAGCGGGGGGCCCCCGCCACCCCCATGGAATGGCAGGCCATGCAGGCCTTCTGGTAGACGCTCTCCCCGGTTTTCAGATCATAGGATGGGGCCCCCGCGGCCTGACCCTGCTCTTCGGCAGCGTTAATGGTTCGCGGGTGGACTGCACCGCAAACCAGTAATGCACTCAGCACCAGCAAGCATCCCAACGGTTTCATGGCGACTCCTTTGCGAAAGGGGTTTTGACGACCTTTCACGAATTTACCAGAGGGCCGAAGTATTTCCAGTGGCGGGGGGAAAAGACCCCTCAATTTGGGGGGGCTAGATTTTTTTCCCGGGAGGGGGAGGTGTTGCCTTGCTGCCCGGATCGGGTTGCGATATACAAAGACCAGGCAAACACCCCGTAGAGAGCCAGAACCACCAGGGTCTGCAGGGAAAGGATCGCGTAGATCAGGGTCATGAAGAATTTCTCCATCAACCCGTTCTCCGGGACTTCGGCTACGGAAAGATAGGCGTGCACTGAGCTGGCGGAGATGGCCGCGGAGATTGTCAAAATGATTTTTTTCATCGCAGCGCCTCCCCCTGTCCGATGGTCATACACATCGGAAATACCGAGCATTATGCATGCCATTTCGCCTGGCGCTCTCTTCCATGGACAAGTAGGCGAAAACACTATAGACTGCCGGACCCTTCCAGGCGCCGCTCAGGGGAGGGCTGTATATGAAATATATGCACTTGTTTGTCTGGTTTTTCAGCGGGGCGCTGCAAGTGCCCTGGATTCCTGGATTTGTCACCGTATAGGAAAAATATTCACCTGGTTTGCAAATTCGAGGGGAAATATACATCCCGGCATTCGGAAGAGGCGGGACACAGCGGTTCAGCAACCAACCGCAGGTGCGAAGGTATGCCCCGGAACCGCCAACAGCGAAAGGATTTTGCCATGGCCCAGGAAGGCGTCATCAAATTCAAGCTCGATTTCACGCTGGAAAACCCTCTGCCCGAGGACAGGCTGAAGGAAATCACCGCCTGGCGGAAACTTCTCTTCATGCTCCGCCTCATAGGCCAGGACCCAGCCCGCTACGGCGGATTCGGCTTTGGAAATATCAGCAACAGAATCGCCCCCTGGGACTCCCCGCCCAACCAGCGCAGGTTCATTATCAGCGGAACCCAGACCGGCGGGCTGCCCGATCTGGGACCCCGGCACTATACCCTGGTGCGCGAGTGCCATTGGCAGGAAAACCGGGTGGTGGCGGAGGGGCCGGTTCCGCCCTCCTCGGAATCGCTGACCCACGGCACCCTTTATGCCATGGATGATTCAATAAGATTCGTGATCCATGTCCACTCGCCGGAAATCTGGCGCAACGCCGGGCAACTGCAGATCCCGGTTTCGGCGCCGGAGGTAGCCTACGGCACCCCGGAAATGGCGGAGGAGATTCTGCGGATCCTCGGGGACCCGATACCGCGGAGTAAAGGCATCCTGGCCATGGGGGGCCATGAGGACGGAGTGGTTACCTTCGGCCGAACAGCCGCAGAGGCCGGCACCTGCCTGATCAGATACCTGGCTCTGGCGTATCAGGCCACGGCCTGAGTTGGTGCCGCAGGACGGAGCCCCGGGTCAGATATGGCCCCGAGCCTGCTGGCAGCCCCTGCCCCAATGGGACTGCGCACAAGCGGCATTCAGGTCGCTTACCAGGTAGCATGGACCTGTGCAGGGAGAAGGGCAGGGGCCATAGGTTCTGCGAATGCGCGCGCATGCCAGATTGTACTCCGGGTTGAACCCGCAGGCTGCATAGTGGCATTTTCGAAAATTTGCATGGGCCATCTTCCCGCTCCTTTCCTGAAATTCAGCTGCTTTTTCTGGTATCGAACCCTGAACCGCCCGATACGATTGGGTTTGTGAATTTTCTAAGGAACAAGATTCATGCCATATATACAACCTGCTGGAATCAAAGGGTTTGGTTGCCCATTTGTGAAGCAGGGTGTAAGATTTTCTTAAAAAAGTGTAAACGGTTGTTCGACAATTTTACGGGAAAACCTGGCAGGCTAAAGGTTGCAGACGCATGTTGAACCGCATCTGAACCCAACAAGGCCGGATCCGTGCCAGGTCAGAGAGTGAGGCCAACTATGAGAATCGAAATACTGGGAGACGGGTGCGCCAAATGTCGAGCCCTGGAGGAGAATGTTCGCCAGGCCGTGGCCGGACGGGAAGGGGAATTCGAGGTGATGGCGGTCAACGACCCTGCCCGGATTGCCCATTACGGTTTGCTGACCCTGCCGGGGTTGGCGATTGACGGCGAACTCAAACTGCGGGGTAAGGCACCGTCCGTCGAGGAGATCGCCCGGTTGCTGGCCGGCCAGGGGTGATTGCATCAGGGCAGGGCGGCGAATCCCCTGGAAACAAGTTTGCCGGTGGGCATGATATTTTCGCTGGGTTGCTGCCCGCTCTCGAAATGGAACCTGCGCCGCTCGCAGAGAAAAGGCAAACCACCAAGGCAGTAGATTCGAAAAATCCCCTGCCAGGCGATGCTCTGGCGGTTTTTGAATTTATTGAAAAAACAGCAGTGGTCGATCAGTTCACAATCCTTGGCCATACGTCGAATCCGCGACTCCGATAAATGGGATACCCCTCCTGGGCGAGAAATTAAGAAGATGAGTATATCATTTTGATTATTTTTATCAAGCCATTCTCATGCTTGGCCAGGTTCTGCTTTCCGGGACGCTTGACCCTGAACCCGGGACGAAGCGCTATCCCGGCAATCGGGGAGTAGCGGACTGCGGGATTCTTCCTTTACAAACCACCCTTTATTCATTATCTTATCAGTTTGCATTCCAGACCTCACATTGGTAAGGCAACACGGGAATTTATGAACAAGGACCTGATTCGAAATTTTTCCATCATCGCTCACATCGATCACGGCAAATCCACCCTGGCCGACCGCCTGCTGGAGGAGACCGGCACCCTGTCGGCGCGGGAAAAAACCGACCAGTTTCTCGACAAGATGGAACTGGAGCGCGAAAGGGGCATCACCATCAAGGCCCAGGCCGTGCGTTTGAAATATAAGGCCGACGATGGCAGGGAATACGTTCTCAATCTCATCGACACCCCCGGTCATGTCGACTTCACCTATGAGGTCAGTCGGTCTCTTTCGGCCTGCGAGGGGGCCCTGCTGGTGGTCGATGCTTCCCAGGGGGTCGAGGCCCAGACCCTGGCCAACGTTTACCTGGCCATCGACCAGAACCTCGAGGTCTTTCCCGTTTTGAACAAGATCGACCTGCCCAGCGCCGAACCCGAGCGGGTCAAATCCGAAATCGAGGAGATTATCGGCCTCGACACCTCGGACGCCGTGGTGGCCAGCGCCAAGGCCGGTATCGGCATCCACGAGATCCTCGAGTCCATCGTGCGCAAGGTCCCGCCCCCGACCGGCGATGCCTCAGCTGCCCTCAAAGCCCTGATCTTCGATTCCTGGTATGACTCCTACCAGGGGGTCATCATCCTGGTGCGCATCATCGACGGCGCTGTCAAAAAGGGTGAAAAGATCCAGTTGATGGCCAACCGCAAGACCTACGAGGTGCTCAAGGTCGGGGTTTTCGCCCCCCATCCCGTGGAGGTCGGCGAACTGGCCGCCGGGGAAGTCGGTTTCATCATCGCCGGCATCAAGGTCGTGGCCGATGCCAAGGTAGGCGACACCATCACCCACCTGCACCGCCCCACGGAAAAGCCCCTGTCCGGCTTCAAGGAAGTCAAGCCCATGGTGTTTTCGGGGCTGTACCCCATCGACACCGCGGAATACGACTCGCTGCGCGACGCCCTTGAGAAATTGCGCCTGAACGATTCGTCGTTTTCCTTCGAGCCCGAGAATTCGCTGGCGCTCGGCTTCGGCTTTCGCTGCGGCTTTCTCGGCCTGCTGCACATGGAGATCATCCAGGAGCGCCTGGAGCGGGAGTTCGGTGTCGATCTCATCACCACGGCGCCGACGGTTGTCTACAAAGTCACCACGGTCAAGGGCGAGCAGATCACCGTCGAGAGCGCCAACAAACTACCCGACGTGCAGTATATCGAGCGCATTGAGGAGCCGTTCATCCTCGCCTCGATCCATGTCCCCAACGAGTTCGTCGGTACCGTGCTCGCCCTGTGCGAAGAAAAGCGCGGAGTCCAGCGCGAGATAAAATACCTGACCGCCACCCGCGTCATGGTGGTTTACGAGCTGCCGCTCAACGAGATCGTCCTCGATTTCTACGACCGGCTCAAATCGATCACCCGCGGCTACGCCTCCCTGGATTATGAGCATCTCGACTACCGCGACAGCAGGCTGGTGCGCCTTAATGTTCTGATCAACGGAGAGGCGGTGGATGCCCTCTCGCTGATCGTGCACAACGACAAGGCCCAGTACCGCGGCCGCGACCTGGTGTCGAAGATGAAGGAATTCATCCCCCGCCAGCAGTACGAGGTCGCCATTCAGGCGGCGATCGGCAACAAGGTGATCGCCCGTGAAACGGTCAAGGCGCTGCGCAAGGACGTCACCGCCAAATGTTACGGCGGCGACATCACCCGTAAGCGCAAATTGCTCGAAAAACAGAAGGAAGGCAAAAAGCGGATGAAACAGGTTGGCAGCGTCGAACTGCCCCAGGAGGCGTTTTTGGCCATCCTCAAGGTGAAAGAACAAAAATAATGTCCAAAACCGGCGAAAAAATCGAAGACGGCAGCAAGACCGAGGTTGTCGTGGAAAAGAAATCCCGCATTCGGGAATGGTCCGAGGCGCTTATCGTCGCCGCGATCCTGGCGCTGATCATCCGTACCTTCATCGTTCAGGCTTTCAAGATCCCCTCGGGTTCGATGGAGGACACGCTGCTGATCGGCGATCACCTGCTGGTGAACAAGTTCATCTACGGCCTGAATGTACCCTTTACCGACAGCCGGGTCCTTTCGATCCGCCATCCCGAGCGCGGCGACGTCATCGTTTTCGAGTTTCCGGAGGATCGGGACAAGTCCTATTTCCAGCGCCGCGATTTCATCAAGCGGGTCGTCGGTACCCCGGGAGACGTGGTCGAGGTGCGCAACAAGCAGGTTTTCGTCAACGGCGAACCCTATGTCATCCCCCAGGAGGTTCACAAAGAGCCGGATCTGCTCCCCCCGGGCCTTGGCCCCAGGGACTTCATGGAACCGGTCAGGGTCCCCGAGGGGAAATACTTCGTCATGGGCGATAACCGAGACCGCTCCTACGACAGCCGGTTCTGGAAATTCGTCGATGAATCGGAGATCAAGGGGCTGGCCTTCATCAAGTACTGGTCCTGGGACAGTGAGCGCAACTGGCCCCGCTTCGGCCGCATCGGCAGGCCGATCCGCTGAGCCCATCGAGAGCCCGTCGATTTATGGTTGACTGGGCAGATCGGCGCTGATATAGTCCGATAGATTTCGCTTGATAGTACCTTTTAAGTTAATCCAGAGAGGTTAGCAAAGGTGTCACGGATGTGCCTGCACAAGTGCGCATATATATGTCCACGCATACCTTTTCGCCCCTGGCGGAGAGGTATTTTTTTTATCCCGGCGAAAGTAGCCTCGCAACGAGGGAGGGTTGGAGCCAATGGCGAAAGCTGAGACCATCATCCTGGACCGGACCGGAATCAACCGCGCCCTGACCCGCATCGCCCACGAAATCCTGGAGCGCAACAAAGGCGTCGAGGAACTCGTCCTGGTGGGGATCCGCACCGGCGGCGACCATCTCGCGGCGCAACTGGCCCAGCGGATCGCCGAGATCGAGGGCGTGCAGATCCCCCTGGGGGCGGTGGACGTCACCATGTACCGCGACGATCTCGGTTCGCGGGGTAGCCTGCCGATGGGCAAGACGGATATTCCCTTTCCGCTCGACGGTCGCCAGGTGGTGCTGGTGGACGACGTGCTCTACACCGGGCGCACCATCCGCGCCGCCATGGACGCGCTCATCGATATCGGCCGGCCGCGCACCATTCAGCTTGCCGTGCTGATCGACCGCGGGCACCGCGAACTGCCGATCCGCCCCGATTACATCGGCCGCAACGTGCCGACCTCCCGCGAGGAGAAGATCCAGGTCGATTTCGACGAGCAGCAGGCCCCGGTGGAAGTCAGCCTGGTCAAGCCCTGATGGGTTGGGCGGGGAAGGGGAGCCGTCCTCACCTTTTCCGGCCCTGATGCATTTTTCGAACGAACGGAGGTTTGTCATGTCATTCCGGCACAAGCACATCCTCGGCACCGAGCAGCTTTCCCGGGAGGATATCGAGCTGATACTCGATACCGCCGACAGCTTCAAGGAGATCAACAGCCGGGAGATCAAGAAGGTTCCCACCCTGCGCGGCAAGACCATCATCAACCTGTTCTACGAGGCGAGCACCCGCACCCGGACCTCCTTCGAAATCGCCGGCAAGCGCCTTTCGGCCGACACCATCAACATCAGCGCTTCGGCCTCTTCGGTGGTCAAGGGTGAGACTCTCGAAGATACCGCTAAAAACCTCCAGGCCATGGCCCCGGATATCATCGTCATGCGCCACTCGGCCTCGGGGGCTCCCCACTACCTGGCCAAGCGCCTCGACTGCTCGGTGATCAACGCCGGCGACGGCGCCCACGAGCACCCCAGCCAGGCGCTGCTCGACATGCTGACCATGCGCCAGGTTAAGGGGCGCATCGAGGGGCTCAAGGTTGCCATCATCGGCGATATCGCCCACAGCCGCGTCGCCCGCTCCAACCTCTATGCGCTGACCCGCATGGGCGCTACCGTGCGCCTGGCCGGGCCCGGCACCATGATCCCGCCGGGGATTGAACGACTCGGCGCCGAGGTCCATACCGACATCAACGAGGCGATCCGCGACGCCGACGTGATCATAATGCTGCGCATCCAGCTCGAGCGCCAGGGCAAAACCCTGCTGCCGACTTTGCGCGAATACGCCCGCTTCTACGGGCTCAACCCGCAAAACCTCAAGCTCGCCAAGGACGACGCCATCGTCATGCACCCGGGGCCGATGAACCGCGGGGTGGAGATCTCCTCCTTCGTCGCCGACGGGCCGCAGAACGTCATCCTCGACCAGGTGGAAAACGGCGTGGCGGTGCGCATGGCGCTGCTCTACCTGGTGGCCGGCGGCGAGCAGGCTGAAAAATAACCGGAACACTTTTCGTTACCTGAATATGGGGGCGCTATGAAAATACTGATCAAAGGTGGCCGGGTAATCGATCCGGCCAACGGCATCGACGCTACCCTCGACATCCTGGTCGAGGAGGGCAAGATCAGCAAGATCGACAAGGCGATCCAGGCGGCAGGAGCCGAGGTGATCGACGCGGCGGGCAAGCTGGTGACTCCGGGGCTGGTGGACATCCACGTGCACCTGCGTGACCCCGGCTACGAATACAAGGAAGATGTCGTCAGCGGCACCCGGGCAGCGGTGGCCGGCGGCTTCACCGCCGTGGCCTGCATGCCCAACACCAGCCCGGTCAACGACAACAAGGCCGTCACCCTCTATATCCGCCACAAGGCCCAGGAGCAGGGCGCCTGCCGCGTCTATCCGGTGGGTAGCATCACCAAGGGGCTCAAGGGCGAAAGCCTCAGCGAAATGGGGGATCTCAAGGAAGCCGGCTGCGTGGCCTTCTCCGACGACGGGCGCCCGGTCTGCAGCGGCGAGATGATGCGCCGGGCCCTCGAATACGCCCGTCCCTTCGGCATGCCGCTGATCTCCCACGCCGAAGATCTCTCCCTGGTCGGCGAAGGGGTGATGAACGACGGCTTCGTCGCCACCGAACTGGGGCTCAAGGGGATCCCTTGGGTGGCCGAAGACGCCTCCACCGCCCGCGACGTGATGCTGGCCGAATTCACCGGCAGCCGGCTGCACGTGGCCCACGTCTCCACCAAGGGTTCGGTAGAAATCATCCGCGCGGCGAAAAAGCGCGGCGTCAAAGTCACCTGCGAGGCGACCCCGCACCATTTCACCCTGACCGACGAGGCGGTGCGCGGCTACGATACCAACGCCAAGATGAACCCGCCCCTGCGCGGCGCAGAGGACGTGGCGGCGGTCCGTGCAGGGCTTGCCGACGGCACCATCGACGCCATCGCCACCGACCATGCGCCCCACCACTACGATGAGAAGAACGTCGAGTTCAACATCGCCCTCAACGGCATCGTCGGCCTGGAAACCGCTCTGCCGCTGACCCTGCGCCTGGTGGATGAGGGCGTGCTGCCCCTCTCCGCGGCCGTCGACCGGCTGACCTGCGGACCCGCCCGCGCCCTGGGGCTGCCCGGCGGCACCCTGGAGACCGGCGCCGCCGCCGACATCACAGTGATCGATCCCGAACTGAAGTGGACCGTGGAAGCAGCCAAGCTCAACTCCAAGAGCAAAAACACCCCCTTCGACGGCTGGAAGATGAAGGGCGCCGCGATCCACACCATGGTCGGCGGAAAAGTGGTGTACAAGAGGGAAGGATAAAAGGCTTTTTTCACCACGAAGAACACGAAGGGCACGAAGGGGAAGATGTTCATATTTTCAGGTTTTTCTTCGTGTTCTTCGTGACCTTCGTGGTTAATTCTCTAAGAAATTTTCAGCAAGGAGTTCGGGCAACATGAAAGCAATTCTGGCTCTGGCCGACGGCCGGGTCTTTTACGGAAAAGCGCTGGGCACCCCCGGCGAGGTCACCGGCGAGGTCGTCTTCAATACCAGCATGACCGGTTACCAGGAGATCCTCACCGATCCCTCCTACGCCGGGGAAATCGTCACCATGACCTACCCGCTGATCGGCAACTACGGGATCAACCTGGAGGACGTCGAGTCCGTCCGTCCCCACCTGCGCGGTTTCGTGGTCAAAGAGGCGAGCGACTTTCCGAGCAACTGGCGCTCGAAGATGAGCCTCGACGCCTACCTCAAGGAGAACGGCATCGTCGGCATCCAGGGGATCGACACCCGCGCCCTGGTGCGCCACATCCGCGACAAGGGGGCCCAGACCGGCATCATCTCTTCGGTGGATCTTGACCCGCAGAGCCTGGTGGAGAAGGCCCGCCAGGCCCCGTCCATCGTCGGCCGCGACCTGGTGCGCGAAGTAACCTGCAGCCAGCCTTACGACTGGCAAGAAGGGGCCTGGGATATCGAATCCGGCTACCGGGGCGCCGTGGGGCCTGCCAAGTACAAGGTCGTCGCCTACGACTTCGGCATCAAGCGCAACATCCTGCGCAACCTGGTCGCTTCGGGCTGCGAAGTCAAGGTGGTGCCCGCCGACACGCCCGCCGAAGAAGTGCTGGCCATGAACCCCGACGGGGTGTTCCTGAGCAACGGCCCCGGCGACCCCGAGCCGATCACCTACGCCCAGGAAAACATCCGCAAGATCCTCGGCAAGAAGCCGATCTTCGGCATCTGTCTCGGTCACCAGCTGCTCTCCATCGCCCTGGGCGGCAAGACCTACAAGCTCAAGTTCGGCCACCGCGGCGGCAACCAGCCGGTGCGCCGCGGCGACGGCCACGACGTCGAGATCACCTCGCAGAACCACGGCTTCGCCGTGGACGCCGACTCGATCAAGGACATTGGCGTGGTCAGCCACATCAACCTCAACGACAACACCGTCGAGGGGTTGGAGCACAAGACCCTGCCGGCCTTCTCGGTGCAGTACCATCCCGAAGCGTCCCCCGGGCCCCACGACGCCCGCTACCTGTTCGAGCGCTTCACGGCGATGATGGACAAGGAAAAGGCCCGTAAGGCGTAAGGCGTGATACGTAACCAGTAGAAACCGAAATCAATCATTTTCACCAGTCACGCGTCACGGATTACGCGTCACGAGGTTTTGAGATGCCAAAACGCACAGACATTAAAAAGATCCTGATCATCGGCGCCGGCCCCATCGTCATCGGCCAGGCCTGCGAATTCGACTACTCCGGCACCCAGGCCTGCAAGGCGCTGAAGGAGGAGGGGTACGAGGTCGTCCTGCTCAACTCCAATCCGGCCACCATCATGACCGACCCGGATTTCGCCGACCGCACCTACGTCGAGCCGGTCACCCCGGACGTGTTGGCGCGGATCATCGAAAAGGAGCGCCCCGACGCGCTGCTGCCGACCCTGGGCGGGCAGACCGCCCTCAACACCGCGGTGGCCGTGGCCAAGAACGGCACCCTGGAGAAGTTCGGGGTCGAGCTGATCGGCGCCAAACTGCCCGCCATCGAGAAGGCCGAGGACCGCACCCTTTTCAAGCGGGCCATGGAGAAGATCGGTGTCCCGGTCCCCCGCTCGGGGCTGGCCCACTCCTTCCAGGAGGCGATGGAAATCATCGACCACGTCGGCTACCCGGCCATCATCCGCCCCTCCTTCACTCTGGGCGGCACCGGCGGTGGCATCGCCTACAACCGCGAGGAATACGAGCAACTCGCCGCTTCCGGCATCGACGCCTCTCCGACCAATGAGATCCTGGTCGAGGAGTCGGTAATCGGCTGGAAGGAGTATGAGCTCGAGGTCATGCGTGACCTCGCCGACAACGTGGTAATCATCTGCTCCATCGAAAACTTCGATGCCATGGGTGTGCACACCGGCGACTCCATCACCGTGGCGCCGGCCCAGACCCTGACCGACAAGGAGTACCAGATCCTGCGCGACGCCTCGCTGAAGATCATCCGCGAGATCGGCGTCGAAACCGGCGGGTCCAATATCCAGTTCGGCGTCAACCCCCGCGACGGGCGCCTGGTGGTCATCGAGATGAACCCGAGAGTTTCGCGCTCTTCGGCGCTTGCCTCCAAGGCCACCGGCTTCCCCATCGCCAAGATCGCCGCCAAGCTCTCGGTCGGTTACACCCTGGACGAAATCCCCAACGACATCACCCGGGAAACCTTCGCCTCCTTCGAGCCGACCATCGACTACGTGGTGACCAAGTTCCCCCGCTTCACCTTTGAGAAGTTCCCCCAGGCCGACGCCACCCTGACCACGCAGATGAAGTCGGTCGGCGAGGCTATGGCCATCGGCCGGACCTTCAAGGAGAGCCTGCAGAAGGCGCTGCGTTCCCTGGAGATCGGCTCGCACGGTTTCGAGAGCCGCATGTTCGCCTCCCCCGAGGAATATCGCAGGGCGCTCAGCCAGGCCGAGCTCGACAAGCTGCGGGCCAAACTGCGGATCCCCAACTGGGAGCGGATGTGGTACCTGGCCGACGCCATGCGCGCCGGCTTCAGCAACGACGAGATCTACGAGCTGACCTGGATCGATCCCTGGTTCCTGCACAATATCCGCCAGATCATCGACATGGAGGCCCGCCTGATCAAGGCCCCCGAATTGCAGGACAAGTCGGGCTCCGAGTTCCGCGAACTGTTGCTCGAGGCTAAACAGTACGGCTTTGCCGACAAACGCCTGGCGGTGCTCTGGGGCGTCACCGAAACCGACGTGCGCCAGTTCCGTCATGAGCGCAAGGTTCGCCCGGTCTACAAGCGGGTCGACACCTGCGGGGCGGAGTTCGAGGCGCACACCCCGTACCTGTACTCCACCTACGAAACCGAATGCGAGGCCGAGCCGACCGACCGGAAGAAGATCATGATCCTCGGCGGCGGCCCCAACCGCATCGGCCAGGGGATCGAGTTCGACTACTGCTGCGTGCACGGGGTTTTCGCCCTGGCCGAGGACGGCTTCGAGACCATCATGGTCAACTGCAACCCGGAGACCGTCTCCACAGACTACGACACCTCGGACCGGCTCTACTTCGAGCCGCTGACCTTCGAGGATGTGCTGGAGATCGTCGCCGTCGAAAAACCGGTCGGGGTCATCGTGCAGTTCGGCGGCCAGACCCCGCTTAAGCTGGCCGTGGCCCTGGAGAAGGCCGGCGTGCCGATCATCGGCACCTCGCCCGACGCCATCGACCGTGCCGAGGACCGCGAACGCTTCCAGGCCCTGTTGCACAAACTCGGCCTGAAGCAGCCCGACAACGGCCTGGCCCGCTCCTTCGAGGAGGCGGAAAAGGTCGCCGGCCGCATCGGCTACCCGGTGGTGGTGCGCCCCTCCTACGTGCTTGGCGGACGAGCCATGGAGATCGTCTATGGGGTCGACCAGCTGCGCAACTACATGCAGTTCGCCGTGGAGGCATCTCCCGAACACCCGATTCTGGTCGACAAGTTTCTCGAAGAAGCGATCGAAGTCGACGTGGACGCCCTGTCCGACGGCACCGACGTGGTGATCGGCGGCATCATGCAGCACATCGAGGAGGCCGGCATCCACTCGGGCGACTCGGCCTGCGCCTTGCCGCCGTTCTCTCTCGACCCGGCCATCATCGATGACATCCGCCGGCAGACCGTCGCCCTGGCCCTGGAGCTCAAGGTCATCGGCCTGATGAACATCCAGTACGCGGTGAAAGGCAGCACCGTCTACCTGCTGGAGGTCAACCCCCGCGCCAGCCGCACGGTCCCCTTCGTATCCAAAGCCACCGGCCGCCCCCTGGCCAAGATCGCCGCCCGGGTCATGGCCGGCAAGACCCTGGCCGAACTCGGCGTATCCGGAGAGATCATTCCCAAGCACATCTCGGTCAAGGAATCGGTCTTCCCCTTCGTCAAATTCCCCGGGGTCGACACCCTGCTCGGTCCCGAGATGAAATCGACCGGCGAGGTCATGGGCATCGACATGGAATTCGGCAAGGCCTTCGCCAAGGCCCAGCTCGGCGCCAACGTCAAGCTGCCCAAGGGGGGCCGGGTTTTCGTCAGCGTCAAGGATTCGGACAAGAAGTATATCCTCGAGCCCTGCCGGAAACTCATCGATTCGGGTTTCGAAATCGTCGCCACCCGCGGCACCGCTGCCTACCTGGAGGAGAAGGGGCTGCCCGCCACCCCCATCAACAAGGTCAAGGAAGGGCGGCCCCATTGCGTCGACGCCATCAAGAGCCATGAAATCACCATGGTATTCAATACCACCTTCGGGGCCCAATCGGTGGCGGACTCCTACTCGATCCGGCGTACCGCCCTGGTCTACAACGTGGCCTACTTCACCACCGTGGCCGGCATGAAGGCCGCCGCCGACGGAATTGTGGCCATGAATCGAGAAAGTCTTGACGTGAAGCCACTGCAAGAGTACTATTAGAGCCCTTAACAGGAACCAACCTGGCGAATGCCAGGGCCAATCCGGTAGCGACACATCAGGGCGGGGCAACCCGCCCGATGATTTTTTTTGGAGAAGAGGTAAGAGAGTTATATGTCCCAGCAGTCGATTCCCATGACTCGCGAAGGCTACCAGCGCCTTCAGGAAGAACTGAAAAAGCTTATCCGCGTCGACCGTCCCAAGGTCGTGCAGGATATCGCCGAGGCCCGCGGTCATGGCGACCTCTCGGAAAACGCCGAATACGATGCGGCCAAGGAACGTCAGGCCTTCATCGAGGGACGCATCAAGGAACTCAATGACAAAATCGCCCGGGCGCAGGTCATCAATCCCGCCGAACTCAACACCGACAAGGTGGTCTTCGGCGCCAAGGTGACCGTGTTCGATACCGATTCGGGCAACGAGTCGACCTACCAGATCGTCGGCGAGGACGAGGCCGACCTCAAGGAAGGGAAAATTTCCGTGACCTCGCCGGTGGGCAAGGCGCTCATCGGCCACCGGCTCGACGACGAGGTCCGCATCCAGGTCCCCTCGGGGCTGCGTATCTACGAAATCATCGACATCAAATACGAGTAAGCGGGAGTCAAACCATGAGCCAGAAAGTCAACAAGGACATGACCTTCCACCAGGTTCTGCAGATGAGCCCCGAGGTGGCGAAGGTTCTCGGCAAGTTCAACCTCGGCTGCATCGGCTGCATGGGGGCCATGAACGAGACCCTCGAGCAGGGCGCCCAGGCCCACGGCCTGGATGTCAACGACATCCTCCGGGAACTCAACGCCATTTTTGAATAACAACCCGTGAGGGGTGAGGTGTGAAGTGTGAGGCGGAAAAACCTTACCCCTCACTCCTTACTCCTCACGGTAGCTATGCCCCTTTCACCTTCCTACCAGCGCAGCCGCCAGTTGCTGGCCACCCCTCTGTCCCAGGTCCGGGGCGTCGGCCCGCGCGTCCTCGAAAAACTCGCCAAGATCGGCCTCGCCACCGTCGAGGATGCTCTTTACACCCTGCCGTTCCGTTACGAAGATCGCCGCGAAATCCGCAAAATCGCCCAGTTGCGCCCGGGGGAGCAGGAGGTGTTTTTTGGCGAAATCATCGCCTCGGGAGAATCGCAGACCGCCCGCTCGCGCAAAAGGCTCTACGAGGCGGTGGTCAGCGACGGTACCGGTTCGATCGCCCTCAAATGGTTTCACTACCGCAAGGACTGGATGAAAAAACGCTTCGCCGTCGGGGCCAGGGCCTTCTTCGTCGGCGAAGTCAAGCGCTTCGGCGCCATCCGCGAAGTTCACCACCCTGAAGCCGAATTCGTCGAGGGCGAGGCGTCCATGGATCAACTGGTCGCGGCCGACCCGCTGAGCTTCGGCCGGATTCTGCCCGTCTATCCGCTCACCGAAGGGTTGCACCAGAAAGCCGCCCGCAAGATTTTCAAGGATGTGGTCGAGCGTTTCGCACCGACCGCGATCAGCCCCATCCCCGCAGCGATCCTGCAACGGCGGTGCCTGATGCCCCTGGCCCAGGCCTTTCAGCAGGCCCACTGGCCCGATAACCAGGCGCACCTCCAGGACCTGGCGGCGGGTCGCGATCCCGCCCGCCGGGCCCTGGTCTTCGATGAGTTTTTCTTTCTGGAGCTCGGCCTGGCCCTCAAGCGCCGCGGCGTGGTTCTCGAGGAGGGGATCCCCTTCGAGGTTGCGCACCGCTACACCAAGCCCCTGGCCAAACTGCTCCCCTACACCCTGACCGACGCCCAACGTCGGGTGCTCGGCGAAATCAAGCGCGACCTGATGGCCCCTCATCCCATGCACCGCCTGGTGCAGGGAGACGTGGGGAGCGGCAAAACCATCGTCGCGCTGATGGCGGCCCTGGTGGCTATCGAAAACCATACTCAGGTGGCCGTCGTCGCCCCCACCGAAATCCTCGCCGAGCAGCATTACCTGCAGTTTCATCACTGGCTCGGGCAGCTGGGGCTCAAGGCCGCCCTGCTCTCCGGTGGCACGGGCGCAAAGGAGAAGCGAGCCATTCTCGAGGAGATCCGCGAGGGGAGGGTGGACCTGGTGGTCGGCACCCATGCTGTGCTCCAGGAAGGGGTGGAGTTCAAGCGGCTTGGGCTGGGCATCATCGACGAGCAGCACCGCTTCGGCGTGCGGCAGCGGGGCGTGCTGCGCAAAAAGGGGAGCAACCCCCATATCCTGGTCATGACCGCCACGCCGATCCCCCGCACCCTGTCCCTGACCCTTTATGGGGACCTCGCGCTGTCCATCATCGACGAACTGCCCCCCGGCCGTTCACCCATAAAAACCCGTGCCTTCCCTGATCCGAACCGCAGCCGGGCCTATGAGGTCATCCGCCACGAACTCGAGGCGGGCAGACAGGCCTACATCGTCTACCCGCTGGTGGAAGAGTCGGAAAAGACCGACCTGCTGGCCGCCTCCGAGGGGGCTGAATATCTTCAGCAGAAGGTTTTCCCCGGACATCGGGTCGGCCTGCTCCACGGGCGCATGAAGCCTAACGAGAAAGAGGCGATCATGGCCGACTTCAAGGCCCGGGGCATAGATATCCTGGTATCCACCACGGTGATCGAGGTCGGCATCGACGTGCCCAACGCCACCGTCATGATGGTGGAGCACGCCGAGCGTTTCGGCCTGGCCCAGCTGCACCAGCTGCGGGGCAGGGTGGGGCGGGGCAGCCACCAGGGGTACTGCCTGCTGATCCGTTCCCAGCGCTGCAGCGAGGAGGGGATGCGGCGGATCCAGGTCATGTGCGAGACCACCGACGGTTTCAAGATTGCCGAGGCCGATCTGGAAATCCGCGGTCCCGGCGAGTTCCTCGGTACCCGCCAGGCCGGCGTTCCCGATTTTCGCGTCGCCGACCTGCTGCGGGACGGGCGGGTCCTCGAAGAAGCGCGGGAGGAGGCTTTTCTGCTCGCGGAGGACCCGGATTTTCTTTCCGGCGAGCAGTATGCCGAGCTGCGCAGCGCCCTGATGGAGCGCTGGGGAAGCCGCCTTGAGCTGGCCAGCATCGGATAACACTTAAAGTAGTTTCTCGGCAACACGACGCAACTGACCGCTTTCACTGGGAGTTCACCTGCCTTTCGTCAGCCCTGGCCGCGTCGGATCCGACGGATCAGTCCGATTATTTGCGGCCACAACGCCCCCCTCAAAAAGTAGTTGTTTTTTCCCAAGAAACCTGTATGATGCGCAACGACTGTATTTCGCGGCAGCGACTCACCCTCCGGGCCGGACATGGCCCGCCACTGCCGCCTCATCGCTCACTGACCCTCCCTGCATCAGATTCCTTCTCGAATCCCTGGCAGCACAATTGGTTGGCGACGATGCATTCGACCTGAATCCGTGAGCCCCGGCCGGGCAATCCCCGCGCCCAATCCACGCATTCAGGTTTAAGCCAGTCTACCCTGTGCCGCAGCCGATCCCGAAACCCGGTGCATACGTTTGCCCGGCGGCCCGCACGCCTATTTCGCGCCTTTCGCCAGCGATGCGAAAGGCAGAAGGAACCTTCATGTCTTTTGCAGAACTGCAACTTGCGCCCTCGATCCTGAAGGCAGTCGCCGAGTGCGGCTACACCGAACCGACCCCGATCCAGGCCAAAGCTATTCCCGAGGCACTCCTCGGCCGCGATCTGCTGGCTTCCGCCCAGACCGGCACCGGCAAGACCGCGGCCTTCATGCTGCCGGTCCTGCAACGGCTCTCCGAGCTCAAGAAGGGACCCAAGGGTGCCCCCCGGGTCCTGGTGCTCACCCCGACCCGCGAACTGGCCGCCCAAGTTACCGACGCCACCCGCAATTACGGAAAACACCTGCGCCTGCGCAGCACCGTCATCCTCGGTGGCACCCCTTACGGCCCCCAGTTCCGCGATCTGGGGCGCCCCATCGACCTGGTGGTCGGCACCCCGGGACGCCTTGTTGATCACCTCAATCGGGGCAGCCTCGATCTTTCCCGGCTCGAGGTATTGATCCTCGACGAGGCCGACCGCATGCTCGATATGGGTTTTGCCGAGGACATGGAAAAGGTCACCTCTGCCGCTCCCGCCATGCGCCAGACCATGCTGTTCACTGCCACGCTGGATAAGACCGTGGCGGAACTGGCCGGGCGCCTGCTCAACGAACCGGTGCGCATCGACATCGCCGGCAAGCAGGTCACCCATGAGAACATCGCCCAGCGCCTTCACGTGACCGACGGACTCGAGCACAAAAAACAGCTTCTGCAGCACCTGGCCTCCGATAGTTCCCTGACCCGGGCCATCATCTTCTCGGCCACCAAGCGCGACGCCGACACCCTGGCCCGCGACCTCTCCGCCCAGGGGCACCGGGCTGCCGCCCTGCATGGCGATATGAACCAGGGGGCCCGCAACCGCACCCTCCGCGACCTGCGCCAAGGCAGGGTGCGCCTGCTGGTAGCCACCGACGTGGCCGCCCGCGGCCTCGATGTCAGCGGCATCAGCCACGTCATCAACTTCGACCTGCCGATGGCCGCAGAGGATTACGTCCACCGGATCGGCCGCACCGGCCGCGCCGGGGCCACCGGAACGGCCATCTCCTTCGCCAGCGGCGATGACGTGGTGCGCCTCGAACGGATCGAGAAGTATATTGGCCAGCGCCTGCCCCAGGAGGTCATCCCCGGTCTAGAACCGACCCGCCCACTGTACAAGCCCCGCCAGGGTCGCCCCGGCAAGGGCCGCAACTTCGGTGACAGGAAGCGCGAAGGCGGCTACAAAAAAGGGTTCAAGGGCAAGGGCCCCGAAAAAAGGGAGCGCAAGGGGCCGGTGGTCGAGTATCGCAGCCGCAAGCCCGGGCGCAGCGCAGCTGCCGCCAGGTAGCCCGCGGTTCTTAAAAAAAAAACGGCCGAAACGCCCTCTGCGCGTTTCGGCCGTTTTTTTTTGCAGGCAGCAAGGGCCGGGTCAAAGGGGTTCGTAGAATGAGGGTTGCAGAAACTGTAAAGACGGCACAAACCGTTCGTATTCCCGCTCTTCCGCAGGGGAAAGGCCGCCGTTTTCCGGGGGCCTCTGGCTCATGCAAAAGGCCACGACCCGCTCGCCCAGCCTGGAAATAGCCGTTGAAAACCGACCTGTATTCAAGGCCTCGGATTTTCCCGTCTGGCCAGTGTCCCGATTGTGTTTTGCGGTTGGTGGGCTATCTTTTTAATGGCGCCGGGAATATAAAACAGCGGCGGTTCGAAAGATCCTTTCCCGGTGCCCTCCTGCCAAACCCAGGATGAGAAGAACAGGCCGGAATCATCGGGGCCGCGCTTGCTGCCGGGGAAGGGAAAGAGGAAGCTTAAAATTCCTTATGGCATTGTTATTATTATTGCTTTTCCCAGTCAGGATGTTCGATATAATAAGCCGTATCCTACGGCTGCCAAGCTGGTTGGAGGCGGGAAAACCTCAAGAATTACTGCCAGCCCTTTGGGCGGGACGAATGAATCAAACATGCCCGAACTGATTGCCTGCCAGGATTGCGACCTTCTGCAGCGTGTGCCGGCCATTCCCCAAGGTACCCGTGCCAAATGTTCCCGCTGCGGGTCGGTGCTCTTTCGCCATAAGCGCAACAGCATCGAACGTACCCTGGCCTGGTCCCTGGCCGGGCTGGTGCTTTATGTCATGGCCAACTCGTTTCCATTTCTGGCCATGAAAAGGGGAGGGCTGATCCGCGAAACCACCCTGACCACCGGGGTCCTCGAATTTTACGCTCAGGGCAACTGGCTTCTGGCCACTGTTGTTACGCTGACCTGCCTGGTTTTTCCGCTGATACAGATTCTCGGACTGCTGTATGTTCTGGGCCCCCTGTTCATTAACTATCGTGTCAAATACCCGGCCCAAGTATTCCGCCTGGTACACCATATAGAAGAATGGGGGATGCTTGAGGTATTTATGCTCGGCATTCTGGTTTCGGTGGTAAAACTGGCCAAAATGGCCAGCATCATTCCCGGCCTATCTTTATATTCCTTCGGCATCCTGGTTTTCGTGTTGGCCGCGGCCGGCAATTGCCTGGACTCCCATGTTGTCTGGAAAAAACTGGAGCAAACCCCATGACCCTCAACAGGGTTAGCGCAAAAACAGCAGGCTTGGTCAGCTGTCACAGCTGTTGCCTGGTCAGTGTGTCCAAACCAGCAGGGGTAGGGGTCTGTCCCCGCTGCGGCAGCGGTCTCCACCGTCGAAAGCCCAACAGCCTGGCCCGGACCTGGGCCCTGGTGCTGGCCGCCTTGGTTTTTTATCTGCCGGCCAACCTGCTGCCCATGACATATACCACGTCCCTCGGTCGAACCCAGGCAGACACCATCATGAGCGGGGTGATTTACTTCGTTCAAACGGGCAGTTGGCCCATTGCTCTGGTTATTTTCGTAGCCAGCGTGTTCGTGCCGCTCATCAAGCTGCTCATTCTCACCCTGCTGCTTATTTCGGTCCACCTGAAATCCCGCTGGAGACCCCGCGACCGGACCCGCCTCTATCGATTCACGCAAATGGTCGGCCGGTGGTCCATGGTCGATATATACGTGGTCACCATCCTTGTCGCCCTGGTCAAGCTTGGCGCTTTGGCCAACATCGACGCCGGACCGGCCGCCGTTTATTTTGCCGCGGTGGTGATCATCACTATTTTCGCCGCTGAAAGTTTTGATCCCAGGTTGATCTGGGATGCTATGGAGGGACAGCATGCCAGAAAACCATGACCTTACGCCCGTAGAAGAGCGGCTCCCCGAAGCCGAGGTCGAACGCAGAAAAGGGATCTCTCTAATCTGGATCGTGCCTCTGGTCGCTTTGGCTATCGGCGGATGGCTGGCCTACAAAGCCCTCAGCGAAAAGGGCCCTACGATATTTATCACCTTCAACTCGGCCGAAGGGCTTGAGGCGGGTAAGACCAAGATCCGTTATAAGGATGTCGAAGTCGGCCAGGTTGAGGAGATACGCCTGAGCCAAGATTTGACCCATGTGGTGGTAACCGCCAGCATGGTCAAGGAGGCTGAAGATTACCTGACCGAAAATGCGCACTTCTGGGTGGTCCGCGCCAGGGTGGCAGCTGGTGAGGTTTCCGGCCTGGGGACGCTTTTCTCCGGAGCTTATATTGGAATCGACCCTGGAAAAAAGGGGAAGCCTACCAGGGATTTTACCGGCCTGGAGGTACCTCCCGTGGTCACTACCGAGGTTCCCGGCAAGCATTTCAACCTTATCGGGCAAAGCCTCGGCTCCCTGGATGTCGGCTCTCCGGTATATTTCCGCCAGATCAAGGTGGGGCAAATAGTCCGTTATCAGCTGCGCGATGACAACAGGCTCGACCTGCAGATCTTCATCCAGTCCCCGCATGCGGATCGCGTCAGGAAGAATTCGGTTTTTTGGAACTCCAGCGGTATAGATATCTCCCTCGATCCCAGTGGCCTGGAGATCAATACCGAATCGATGGTCTCCATCCTCCTGGGTGGAATCGCCTTTGACCTGCCGCCCGGAGCGCCACCCGGGCCCCCCGCTGCGGAAAATGTCACTTTTGACCTGTATCCCAGCCGCCAGAAAACCACGGAAAAGACCTTTACAAAGAAAAATTATTACCTGCTCCTTTTCGAGAATAGCGTCAGGGGATTGGTGCCTGGAGCTCCGGTGGAATTCCGCGGTATCAAAGTCGGCGAGGTGGTCGATATAAATATTGAATTTGACCCTGAAAAAATGAAATTCAGGATTCCCGTGCTGATTTATTTCGAACCGGAGCGAATTAAAATCAAGGGTGGCGCCTTTCCCGCAGGGTGGGGGGCGGAAGAATTGCTGGAGAAGGGTTTCCGCGCGCGACTCCAAAGCGGCAGCCTGATCACAGGACGGCTTTTTGTCGATCTCGATATCGACCCCATGGCAAAACCGGCCAAGCTGGCTGAGGTAGATGGATACCCAGTTTTGCCGACGGTATCGGGCACCATCGAGGAATTTACCGAAACCATGAAACGAATATCGGAAAAAATCGAGAAATTCCCTCTGGAAAAAATCGGCAGCAACCTCCAGGAGACATTGAAAACCCTCGACCAAACCCTGCAGGAGATGCAGGGCCTCGGGCGCAACCTCAATACCGAGGTTACCCCCCAGATCAACAACACCCTGGTCAACCTGCAAAAAACCCTGGACGATCTGCAAAACAGCCTGGGTACGGATTCGGCGCTGAACTACAATGCCAACAAAGCCATGGACGAGTTCACCACGACCATGCGCTCGCTGCGCACGCTTACCGAGTCCCTGGAGCGCAATCCCCAATCCATCATCTTCGGCAAGGAAAACGAGTAACCATGCGAAATAAAGGGTATACATTCGCCATCTGCCGATCCCTGGCAGTGCTGACGCTCTGTTTTACCGGTTGTGCCTCCAAGTCTCCCGGCCTGCATTATTACAGCCTGGCACCCCTGATTGAGGTGGCAGCGGAGTCGAAGGGGGATGGGCTCAGCGTCGAAGTCGGACCGATCAAACTGCCCCAGGCGCTTAACCGCGAGCAGATTGTCACCCGGTCCAACGCCAACCTGGTCATTGTCAACACCTCGCACCGCTGGGCCGCTCCGTTGGAGAAGGACCTGGCAGCGGTCATGATCCAGAACCTGGCTGGCGCCCTGGGCACGGCCCGGGTAGCCGGGTTCGGTCAGACCCCGCTGGGTTCGGCTGATTACCGGGTGTTGCTCGATTTTCAGCAGTTCGGCGGTATCCTCGGCGATTCGGCAATTCTCAGGAGCACCTGGACCATTATCGCCCCCGGGAAAAAGCAGGTCCTGGCGGTTCGCCAAAGCAATCTAACCGAATCGTTGACAGGAGACGAGGTTGAAGCGCTGGTGGCTGGGTTGAGCCGGTTGTTGGAAAACCTCAGCAGAGAAATAGCCCTGGAAATTTCGCGATTGGCCGGGGAAAGCTGATCGGGCTCAAGCCATTCCCTGAAATACCGGGGGTCTTGCCGCAACCAGGATAAAAGGAATGAACCCCAAGCTGCTTGGCAGAAAATACGATAGAATTGCGCGTTGGTGGCATGAGAACCACGACAATTCGTCTTATGGTTTGGCGCAGGTCGAAAGGGCACTGAATTTTTCCGTCAAGCGGGAAACAGCGCTTGATGTCGGCTGCGGCGCCGGTGGCAGGGTGGTGCGAATGTTGCAAAATCACGGGTTTAATATCACCGGCATCGATGTCTCGCAGGAGATGATCCGCCTCGCCCGGGAGCAACACCCAAGCATGACCTTTCTGCATCAGGACATCTGCACCTGGGAGACCGACCGGCATTTCGATCTCATCGTCGCCTGGGACAGCATCTTTCACTTGCCGCTTGAAATGCAACACCCCGTGGTGGCGAAACTCTGCAGATTACTGAGCGAAGGCGGGGTCCTCATTTACAGCTTCGGCGACGCGGAGGGCGAGCATGAGGATTGCTGGCAGGGCGACCGGTTCCATTACAGTTCCATCGGCATCAACGGCAACCTGCGTGTGTTGATGGAAAACGGAATAACCTGCAGACATTTGGAACTCGACCAATGGCCGCAGAAACATGCCTTTCTGATCGGTGTCAAATGACCCGCGTCAGCACATAATTTTTTAGTTTACATAATATATCTTATCCGACGTTACTGGTAAATAATGCCGCCGGGAAGATGTCAGGACAATTGGGGCCCGAGCCACCCGCCCCCCTCCGTGGACCGGCCGCCGATCTCCCGCCCGCGGAAAAAGGTCCATACCGTGAACTGGACCGTGGCCAAAAAAGCGATTACAGGGCAAATTTGAAAGCCGCTTTTTTGGGCACAGTCCTCCAGGTTGTTCAGCGGGCCAGAACCGGGGTGGCAAACCGGTAGAGCAAACCGACATCGAGAATGGTGGCGTCGAGGTCTCCGGACAGGGCCATGACCCGGCCGACCTGGGCGACCAGCCCCAAATTATCACCCAGGTCCCGGCTGAGACCGAGCATCGGTTGAACAATGGCCCCATCGCCGACATCGATCCCCCCGCCACCGGCCGCCCCGGCGAGAATCTCTCCGTGGAGGCGCAACCCCAATATCGAAGATGGCTCGCTCTGCAGGCCCAGGCCGACCAGCCCGACGGCATATCCGCCGGCATCGCCGTCATAGCCACCGGCCGCCTGGCCGCTCAGATACAGGTACCGGGCAAGCATGAGATCGGCCTTGACGCCGACCAGGTGAACATCGTCGGAATCATCCACCCCCGATTTGCGCTGCGGGGACAGGTAGCTCTGATGCGAGGCTCGCACCTGCCAGCCGACAAGTTCGAGGGAATCGGTCTCCTCGCCGCGCCGCACCCCTCCGCCGGGAACCGCCGAATCAAGGTTGTAGGAAACCTTGAGCGCCACCGTGGCCGCGTCGAAGTCGCCATCCAGGGCCGAAAAATAGCCCCCCTCCAAACCGGCGGCGAACGAGGGGGTGAAACGCCAGCCCAGGCTCAGGCCGGCACGGCCGACAGCGCCACCACCGGTATCGACAGCGCCACCGCCGGCGCCGCCCACAGCCAGGCTCAGGGCAGCTTCGGGCCCCCTCTCCTCTTCTAATGAGAACCTGTGCCCGGCGCCGAACAGCACCTCCGCGTAACCGTCCGCGGAGCCTCCCAGGGCACCGCCAAACTCGGCCAGCAGGTATCCGTGGCGCGAAATGTATCGGCGATACTCGAACCCGACCAGATCGATGCGATCGTCCAGCTTGCGCCCTGAGGTCGTACGCGAGCTTCCGGAGGGGAAATAGCTCCGGCCGGTAAGCACCAGGCTCTCTTCGGCGAAGCCAAACGGCTTGGCGGATCCGCCAAGCCCCAAATCCCCGGCGGAGACAACCCGGCCGCGTTGGCGGGTCGCCCCGTGCAGGGTCGCAAAAGGAAAATCGAGGGAGACCGCCACCTGGTCGCTGTCGATCTCGCCGTTGGGGAACTTGACCCTGCTGTAATCGAGGCCGAGGCGAAGCTTTTCCAGGTCCAGTCCCAGCCCGACGTGGGGGCGCAGCATCAGCCCTCCCCCTTGGGGAGCCGCTCCCCCTCCCCCGCCGCCGACGAACAGGCCAACATCCGCCTGCAGCGGCCCGATCAGGTCTAACCGATACCCGCCCTCGAGGCCGCCGGTAAAGAAACCGCCGCGTTCGCCATCCACGGCGCCGTACCCGCCGATGCCTCCGTACAGACCATGGTAAATGTCGAAAAGATAGGCGAAGCCGAGCAGTCCCATGTTTTCCCCGGCCTTGGGCATGTCCAGTTGTTCGTAGCTGAAATGGATGCGACCGGTGCGCGCAACCAGTGCTGCGGACTCTCTCTGCGCAGACGATTGGGGTGCGTCGGGGAGAGTCCCTGGATTATCGGCCAGGCAGGGTGGGGAACTGAACAGCAGGATCAGGAAAAACAGCAGGCGGGAGATCTTCTTCATACCGTCGGGCCTCCTCGGCTTGAGGTACGTTAAACAAAAAAAAAGGGAGTGAATTTAATCACTCCCTTTCTCTCGTTGGTCGGGGCGAGAGGATTTGAACCTCCGACCCCCTGCACCCCATGCAGGTGCGCTACCAGGCTGCGCTACGCCCCGTCAACAACGAGTCGGGATTATGGTTTATCTGCCCTTAAAAGTCAAGGGAAAATATCCGAAAAAAATTCCCCGTCAAACCGCTAAAACCCTTGTAACTACAGGTGCTTATTTTTTTATATTATTCAGACCGTTAGATCTTCCTGCGATCGGTCACCCGGTTGGCCTTCCCTTCGTGGCGGGGGATGGAGGACGGCTCGACCAGCTTGACCTTGGCGCTGACCCCCAGGGCCGAAGCGAGTTTCTTTTCCACGGTATCGACGAAGGCCCGCTGCATTTTCATCTCGTCGAAAAAGATCTTTTCGTTGACTTCTACCTGGACCTCGAGAGTATCCATGCTGCCGACCCTATCGACGATCAACTGGTAATGAGGCTCGCACCCCTCAACCTGGAACAGCACCTCTTCGATCTGGGTCGGGAAGACGTTGACCCCCTTGATGATCAACATATCGTCGGAGCGACCCATGGTCTTTTCCATGCGCACGTGGGTGCGCCCGCAACGGCAGGGCTGGTAATGCAGGCGGGTGATGTCCCTGGTCCGGTAGCGGATCATGGGGAAGGCCTGCTTGCTGATGGTGGTCAGCACCAACTCCCCCACGGCCCCCTCGGGCAACACCTCGCCGGTATCCGGGTCGATGATCTCGGGGATGAAATGGTCTTCGAAGATGTGCATGCCGCAGCGGTAGCTGCATTCGCCCGCCACCCCCGGCCCCATGACCTCGGAAAGGCCGTAGTTGTCCGTGGCCACCACGCCCAGTCGGGTTTCGATCTCGCGGCGCATCTCCTCGCTCCAGGGTTCGGCGCCGAACAGGCCGAATCTCAGGGCAAGGGATTTGGGATCGATCCCTTTCTTCTCCATGAAGTCGACCAGGGTCAGAGCGTAGGACGGGGTGCAGACCAGGGCGGTGGACTTGTAGTCCTGCATGATCATGATCTGCTTCTGGGTGTTCCCCCCGGAAATGGGGATGACCGAAGCGCCGATCCGCTCGGCCCCGTAGTGCAGACCGAAGGCGCCGGTGAACAGCCCGTAGCCGAAGGCGATATGCACGATGTCGTCGGCGGTGACCCCGGCCGCCGTCATGAACCGCGCGACCAGTTCGGTCCAGGTCTGCAGATCCTGCCGCGAATACCCGACCACGGTGGGCTTGCCGGTGGTTCCCGAGGAGGAATGGATGCGCACGACCTCGCGCATCGGCACGGCGAACATCCCGTAGGGGTAGTTCAGCCTGAGATCCTCCTTGGTAGTGAAGGGCAGACGGCGCAGATCGCTCAAAGTACGGACATCCTCGGGAGCCACGCACGCCAGCTTGAACTTCCCCTGGTAGCAGGGCACCCGGTGATAGACCTGCTCGAGGGTGGTTTTCAACCTCTCGAGCTGCAGGCGCTCCAGGTCCTCACGGGCCATGCATTCGTTTTTCGGATCCCAGATGAGCTGTTTCAACGCCGAAATTCCTTCAAGTCAATTCTAGAAAAACCCAATAACATATGAATAAAAAACCGTATTTCCAAAAAAACAATCCCAAGAAAGCAAAAGCCCTGCCCGAGGCGAGCTACATGCTGTAGACCTGGTCGCCCTTGAGTACCTTGATGCCGTTTTCGGTCAGCACCCGGATGGCGTTTTCGGTGTTGTCGAAGCGGAAGATGATCACCGCGTTCTCTCCACAGCGCTCGACGAAGGCATACATGTACTCGACGTTGACCTGTGAGCGGTCGAGTACCTGCAGGATGCCGGCGAGGCCGAGGGGCCGGTCGGGAACCTCGACGGCGATGACTTCGGTCTTGTTGACGGTGAAACCGCGCTCTTTGAGTGTCGACTTGGCGAGGTCGGTCTTGTCCACGATCAGCCGCAGAATGCCGAAATCGGAGGTGTCGGCCAGGGACAGAGCCCGGATGTTGACCCCGGCTTCGCCAAGAACCTGGGTGACCTCGGCGAGGCGACCGGATTTATTTTCGATGAAAATGGAAATCTGCTCGACTTTCATGATTCCCCCTTTGGGCTGTTTTTTCCGGACTTACTTGTCCTTGCGGTGGTCGATGACCCGTTTGGCCTTGCCTTCGCTGCGGGTGATGGTCTTGGGCTCGACAAGCCGGACCTTGCAGGTGATGCCGAGCAGGTCCTTGATTTCACGGGCGATGCGCCGCGAAAGATCCTGCAGGACCTTGATCTCGTCCGAGAAAGTCTGCTCGTTGACCTCGACCTGCACCTCCAGGGTGTCGAGATTCTCCTCACGGTCGACCACCAACTGGTAATGGGGCTCGACGCCCTCGATATTGATCAGGACGCTCTCGATCTGCGAAGGGAAGACGTTGACCCCGCGGATGATCAGCATATCGTCGGTGCGCCCGCTCATGCGCTGCAGGCGCCGGTGGGTACGGCCGCAGACACAGGGCTCGGCCATGATCCGGGTGATGTCCCTGGTCCGGTAACGGATCATGGGAATCCCCTCCTTGGTGATAGTGGTGATCACCAGCTCGCCCAATTCACCGTCGGGCAGCACCTGGCCGGTCTCCGGGTTGATGATTTCGGGGATGAAGTGGTCCTCCCAGATGTGCAGCCCCTTCTGGGCCTCCCAGCATTCGATGGCCACGCCGGGGCCGAGAATCTCGGAAAGCCCGTAAATATCGATGGCCTTGATGTTGAGCTTTTCCTCGATCTCGCCGCGGATCTCTTCGGTCCAGGGCTCGGCGCCGAAAATGCCGATGCGCAGCTTCAGGTCGCGGATGTTCACCCCCTCCTCCGCGGCGGCCTCCGCCAGGTAGAGGCTGTAGGAGGGGGTACAGGTCAGCACCGTGGAGCCGAAGTCCTGCATGATCATGATCTGCTTTTTGGTGTTGCCGCCGGACATGGGGATGACCGAGGCGCCGAGTTTCTCCGCCCCGTAGTGGGCCCCGAGGCCCCCGGTAAACAGCCCGTAACCGTAGGCGTTATGAATGACGTCGCCCCGCCAAGCCCCGGCTGCGGCAAAGGAGCGGGCCATCAGCTCGGACCACATGTCGATGTCCCGCCGGGTGTAGCCGACCACCGTCGGCTTGCCGGTGGTGCCGCTGGAGGCGTGGATGCGCACGATCTGTTCCAAAGGGACGGCGAACAGGCCGTAGGGGTAGTTGTCCCGCATGTCCTGCTTGAGAGCGAAAGGGAAGCGGCGCAGGTCATCGAGAGACTTGACCATTTCGGGCGTAACCCCGGCCTTGCGGAAGCTCTCCCGGTAAAAAGGCACGGTGGCGTAGACCTTCTCCAGGGTCTGCTTGAGCCGTTTGAGCTGCAGGGCCTCGATAGCTTCGCGGGGAAGCGTTTCGAATTCGTCATTCCAGATCATGTTGAAATCCTGTTCGAGGTGCGGGGTTCGACGTTCGATGTCGGGGGCAACTCAAAACCTCGAACATCGTACGTCGAACGTTGTTTAAGCGTTGCGTCCAAGCTCGAAGGCCTTCAGGTTTTCATCGAGGAAGCGCTCGGGCACCATGTTGCGGATGGCCTGGAGCCAGACCCCTTCCTCGATATCCATCAACCTGGAGAGCGCGCCGATCAGCACCGTGTTGACGGTGCGCGGGTTGCCGGCCTCCAGGGCCAGGTCCATGCCGTGCACGACCTTGGTTTCGGGAAACCGCCCGGCGATCTTCGCCGGAATGTCCTGGGGATAGGGCTCCTTGCCCAGGGCGACCGACGGGGGGAGGATTTTCAGGTCATTGACCAGCACCCGCCCGCCGGGGCGAAGCATCGGCAGATAGCGGAAGGTCTCGAGCTGCTCGAAACCGAACAGGATGTCGGCCTTGCCCTCGGGAATGATCGGCGAATAGACCCTGGCGCCGTAGCGCACATGGGAGGTCACACTGCCGCCGCGCTGGGCCATGCCGTGAATCTCGCTCTTTTTCACGTCGTGGCCGGCAAGCATCAGCACTTCAGAAAGGATTTCACTGGCGAGCAGGATCCCCTGCCCCCCGACACCGGCGAGGAGAATATTTTTGATGCTATTCGACATGGCAGACTCCAAACGCTCCGAATTTACATACCTGCTCGCAGACTCCGCAGCCGACGCAGAGGTGCTTGTTCACATGGCACTTGCCCTTGGCGCCTTCCCGGTCCTGCCATTCGATGGCCGGACAGCCCAGCTTGAGGCAGGCCTTGCAGGCGGTGCATTTGTCCTCGTCCACGTAAAGCGGCGGCTTGATCTCCACGACATCCCGCTTGATCAACATGCAGGGGCGCCGGGTGATGATGACCGAAACCTCCGGCCGTGCCATTTCGCTGCGGATCAGTTCGCGGGTCTTGTCGATTTCGTAGGGGTCGATCACCTGCACGTGCTTGACCCCGACCGCGCGGCAGATCTGCTCCAGGTCGACTTCGTATGCCTCGCTGCCGGCCAGGGTGAAGCCGGAGGTTGGGTTCTCCTGGCGACCGGTCATGGCGGTGATGCGGTTGTCGAGGATGATGACCGTTGCCGCGGACTTGTTGTAGACCATGTCCATCAGCCCGGTGATCCCCGAGTGCAGGAAGGTGGAGTCGCCGATGACGGCTACCACCTTGCTGCGCTCCTCGGGCGGCAACACCCTGCTGATCCCCGTGGCGTTGCCGATGCTGGCGCCCATGCAGACGCAGGTATCCATGGCCGAGAGCGGCGGCAGGAAGCCGAGGGTGTAACAGCCGATGTCTCCGGTGACATAGGCCTTGAGCCGGTTGAGCCCGAGAAACACGCCGCGATGGGGACAACCGGGACACATGTTGGGCGGACGGTTGGGAATGACTTCGCCCGAATGCAGCGGCAGTTCCGCCTTGGCCCCCAGCAGCGACGCCTCGATCCGCCCCGGCGTCAACTCGCCGCAGATGGGCAGCTTGTCCTTGCCGAGCACCTCGATGCCCATGGCGCGGATCTGCTCCTCGAGAAACGGGTCGAGTTCTTCGATGACATAGACGGTTTTGAAGCGCGCCGCGAAATCCCGGATCAGCCCCTTGGGCAGGGGGTGCACCAGGCCCAGTTTGAGCACCGACGCCTCGGGAAAGACCTCCCTGGCATACTGATAGGCGACCCCTGCGGTGATGATACCGATCTCCCCGCTGCCTTCCTCGACGCGGTTGAACCCCTGGGTCGCTGACCATTCGGCCATATCCCGCAGTCGCTGCTCGACCATCGGGTGCCTTTTGCGGGCATTGGCGGGGAGCATGACCAGCTTGCCAGGGTCGCGCTCCAGGCGAGGCTCGGGCAGGCCCTGCACCGGTTCGCCGAGTTCCACGATCGACTTGGAGTGGGAGATGCGGGTAGTGGAGCGGATGAACACCGGGGTGTCGAACTTTTCGCTGGCTTCGAAGGCCAGCCGGGTGAAGTCGAGGGCCTCCTGGCTGTCGGCCGGCTCGAACATCGGCACTTTGGCGAACTTGGCGTAATTGCGGCTGTCCTGCTCGTTCTGCGAAGAATGCATTTCCGGATCGTCGGCGACGACGATGACCAGTCCGCCCCGCACCCCGGTATAGGAGAGGGTGAACAGCGGGTCGGCCATCACGTTGACCCCGACGTGCTTGGTGGTCACCAGGGCCCTGGCGCCGCCGAAAGACGCGCCGATGGCCACCTCCAGGGAAACTTTTTCGTTGGTCGCCCAGGAGGCATCGATCTCGGGGTATTTGATGACGTTTTCCAGAATCTCGGTGCTCGGCGTCCCGGGGTAAGCCGAAGCCAGCCGGACGCCTGCCTCGTGGGCGCCGCGGGCGAAAGCTTCATTGCCTGACAGAATGGCTTTTTTCATAGCGCTCCTTGAATGCTGAAACACCGCCAGCCCCCTGAAACGGATTGGCTGCGGTGGCGTGAGGGGCAAACGGGGTTTCTGAATATAGTCAAAAGGGGCTGGAATGTCAATTTTTACAGGCTATTGACCTTCCCCGCCGAGGGATAGCAACACCCCTTCGAGCAGGCCGAAATCGCTCACGATCGACTCCTGCCGGGCAAAGCGCTCGAGGAGGGCCTGAACGATCGCCAACCCGGGCATGATCAGGTCCCCCCTTCCCTCTTCCATGCCTGGCAGGCGCTCCCTTTCGGCGGGCTGCAGCGGATCCAGAAGTTGTTGCAGCTGCTGGAGCCGGGCGCGGCCGATGCGGTGATTGTTGACCCGGCGCCAGTCGTACTCTGCCATCTCCAGATCCAGGGCGGCGAGGGTGGTCACCGTTCCGGCGGTCCCGACCAGGGCCCAGTCGCGGGGAAAAACCATTCCGGCTGCGGCAAGAGAGGATTGGAGGTCGCCGATTACCGTGTGAATCAGGCTCCGCTGTTCCTCGGCGTCGGGCAACCGTTCGCATAACCGGACCACCCCCAGGGAGAAGCTCTGCCGGAAACGCACCCGCCCCGCCTCGACCAGGACGAACTCGGTGCTACCTCCGCCGATGTCGAAGACCAGGCTCGCGGCGGGTCGCGGCTCCAGGGCTGCGAACACCCCGGCGGCGCTGAGCAGGGCCTCCTCGGCCCCGCCAATGACCTCAATGCGCAGCCCGGTGCTCTGCTGGACCTGCCGGAGGAACGCGCCGGCGTTGACGGCGCGGCGCAGCGCCTCGGTTCCAACGGCCCTGATGCGGGTGACGCCGGATTCGCCCGCCAGCGCGGCAAACCTGCGCAAAGCAGAAAGGGTCCGCTCCATGGCAGCTGGAGCCAGACCCTCTTCCTCTGTAAAGCCGCCTGCAAGGCGGGTTATCTGCCGGTGGTAGGCGATGGGGACGGGGAGGCCCTGACGGACCTCCCCGAGCAGCAACCGCAGTGTGTTGGACCCTACGTCGATGGCGGCCAGCACCTATTTTTCCCCGACCACCGCCTGCGCCACGTTGAAGGTGTGGTCGCCGATCTTTTCGAAGTTGTGCAGCATGTCGATGAATATCAGCCCCGGCAGCACCGCGCACTCGCCGGTGTTCAGGCGGGCGATGTGGTTGTTGCGCGAGGATTCCTCGAGCAGATCGACGGTGTCCTCCAGGTGCCGCGCCTTTTCGAGGATGGTCCTGTCGACCCGTTCCATGGCGCTGACCACGAAAGCCAGGAATTCCCTGATCTTTTCGCCGATCTCCTCGATCTCGGACATGCCGATGTTGGAGTAGCTGATCTTCTGGCTTTTCTTGCGCTGGCCCAGTCGCCAGAGGTTTTCACAGTGATCGCCGACCCGCTCCAGGTCGTTGACCATGTGCATCATGGAGGCGATGTTCCTGGAGGTTTCCTGAGCGATGGACTTCTGCGAGAGCGCCACCAGAAAGTCGGTGATCTCTTTCTGAAGAAGGTCGACCAGTTCCTCCTTTTTTTCCAGGGGGGCGATGCGCTTTTCGTCCTCGTCCTTCAGGTAGAGCAGCGTTTCGTCCACCATTTCCATGGCAACTTGCGCCATCCGCTTGGTTTCGGCCCGGGCCTGACCGAGGGCGATGGGCGGGGTATTCAAGACCCGGTTGTCGATGAACTTGAGGTGAAATTCCATCTCCTCCTCCCGCCCGCGGATGATAATCGTCGCGAGCTTGGCCAAAACCCCAACCATGGGCAGGAAGATCAGCACATTGAGAATGTTGAACAGTGTGTGGGTGTTGGCGATATGCCTGGCAATGAAGGGTTTGTCCCCCATGGCAGCGCCGTAGGCCTGCATCTGCTGCGCGGTCTGGATCACCATGTCCGGGTTGCCCGGGGTGATGGAATCGATGAATTGCTTGAAGAAGGGAAACAGCACCAGCATGTAGGCGACGCCGAGGAAGTTGAACAGGAAGTGGGCGAAGGCGGTGCGCCGCGCGGCGAGGTTGGTGCCGATGGCGGCGAGGTTGGCGGTAATGGTGGTGCCGATGTTCTCGCCGAGAATCAGGGCGATACTGGCATCGAAGGTCACCAGGCCGCTGGTGGCCAGAGCCAGGGTAATGCCGATGGTAGCGCTGGAACTCTGGACGATGATGGTAAGAATCGCGCCGATGGCGACGCCGAGCAGGTGATGGTCGCCGACCAGCAGAAACAGGTCCTTGAAGGCCTGGCTCCCCTTGACGGGATCAAAGGCGTCTTTCATGATGGCGAGACCGAAGAACAGCATGCCGAAGCCGAGCATGATCTCGCCGACGTAGACCCACTTCTGCTTGCGCCCGAAGAGCTTGAAGGCGGCACCCAGACCGATGGCCGGCAGTGCGTACTTGGTGATCTTGAAGGCGATGAGCTGGGCGGTCACCGTGGTGCCGATGTTGGCGCCGAGGATGATGCCGATGGACTGCACCAGGGACATCAGGCCGGCGTTGACGAACCCGACCACCATGACCGTGGTGGCGCTGGAAGACTGGATGATGGCGGTAACGGCAATCCCGACCAGGGTACCGACGATCCGGTTGCTGGTCAGCGCCGCCAGGATTTTCCGCATCCTGTCGCCTGCGATCTTCTGCAGACCCTCCGACATGATCTTCATGCCGAAAAGGAAAAGGCCCAATCCGCCGACCAGGCCAAAGATCAATTTCTGGTTGAACAGAATGTCCAGCATTGTATTACCCCCGCTGCAGGAGTCCTGACGAACCCCTTGATTTATTGAGAATTCGGGTTGGAAAAAGCGGGGGCACTATACCTGATAGGTCATTTTTTTTCAATCGAAAAGGGCAATCTGAAATCCGCCGGACCAGCCAGGTCGGCACCGGGGAGATAGACCCTCATTTCGAAGGACTTCAGCGAGCCGAGTTCGGCCAGGAAATACACCGCCCCCGACACCTTGGCCCCGGGAATGATCGACTGCTGAGGCAGACCCTCGGTGCGGATGTCCTGGGGGTAGTTTTCGGCAAAATACGGCAGGGCGCTGTCAAAGGTATTGAAAAAGGTCCCCTTTTCCCTGTCTTCAAGATAGTAGTAACCGACATAGGGATAAGGGATCAGGTAGGCCGAATCCTTCTTGGCGATTTCGATCACCCGTTCGGGCGGCACCGCCCGGTATTGGGTGCCGTCCTGATCGATAAGCAAAAAGGAATCCAGGGGGATGCTGAGCGGTCCCTGGGTGAGATTTTCCACGGTCACCAGGAATGAGGTGAGGTTCTCCAGCGTATGGTAGGGGACGATTTCGAGATCCTGTACCCGCGCGGTGACCCGTACCCCTTTGTTGGTTTCTGAAATGGAGCCCGCCACCGGGTCCACCGTGGCTGTGGCCGTGGCTTTCGGCACGACCGCGAACCCGCACCCACTGAGCAGCATGCCCAGGGCCATCGCAGTGAAAAACAAACGCATGATCGGCATACTCCCCTCCTGATCCGGGAATGCCTAGCCCTTTTTTCCCAGGGACCAGAGCAGCATTTCCCGGTAGTCCTCGTTATTTTCCCGGATTCGTTGGCTGAAGACCCTGATGATGTTGCGCATCAGCTTCAGGCCGAGCTTAGGATTAGAATCACAAAGTTTTTCGAAATCGTCCTTTTTGATGCTGAGAAGCTGAGCGGTCTCGGCAACCCGCGCGGTTGCCGAGCGAGGGGCCCCGTCGAGAATGGCCATCTCCCCAAAGACGTCCTCAGGGCCAAGAATCACCAGGGTCTTCTCCTCACCTTCGGCGAGCATTTTGGAAATCTTGATGGCGCCTCGCTGCACCAGGTAGAGGGATTCGCCGGGCATGTTCTCGATGAAGACGGTCATCCCCTCGTCCATGCGTTTTTCGGAAAAAATCCCGGCAAGGGTGGAAATTTCGTCCTCGGCCATGTCCTTGAAGAGAAAACTCCCCTTCAGGTCGTCAAGCTTCACTTTTTTCATCGCTGCTGCCACTCGAGAATGGTCTGTCCAACCGGAATCGGCTGTACTTGCCAAATGTTATCATACAGGGCAATTTCCGCACGACGGCGCAGGGCAAGGTCGCGACCCTCAGCGCCGACACGGTCCACCGAGCCGCTCAGGTAGATCTCTACGGGAATTTGATGTCTGCCCCGCAAATAATCCTCCACCGCCCGGGCCCTCATTACCGCGATGGAAATATTCGAATTGGCTTCCCCTTCAGGGCTGGAAAAGCCTTCTATCCGCACCAGGGCCTTGTCCTTTGCCAGGGTCGAAAGCTCCTTGGCCGCCCGGTCGATGGCTGCACGCGCGGTGTCATCGAGACTGGCCGAGCCCATGGAAAAGGTCACCGTGGCCAGCACCTTGCGAGTCGCCAGCAACTGTTCGACCTCACCCGGCAGGCTCTGGTCTGCCGCCGCGGAGACAGCCATAAGGATCAACAGCGCACCGCAGACGGCCAGCAGATGCCTCATCAGTGACCTCCTTCCCTGGGCACGAGCACCAGGATTTCCAGTCGCCGGTTCTCGGCGCGCCCCTCCTCGGTGGCGTTGTCGGCGATCGGGGTACTTTCACCGAAGCCGCGAACGAAAATGCGGTTGGCGTCGAATCCATCCCTGGCCACCAGGTGGGTAGCGGCAGAGATGGCACGCTTGAGCGACAACCGATCATTGTACAGGTCTGAACCGACATTGTCGGTATGGCCATCGATCCTGAGGATCAGCCATTTGCCTTCCTGGCGTAGGTGATTCGCGATCAGCGAGAGGGTCTTCTTCCCTTCATCGGACAGCGACCACTGGTCGAAGCTGAAGGTCAGCTCAGGCAGGCGGAATTTGCGGTAAACCACGGTGCGGATCGGCTCTTCGGGAGCTTTAGTCGCCCCAACTTCCTGCGTGGCGGCAACGGGTGCTGCCGCACGAGATGCCGGCGCCGGTGAAACCTCCGGCGGGGCAATCGGGGCAACAGCCAGGGCCCCGCCCGCAGCCGCTTCGGGGATCACCAGTTTTTCCACCGGCATCACCACGACTTCCTCGGTGTTCGGTTCTATCGGGACCTCGAGTTTGGCCACCGGGGAGGTCTTGACCGCAGCGGTCGGGATCAGCGGCGTAAGGGTCCGGATTTTTACGATTTTAATGGGTTCGGATACGGCTTCCGGCTCTTCCGGGGCGGGTTCGATGATTTTGGGGATCGACCTGCGGTAAGTGCCGACACCCTGGCTGCCCGACAAACCAACCAGCACTCGCCAGTCGGGGCTCACATCGGAAAGCCCCATCCCCAACCCGAGGTTGACGGTCAGGTGGGGCGAGATGAAGTACTGGAAGCCCGCGGTGGCTTCGGTGGGCTTGCCTCCCCCGTCGACCCGCTCGGTAAGAGTCTCCAGTTCGGCAATCAGCCGCAGCCGCATGCTGGGGAAGAATTCCACGCCGCCGGCGAAAATGTACTGGTCCTCGAAATCGATATTGTCGGGATCTTCCGCTTTCACGTAGCCGGCATTGACATGAATTCCGAAACGTTCGAGGGGTTTATAGCTGCCGATCACTCTGCCCACCAGGTCGGTCAGGCCGTCGAAATCGGGCGAGTCCGAAAGGGTTCTGCGCACCTGGGCGTCCAGCGCCATTTTAAACAGCGATGAGCGTTTCCCCCAGACCCGAAACTTGGCGCCGATGTTGGCGTAGCCCCGGCCACTGTCCAGGTCGTCGTCATTGAAAAGCAGGTTAGGATAGGAACCGTAGACCTCCATGAAAGACCCGAGTCCCATGGTAAGGCTTACCGGGACGATGTTGGATTTGCCTTTTTCGGAAAAATTGCCCCACAGGCCAAGACCGATGTTCCCCGCGTTGAGCGTGTCCGCGGTGGGCTGGGAAAGCAGTCCGATATTGCCGAACTGAGTCGGGGTCAGGGCGTAGCTCGGTGTCGCACGGCCCAGGGACAGGGCCGCCAGCATCGCCAGAACCAGAATGCTTCGTCGCATGAAGGACCTTCCTGCCAGCTTGGTTGCTGGAATTGTATTCCATCGCACTGGAGCCGAAAACTGCATTTTCTCGCACTACTCCTGTTCCTGGGCCCGGTCGTTTCCGGGAAGATAGTCCTGCATGTAGCCCACATAGTTGGCAGCGGATCGTTTAAGATGACGGATTTCAGAATCGGTGAGAGGTCTTTTTACGGCGGCGGGAGCCCCCATGATCAGCGAACCCGGCGGAAAGCTCCTGCCGGGGGGAACCAGCGCCCCGGCGGCGACCATCGAATCTTCGCCGATTACCGCACCGTCGAGGACGCAGGCGGCCATGCCGATGAGGCAACGATCATTGACCGTACAGCCATGCAGGGTGACGTTATGGCCGATAGTGACCTCATCGCCGATCACTGTAGGATGGGTGTCTCTGGTGACATGGACCACGCTGCCGTCCTGGATGTTGGTTCGGGAGCCTATGCGAATTGAATTGACATCCCCGCGGATCACTACGTTGAACCAGATGCTCGAGTCGGCGCCTATAACGACGTCGCCGATTACCATGGCACTCTGCTCGACAAACGAGGATTCTGCGACCTCCGGGAAACGGCCGCGATGGGATCGCAACATTAAATCCACCCCCTGTATTCGCCATTTTGCCCGGGAACCGAAACCCTCCGGCCCCCGGACACTGGAATTACATAAACAATTTTTATGCCAAATAATGGCAGATCCGTTGTGGGGGTGTCAATGATTGAGAAAGTCCTGGGTGAGAGCGGTATCACAGCAGGCGCCGGCAGCCAGGGGGCCCCGTAAATACTGTCATGGCAAGGGAAAAACTCCGGGCGGTCACGAAACCGGGCACCTGTCAGAATTCCCCCTCCATCGCCAGGCCCGCCTCGCAGCATCCCTCCGGCAGGTGTTTGGACCGGCCTATTCGGGCATTTGCCAAAAACAAACCCGTTAAAACTGGCGTTTTAACGGGTTTGTCAAAAAAGCCCCGGCAGTTCTCTTTGGATCAGGAATCTACCCGCTCGCGAAGTTCTTTGCCGACCTTGAAAAAGGGGAGCTTTTTGGGCTTGACCCGGATAACTTCCCCGGTTTTGGGGTTGCGTCCCATGTAGGCCTTGTAGTGCTTGACGACAAAACTTCCGAAACCACGGATCTCTATGCGTCCGCCGCCTGCGAGCGTATCGGCCATCGAGTCGAAGATGATGTTGACGATCTCCTCCGATTTTTTGTAGGTCAGATCCTTACGGCTGGCAAGTGCTTCGATCAGTTCGGATTTGTTCATGTCGCCTCCCGGCATTTCCCTGAAGAAAGCTACCCTCGAGCATGCACCCCTCCGGCGCGATCGGAAAGCGTCGACGCCCGGATCCGTCAATCTTTAAATTAACTATACTGAGGGAAATCCAGCTGTCAACATATGAGGCGAGAATATTCAGCTACTTACCAGC
Source organism: Desulfuromonas versatilis (assembly GCF_019704135.1). Classification (NCBI taxonomy): domain Bacteria; kingdom Pseudomonadati; phylum Thermodesulfobacteriota; class Desulfuromonadia; order Desulfuromonadales; family Desulfuromonadaceae; genus Desulfuromonas; species Desulfuromonas versatilis. The sequence continues at coordinate 2,370,554 of NZ_AP024355.1, forward strand.
CATCAGCCCTGTTGCTCGAGAAGGGTCTGTGCCTCGGTGCGAAGCACACCTGGAAGATCTGGGCTCGTCAGGGCTTTTTTCACCAAGGGCAGTCCTTCCTTTTTCCAGCCACGCGCCGTATAGGCCTGCCCGACCCGCAACAGCCAGCGGGGATTCTGTGGGTCCTCCCGCAGAGCCCGCTTGAAAGCCTCAAGAGCCTTATCCAGATTCTGCCCACGGCGCAGCCAGAACTCGGCGAGGTAAACGTTGCCGGCGCCTGCGCCGCAGCCTTTTCCGGAAATGCGCGACAGCAAGGCTTCCGCTTCGCTCAGCCGGTTCGACTTCTCCAGCAGCGAGGCGGCCAGCAGCAGGGTGTTGGGGTCGTTCCATCCGGCCCCAATGGCCTGAAGGGCATGCTCGAGACAGGCTTCCTGATTGCCGCGCCGGGCCGAAAGGTCAGCCAACGCCGCCTGGCAGAACCCTCCGGACTGCCCTTGGTCGAGCAGCTGCCGCAGGCGCGCCTCTGCCGACGCATCCCGTCCCGCCGTCAGTTCCAGGGTAATCAGGGTTTCCAGGACCAGCGGATGCCCGGGGTTGAGCTGCGCGGCGCGCTCCAGGTCACTGCAGGCCTGGTCCACCTGCCCCAGCCTGCCGAGCAGGGAACCTCGTTCGAAATAGAAAAGATCGTCCCGGTTGCCCATCGCAACCTGTTCAAAACGCTCCATGGCTTCGGGCTCGCGCCCCTCGTGCGCCAGTAGAAAGGCCTCAAGAAAAGTCCCGCTGAGTTCGTGGCAGCGTTCAGCCAACTCCTGGGGATAGGAGGCGAGAATCAGTTCGAGCCTGGTCTCGGTGTCGAGGTCATCCTGATCTTCCAGCTGCTCCTGGGTTGCGGAAGCCGGCCTGCAATCAGCACAGCTGCCATGGGCTGCAGGGCTGGCCGGAGGAGTCCTGACGGCAGCCGCGGCCGTTGTCGAGCCAAGTCGCTCCCGGGCCGCTGTCACCGCTGATTTCAGGGACTGACTGCGGGCCTGCTGCAGGGCCAGATCGAAATGCTCGGCCGCTCGGACCTGATCTCCGCCACGCAGGCAGGCCTCCCCTTCGCCAAGGTTGAGCTCAGCCAAACCGTCTCCGGCCTGTTCCAGCAAGCCTGCAAGCTCCTTGTTGCGCTCCTCGTCAAGCGCGGCGAGGTTCACCCCCTCCCCGATGGCCAGGGCATCCGCCCAGCGTTTCTGGTCCAGGGCGCGCCGCACCTGGGCGACTGGGTCGCCGCCGCCGAAAAGTCTTTTTAGAAAGCTCATGGGTTATCCAGGGGAAAAAGGCCAAATAAACGATCGCCGCGAGGAATCCGCGGCGCTTGCCAGTAAATCCTAGAATACAGAAGCCAGAAGTCAGAATCCAGAATAAAGGTCGAACCCTGGTCGCAGACCAGGGCGTTTATTCCAGATTCCGGCTTCTGGCTTGGGAAATTGCGGGTGCTGGTGTCGGGCTTGTAATCAGATCGTGGTGAAAGGCGAGAGCGTCCAGATGACCTTGGCGTCGCCCTCGCCAATGTTGTCCCAGCGATGCGGCAGATGCGATTTGAAGGAGAGGCTGTCCCCGGGATTGAGGATGTGCTCTTCCCCGGCAATCGCCACCCGCAGGCGCCCTTCGAGAAGATAGATCAACTCGTCGCCGGGGTGGTACATGTTTTTGTCCCCGCTGGTGCCACCGGGGGGGACGGTGCAGTAAAAAGACATGAATTGCGGATCGCGCAGCCCCGAAGTGAAGGACTCGGTGTGCATGTTGCTCTCATCGTCATAGACGGTCTGATCACGGTTCCCGGGGGTGGAATAAACCACCTCGTGGGTGGTGCTGACCTCCTCGACGAAGTAGTTGATGCTCTTGTTGAAGACCGCGGCCAGTTTCATGAGGATCTGCACCGAGGGGATGGTCAGGCCTCGTTCGATCCGGGATATCATGTTCGACGAAACCTTGGACTTATCTGCAAGTTCCTGGATCGTCATATCGTTTTTCAAGCGGATGGCCTTGAGTTTCTTCCCGACAATCTTTTTGACTTTCATGGTTGTTCTCCTGGGCGCTGCGCGCTCCTGGCACTGTCATGATTACATTATAATAAGGGATCGGCCTACTGGGCGATGTAAGGTGCCGGCGAAACCACCCACAACACCAGGGTCTGGCCGTCGTGCAGATTTTTCCAGCGGTGCGGCAGGGATGCTTTGAAGGTCAGCGAATCGCCCTCGGCCAGCACGAAACGGTCGCCCTCGATGACGAATTCCATCTCGCCTTTCAGCACCAGGGCAAACTCTTCGCCGGTGTGAACCATCCCCCCCTCTCCGCTGCAGCAGCCTTCCTCGAGGGTATCGTAGAAAACCGTGAACCCCGGGTCGCGCAGCCCCTGGGTCAGGCTGGTGATCTGGTGCTTGTCCTCGAAGAAGAAGATCGGTTCTCCCTGCCCCTTGCGGGTATGCACGACGGTGGTCCCCTTCTCGGCCTCCTCGACGAAAAAGTTGATGCTCATGCCGAAAGCCCCGGCCAGTTTCATCAGAATCTCCACCGAGGGAACCGTCAGGCCTCGTTCGATGCGGGAGATCATGTTGGACGAAACCCGGGAACGCTCGGCGAGTTCCTGGATGGTCATGTCGTTTTTCAAACGCGTGGACTTCAGTTTTTTCCCGATCAACTGTTTAACCATGGAATCCCTGCCTTAGTATGAAATAGAATGTCGTTTTACCATCTTGAGTCGCCCCTGTCAATACGATATGAGATAAGGTCTCAACAAATGGTAGAGTCGCTAATCGACCCCATTGTCAACCACCCAGGGCGACAGGGTTGACAATTCCCTCGACATCCTTATAATCCGACATTCAGCGAGCAGCGCCGATTCCAAAGGAGACCGAAACCCGATGATGTCAAAAGCGAACCGACTGGCGGCCGCCGTTCTGGCCGGAGAGACTCCCAGCCTCGACGATGCCCTTTACATACTTGGAGCCCGTGGCGCCGAGTTGAGCTACCTGCTGGCCGGGGCCCACCTGATCCGCCAGCAAAGCTTCGGCGACCGGGTCGAGCTCTGTTCGATCATCAACGCCAAATCGGGGCGCTGCCCGGAAAATTGCACCTTCTGCGCCCAGTCGGCCCATCACAAGACCAGCGCCCCGGTTTATCCGCTGAAGAGTAAGGCGGAGATTCTCGAGGGGGCGCGCCGGGCCGAGGCCGAGGGGTCCCATTGCTACGGCATCGTCACCAGCGGCACCCGCCTGCGCCCTGGCGAGGAGTTGAACCAGGTCCTCGAGGCGATCCGGGAAATCCGCGCCAACACCGCCATCGAGCCTTCGGCTTCGCTGGGGATCCTCGATCCCGAGATCGCCGGGGCGCTGGCCGAGGCCGGTTGTGTCACCTACCACCACAACCTGGAGACCGCCCGCTCCTTTTTCCCCAGCATCTGCACCACCCACGACTACGAGCAGGACGTGGAAACGGTGCGCATCGCCAAGCAGGCCGGGATGAAAGTCTGCTGCGGCGGCATTTTCGGCCTCGGCGAATCGCTGGAACAGCGCGCCGAACTGGCCTTCACCATCCGCGAGCTGCAGGTCGATTCGGTGCCGCTGAATTTTCTCAACCCGGTTGCCGGCACCCCCCTGGAAGGCAAGCGCGACCTGGCCCCTCTTGACTGCCTGCGGATCATCGCCCTGTTCCGCTACCTGCTGCCCAGCACCCGCATCAGCGTCTGCGGCGGGCGCGAACCGAACCTGCGGGACTTCCAGTCCTGGATGTTCATGGCCGGGGCCAGCGGGACCATGGTCGGCAACTACCTGACCACCAGCGGCCGCGACCGTGACGCCGATCTGCAGATGTTCCGCGATGCCGAGGTGGAAATCGATGGCTGCTGCTGATCCGGTGGGCAAGGGGATTTTCGTCACCGGCACCGACACCGGGGTCGGCAAAACCCTGGTGACCGCGGCGCTGGCCCTGTTTTTGCGCCGGCGCGGGGTCGACGTCGGGGTGATGAAACCGGTGGAGAGCGGCGTCGATGAGCCCGCCGGACTGGGCCCCGACGCCCGCCTGCTGCAGTGGGCCGCGGCCAGCGAGGATGAGCCCGAACTGGTTTCGCCGGTGCGCCTCAAGGCCCCCCTGGCCCCCTCCACCGCCGCCAAGCTGGAGGGGGTGACCATCGAAATGGACAAGCTGGTGGCCGCCGCCCGCGAACTCGGCCGGCGCCACGAGTTCCTGCTCATCGAGGGGGCCGGCGGCCTGATGGTTCCCCTGGCCGGGGGACTGCTGATGGCGGACCTGGTCAGCGAGCTCGCCCTGCCCCTGCTGGTGGTGGCCCGGCCCAACCTCGGGACCATCAACCACACCCTGCTCACCACCTTCGCCGCCCAGGCCATGGGGATCTCCCTGGCCGGGTTCATGATCAACAACATGCCCGCCGACCCCGATGCGGCCTGCAAATCGGCCCCCGAGTCCCTGGTGACCCTGGCCTCGGCCGATCTGCTCGGGGTGCTCGACCAAGAACCAGGGGACGACCAAGAGAAGGTCACCGCCCTGGCCGACCAGATCGCCCTGCTCCATTCGCTCCCCTGGCTGCTCATGAAGTTCGAATTGCGCCGGCTGATCCAGCGCCCGGCCTGACCCGACGGATCGCCCTTATGGACAAAGCCGAGATTCTGCGCCTCGACCGCCGCCACGTCTGGCACCCCTGCACCCAGGAAAAAGACCACGAAGCCGCGCCCCCGATCCCCATCGCCCGCGGCGAAGGGGTGTTTCTGTTCGACGTGGACGGCAACCGCTACATCGACGGGGTCTCCTCCTGGTGGGTCAACATCTTCGGCCACAACCACCCGCGACTCAACGCCGCCCTGAGCCAGCAGGCCTCGCGGGTCGCCCACCATATTTTCGCCGGGTTCACCCACGAACCGGCGGTCGAGCTGGCCAGCCGGCTGGCGGCCCTGGCGCCCGGGGATTTGTCCAAGGTGTTTTTCACCGACAACGGTTCGGCGGCCGTGGAAGCGGCGCTGAAGATGAGCTTCCAGTACTGGCAGCAGGTCGGCCGCCCGAACAAGACCCGCTTCGTCTCCATCAGCGAGGCCTATCACGGCGAGACCGTCGGCGCCCTCAGCGTGGGAGGGTGCGACCTGTACCGCGACATTTACCGGCCGATCCTGCTCGAGGGATACCAGGTGGCCGGCCCCGACTGCTTCCGCTGCCCCTACGGGCTGCACCGCGACAGCTGCCAGGCCGAATGCTTCGCCGCCATGGAGCAGCTGGTGGAGCGGGAGCGGGAGCGGATCGCCGGGGTCATCATCGAGCCGCTCATTCAGGGCGCGGCGGGGATGCGCATCTACCCCCCGGTCTACCTGCGCAAGCTTCGCCAGCTCTGCGACCGATGCCAAGTGCACTACATCGCCGACGAGATCGCCGTCGCCTTCGGCCGCACCGGGCGCATGTTCGCCAACGAGCATGCCGGCGTCGCCCCCGACATGATGTGCCTGTCCAAGGGGATCACCGGCGGCTACATGCCTCTGGCGGTGGTATTGACCACAGAGGAGATCTACCAGGCGTTCTACGACGACTACGAGACGATGAAGACCTTCTTCCACTCCCATTCCTATTCGGGCAACCCCCTGGGCTGCGCCCTGGCGGTGGAGGTGCTGCGGATTTTCGAGCAGGAGCGGATTCTCGAGGGGCTGGCCCCGCGCATGGCGCTGCTGGACGAGTACGCCCCGCGCTTCGAGGCCCTGGAGCATGTGGGGGAATTTCGCCGCTGCGGCATGGTCGCCGCGGTGGAAATGGTGGAAAACAAGGCAGGAAAAATCGCCTACCCCTGGCAGCAGCGGCGCGGTTACCGCGTCTACCAGAGGGCTCTGAAAAAAGGGGCCCTGCTGCGGCCCCTGGGCAACGTCATCTACTTCATGCCGCCGCTGACCATCCCGGTGGCGACCCTGAGGGAACTGCTCGAGATCGCCTTGCAGACTATCGCGGAGGAAACGCAGAAGTTGGCTTAACCATTCCCCTCATCCGAATCTGCTCCCCTGGCAGGGGGACGTCGTACGAGGGGGATGGCGATCTCTCACAAGCCCACCGCCAGCAGAACCCCCAGAACCACCCCCGCGACCCCGAGACAAATCCAGTCCGAGCGCACCAGCCGCCTTACCCCCGGGTCCCTGGCCAGGGCCACCCCGAGAAAGGCCAGGGTGATCACCGGCAAGGCCGGGAGGAACACCCCCAACCCCTGGGCCAGCAAGACAGCCAGCAGCAGCCCCCCGGCGCCGGCCAGCAGGCCTGGCCGCCACGGGCCGGCTTCCACCTGGTCCAGGTCGAACCTGGCCGCCGCACAGGCCAGAAAGGCCACGGCGATCCAGTCCGCCACGCCGAAGACCGGAAGAGGAGCGGCAAGCCCGGGGACCGCAACCTTGACCAGCAGGTAATCCACCAGCGGCGCAGGCCCCCTGCGTCCTGCCCGGTAGTACTCGGCGATCCCCTCGGCAAAATAACGGGTCGGTCCGCGCAGCACGCTGTAGATATCCGCCAGGGCCATGACCACGCACACCGGCACGATCTCCGCGGCTCGCCTCAGCGTCCCCGCCAGCCAGGTCCCCAACACCAAGGCGAAGGCGAGCAGGTTGGCCGATCCCAGGGCGCTACGCCAGGGTTCGGCCCCTTCGGGCAGCAGAGCCAAAGCAACCCCCACCCCGAGCATCGCCAGCAGTGTCCCGGTTGGCAGGCGTCCCTGCTGCTCCCCTTCCATCCTATGCCCAGCGACATACCCCCCCGTAAGCCAACCGGCTAGCAGAACATGCGCCAGGCTGGCGAGGGTCCCGCCCAACCCCGTGGGAGCCTGGGCCGTCCCGTGAAATTGCGCCAGCCAGGTCAGGCCGCTCCAGCCGAGATAAACCCCGCCCAGCCAGAAAAATGGCGGAGGGCGACGTCCATCGCGGCGGGGGGATATAAAGAAAGGGAGTTTCACGGGCATCGGCTATCCGTTCGAGAGTTATGGAGACTTCACGAACGGAAGAAATGCAAAATCCAGACCCAGCCGATGATCAGCGCAGCGCCTCGGGAAAGAGGCAGGTCCTGCCCAGCAGGCATTTCATGTAGCCGAGCACCAGGTCGGCCTCCAGGCTCTCCCGGGGCAGTTGCAGGACCCAGTTCGGATCGTGCAGCAAATCGGCAAACTTGTCGCGGGTCAGGGCCGAATCGCTGCCATGCCGCCGGGCCAGGTCGTCGAGATGGCGCCGATAGCGCTCGCGAAGCTGGTCCGGGGCCAGCTTGCTGATCTCGCCCAGGACCCGGGAGACCTCGGCCGGCAAAGGGAGCTTGGAGCTTTCCAGCACCTCCCGCAGGTCGCGGGCGTAGCGCACCAGGCCCTCGTGGATGTGGTGCTCGTTGACCAGGTTGAGCTTCAGGGACCCGGCGGACAGCCACTTGAACCCGGCCACCCGCACCGAGTCGCCGAGTTGCTGAAAGACCAGGATCGAAAAGGAGTCGTACATGTAGGAGCGCACCCAACCGAGCCCCATGCGGGTGACGCCGTCGATGCCGGAATAGAAGTAGTCCCAGTCGTTGTCCCGCCCCAGCACCAGGCCCTGCTTGCCGACGCTGGACCGGTCGGCCTGCCGGGAAATGGAGATCAGCACCGGCCGCCCCTGGTAGCGCCACAGCACCATGGCCCGTTTCAGATCGTAGCTGAAGTAGGTTCCCGTGGAGAGGTTGGGGGTGATCTCCTCGTGCTCGACCCCGCGCACCACAAGAGGAGCTCCGGCGGAGTTTTTCAGGGCATCGGCCAACCCCGCCAGGCGGGACTCGCCCCCCTCGATTTCCACCCAGCGGGTCATCCGTACCGAGGAGGGCATCAGCGCATGGGCGGGAATCTCGGGGTTGAAGGCCAGGCGCAACACCTGCTCCAGGTCGGTGTGCAGATCGAATTGGTAAAAGGCCGAGGTCGTCCCCTTGCGCTTATCGGCCCGTAGGAGCCGCTTCGGATCCTGCGGTGCAGCGGCGAAGTCCAGAACCCCGGCGATTTTTTCCGGCACGAATTCGGCACCCCGGGCGGTAAGCCCGAGCAGGTGGTCGAATCCGGGGTGCAGGGCAGCCGGAATCTCTGCGATGGGCAGGTTCTGGGCGCCGGCCGTGCCGGCGGCGACCGCGAAAAAGGCGGCCAGGGCCAGGGTAAATACCGTTTTCAACATGGACTCCTCAGCATTATCCCCCCTGCCCGACCCGGCAAAAAGGCGGCTGCGCCAGCCGGCGCCGGCTTGACAGATCGGGCGGTTCGCGGTATCAAGGAAGACCCGTAAACGCCATCCCGAAAGGAATTTTACCCATGTTCCAGGCTTCCGAAAAGGACACCGTCAAGGTCCATTACACCGGCAGACTCGCCGACGGCACCGTCTTCGATACCTCCAGAGACAAAAAGCCCCTGCTTTTCATCCTGGGCAAGAAGGAAGTCATCCCGGGTTTCGAAGAAGCCGTGCTCGGCATGGTCAAGGGCGAAAACAAGACGGTTCGCATCCCCGCAGAGAATGCCTATGGTTCGCACCAGGCCGAATTGGTGGAAACCCTCGACCGCAGCCTGCTGCCGGAGAGCCTCGAGGTGCAGGTGGGCAGGCAGTTGGAAATCACCATGCAGGACGGCAACCTGCTGCGGGTGATGGTGACCGATCTGGACGAGAACACCATCACCCTCGACGGCAATCATCCCCTGGCCGGCAAAGAACTGACCTTCGACATCGAACTGCTGGAAGTCACCAGGGCCGCCCCCCGCTAGTGCCCCCTGCCTGGCGCAAGGGCCTCCCAGGGTGTTATGCTAAAATATGCCTTAAAAGCCCTGGGGAAAGGAGGCGAACCCATGCGGAACCAGGAATTCGAAAAACTCTGTTGCCAACTCAACGAGGGGGGAACCCTCTTCGTCGAGAACCTCGACTCGCGCTACACGGGCCGGGTGCTGGCCTGTTTCGAGAACGCCCTGGAGGTTGAAGCCTTCGGACACCGCTTCAACTGGCCCCCGGAGCGCTGTCGCCCGGCGAGCGGGGCCTCGCCCCTCGGCCCGCCTTCGAGCCACTGACCCGGGAACCTGGTGCCTGACTCAGCCGCGGGAGGGGGTCACTGACCTACCGGCAACCGCCCCCTCCCCTTTTTGCGTAATATTGCTGGTGGTACTCCTCGGCAGGCCAGAACTCCGCTGCCGGCACAACCTGGGTAACCACCGGCCGTCCGCCCGGATTTTTCCCCTCCAGCTGCCCCTTCGAGACCAGCGCCTGCTCCTGCTGCTCGGCATCATGAAAGAAGATGGCCGAGCGGTATTGACTGCCGATGTCGGGCCCCTGCCGGTTGAGTGTGGTCGGGTCGTGAATGTCCCAGAAAAACTGCAGCAACCGCTCGAAGCTGACCACTTCGGGGTCAAAGGTGACTTCCACCGCCTCGGCATGTCCCGTCCGCCCCGAACAGACGTCCTGGTAACTCGGCCGGGCAAGGCTTCCGCCGGTATAACCGACCCGGGTTCCCAACACCCCCTGCACCCTGCGAAACGCCTCCTCAACCCCCCAGAAACACCCTGCGGCGAAGGTGGCCTTCTGCGTCCTTTGGCTCATTGTCGACTCCCCTGTGCGTCCGATCCAGAGCGTTGCCGGAACCGGCTACGGTCCTATTATAGCCTACAAACTGCCTGAGGGTTGTGGGGTCGGGAAACGATGGGGTGGAACCGGCGGGATCACTCTTGGGCGCCCTGGCCGGGCTGCGGAGAATCCTGTGCGCTTTTTTCCCGGTGGATGAGATAGAGATTGCGGGTATAGATGAAAAACCCGGTGGATTGGCCGACGATGAAAACGAGATCCCGGCGGATAATGGCATAAATCAGAAGCAGGGAACTGCCGCCGAGGCTGAAGTACCAGAAGGCGACGGGGATGATGCTGCGGCGGTGCCTTTCCGAATGGATCCACTGGATGAAAAAGCGCATGAAAAAAAGAGCCTGCCCGCTGAATCCCAGGGTCAGGATGCCGATCTCCGCCTTAGACATGGCTTTGCCTTATTTTGAATTTTAGATGTTTGCGGATCATCCAGCGCACCGCCAGCACATCGAAGAAGCCCTCTATGCCCCGCTGCAGGTTGTTGTACTTGGAGACCCCGTGCATCCGGGCCCGGTGGTTGACCTTGACCTCCAGCACCCTCGCCCCCTCGAGCCGCATCAGGGTAGGCAGAAAGCGGTGCAGACCCCGAAACATCTTGATCCTGCGCACCATGTCGCCGTTCATGACCTTGAGCGAGCAGCCCGTATCGTGGATGGTTTCGCTGGTCATCAGGTTGCGAAAGCTGTTGCCGACCCGGCTCGCGAGTTTCTTGGAAAGCGTGTCCTGACGGGAATGCCGCCAGCCGGTAACCATTTCATAGTCCCCGTAATGATTCAGCATGGCCGGGATGTCCGCCGGGTCGTTCTGCAGATCGGCGTCCATAGTGATGACCACGTCCCCCGTGGTGTGCTGAAAACCCGCGTAGAGAGCCGCCGATTGGCCGCAGTTCGACTCGAAACCGAGAAAACGCACCCGCTGGTCCGCTTCGGCCAGCCGTCGCAGAACGGCCAGGCTGCCGTCGGAGCTGCAGTCGTCGACGAAACAGAACTCGTATGGCCAACCCAGTTTCCGGGCTATGTCGCTGACCTCCCGGTAGAGCGATTCGAGGTTGTCCTCTTCATTGTAGACGGGGATGACGAATGAAATTTTCTGCATGGTCCTACCTTTTGCTTGCTTCGAACGTACCGCCCTGCCCAAGCAGATAATACCCCAGGCGCATGCTGCGGAACTGGCCGAATTTAAGCAGCGCTTCGACGTAATCCGGCCGGGCGTTTCCCGGAAAATCGGGAAAGTGCGGCTGAACAAGGCGGATCAGATCGGCGGGAGGTTCAGGATGCCGGGTGGCGTCCCACACCACCAGCACCGGCTCAGGCAGGGCGAAGGGCGCCAGTTCGGGCACCGTCACCCTGCTGCCGGGAAACTGCAGGGCCAGGTTGCCGCCGGTCAAACGGTCGCCACCGGCGATCCCCCCGACGAAAACCCCGGCCGTCTTCAGCTCGCCGGCCAATTCGGCAAAGGGGTAGTTGAGCCGGTTGAATTTGCCGAGCTGCTGGGCGAAATAGGTCCTCCCTGGCAGCAGCACCAGGATCAAAACGGCCACGAGCATAGCGAAACCCGCCAGGTTGCGCAAAGCCCTGCGGCTGACCTCTCTGCCCCAGATCACCACCAGCAGAAGCGGGGCGAAGCTCAGCATGGGGAGCATCCAGCGGGGTTTGAATCCACTGACCTTAAAGCCTAGCGCCAGCACCAGGCAAATGGCAACCACATAAACGATGGTGCGGAGAAAAACTTTTCTCCAGGCAGCGCACCAGGCATCCGTACTGCCCGGATTCGAGCCCTGACGCCGAGCGATGAGAAACAGCGGCAACAGTGGTCCAAGAAACAGCAGCACCGCCGACGCCACCCTGCCAACCCCCTTGAAGCGGGGAGCCCAGAACCCTTCAATCCAGTTCATCCCCAGGCTGTCGACCTGGCTGCCCAATGCCGCGCCATGGGTCGCCATCCACAGCAGGTGCCCGCCGCTCACCAGCAGAAAGCCGCCTGCAGCCCAGCCCATCCGCCGGTGCAGCAGCCGGGTGCGGAAATCGTCCACCGCCAGGCAGGCGCCGAGAAACGCCCCGAGAAACAGCAGGTAATTGTACTTGCTCAGCATCCCCAGGCCCGCCACCAGGCCGAAGACCAGGTACTCCCGGGACGCGGCACGCCGCATCAGCCGGGCGGCCTGCCAGGTGGTCGCAATGGACAGGGCGGTCACCAGCACCGAATGGGTCAGGTCCCGCTGTGCTTCCCAGACCAGTTCCGGCAGCAGCACCAGCGCCAAGGTGGCAAAGGCGGCGCTGCGGCCGCTTCCCGTGATCTCCTTTGCAGCCAGCCAGGTCAGGGCGAAAATGCTGAAAAGCAGCAGGTTCTTCACCAGGGACAGCCCCAGGACCCCCTTGCCGGTCAGGGTGAAAACCCCGGCCTGCAGCCAGGTATAGAGGGGCGGCTGAGAGCCGTACCCCCAGCGAAGCTCCTGGCTGAGAATGATCTGTTCCGCTTCGTCCAGTTGCAGACTGTCCGAGACCAGAAGCCGCAGGGTCAATTGCAGCACAAAATAGGTCCCCAGGCAGAAGAACAGCCTCTTCGTCAGGTTTGAGCTATCCGAATTCGCTCTCAAAGCGCTGCCATCCCCCCATTGGGAAAAATTTGAATCTGCATCGAATTCCCCTGTAAATCAAGGGACAACTTTGCCGCCGGTATGTTAGCGAATGATTTGGGCGGGGATTTTTTACGCCGGGAGCAGCGGGAAAAACCTCGGGTAAGGCGAAGCATGGCCATTACCGGCAGGGTGAGCGGGGGAAATCCAGCCCGAGGGTCTGAACGAACTGCTGCACCAGGCGGTAGGTGATGCCCCAGAGGACCGGCCTTCCCGGTCCGAGCAGATCGATAGCCAGCACCTTGCGGCTCTGCCCGCCCCAGGGGATGTCCGCCAGGGCGTGCCTGGCCGGGTCGAGCAGTTTATCCAGGGGGAACCAGAAGGCCTGGTTGACCTCGTGATTGCAGCGCAGGGGGGCCGGCCGTGCCAGGTGATAGACGAAGCAGGATACCAGCACCGGCAGATAGGCCCCGGTAATGTCGTCGAGGCGACCGAGAAATTCGGCACCAGCCAACTCCAGGCCGACCTCTTCGCGGGCTTCCCTTTCGGCGGCCAGCCGCGGCGCATGGTCCTGGGGGTCGATCTTGCCCCCGGGAAAGGCCAGGTTGCCCGACCAGGGATCACGGGGATGGCTGGAGCGTTGAATGAACAGCAGCTGCAGCGCGTCGGCCGGGCCGCGCAGGACCAGGGCTACCGCGGCGTGCCTGCGGTCGAGTTCCGACTGCAGACGGGGCTGGCGCTCGGCAAGGGTGTCGCGAATGTCGGCAAGCTGAAACATCGGAACCTTCCTCGGTTGAAGGAGCTGGCACAGTCTGCCCCATCCGTTGCGTGAAGGCAAGAGAGGCTTCGGGGGAGCTTCTCAGCGGCGGAACCTGCGGTAAACGAACAGCAGCAGCAAGGCTCCCCCGGTGGCGATCCCGATGCTCCCCAAGTTGAACCCGGTGACACTGCCCAGCCCCAGTCGGGTGGCAAGGAAACCGCCGACGAAGGCCCCGGCGATGCCCAGGAGTATGGTCACCACCAGGCCGCCCGGGTCGTTTCCGGGCATGATGAACTTAGCCAGGGCGCCCACCAGCAGCCCCATGATGATCCAGGACAGGATACCCATTTTACCTCTCCGCGCAGATTGGTTGCCGGTTGTTGTCTTCCTGCCATTTTACCGCAACCGGCCCCGATTGTATTACCCGCCTTGCGCTGGCCGCACCACCGGCAAAGTTTCCTCGGCCCCAAAACGAGACACCCCGCCCGGCAGCAGGCCCGGGCGGGGTGTCTCGTTGTTTCGGCTGGGACACCGGGTTCAGTCGATACCGACGAAAACCTTGATGTACTGCAGCCGCTCGTAGCTTTCGGGTTTGTCGCTGTGGGCCTGGCTCAACCGGCCGCGGAAGGCTCCGAGGGTGGCGAATTTGTGGGCGTCCATCCAGGCGCCGATCTCCTCGAGCATCTTGCCGATCTGCCCAAAGCCGTTTTTATAGAGGGTCGAACAGACCTGTACTACCGTGGCCCCGGCCAGTATCTGCTTGATCGCTCCCCTGCCGTCGTGGATCCCGGTGGTGGCGGCCAGGTCGCAATCCACCTTTCCGGACAACAGCAGCATCCAGCGCAGCGCGGTGTGGATTTCGGCCGGGGTGCTGTGGGGGTTGCCGGGCACCAGCTTCATCTTGTCGATATCGATATCAAGCTGGTAGAAGCGGTTGAACAGCACCAGGGCATCGGCCCCCTGCCAGATGACCTCCTTTTTGATCTCCCCCGGCCCGCACCAGCCGACGGTGAAATCGGGCCCCTTGATGCGGTCGGCGCTGAGCTTCTGGGCCAAATTGGCAAAGGATGAGAAGTACGGCCCCAGTTTGACGGCCACCGGGATTTTTACCCGGGATTTCACCTCGTGGAATATCCGCAGGTGCAGCTCTTCGACGGCCGCCCCGGTCTGTTTTTCCTGGTTGGGCAGCACCCCGATGTTCAACTCGATGGCGTCGGCGCCGGCGCTCTCCAACTGGTGGGCGTAATCGGACCAGCGTTCGTTGGAGAAGCAGTTGAGGCTGGGAATGATCGGCACGTCGACCGCCTTTTTGGCATCCCTGACCAGCTGCAGGTAATCGCGGGGACCCAGTTCCATCCCGTAGCCCTGCAGGTATTCGGAGGCTTCGCCGTGCCCGGCATACTCGGCGTACTCACTCAGCGCGCCGATCTCGGCGGCGATCTGCTCCTCGAAGAGCGATTTCAGCACGATGGCCCCGGCACCGGCCGCGGCGCATTTCTTTACACCCTCCAGCGATCCGGTCAGGCTGCTGCTGGCGGCGATGATGGGGTTGCGCAACGCGAGCCCCATATAGTTTGTAGAAAGATCTGCCATTCGCTTCCCCCTTTTGAATTTGACCTACAAATGCCTTAAACCGCTCCTCTTGTCAACCCGGGAATGCTCCCGTCTCAGCCCGGCGGACCATCGCGAAAGTCGGCAATCCCGCTGTTGAAAATCCAGGGACTGCCGGATAGGGCTACTGGGCCGAATCGGCTTTTTTTTCAATCCAGCGCCTTGAGGCTTTCGGTTTTCCAGTAAAATTAGTATATTCCTCTGACCCGCCCGATAGGTATCCTGGCGGTCAGGGACGCCCCGCTGCCCCAAATACTACCTCAAGGAGGAAACCCCATGGAGTTTGACGTATATTGCCCCCCCCCAACCTCGAAGGAGATCGACACTCAGCGCACCCGTTACAAAGCGCAGCGTAAAAATGCGCGGTTCTTTTCCGTGCTGCTGGTCGCTGCCTGGGGGGTCGGGATGGGTTTTCTCTGGAAGCTGAACTTCGCTCCGCAGAACATTATCTTCGGCATTGCCGGCGGGATGGTGGCCTTGACGGCCATCTCCCTGGTCCTGGGCGGGTTCCGCGCCGCGGTTGCGGCGGCCGCCTCCATGGTGGCGGCGCTGGCCTCGACCGCGGCGGTGGTGGCGGTCATCACCTACCGCAACGATCTTCCCATCGCGGTGTATGCCGGGCTCGGCGGAGGCTTTCTGCTGGGCAGTCTGTGCATGCTGGTCGGCAGCCGGCTGCACGCCGCCCAGAGAGAGCTGCGCCTGCTCAAGCCGGTTCCGGTCAAGAAGAAGGTTTACGGCGAGGTTGTCGAGCTGAGCAAGAAGCACCCGGTCATCGAGGCGTACCTGTCCAAGGTGACCATGGTCGACCGGCCCCTGATCAAAGGGGAGGTCGCGGCGATGAAAGCCTGGGCCGCCAGGGCGTCGAGGATGTCCGCCGCCGCTGCCGTCCCCGCGGAACCGGAAAAACCCGCTGCCCCGGAAGAGACGACGCCGGCGGGGAGTACGCCGGAGCCCGAAGCGGCTCAAACCACACCCTCGGTCATCGAGTTGCCCGGCCCCGAGCCTGAGCCGCACGAAGCCGGGCCTGACGATTCGGCCAAGCCTGAAGCCGGCGAGGTTGTCGAGGGAGAAATTCTCCCCGAGGAGAAAAAGGCGACTCCCGCCGAACCCTCCGAGCAGCAAAAGGTGCAGTGATCCAGTAAAACGAAGGGCAGGCCTGATCGGCCTGCCCTTCGTTTTTTTGCAGTACCTCACCTGCCCGTTCGGGTCAGGCAAGCGTCTTTTCCTCAATCCCTATCTCGGTACCAGCTGCGATAACGATCCCCGGAATACCGGTAAGAGGATGAGCGCTCCTCGTCCTCCGAATCGTCATCCTCAGAGTCGTCATCCCTGGAGATATCATAGGAGGTGCTGTAGGCCGTGTTGCTTTTTCTGATCCGCTTCCAATCGTAGTCGAGCCTGCGGCATTCGGGAGCCCGCCGGCAATCCCGATCGCGGCAGTCCTCACGCCCGTCACCGTCATCATCGATCCCGTTGTTGCAGATCTCCGCGGCCTGGTTGCCGGCACAGAGGTTGAAGGTTCCGCACTCGGGGTCCTGGCAGTCGACCTTCCCGTCCCCGTCGTCATCTTGGCCATTGTCACAGATCTCGATGCTGCAGGCCGGGGTCCCCTGGCAGTCGCTGTCGGCGCAGTCTTTCAGCCCGTCGCGGTCGTCATCAATGCCGTTGGTGCAGTTTTCGGCTTTGCCGCAGCCGGGCTGGAAAAAGCAGTCGGAATCGGCGCAGTCGATCCGGCCGTCGCGGTCGTCATCGATGCCGTTGTAGCAGATTTCCGGATCGATCACCGTGGCGCAGACCGGGTCGGCATTGCACTCGCTGTCCGCGCAGTCCACCAGCCCGTCGCCATCATCATCCACCCCGTTGTTGCAGACCTCGGGAACGCTGATCACGCAGGCCGGGTTCCCCAGGCAGTCCGAATCGGCGCAGTCGGTGAGCAGGTCGCCGTCATCGTCCAGGCCGTTGTTGCAGATCTCCGGCAAGGGCACGACGATGCAGGCCGGATCGGCCGTGCAGTCGCTGTCGTCGCAGTCGGCCAGCCCGTCACCGTCATCGTCCAAACCGTTGCTGCACATTTCGGGCTGGGGTTCGGGGATGCAGGCCGGGTCTCCGTTGCAGTCGCTGTCCAGGCAATCGGTCAAGCCGTCGTTGTCGTCGTCAATGCCGTTGAAGCAGATTTCCGGTTCGCTGGTCGCGCAGGCCGCGCTGCCGGCACAATCGCTGTCGGCGCAGTCGATTTGCCCGTCACCGTCGTTGTCAGCCTGGTCGGTGCAGATTTCCGGGCCCAGGGCCGTAAGCACCAAGTCGAGAATCGTCGCCTGTCCGCCGCTCAGGGAAACCGGCAGGGCACTGCTGCTGAAGCCGCTCTTTGCCGCGGTAACCACATAGGGGCCCGCGGGAATCGCCGAGAGCAGGTAGGTGCCATCGGCTGCGCTCAATGTACTGTGGCCGCCGGCGTCGGTGGAAACGCTCGCTCCGGAAATGGGGTTGCCGCCCTGGTCAAGGACGCTCCCCGAAATCGTGCCGGTGGTAGGCAGTGCGGTGAGAACAAAGCCGATGCTGGAAACCTGCCCGGCAACCACGTTCAGGGATCGGGATACGGTGCTGAAGCCCGTCTTGCTGGCGACCAGTTCGAGGGCCCCCGCGGGGACGCCGTCGATCTGAAAGGCTCCCTGGCTGGTGGTCGTGGTGGAAAAACTGCCGTCCGCGGCAGCGACCCGCGCGCCTCCAAGCCCGGAGCCGTCGCTTGCGGACACGGAACCGGTGATGCTCCCCGTGGTCACCGGGGGGGTCTCGACGCAAGGCCGGTCCAGAGTGGGGACGAAGGTGTTGGTGACCGGATCGACCTCGACCGAGTGGCAGCTGAAACAGTCGAAGGTGCCGGTGTTCACCAGCAGGTGGTGACGGTCGGCCAGAGAGCCGGTGTGGCAGACTTTGCAGTCGCGCACGACCCGGGGTTCGAACAGCGAGGTGGCGCTGTTAAGAACCATTTCGTGGCAATCGAGACATTCGAGATTGCTGGTGGGCACCAGCAGGTGATGGCGGTCGGCCAGGGTGTCGCCGTGGCAGCAGCGACAATCGGCCTCGGTGAGCGGGTCCAGTGCCAGGGCGTCATTGAAACCGCCCATGACCCCCAGAAAGACCGCAAAAAAGACAAAAAACTTCCCCCAACTCCCCAAATTCATTTCCCCCTCCAACGCTTTTATTCATTTTCCCGAGCAAAGAAAATTCTGCCCGGGCCGGTCCCCTACCCTAATAATTTCAGGCCTTGCCTGTCAACCATTAATTAGACCCAACATCGACCCGCAGCCTGCCCCGGCACCCACCTCCGTCCGCAAGGATGCCGGTTTTTCCCCCTTTTCCCGCGGGAATTGCTACGATCCGAGCCGGCAGCTGCGGTGGTCGTCCGCCACGGCGTAGTAACGCGCCTCGATCAGGTTGTTCTCCGGGTCGCGGAAGTAGAGAGAAATCCCTGTTCCATGGGCCCCCCAGCGTTTTACCGGGCCGGCTTCGATGGGCGTTGCGGCTTTTTCCAGCCTTTCTCTGAGTCCTTCCCAGGCCTCCCGGCTCATCCCCAGGCAGAAATGGTTCAGGTGGGCTCCACAAGGACCGGGCACGGCAGTATTCTTCCAGAGGGCCTCGGGGAAAAGATCGATGATGGTATCCGCGTTCAGCCGCACCGAGGGGAACGGGACCTCGCCGGCCCGGAAGGCGCTCAGCCGTTCGGCCGGCATCTCGAGGATTCCGGTGTAGAACTCGAGCATGGCATCCATGTCGGTCACGTTGAGCACGATATGATCCATCAGGCATTCCATCCAGACCTCCCTTCGTTGAAAATGTCTCAGTCCCGGCCGCGGCCCCGTCCGCTGTCCCGGGCCTTGCCTACTGCCCGCCGAAAAGCGGCAGCGGCTGGCCGTTCACCGCCAGTTCGCCACGGTTGAAGGTGGCGCTGGTCTTGATCTGCCCGCCCTCGCGCAGGATGAAGTTCTGCGCCACCAGCGCTTCCAGCTGTCCGTTCAGCTGCTGCTCGGCCAGCGCGGCAATCTCTTCGTCACTGTAGGGGGGAACCTGCCCCTGCTCGATGGCCGCGCGCAGGTTGTCCTTTACCGCCGCGGCCATCACGGCACCGATCAGCCCTTCCGCCACCGAGACCCTGGCAGCGGCCTCGAGGTGCTCCAGCAGGGCGGCCGGGTTATCCAGGGTCAGCCCCTGCCCACCGGCCAATTTTACCTGAACATTCCCGTCAAAGTCGCCCATGGGGGTAGAAAAGTGAAGTTTGCGGATGTTCAGTTCGGGATTGCCCGTCACCAGCTTTTCCACCAACCGGCCGTACAGGGGGATAACCTGGGCCGCCAATTCGTCGGGATTGAAGTTATCCGCGTTGCGGTAAACCTCCCGGGCGTCCCCCTGAAATCCGGCAAGCGCATCGCAGTCGAGGTTGCTTACTTCCACCTCGCAGACCCCGGGACCGTAGGTTTTCCCTTCCACGGTCAACCCGGCAAACTGCATGCTCTGGACATAACGGATCAGCTTGCCGTCGCTGCTGCTTTCGGTAACGACCTCGAAACCCTCCATCCGCACCGTTTTCCGCGGGCCGCCCTCGTGCTCGGGAAGGCTCATCTCCATGCTGCCGAAGGTGGCCTTGTTGGTGCCGACATAAAGCAGCGGCCGCGTCTCGGTCAGGTCAAATTGGCCGCGGAAGCCATCCCAGGTGAAGTCCACGTCGGCCTCCTGCAGTTCCACCTTGGGCAGGTCGAAGCTGCCGACCAGGGTTTTCATCCCCGGGGCGGAATCCATTTCGAACCGGAACCCTCCCCAGGTGAAATGGCCCTCTTCGGTCATCTCCTGGAAGGCGGGGAGCTCGATCCGGCTGTTCATCGAGCCGTCGAGGTTGACCCGGACAAAGGCGAAGGGCTCGGCCAGTTCCGGGACTTTGGCAAGCACCCGGGCAAATTCCCCGGAATCGGGCACGACACTGACCAGGCGGGTCTCCACCTGGGCCAGGGCCGGGGAGAGGGTCAGGGGGCCATGACGCAGGGTATGCCTGAAGACCAGGGTCACCGGCTCGGTCGGCTCCTGCTGGTCCTCCACCGACGGCAGGGTGAATTCGACGAGGGTTTCCGCCTCGGAGCTCAGCAGCCCCCGCTGGTAGTCTTTTCCGCTCAGGGTGACCGGTCCCAGCTGCGCGTACTGCTGCAGCAGGTTCTCGTAGCGCTCCTGTGCCTGGCCGCCGATGTAGTAGGTGGCCCCGGCCCAACCTGCACAGAGCACCGCCAGGATCAGGATCACAATTGTCAGTTTTTTCATGCCGCCTCCTTGGTCATTGAAGAGAATGGTTGCAGATCATAGGGCTCAGTAAAACCGAGGGGATCGCCGAAATTCTATAAAGGCCGGGATTCCATGGCCGACCCCCACGGCATCCCGGAGCGAGGATATTCCTCGTGGTCAGCGCCTACCAGATATAGCGGGCAGGCTCATCGGGATAGGTTTTCAGGTGCATGCAGGTCCTGTAGTAGGACTCCTCGTCGGGTGTTGCGTTAAAAGTGGCCACGCGCGCCTCGTTGCGGCAGAAGGCATGGTACTCATGGTATTTCTCGGGAGGCAGACTGGTTGCGCAGGCGGCCACGACCAGCAGCATGCCGACGATTATCGCCACTCGTCTCATTAGCTCACCCCCTCTCCGGAACTGAATCCTTGCCTGCTTATATTTTACCGCTCATTGGCATTCCCTGAGGATGTTTGTGGCGGAGGAGGAGCACCTCCCCATAGGCTTTCCTGTCCGGGCTACCTCCTCATGCGACCGCTTTTAACTGCCTGTCGTGAATTTTTGAGAGAACCACCAGGGACAGGATGGCCCCGAAAAACGCCAGCGCCATGTCCGATTGGGTGTCCCACACATACCCCTGGGTCCCAAGGAAGGCCTCTGCCGAGTCGCCGGTCAGCTCCGCAACCCACCATTCGATCAGTTCATAGAAAGCACTGATCGCCAGGCAGGTGGCGACAATGAAAAAGTTGAGCCATTTTCGGGAATTGACCACGTTTTTGCGGATCAGTATCTCGCGGGCGATCAACGCCGGGATAAATCCCTGGGCCAGATGGCCGATTTTGTCGTAGTTGTTTCGGCCGGTGCCGAGCAGATCGCCAAGGGGGACTTCGGCGTAGGTGTAGTGACCGCCCACCATCAGGATGATGCAATGCACCAGGATCATGAGGTAGGCAAGGGGCGTCAGGGGAAATGACTTTTTCGTAAATCCCAGAATCAGAATGGCAATGACTGCGGGCAGAACTTCCAGAAACCAGGTGAAGTAACTCTTCGGGGCGATGGCCGACCAGATGAACACGGCGGCGAAAACGCTAACCCACAGGGCTTTTTTCATATCAGCGCCGCATTCTTCAAAGCCGGGACATGAAAATAATCAGTACGCCGGAAGGGTAATGATAACGGCCCTGGTCCCAGGCAGGCGGCGGGTAAGCATGTATCTTCCCTGGATGTCAATGTATCTCCCCCGAGGATGGAAACGACCCGCTTGCTCCTGGGCCTTGGCGAATTGTATCTCTTCGTATGTCTGCCTTTCGATGCTCCCCCAATTTTCGCACCAATAAACCGTATTGCTGTAACTGCTTTCATAGCCAGCCTGGTCGAAGGCCGTCACATTCCAGGTATGGCACCCGGAAACAGATGGGAGAAACAGGGTTGTGGCGGGGGCAGCAACCGTGCCGACGACCCCCTGACCCTGCGTATTCAGGTCTTGGTATAGCCTGTAACCCGCAACCGTTTCAGCAGGATTGTTGGGGTCCCAGGCAAGGGTGACCTCTTCCGCAGCGGCCAGGCAAGACATCGAAATACCCAGGAAAAATAATAGATATAATCTGGCTTTGAGCACTTCGAAATCCCCTCTGATGAAGGTATTTCAAATTCTTCTTGAGATAATCCGCTGACCACCTTACATCAAAACTCCTTAATACAGCAATCCTAAATAGTTCATTTTTTCCCCTCTTCGGGGCGTTTATATCGCCCTGCCTTCCAGCGGGGCTTTTGCCTTTGAATATCCACACAAACGAAAAGAGCCCGATCCCCATCCTACCGAAAGGCCGTCCCTCCACCAAGAAGCCCACTTTCAGCCCCGAACTAACCCTCAGCAGCCTGCCCGCCTTATAATTGGGGTGTACCACCCAAAGAACTTCAGAAAGGAGATTCACCATGATGGCAACAGGAAAAATCAACGGCGTTGACGTCGATAGGCTAGCCAGCACCATCGACGCCATCAAAGGCGACCCCGGCATAGCCTCTTTCCGCTTCAGGGCCACCAACCGCTGGGACGAAGGCGGCCACACCGAAACGACCATTCACGACTTCTACGGGGCCAGGCAGGACCTGACCCATCAACGCGATTTCCACATCCATGCCGATGAACCCGACCTGCTCCTGGGCAAAGACATGGGCGCCAACCCGGTCGAACTTGCCTTGTCCGCCCTGGCAAGTTGCCTGACGACCAGCCTGGTCTACCACGCAGCAGCGCGAGGGATCACTGTGCGTGCGGTCGAATCGGACCTCGACGGGGAACTCGACCTGAGGGGATTCCTGGGCCTGTCCGACAAGGTCCGCAACGGCTACAAAAACATCAATGTCAACTTCAGAGTCGATGCCGATGCTGACCAGTCCACGATCGACGAGCTGATTCAGCTTGCCCAGAAACGCTCGCCGGTCTTCGACATCATCAGCAACCCCGTCTCCATCAAGGTAAATGGAGGACCGATGCGGTCAGCCAAGCATTAACGGGGAAGCAAAAAACCCCGCCCGGCAGGCGGGGTTTTTTCTTTTCCTTTCGGACTTCGATGTCAGATGACAGATAAGCTGCCGGACTCCCCTGCCCCGTCATCCGCCGATTTCTCGATCGGGGTCGGACCACGCCAACAGCTTGGAATGAAGCGTTAAACATCCCAAAGATAGCTATCCTATGTGCGTAAAAGGCCCAGTTCAGTGCCAAATTCAGCTCCGTAAGAAGAGGCCTCCCCACTCTGGACCAACTGTTACTGATTTTTGAAATAGTCCCCGTACTGCTTATCTACTTCAAGGATGTGATTTAAAAACCAGTCCCGCATGAAATTCAGGACGCTTTGGGGCACTGCTGCATTTCCTTTGAAATGCTGATCGCGAAGTTGGACTAATTGCTCTTTAAAATACTTGTGCTGCTTTTTTTGCAAGGCTAACCCCTCATAACCGGTCTGCTCCAATAACTTTTCCTCGTCATCGAAATGAGTCACCACGTAGGCAAACAATTCCCTGAAATGTCCTTCAAGAAATTCTGAATTGTTTCGTTTTTCCTCGTTAAACTGGTGAATCTGGTTCAAAAGAAAGAAAAACTTTTGATGTTGAATGTCCATTTCGGGAATTTGAACGCTGAACTGGTCTTTCCACTTGAAAAACTCCATGACATTCATCTCCTTTCTGTTCCGAAAAAATGGTCCATGTCCCTCAAAAAAAGGATCATGAGGTCAGACTGAAGTGGTCAACTATCATAAAATGCCGGTTGGCTCTTGCTTATTTGAAGTGCCCTTTTTGCCCCCGAAAAGGGGCATTTAGGGGTGAATAAATGGTGTGATTTATCAATTTTTCATTTGATAACTATAAGTTACCGCGGTCCGACCCCAAACCACACTAACTTGGTCAGGCCCCCATCCATACTAATGCCCCTTGTTGTAGATCACGGGCATCTGCCCCTTCCACTTGCTCCATATTTCATCATCGGTGATGAGATCAGCCATAAAGTGGGCAACGTTGATCCGACTGGTTGAACCCGCATTGAATATCGTACTTCTGGTCGGCGAGGGATGCACCTCGTAGGGACTGACCTCGGTCTCATTGATCAAACTGTCGGGGCGAACCGCAGCCCACTCGATCGCCTCGTTACTCGGGCCGATATTGATCCGCAGGTAGTCCGCAGCCTTCTCGTTGTCCAGATGCGGAGGCAGCAGCAGCCGAAGAAGCCCGATGACGCATCGCTGGGCGAAGGAAATCGGCTCGTCAAGATCGCGGTTGCTGTTGCCGGCTGTGTTCATCAACACAAACCTGGTTGGCACTTCTGCCTTGTTAGCTCTGATGGCATTGCACAAACGGCGAGTTGCATCGGTCACAAGCCTGCGAGGGGGACCGAATATGCCATGAAAAGTCAGGTTGTGCCCAAGACACGACGCTACCGCAGCACACCCTTTGACATGCAGGGTCAGATCAGCGTCGCTAAGACTCAATACGCTTGCCTGGATTATGGACAAGCGCTTGTGATTCTTAACGTTCTCAGGCAACTTATCTGCCGATCGTAGAATCACCTTGACGTTCTGCCCCCGTTCGAGAAGTTCCGAAACAAGCAACCGTCCGGTCGCCCCGGTTCCTCCGACAACAAGGATTGTCATTGATTTAACTCTTTCTCCAGTGCCCCTTGTGGTTAGCTCGGGGGTTATTGGGTGGGCTTTCGGGCCTATCGGGACCACGCTAACACATTCGGGGCGCTTGCAAGAAATCGTCATGTTTGGCTATTGATCCGATTTTGGCCCTATAAATCGCGCTATAGCCACGTTTTACGGAAAAAATTCTGAAATTTTTCGTGTTATTTCGGCCAGTTAACTTGGTCCGGCCCGGCCACCTATGGCCAGCTGGTGTGGGGGCTAGGGGAGAAAAACCCCCGGCTACTAGATTAGATGCATTTTATTTTACTTAATGATTTTTCGATTTTATTTGCAACGTCCCCACATTCAATGGGAGTGAAGTGCTCAGATTCGAAGGTTTTGCTAAAGATGCCTGCGATGATAGTTTTTAAGTCATTTTCTAGTGTGATATTTTCTAATTTTGCAACTATTTGCGCTATTTCTTGGTCAAATTCATCATCTGGTGCTCCACCTTGAATTAATTCGTAGGGGTCCCATTTGATAATTTCACTTCGTACAATTTCAAAAATTATTTCGTATTGTGCTTTATTTTTCATTTCTGCATCAAACAATTTAAGGTGACTAACGTATCTAACGGTATCTAACGGGGTCGGACCAGGTCAAAGTGTTGATATTCCATATGATTCCAGAGAAGATCACCCCTCTTCAGGACCCATAGCCCGATTTTTGAGGCCAAAATCGGGTCCATAGTTTGCCTCTGCCTCGCGGAGCACAAATGCTTCCCCACATTTAAAAATATCGCGGGGTTTTCCTCGAGCACCAAGTGCCGCTTGGGTCTGTCGAATAAAATCAGAGCTTCCAACAGCAATGCTCCGAGTCCAGTGCTCTTCCCGCAGTCCATCCTCAGTGAGCAGGGCTTCGTCGATCCAGTCTCCGTAAACCTCTCTCAACTGACTTACGGAGGAGAATTCCAGAGCTCCCAGGAGTGCGTCAAGGTTAAGGACTAACGGGGTCGGACCAAGTTAACATGTTGATTGAAGTGGTCAACTATTTCCGGACAGTAAAATAGGATTTTTTTCCGCGACAGCAGGAGCACGCCCGCCATTTCTCTGATGGGGGCGGTACCAGTTGTAATA
Organism: Desulfuromonas versatilis; assembly: GCF_019704135.1. Lineage (NCBI taxonomy): Bacteria > Pseudomonadati > Thermodesulfobacteriota > Desulfuromonadia > Desulfuromonadales > Desulfuromonadaceae > Desulfuromonas > Desulfuromonas versatilis. The sequence continues at coordinate 2,395,619 of NZ_AP024355.1, forward strand.
ATCCATAAGATATCGGCCAATATCCTTTTGGGCCTCATCGAAAGATGTGTAACCGGCTGAAGGCATCCATTCACTTTTATAGCTGCGAAACACACGCTCCATCGGTGCGTTGTCCCAGCAGTTGCCCCGCCGGCTCATGCTCTGTTTTATCCGATAACGCCATAAGCGTTGGCGAAATGATTTGCTGGCATATTGACAGCCTTGATCTGAGTGAAACGTCACAGCCGTAGGCTGCCCGCGCAACTGGTAAGCATGGTCAAGTGCCGCAATAGTTAAATCGGCATCGACTTTTTCAGACAGACTCCAACCAACGACTCGGCGGCTGTACAGATCCAGGATCACGGCGAGATATATCCATCGCCCTTGTGCCCAGACATAAGTGATATCGCCACACCAGACCTGGTTTGGCTGCTGAACATCGAACTGTCGATCTAAGTGATTCGGTATGTCCGGCCTCTCAACTTTTGCCACTTTGTAGGCGGGTGGCCTGGGTTGTTTACTGACGAGATTAGCTTCTTTCATCAGCCGCCGAACTTTAAAGCGCCCGACAATTTCACCGTCTTGGCGTAGCTTGCTCATAATGCTTCGGCTGCCTGCGGACTGGCGACTTTTGTTGAATATTTCAGTAGCTTTAGCGCGCAACCGCAAACGCTCGACATCAATTTTTTTGCGGCGATCCCGATAGTCGTAATAGCTCGAACGGGGAATTTCCAATAATGAACACAGCTGCTGGACGTTTCCATGCTCCCTTAAGTGGTCGATCAGCGCGAAGATTTTAGATCGTCCGACATTAAGAGAGCGGTAGCCTTTTTTAGGATCGATTTCTCTCTTTCCAGTTTTCTGACTTGTTCCTCTAGCTCTTGGATTCGTTGTTGCTCGGGTGTCAACGCCTGTGCTTTCGGTGTCACTCCGCCATATTCGCCCTGAAGCTGTTTAACCCAGCGGCTCATGGCCGTTGACCCGACACCTGTCGCACGACAGGCTTCGGCTATTGAATAGCCCTGATCCACAACAAGTCCGGCGGCTTCGCGTTTGAACTCTTTGGTAAAGGTCCGTCTTCCCATAACTCTGAACACTCCTTGAAGGTGGCTCAATATACCACCTTAGTTGGTGTCCGGGGTTAGTAGACCACTTCAGATATTCCATATACTTCCAGAGAAAATCACCCCTTTTCAGGAGCTATAGGCCGATTTTTGGGGCCAAAATCATTCTAACGGGGTCGGACCAGGTCAAAGTGTTGATATTCCATATGATTCCAGAGAAAATCACCCCTCTTCAGGACCCATAGCCCGATTTTTGAGGCCAAAATCGGGTCCATAGTTTGCCTCTGCCTCGCGGAGCACAAATGCTTCCCCACATTTAAAAATATCGCGGGGTTTTCCTCGAGCACCAAGTGCCGCTTGGGTCTGTCGAATAAAATCAGAGCTTCCAACAGCAATGCTCCGAGTCCAGTGCTCTTCCCGCAGTCCATCCTCAGTGAGCAGGGCTTCGTCGATCCAGTCTCCGTAAACCTCTCTCAACTGACTTACGGAGGAGAATTCCAGAGCTCCCAGGAGTGCGTCAAGGTTAAGGATAGTGTTGCGCCGCCGGGTCCCGTAAACTTCTTGATACCCTCCATGGGGCCACTCGGCGGGGTGTTTGACTACTCCGGCACGTACCATGTTCAAATCGATATAGGTGAGGCACCTTGTCAGGTGCGGCCCCGATTCAATCGCCGTGGCATGATAACGGTCTTCCCAAAACGCTCCCTTGCGGCCTTTGCGCTGGTTGTATTCTTGCCCTACCCGTCCGGATACAAGCTGCATCAGCGCAGGGATATTGTTTTCGCTGCAATCATTTTTGACCAATAAATGCACATGATTGCAGGTTACCGTGTAGTTCAGGACGCTAACACCGAACCGTTTTCGTCCCTGGTATAGCCACTGAATGTAGCGTTGCCGATCCTGAGAAAACTTCAGCAAAAATTCTTTCTTATGGCATCGGTGCGTAATGTGCCAGATGTGGCCAGGGAGGAAATGCCGATTCGCTCTGGGCACAGGGATGTCCTTTCGGGGTGCGCTATCGGGGTCGGACCAAGTCAAAGCCTTAATATTCCATACAATTCCAGAGAAAACCACCCCTCTTCAGGACCCATAGCCCGATTTTTGAGGCCAAAATCGGGTCCATAGTTTTCCTCTGCCTCGCGTAGCACGAATGACTCCACGCATTGAAAAATATCGCGGAGCTATCCTCGGGAACCAAATGCCGTTTGGGTCTGCGGAAAAAATTCAACCAAAATTCCTTCTTGTGGCATCGGTGCGTGATGTGCCTAATGCGGCCAGGAAGGAAATGCCGATTCGCTCTGTGCACAGGGATGTCCCTCCGGGGTGCTTGCAAAAAATCGTAATGATTTGCTATGGGCCCAATTTTGCCGCTAAAAATCGAGCCATAGCCCTTTTTTTAGGTGAAAATTCGGGTTATTTTCGTTTTATTTCAGGCAGTTAACTTGTCGCGGCAGGAATGCCGGTTACCCGGCACCCCCCGCACAGATCCCAGCGTGCAGAACTACCACACTGGGCTCCTGCCCTAGGTCAGACGCAGAAGCGTTGATCCGGGTAAGGGTGCAGCACCCGCGCTGTGGGGATCCATCTTCTCATCATCTTTCTTTGCATACGTTCCCAGGTTAGGCTTTTGCCTTTCTGGCTTCGGCTACGGAGTGCTCGCAACCATGCAAAACCGATTTGCGTTCGGAAGGCATCACAGGCTTCTCGATTTCCAGGGACGGCGTAGTAATTGAAGTGTCCCTGCACCACCGATCGTAGCCATCTCCCTAATTCTGGAATCGGCTTATGCCGATGCCGTTGCAGGGTCTGACGGACCTTCTTTATCTTTTCGCGAAGGCGTTTCCCGATCGTTTTTCGTAGAAGCTGGAATTTTCCGTCCTTTCGGCGTTCAGAGCAGATGTGAGTGAATCCAAGGAAGTCGAACGTTTCTGGCTTCCCTTCCCCACGGTTTTTGCGGTTTTGGACGGCAAAACGGCCAAATTCGATTAACCGGGTTTTGTCGTCGTGGAGTTCCAATCCGAATTTGCCCAGTCGCTTCCGAAGTTCATCATGGAAACGTTTAGCATCCGACGGGTATTGGACTCCCATGACGAAGTCATCGCAATAGCGCACGATGTAGACTTCGCCGCGTGCATGGTGGTTTCTCCACCAGTTCACCCAGAGGTCCAAGACGTAGTGCAAGTAGATATTCGCTAGTAGAGGCGATATCACGGCCCCTTGTGGTGTCCCCACCACTGTCTTGGACCACTTACCGTCTTCGGAGACTCCGGCTCGTAGGAACTTGTGAATCAGCCGGAGAACTCGTCTGTCGGCGACACGGTGTTCCACGAACTTCATCAACCACCCATGATCGAGGTTATCGAAGAATCCGCGGATATCCGCATCCAGAACCCAGTTCACCTTCCGCTGCTTGATCGCGACGTAGATCGCATCCAGTGCGTTGTGCTGGTTTCGTCCCGGTCTGGCGCCGTAGCTGAAACCGAGAAAGTCCTCCTCGTAGATCAGTTGAAGGATTCCCACCAATGCCTGTTGTACAATCTTGTCCTCCAAGGCGGCAATGCCGATGGGCCGTTGTCGCCCGTCGGATTTGGGTATCCAGGTCCTTTTGCTCGGCTTGGCCCGATACCGTCCACCATGAAGTTGATCATGGAGTTTCGCGAGGCGCTCTTCCAAACCCTCGCCATACTCCCCCCACGTCATGTCGTCGACTCCGGTGGCCGCTCCCCGGTTGAGAGTGAGGTAGGCCGCGTGGAGTTGTTCGACACTGATGTGATGCAGTAAATTGGTAAAGCGAAGTTCCTTGTCCCGCTTCGCTGCTTCTCGTACCCTAGCCAAGCCGCTCGACGTTGCTTCCGACCTCTGTGTGCCGGTCACGGTCGCCTGGATAGGGTTCCCTTTGGCCGAAGGCCTTTTCTCCACGGACTCCGCCGGTGATTGGCCAAGCGTTTCTGGTTGAACACCTTTGTTCGTCCGCTTCAACGATACTACGCCTTCGTCCGACTTCCCAGAGACGTGCATGTCGGGTGCTCGGCCTCTTGGCCTTCCCCGACCGGACCGACCGCCGGATTACGATCGGCCGCCTCTAGGATCTCCCGGTTTCCGTGCAAAGAGCTTGCGTACATGCGCTGGTTCTCAGACTCCGCGGGTCCGATGTGCCACTTGCGTTTGCGCAGCGCACCGTACTGCCTTCCCCCTCGGACCACAAGGTCGGCAACCCGGAACAGGTGATTTCGGAGCTCAATAGCCGGGCCTGCACGCCCTCTGTCAACGCTTCGCCGCCCACCTCGCGGAGAGCCGACGCATGACTCGAGGCCATAGCTAGTCGCTAGCCTTTACTATGCGGGGACTTGCACCCCTTACTCTTTACCGGCTTTTACCGGCGCTTTCGGTCCGACCCGGACACACATGCTTGTGTTAGCTTTTTTATACATCAGCCTTCTTCGTCAGGTTCAAGTCCAACCTCAACCCTGTCAAACCACATGAACTGACTGATTGTATTTCTTGCAATATCTAGAAGCTGTGAAGAAATTTGACCACCATTTATTACTGTTGATTCGAGTTCAAAATTGCAGATACAGCCTTTAGAATCATAAAAAATACTTTTCACATAATGGGCCATATTTTTTCTTGATATTTGTTGTGAAAAATTTAGCATTTCAATTATTTCATATGCTTTTCCATAACGACTAGAAATCGCAATATCAAAGGCTGTAAAAGACTCAGGTTTCACTTGGCCTGTTTTTTCATCGAACCAATTTTTCATGATTTACCTCCACTATGGTCTGTAATAAAAAATCAAAATAAGTTTAATTCAAAAGCTAACGGTTTGGGTTTGTGGCAGCAATATTTGGCTGCAAACTGCACGGATTTCACCGAGAAGCAGGGCTGAGTCATCTGTCCACTAACCCGATTGTTAGCCGAATTTATTTTATTATTAATTTTCAACACCAAAAAGGGTAATGGCCCATTTGTTTTCTGTATTAGAATTTGGCAAATGAACCATTATGCTTCCAATGCAATTGTTTTTTTCACAGTATTTAATAATGCCATTACCAAGGTTATCGTCGTATTTCAATGTGGCATCATTTACACCAAATGGTTTTTTCAAACGCTCAACATTTATGGCCTTTAAAACATCAACATAGCTTGTAAAGTTTGAATTAAATTCAACTTTTATTTCATAGCATATTTTATTATAAAAATTTGCCGTTATGAAGCCATAGTCAGTTTTGTACTTAAATGTATTATCATCTTTAAAAACCGGTTTCCCTAAAAATTTTTCTATATTGTTTTTGCTTTTGAAAATTAAGGTTTTTGGATCAAAAAGTACTTTTTGTGAACTTTGAAAGCCATATTTATTATGAATTTTCTTGCCTATATCCCACCCCTGAAATGTAGAAATTCGTTCATCATTGATATTGTCAGCAAGTAGATCTTTGTATGGGATTCGAGCGCCACTTGTCGTGCTTGTTGTAAGTTTTTGTGCAGAAGTATCTGTGACTTTAAGTTGTTCGAGCATTACGGCCGAGACAAATAAAACCGCGGCCATAACAATCAGCCTTTTTTTTGATTTTTTTTGTTTTTTTATGGCCAGGGAAGTTCCACAGTTTTTGCAAAAGTTCCCTTCACCCACTACTGCTTTATTGCATTTTTTACAGGTTACTTTACTCACTTGTCACCTCTTTGGTAATTGATAAAAATTTGTTTCTAAAAGTTTTTTGAGGCCCTCTGATAGATTTTTATATTTTTTTTATGCATAGGCTAACGAATCTGCATCACTATCTAACGGGGTCGGACCAGGTCAAAGTGTTGATATTCCATATAATTCCAGAGAAAATTACCCCTTTTCAAGGGCTATAGCCCGATTATTGAAGCCAAAATCGGGTCCATAGTTTTCCTCTGCCTCGCCTAGCACAAATGCCTCCCCACATTGAAAAATATCGCGGGGTTTTCCTCGAGCACCAAGTGCCGCTTGGGTCTGTCGAATAAAATCAGGGCTTCCAACAGCAATGCTCCGAGTCCAGTGCTCTTCCCGCAGCCCATCCTCAGTGAGCAGGGCTTCGTCGATCCAGTCTCCGTAAACCTCTCTTAACTGACTTACGGAGGAGAATTCCAGAACCCCCAGGAGTCCGTCAAGGTCAAGGACGGTGTTGCGCCGCCGGGTCCCGTAAACTTCTTGATACCCTCCATGGGGCCACTCGGAGGGGTGTTTGACTACTCCGGCACGTACCATATTCAAATCGATATAGGTGAGGCACCTTGCCAGGAGGGGCCCCGATTCAATCGCCGCGGCATGGTAACGGTCTTCCCAAAATGCTCCCTTGCGGCCTTTGCGCTGGTTGTATTCCTGCCCTACCCGTCCGGAAACAAGCTGCATCAGCGCTGGGATATTGTTTTCGCTGCAATCATTTTTGACCAATAAATGCACATGATTGCAGGTTACCGTGTAGTTCAGGACGCTAACACCTGTCAGGCGACACGGTAAATTGACCCCCTAACGACATCAGGATTTGACCCCCTCCCGACGTGGAGGAAGCATGCAAAACATGAGATACATGGTCCCCGTTTTTGATTCTGGACAGACGAGGGACCTCATGCAGACACCTGATGACGTGGCCGTGATGTTGCGGCTGCATGAACTTGGCTGGGGGGCCAAGAGAATCGCCCGGGAACTGGGCGTCAGCAAGAACACCGTCAAGAATTACCTGCGACAGGGCGACTGGAACGCCTATCGCACACCCGTCAGGAGCAAAACCCTCGATGGTCTGGAGGACTGGCTGGAGAAGAGCTTTGTCCAGCACGGGGGCAATGCCGACGTGGTCCGTCAGGACCTTGCCCGTCTCCATGGCATTGAGGTCTCCCTGCGCACCGTAGAGCGCGCCGTTCAGCCCTTTCGCCAGCAGCTCGCCGCAGCGGCCAAGGCCACGGTGCGCTTCGGGGCTATCGGGGTCGGACCAACTCAAAGTGTTGATATTCCATATATTTCCAGAGAAAATCACCCCTTTTCAGGAGCTATAGGCCGATTTTTGGGGACAAAATCGGGCCCATAGTTTTCCTCTGCCTCGCGGAGCACAAATGCCTCCCCACATTGAAAAATATCGCGGGGTTTTCCTCGAGCACCAAGTGCCGCTTGGGTCTGTCGAATAAAATCAGAGCTTCCAACAGCAATGCTCCGAGTCCAGTGTTCTTCCCGCAGTCCATCCTCAGTGAGCAGGGCTTCGTCGATCCAGTCTCGGTAAACCTCTCTTAATTGACTTACGGAGGAGAGTTCAAGCGCATCCAAGAGTGCGTCAAGGTCAAGGACGGTGTTGCGCCGCCGAGTCCCGTAAACTTCTTGATACCCTCCATGGGGCCACTCGGCGGGGTGCTTAACAACTCCGGCACGTACCATGTTCAAATCGATATAGGTGAGGCACCTTGTCAGGTGCGGCCCCGATTCAATCGCCGTGGCATGGTAACGGTCTTCCCAAAATGCTCCCTTGCGGCCTTTGCGCTGGTTGTATTCTTGCCCTACCCGTCCTGAAACTAGCTGCATCAGCGCTGGGATATTGTTTTCGCTGCAATCATTTTTGACCAATAAATGCACATGATTGCAGGTTACCGTGTAGTTCAGGACGCTAACACCGAACCGTTTTCGTCCCTGGTATAGCCACTGAATGTAGCGTTGCCGATCCTGAGAAAACTTCAGCAAAAATTCCTTCTGGTGGCATCGGTGCGTGATGTGCCAAATGTGGCCAGGGAGGAAATGCCGATTCGCTCTGGGCACAGGGATGTCCTTTCGGGGTGCTTGCAAAAAATCGTCATGATTTGCTATGGGCCCGATTTTGCCGCTAAAAATCGAGCCATAGCCCTTTTTTTAGGTGAAAATTCGGGTTATTTTCGTTTTATTTCAGGTAGTTAACTTGGTCCGACCCGGACTCAAACTGTGCACAGGGATGTCCTTCCGGGGTGCTTGCAAAAAATCGTAATGATTTGCTATGGGCCCAATTTTGCCGCTAAAAATCGAGCCATAGCCCATTTTTCAGGTGAAAATTCGGGTAATTTTCGTTTTATTTCGGGTAGTTAATTTGGTCCGACCCGGGCTTACATAACGAGGCTGTAGAAAAACCCCTCGAGGCCTCTGGGGTTGGACAAAGCTGAGCTGTTGATTCTGAATGACTAACATTACGCTATCGGGATGGGACCAAGTCAAAGCCTTGATATTCCATACAATTCCAGAGAAAATCACCCCTTTTCAAGAGCTATAGCCCGATTTTTGAGGCCAAAATCGGGCCCATAGCCTCGATTTCAAGTAAAAATACGGATTCTTTGCGTTTCATTTCAAGTAGTTAACTTGGTCCGACCCGGAGTTAATAGCCCTTTTTTTAGGTGAAAATTCGGGTTATTTTCGTTTTATTTCGGGCAGTTAACTTGGTCCGACCCGGACTCACCCCGATCCTGAGAAAACTTCAGCAAAAATTCCTTCTTGTGGCATCGGTGCGTGATGTGCCAGATGTGGCCAGGGAGGAAATGCCGATTCGCTCTGGGCACAGGGATGTCCTTCCGGGGTGCTTCCAAAAAATCGTCATGATTTGCTATGGGCCCAATTTTGCCACAAAAAATCGAGCCATAGCCCTTTTTTCAGGTGAAAATTCAAGTTATTTTCGTGTTATTTCGGGTAGTTAACTTGGTCCGACCCGGGCTTATTCCCGGGCGTCACAAATTCCGAGTTGCCCACTGCGACGCTCTCTGTCCAGCAGCCCTCCCTGTAGCAACCCCCGGCCCCTTGCAAGGCATCTACCCACCGCCGATAGCTCTCCCTAAACTGTCCGGGGCTCGAAAACCCGCACAATTGCATCAGGCCTTGGTGATCGATAATCCCATATCGGTCTCGAGGGTTTTGGATTTCCTGGTAGCCGCCATGTTCCCAATGCCCTGGGTGCTGCACCACCCCAGCCCTTACCATATTCAAGTCGATATACGCCAGACAGCAATTTTCGATTGTCATTTCGACCACCCCGCCCACCAACGACACCGCCAGTTAGGTCGAGATGCCTACCTTACCGGGAGAGGCCCCTTGTTTCTATGTGTCTAATTGTTTTATGAAATTTTTTCGGTCAATTCTTTTGATACTTTTTTCATCAACTTCATGATTTCTTGATTAAGGATATCGTCAGAGGTACTTTGTGGTTTAAAAAACCCACCTTCTCGGAATTTTTCGGTGGTAAATAGAAAGTTTAAATAACTTTCAAGCAATTCAATTTTTGTGGAAGGCCTATTTAAATGTTTTTTAAATTTTTCCTTATACGTGTCAACCTCTTCCTTGAGTGAGGTAGCATGGTGCTCATCATAAAATAACTCAGCAAATTGACTTTGGCTTAGGCCTATTTTTTTAAGCCATCTTTTTATTTCGGCCTGCTTTTCAAAAACTTCATTTTTGCTCATGCTTGTCCCCGTTTGTCCCTAGTGCCTTTTGTAGACTCTCCTCAAGCTGGGAGGCGAAAACACCCAAGAAAGGAGAGGCATTATGGTAAAGCGATCGAAAACACCGATGACCCCGGAAGCCGCCGCAAGGATTCAAAGTACGCAGGCAAAAAAAGGTGGAGGAAAAGTTTTAAAGGGGTCTTTCACAGCACGAGTACAAAAGGCCGCAACAAAAAACACCAAAAAATAATTCAAAGACTGGGAGGTCAAAATGCCGAACACCGATGGTATGAGTCAAGCTGAACTCGATCTTTGGTCGGATATTAACAACCCCAACAACGATGCGGATATGGATGACTGGGCTGACGCCCACAATCCAAACAACGAAGATTATTTAGGAGATTAACAAGGGGCCTCCCAGCCCTGAGGGAGTAGGCCAAAGGCCTGCTCCCTTTTTTATTCAAGCAAACCAGCCAATGCATTCTGACGAAAATTAATCATAAAACCTTTTTGATCCTTTTTGAATTCAGAATATGAGAAATCGGCCTGCGTTTTCTCGAGGGCATTAATGCATAGATCTCTTTTGGTAATCAGAGTACTAATTCCAATAGGTCTATTGTAGGAAGATACACATTGATCAATAAGAGCATATTCGATTTTTGTAGGGTACCTGTTGTCTTCGGTATAATGTTCGTAAGTTCGAGCCCCTGTTAAGGTTAAAGCGAAAAGCAAAAAAGCAGGAATTAAAGGCTTGATAAATTTGTAGCCATCAAGAGGTTTCTCGCAGTGTTGACAATTCGTGCCACCAGTAACCACGATATTGTTTTCTTTTTGGCAGTCTGGACAAATTATTTTCATGCTTATTTCATAGTGTTGCAGAGCTGCAGTCGGAGGAAGGCAGCTCATGAACACCCCTCCCGAAAATAGTCAATAACCATGCAACCGCCCGGCTATAACAGGCGGCTATCTGGGTCGGACCACGCTAATTATTCCCAATGCCCGGACTAACGGGGTCGGACCAAGTTAACATGTTGATACTCCATATACTTCCAGAGAAAATCACCCCTTTTCAGGAGCTATAGACCGATTTTTGGGGCCAAAATCGGGCCCATAGTTTTCCTCTGCCTCGCGGAGCACAAATGCTTCCCCACATTGAAAAATATCGCGGGGTTTTCCTCGAACCCCTGGGGTCTAGCGGGGTCGGACCAAGTTAAAAAGTTGATATTCCATATAATTCCAAAGCAAATAACCCCTTTTCAAGAGCTATAGCCCGATTTTTGGGGCCAAAATCAGGCCCACAGCCTCGATTTCCGAAAAAAACAAGGGTTTTTTCTTGTCATTTCAATAGTTAACTTGGCCAGCCCCGTATACAAATCTAGTTGTCAGTTATGTCTGACCATCTAAGAAAAAACAGGAAGTAAGGGTCTCGTATATCGAACACATCATTCTCACCGTCCCACTCCACAATTCGGTCTAAGGCAGCATCATTTACAATTCTTGCTGAATGCTCACAAGCACCGATAATGCTTGACCCGCTAGGCCCTGCCGTTTTACACATGCCGACAATTCGTTCATTGAGTGGTGTGTATCGAAAAGTTAGAGTGGGTGGGTCAAGAGATAATGCTTTGACGAGAAGCCGATAAACGTCCCCATCCCACCCATATTTTGTTTGGTGAATAAGCCTGTCAGAACCTCTTGTTTTTGGACCTTCTTTCATTTTTTCAACTATAGATCCATAGTCCGTAGACAGGACGGTCCTACGACACACCTTCCGTAACATTTCTTTGTCATTTATTAGCTCAATAAGACCGTCAGAATAAGCACGGACCCCAAGTTCATAACATGCATTCAAGCAGAGATACTGCATCAATTGAGGCGACCCCGCAGCCTCGCTTGAGAGAACGTCTATGGCGGTATTTCTGTATGAAATATTTAGCCTTGGAAACCCTTTGTATGCAATTTTTTTGAGAATTTCATTTCCCCAATACTCAAAATCGATTGAAAAAACCCTCCCCCGGAGATCTGGGTTACCTCTAATAACATCATCTGAATGATAAGGTACTGATGCACATATAAATCTTACGCCTTGTCGAATAGCTTCTTTAATCTGTTTCGCAATTTCACTTTGCGTGCTTTTGGGTATGTAGTGAAAATCATCAATAAATACGATAAAGTCAGTTCCTGCCAACTCTCTGATCAAAAGCTGCAAACAATCGACTGAAAAACTAGAAGATGTGGTCTCACTATCGGAACGTGAAGACTCAACAGTCACCCCAGCTTTTCCTTTAGCGAATATTGCGTTGCCCTCTAGTTGACCAGAACCAGCAACTTTTCCACCGCTACTGGAAGTTGTCGAGTTTGACTCTAAAATAGGAGTTCCCAAAATATCGAAAACCTTTAACCACAGATCCTCTGGTTTGGCAACCCCAGCTCCAGTAACCTGAACTAGGCTTTCTCGCCCTAAGCATTGTTCGACAAAAACCGTTTTTCCTGATTTTGATGGCCCAGAAATAGAGATCAACATTGATCCCATATCGAGTGTATCAAGAAGCTGTTCTTTTTTTTCGATTAAATGATCATCTACGAAAGTATGGACTGGAAAAGCACCTGGTGTAAAAACTTGAGAAGACTTCAACATATTCATATCCATTGAAATAGTCAATGTGATTACTGAAGGATAAGGACCATTCCACCACATTAATAATGCCATAATGAAGCGATCGTGTGCGGATTTCCCTATTTTATATGACAATTTATATTACTTTTTTCAATCTTCAAGCCAAGGCAACTCCTCGTTTGAAGGGCCATAAATGTAGTCATTGTGAATGTAAAATTTTCCACTTTTTAGTGGGCCATATATGTAACCATCTTGAATGTAATATTTTCCGCCATTTTTTGGGCCATAAATATAATCACCCTGAATATAGAATTTGCCGGATTCCTTTGGACCATAGATATAGTTGTCTTGAATGTAATATTTTCCAGAGCTCATATTTAAATTCCTCCAATTGAGCTATAACAGCTGGGACAGGCGGGGTCGACCCACGATATATGCCTGAAATAAATAGTTTAATACCCCAAAAGTAGCGGTTTACAGGGCTTAAAGGCCTCATTTGGGTGGTAAAATCAGTACCGCAAGAAGAAGCCTCCGCCCTCAACACCTCCGCCTCTGCACATCCGCTCTAGGGGCAAGCCTTTTCCATGGCAATCTGACCAATCCTGTCTTGTTGCGTGACTCTGAACATGCAGCGAGCCCTCACGCCCCCCCCTCACACTCCCCCATTCCCCAAAAACAAAAAACCGCCCAGAAGCATCCAACTTCTCCGGGCGGTCTTATTCATTCAAAGTCTGCGGGCGAACATCTCGCGGCTCCCTTGAGGTGTTTACAAGATCTTAATTTAATAATCCTTTCAGACTACAATGTCAAAGATAAAAACCACTTCACCCACCTCTCCCCCTGCCCTGTCACCCACCGACTTCAGCAAAAACGTCAACCAGCGGAAAATACAAGGCTGCCTTCAACTGCCGTGTGGGCTCGAGGGCCCGGAACAGCCCCTGGTAGGCGGCGAGCTGCCCGCGGTACTTTTCCACCTCCTCATCGACGAAGGACCTCTCCTTCCCCTTGGGCGGGGCGCTGGTCTTGTAGTCGATGATCCAGCGCACCCCGGCGTCGTCGACGAAGGTGCGGTCGATGATGGCGTGGACCCGTTTGCCGTCGATCACCCCGGAGAGTGGGTATTCGCACACCGCGCTTTCGCGCGCCGCGAGCAGCCAGCGGCCCCGCTCGCTGGCCAGGGTGTTGGCCAGGGCCCGCAAAGCTTTTTCCTGGGCGCCGTCGAGCTCGGCGGCGGGCACGCCCAGCGAGCCCAGCTTACGGCGGACCGGGACCTCGATCTCCTTCAGCCTTTCCGCGGGCCAGCTCTGCAGCCCCTCGCGGGCGATGCGCTCGAGCCAGCCGTGGACCACGGTGCCGATGTGGCGGCCGGTCTCGGCCTCCCAGCCGGAGAAGAGCGCCGCCTCGGCGTCGAAATCCCTGGCCGCCGAAGGTTTGGCCGCTTCGGCGGCCAGGCTGACGGGAGCGGCTACCAGTTCGGGCAGCTGCCAACTGGAGGGCAGGCGGCGGATCGGCAGGAGGGGTTTCTGCTCCGGCTCGGGCTCCGGCGCTTCCGCCGGCCCCGCGAAAACAAACGCCCCCTGCACGGCGGGCCAGAGCTTGGCCAGCAGCGAGCCGGCGTCGGCGCGGAAATCGCCGTTGGCATTGGCCCCGGCGTGGCCGAGCAGGTGCAGGCGGCTCTTGGCGCGGGTGGCGGCGACGTAGAGCAGGCGCGAGACCTCGAGGTCCTCCTTGTCGCGCTCGAGGCGGCCGATGGTTTCGTAGATGGGGTCTTTGCCGTTGCCGCCCCGGGCCTCGATGGGGGCGAGCAGCAGGCCGCACTCGGGGTGCTCGAGCCAGCGCAGCAACGGCTTGTCGCCCTGGCGGGGGCGGCGGCCGAGGCCGGGCAGAATGACGGTGTCGAACTCCAGGCCCTTGGACTTGTGGATGGTCATGACCTGCAGGGCGTCGCCGGCGCGGGCGTCGGGGGCGGCGAAGAGCCGCTGCAGGCCCCGGTCGAGCTCGTCGAAGGAGGCGAGATCGCCACCGTGGTCGAGATCGTCGAGCAGGTCGAGGACCATTTCGGCGTCTTCGAGCCCGGCGGCATCGACGCAGGCCGGGCCGCCGAGGGCCAGCCAGCACCCCTCGACCAGCCGGCGCAGGCCGATGCGGCCGCGTTGGGCGACGCCGCTGGCGAGAATGGCGCTGAGACGCCCGGCGCGCTCCCGGCCGTCGGCGGAGAGGCAGCCGAGGACCTCGGGGTCCTCGAGCAACTGGGGGATGGCGCGCTTGGGCTGCTCACCGCAGAGGGCGTGCAGGTCGGCCAGGGCCAGCCCGCACCAGGGGGCGCGCAGCACCGAGAGCCAGGCCAGGCGGTCGCCGGGGTGCAGCAGGGCGCGGGTGAGCGAGACCAGGTCGCGGGCCACGGGGCGGTCCTGCAGCAGGTCGATGTCCTGGGCCTTGTAGGCGAGCCCGGCGGCGCGCAGGGCGCGCAGGATCTCGAGCAGGTGGGTGCGTGAGCGCACCAGCACCGCGACGTTCTGCCCCGGGTGCTCGGCCTGGCAGCGGCGGATGATCTCGATCACCCTGCCCGCCTCGGCCAGCTCGTCGCGGCCGTCGAAGGGGTGCACCGCCACGGCCGGGGCGGCGAGCGGCGAGTGGATGGCGTGGGCTGGCGAATAGGGGACGGCGCCGCGGGCCTCGTCTTCGGCGGCGGGGAAGATGCCGGCGAAGGTGGCGTTGACCCAGTCGACGATCCCCTGTCGGGAGCGGAAGTTGGCCTGGAGGCGCAGCGGCTGCAGGGCCACCTGGCCGATGCCGTGGGCGCGGGCGCGCAGGAACAGGCCGACCTCGGCCTCGCGGAAGCGGTAGATCGACTGCATGGGGTCGCCGACCAGGAACAGGGTGCGCCCGTCGCCGGGGGTCCACCCCTCGGTGAGCCGCTGCAGCAGCTCGTACTGCAGCCAGGAGGTGTCCTGGAACTCGTCGACCAGGATGTGGCTGAGCCGGGTGTCGAGCTTGAGCAGCAACTCGCTGGGCTGCTCGTTCTCCTGGAGCGCGGCCAGGGCCTTGAGGGCGATTTCGGCGAAATCGACCTCGCCCTGCTCGCCGAACACCAGCCAGAGCTCGGCCACCGCCAAAGGCAGCAGTTCGACCAGTGCCTCGAGGATCGCCCACTGCTCCTCGGGGTACTCGGCCCGCGGCAGGTCGCGGATCTCGGCGAGCAGCGCGGCAAGCTCGCTCTGCCCTTCTAGGCTATCGAGCAGCTGCTGCATGGCCGCCTTCATTTGCGGGTCGCCCCCGTCTTTTTCAGTGGGAAAGCCGGCGGACTTGTTCAGCCCTTTGGGCTTGCGCCACTCGCCCTTGCCGGTGAGCAGCAGGTCGGCGAGCCCCTGCCAGGCCGGCAGATCGGCGCTGTCGGACCCGGGAAAGGCCGGCAGATCCGCCAGGGCGCGCAGGGGCCGGGGATCGTCCGGGTCGAACTGGCCGGCGGCGTAGCGCCCCAGGGTCACCAGCTCCCGCTGCAGCCCCGGGGGGAAGGCGGCCAGGGCCTGGCGCAGGCGCCCCTCGACCAGCTCGCCCAGGGCCTCTTCGAGCACCTGGCGGGGAGCCGCGCCGCGCACCCGGTAGAGGTGGCGCAGCCACTGGTCGCGGCGCTGCAGCAGGGCGACCAGCAGGTCGCGCAGCAAATCCAGGCGGTTGTCGATGTGGGCCAGCAGGCGCCCAACCTCGGCGGCGCCGGAGCGGCTCGAGCCGAGCCGCTCGAGGGTCTGTTCGGCGGCGGCGCGATAGAGCCCTTCGGGGGCCTCGGCGATCTGCGGCACGCCGCCGAAGCGGGTCACCCAGGGCATGCGCCGCACCAGCGAGGCGTTGAAGCTGTCGATGGTCTGGATGGAGAGCAGCGCCGGGTTCTCGAGCAAACGCCAGCCGCAGCGGGCATCCTGGTCGAGGGCGGCGCGGGCCAGCTTCCAGGTGAGGCGCTCGTGGGCCTTTTCCGGCATTTCGCCCAGGGCCCGCTCCAGGGCTTCGAGCAGGCGCTTGCGCATCTCGCCGGCGGCCTTGCGGGTGAAGGTGATGGCGAGGATCTCGTCGGGGCGGCGCACGCTGCCGAGCAGGGCGAGAAAGCGCTGGATCAGCAGCTCGGTCTTGCCCGAGCCGGCCGGGGCCTGGACGATGAAGGAGCCGGCCGGGTCGATGGCGGCCCGGCGTTCGGCGGCATCGGGGATGACGGGGGCGGCGCCGGTCATGCGTCCTCCTCGGGGAGCGGCTGGGCTTCGGTGATGCGGCACAGCGGTGCCAGGTCGCAGTAGCGGCAGGCCTTGACCAGGTCGACAGGGTCGACGGCCGCGGCCCCGGCCAGAAACTCGGCGCCGAGCTTATCGAGCTGACTGCGCCAATGGGCGAGCAGCGAATCCCAGTCGGCGATGGCGTTTTTCTCGGCGGCTTTCGAGCCGGCGAAGGCGTCGACCTTGGGAAGCAGCCCGGCGTCGCGGGCCACCCCCTTGAAGCCGCACTCGCCGGCCCGCAGCACGCCGAAGGCCACCGCGCCGAGCCGCTCGCCCCCCTCGCCGATGCCGTAGACCGGCAGCTGGGGCTCGAGCAGGCGCTCGGCGAGCAGGTCGGCGAGATCGGGGCGGCCGGTCTTGTAGTCGATGATCAACCGGCTACCGTCCTCGGCGGCGTCGATGCGGTCGACCTTGGTGCGGATGGTCAGCCCGCCGAAGTTCTCGAAATGCTCCTTTTCCGATTCCTCGACCACAAAGGGCGCACGATCCAGTTCCACCCCGCCCAGCCACTCCAGGGCCAGGGCCGCCAGGCGCCGCCCCTCGATCTGCCGCAAGGCCAGGGCGCCCTCCCCTTTCCGCTCGCCGAGCTGCTCGTCGAGCACGCTCTCGACGCAGGTCTCGACGCGCTGACGAAGCTCGGTTTCGGGCAGGGCGCAGAGGGCGGCGTGGCTGCGGGTCTGCTTCCAGAAGCATTCGAGGACGGCGTGGGCGAGGTTGCCGCGGGTGCCGGGGTCGAGGCCGACCTCGGGTGATTCGAGAGCGGCCGCCCAGAGGCGGTGGTGGGCGAAGGCGCGAAACGGGCAGAGGGCCTGGTCCTTGAGCAGGCCGGTGCCGCCCTGCACCGGGCCTTCCACGGCCACCGGCGGCCCCTGGGTGTCGAGCAGCCGCTCCAGCGCGGCCGGCTCCGCCTGCAGCCGCGCGGCGGGGGCATGGCTCGGGGCCATTTGAACATCGATCGTCGGCAGGGCGCTGACGAAGGGGCTGGGGCGCAGCTCGCAGTCCCCCTCCCACTCGGGGTGGCTGAGGATCACCTCGGGAGCGGCGGCGAACAGCCGGGCGACGAGCTTTTCGGCGAAGGAGCGTTCGCGTTCGGCCCCGGCGTGGGGCATCCCCTGGGCGACCTGCAGGGGGACGGGCAGAAACGGGTTGGGGCGGGGCGGCGCCGGCAGGGCGTCCTCGGCGAGCCCCATGACCCAGAGATGGTCGAAGCTCAGGCCGGCGGCCTCGAGCACGCCGAGCACCTGCACCGGCCCGGCGGGGGCCTCGGGCTGGAAGACCGTCTCGGCGGCCAGCCGCCGCAGCAACCCGAGGGCGGCGCTGCGCTCGAGCGGGGGGCAGACTGCGTCGAGGGCGGCCATCCCCGAGAGGGCCTTGTCCTGCCAGGCCTGGAACAGCTGGTAGTCGAGGCTGTTCAAGGGCCGCTCACCGGGCCAGCCCGCCGCCTTGAGGGTGGCGGCGAAGTGCCCGGCCCAGGCTCCGGGCTGCCGCTTGCGGGTTTCGCCGAGGTTTTTGCCCAGGCCGAGGAAAATGCCGGCCATGACCGGGGCTTCGGCCTTGGCCAGCTCCACCAGGGCGTTGAGGTGAAATTCGCCGAGGCCCTTTTTGCGCAGCCTGACCTCCACGCCGGCGCGTGCGGCGGCCTCGCTCTGCGCGCCCTTCAGGTAGGGGGAGCGCAGCAGCAGGCTGGCCTGGTCGAGGGGGAGCAGCACCCCGACGCCGAGCAGTTTGAAGGCGGCGCTCACCATCCCCTGCTCGGCCAGCGGCGCGCCGAGGGAGAGGCTGAATTTATCCTCGCCGGCGTCGCTGCGCAGTTGGGCATCGGGGTCGATCTCCTCGCGGAAGATGCGCTCGATGAGCGGCCGGTAGCGGTCGAGGTTGGGGACGACGATGCCGATGCTCCCGGCACCGGTCTCCAGCAGGCGCCGCGCCCAGCGCGCGGCGCCGCGCACCTCGCTGCGCGCATCGGCGCAGGGCAGCCGGCCGAGCCGCCCTGCGGGCTCCCGGTCGGGGGGGATCTCGCTGAGCTGGCAGCCGGCCCCGGCAAGGGCGCTGCAGAGCTCGGCCAGGGCCGGCGAGAGTTCATCGAAGCCGGTCAGCGCGAGCTTATCCGGAACCGTCAGGGCCCCATCCGCAACGGCGCGGGTCACGCAACCGAGCAGGGCCGGCGGGTCGAGCCAGCCGCCGCTCTGCAGCAGGCCGCGATAGGCCTCCTCCCAGCGCAAAAAGGCGGCGTGATCCTCGGTGGCCGGAAACTGCCGCGGGTCGCCGCCGTACTCGGCGAGCAGCCGGCGCGCCTCCATGGCCTGACGAGCCGAGGCGCCGATCTGCAGCAGGGCGCTGCCTGCGGCGTCCTGCTCGATGGCCTGCTCCCAGAGCCGCTGGGCGGCGAAGCTGCCGAGCAGCCGCCACTCTTCCCCAAGCTCGGCAAGGGCTTCGTGCAGCCAAGCGTCAAGGCTGGCGATGCGCGGGGTCTCCCAGGCGCCGCGCCCGGCGGCGGCCATCCGCTCGTCGAACTGGGTGCGCAAGTGGCGGGCCAGGCGCTTGTTCACCGTCAGGATGGTCGCCCCGGCAAAGGCTAGTTCGAGGGCCCTGTCTGCCAGGCCGCCTCCCCCGCCGCTCACCAAGCCCTCCCCTGCAGCCGCGCCCAAATCCAGGCCCCGGCGAAAACGGCCAGCGCCCCCAGGGCATTGGCGGCCATGTCGCCCACTTCGAGCACCCGGCCGATATTCATTTGCGCCTGGGCGACCTCGAAAGAGACGCCAATCAGGGCGCAGAACGCAGCGGCCAACAACCAGCCGACCAGCCGCCGCCGAGCCAGCAGCGCTGCCAGGCGCCCCCCGAGAAAAGCCAGCAGGGCGTAGGCCGAGGCGTGCTGCAGCTTGTCCCAGCTCAGCAGGGGGTAGTCGATCTGCGGCGGTTGCGGGGTGAGCGAAAGCCAGGCGATGGCGGCCAGCCACAACCCGAAGGCGGCTGCCCGGGCCAGAACACATTTGATGCAAAAAGGCTGGGGTTCCATAATCCTCCTCGAAAGACGGTTCAAAATATCTCATTTCGAGGGGGAAGTCTATTGGGAGTCCGTGGTCCGTGGTCCGTGGTCCGTGGTCTGTGGTCCGTGGTCCGTGGTCTGTGGTCCGTGGTCTGTGAAGTGTAATTCTGTCCACTGTCCACTGATCAATGGCCACTTGTCCCAATCTCCAGCGGATGCTATATTCCCTGCCACTTAATGCCAACAGGGAGATCCCGCGTGAACACATCCATCCTGCGTCGCCTCTGGGTGACCATCTCCACCTATGTGGTGGGTTTTTATGCTTCGGTTCTGAACCGCTTCGAAATCGTCGGGGCCGAAAACATTCCCCGCGAGGGCGGGGTGCTGCTGGCCTCGAACCATATCTCGGGCTACGAGACGGTCTTTCTGCCCTGGGCGGTGACCCGCTCTCAGCCCCTGGAGATGATCTGGGCTCCCGCCAAGGAAGAGCTGTTCAAAAACCCTTTCCTCGGCTTTTTCTTTCGTTCGTGGGGGGCGTTTCCGGTGAGGCGCGGCCGCGATGTGCGCGCCGGCAAGGTAATCAACGACCTGCTGAAGACCGACAAGGTGATGCTGTTCCCCGAGGGGACGCGCAACAAGGACGGCCAACTCGGCAAGGGGAACCGCGGGGTGGGCAAACTGATCTACGATACCCGCCCGGTGGTGATCCCGGTAGCCCTCAGCGGCCTCAACCGCTGGAAGTTTCCCGGCTTCGGCCAACCGGCCCGGGTCGTGTTCGGGCCGGCGCTGGATTTCAGCGACCTCTACCGGCAGGAAGACGACAAGCAGACCCACCTGCAGATCGTCGAGCGGGTGATGACGGCCATTGCTGGCCAGCTCGAGGATAACTGAGAAGCAAAAACAGCGAAAGCCCGCCACCCCGGCGGGCTTTCGCTGTTCCAACCAAACCCATTCAACCTAAACGGCCGCCCGCTGCATCTCGGCGGGAAGAAACACGCCCCCCACCCTGGCGCTGAACTCCTCCACCAGGACCGCCACGCCGGCGGGAACCATGCTGGCCACCCGCCCGGGGTACCTGCTGATCAGGGCCTTGACCACCGCCTCACCCCGGCCGGTCCAGACCAGGGCCGCCCGGCCGATCCCCAGGTAATCCATGAGCCGCACCAACCGCTCGGCCCCTGAGCCTCCTCCAAGGGCTTTGCTCCCCGCTTCTTCGAAAGCCTCAGGGTCCAGGGTCACCACACGAAACCCACGGCTGGCCAGGGTTTCGACATGGGCGAGCCAATTGCTTCGGTCCGCCTGCTCGCCTCTCACGAAAACCACCGCCGGCCCCCGGCCGATATCCTTGTATCCCACGCTACTTTCACTATTCGACGCACCCATGGCTTGTCTCCTGAATATATTTGTTAATCTCCATTGTCATAACGGTTCGACCCGGGGCCGCTGTGACGTACCAGATCTTCTCTAAGGCTCCTGCAATGGCGGCTTGGCGGCCGGGGAAACCTGACGGTCCAGGGCGGTGAAGCTGGCCAGGACGCCGCCTGCAAGACCGATAAGCCCTGCCAGTTTTTCCAGGATCGGGTTGCCGGTGGCCTTGCCGATGGCGACCAGTACGATCATGACGGCCAGAATCCCGAAAAGCGCGGCGAGGTTTCTATGGTTGCGCAGCGAACCGAGAAACATGAACATGCTGAACATGGCCCAGATCGCCAGGTAGGCCGCCAGGGACGAAGCCTGGGGAGGCCTGCCCAGGCCGCTGGCCGGCAACAGGACCATCGCCTCCTGGGACAGCCAAAACATTCCGTAGGAGGTAAAGGCACAAGCACCCAACAGGCTGCAGCGACGCCATTCCAACAAGCCGACCAGGATCAGCCAGAGCGCCCCGCAACCCAGGCCGAGTTGCAGGAGCCTGGAATCCGCCGGAAAGAATCCGGCGCTGAATAGTCCGACCAGGCCCGTAGTCAGCCCAAGGGCATGTATGCCCGCGGTTGACGGAGCGGGTTCGATGCGGATGCGGGGCAATGTGGAAGCGGAGCCCAGTGATTGCTCGAGTGCCATGATTTACCTCCCGTCCTGGCTTAACCGGCCTTCTCCCATAAGCTGTCTGCCATCCTTATATCAGCAACATTTATACCAATGTTTTATTTGCAATAGGTTTTTAAATTTTGGTGTTTGTTTTCGGTGGGTTGGCGTTTTCGGATATCCCAATACGCGCTTTTCAGAGAGCCACTCACCTGGCAATGAAAAACTCAGTATTTCGAATATTTTTCGAATAAAACCAAAGACTTGAAATAGATTTTCGATTTACCAGGAGAGGTTTTCGCTTTCGCACAAATGCAAAGCTTCGCACCTAGAGTTTCGCAAACATGCAAAACATTGTTTGCTGTCCCTCGATATCGGCAACGGCCGGAGGATCCGGGCCGTTCCGGGTTTTGAAGAAAAAGCAGGGGAAAGGTGCCTGAACGGTCTGCGGGGAGATAATCGCCGCCGGCGGGGATACCCCAACCGGCGGCGAACTTGCCTTAGAAGGCCAGGCGGATTGGCAGTTTCAGGCTAACCTGAGTGTCGGGGGAGTCGGGAGTCAAACCGAAACTGACCGAGACGTTCAGAGAAACCTTGTTGGTCATCAGGTAGGTGCCGCCGAAAACGAGACTCGCGGTGGTGATGTCGGTCTCGGCAATCTTTTTCCCGTCCACTTCGGTGCGGTCGTAGAATTTCTGTTCGTAGGCGGTACTCAGCGCAAAGCGGTCATTCAACGCGTAGGCCAGACCGAAGCCGATGTTGATGCTGTCGCTCGGATCAACGGTTCCGATCCCGTCCCCGGGATCCGTTTCGATGTGGTCGAAATAGCTCAGGTTGAGGAAGAACACCGCCGGGTCCACCGTCTTTACGATGGTGACGTTGGGCTCCAGGGCCCAGTGGCCGCTGCCCAGGGGCAGTTCGGTGTTGATGGTCCGCCCGGCCCCTTGAACCTGGCCGACTTCCTTGGTCCTGAGACCGTAGGGGTCCTTCCCGGTGCGGGACTTCACCCGCAGACCGGCCAGGATCCCGGGCATTCCATCCCGCTCCTTGAGCAGATGCACCAGCAGCCCCCCTTCGATATCCCCCAGGCCGGTCTCGTCGACGCGCTCGGTGATCCGATCCAACTGGTTTTCGGTGTTCAGGCTGTCCGCCCCGAAGGTGTAGCGGTCATAGCGGGCGACATAGGGGATTTTGAGATTGAATTCGAAGGCGTCGGTCAGCCCCAAGCGGAAAGTCAGAGACGGGATGAGAATGTCCCGGCGGATTTTCTCGACCTCGATGATGCCCACCACCAATGCCGGCAGGACACTGACCCCGGTGACGTCGAGACGGTTGGAGCTGATGTGGGTGTACTGGAACCCGGGCTCTATGACGAAATTGCGCCGACCGACCATGGTGGCGCCTTTTTCCGTCAGCAGGCCCGGCTGCACCTTTTCGGAAACGGTCTCGTCCTGGGCAAAGCTGTCGATATGGAAACCGAACAATGCCACCAGGACAAGCACGAATACCGATTTTCTCATGGGGAGTCCCTCCTTTCCTGCACCGCAACCGGATTTTCCATCCCATTGAATGGAAAACGTCGAAGTAATCCAAGGTTAAAACCTTCATATGTGAGTGAAATTTTCCCCCCCAACCCATCGGTTGTCAACCCTGTGGTTGATATTTTTTCATAAGGCCATATGAATCTTCTCGAAAAACAGCGAAGCCGCCGGTTTATGCCCGGCGGCTTCGCTGCCCTCCTCTATCTGGTTCCCCATTTAGCTTCCCAATTTACCGCATCATGAATTCCATCGGATTGAACCCTCCTATGTCTTTGGCATTGAAAAATCCGAGGCGGATATTGAAGATGTTTACAATAGAGGCGGTGTTGTAATTGCCCGCGATCAGGTTGGTATTGGCCAGGCCGAAGAAATCGGTAAACGAATTTCCGACCATGATGTTGTTGATCTGGTCCGGATTGGCCAGGGCGGCTCCCTGGTCCCCACCGTTGAAGGCCTGAAGGATGTTCATGTCGAACTTGATACCATCCTGGTCGATTTTCACTGACTGTCGAATGCCGTTGACGAAACCGGCGGTGCTGCCAAAACCGGGGTCGTTGTTGATGACGGTATTCAATTTAAGGTATTCCATGTCGAAATACAGCACCCGACCATCGGGCAGAGAAAACCCCCCTCGAGCCTCGCTCATCTGTTCATCGGAAAGGGTGTCCCCGGTCAACGCCAGGGTGTCTTCGCCGTGCGCCAGTGAGGAGGCAAAGAGAATCAGCAGGGCAAACATGCCCGTCAGAATGTTCCTGCCCCATCCAGGTTTCATTTCCAACCCCCTTTTCCTTGTTAGGCTGTGAGGCAAATCTTTAAAACTCCGAGGGGTCCTTCACAAGATCCATGTTGAACAAATCGGGTACCAGTAATTTGCGGTCGAGCCGCAGCCCCTGCTTGACGGCCAGGGCATGTTCTTCGACCTTCTCGCCGGTCGAATTGGTAAAAGCCAACAGGATGCCGTTCCACATTTCCTGGAACTCCTTGAGACTCTTGACCATGTTCCCCTTGGCCGGATCGGCGATGTGGACCTTGTCTCCCGAGATCCCCTTGACCACCACGAAGTGATTGTAGTTCTGGTGGTTGATCAGGACGATGGCAGGCCGGTCCAGCTCTCTGAGCTGAGTTACCTCGAGCTGGTAGCCTTTGCCGCCAAAGCCGAGGGACTCGGCGTAGTTTTTCAGGTCGAGCAGGGAGAGCCCGCTTTTCTTGACCCGTTCAACGACCTGGGGGTCCTGATGGGTCAGGACCGCCTGCAGAATATCCTCTTCGGAGGTCTCCCTGTCGAAGTAGAAGGTGAGAATGGTGGCCAGGGAGGCAGCCCCGCAGCTAAAATCCGTGGTCTGCCGTACCAGGTTTTCGAAGCGAAGGTCCTTCATCGATTTGACCTTCTTCGAAACAACCATGTTGCCGATCCTGATGTCCACCGCCGCGGCATGAACCTCCACACTCTGCACCAGCATCGCCAGTAAACAGGTGAATCCCAGAAAAAAAGCTGTTTTCCCATGGGATCGACTCACCACCATTGATACACTCCGAGAAGGATTACCCCGGCGGGATCCTGTGCCCCGCCGGGGTTTGCTGCAAGTGCCCTGGTACCTTAGAACCCGCCGACTGCGATGGCGTTGAGGTTACCGGCATTGTTGAACCCGCCAGCGGTGCTGGAGTTGTTGATGATGCCGGCGTTGCCGTTGAAGGAATCCTGGAAGCTGACAGTGTTGGTCACGGCGGTGCCGCCCGCGCAGTCATCGCCCGCGCCGTTGGCGCCGATGGCATTGATGGCGCCGATCTGGGCCGATACCTGCAGCAGGTTGGCCTCGAGCTTCACGGACTGGTCGCGGTTGTCGTTGGTGGAGTTGTCGCTGTTGTCGTTGTAGGAGTCCTCGACGTCGTTGATGGCGCTGCCGTCCTGGGCGACGTTGGAATCATCGTTGTCGTCGGCGACGTTGTCGTTGTCGTTGCTGTTGTCGGTGTTGTAGGAGTCGTCGGCGATCGTGCTCTGATCCTGGGCCACGTTGGAGTCGTCATTTTCATTGGCGACGTTGTCGTTGTCGTAGTCGGTATCGGTGTTGTAGGACTCACGTACCGAGTTGTCCGTATTGAAGGAGTCGTCGTTGTCGTTGTCCTCGTTGTTCCAGTTGGCGGTGCTGTTCTGCTGGGCAACGGCCGAGCCGTCGTTGTCGATGGCTACCGGTACGTCCTCAATGCCGACTTCGACGTTGGTGTTGGTGGAGTTGTCGCTGTTGTCGCTGTTGTCATTGAGGGAGTCGTTGGTAGCGGTGGAGTTCTGCTGAGCAACAGCGCTGTCATCGACATCGGCCGCGATGGGCACATCGGCATTGAGGTCGAGATCGGTCGAATTGTCGCTGTTGTCGTTGAAGGAATCGGTCGCGGCAGCTTTGAATGAATCATTGACATCGACGGAGTTGTCGGTGTTGGTCGATGCGTCCAGGGTATTGTCATTCAGCGAGTTGTCCAAGGCCGTGCTGTCGTTCTGAGCTACGGCGGAATCGGACGGGGTGCAGGATGACGGATCCTGGGCAAATGCTACCGTGGCCAGTCCCAGCATGGCGATAATGCATAGCAGTCTTTTCAACATGGTTCTCCTCCTTTAGAGTGTGGTACGACGTTAACTGCTGAACAACGGCATTTCCCCTTTCCCTCCCTTGAACTTCATTGCAATCAAGTAGGTCTTCTCTTGCTTCGCTGCATCACCTCCCTTGTATTGAGATAGAGCTAATGCTGGCACCATTGGCCCGCTGGAATTTTTCGCTGCCGCGAACCCCGGGTTCGTCCCAGAGGATAATCGCCGAGGCCGAGAATCCGGGAAGCTCCGGCGTACTGATGCCGATGGCCTTGCCGCGGATGCTGCCGAGTTGCACGTCATTCAGTTCGTTTCCTGGCAACTCCAGATTTTTCAGGGGGGCGGGTTCGGCACGAACCCGGTCCTGGCAGCCATCCTCTTCGGGCGGGACTGTGCTCAGCCCATATAAGTCGCCCAACTGGGCCTTGGCGACCAGGATCGCTTCAAAGCCGTAAACATTCCCCGTAAGTCCCAGGAAGAGGAGGAGGATCGCGATACACTGTCCGTTCATTTTCATCGTCACCCTCGCAGCCGTTCGCGGTTTTTTAATTGCTGTCTTTTAATTTAGCAACACCCATGCCAAGGGCTTTTTTCATGTATTTTCAGCAACTTTCATGTTTTGGCCAGGCTAATTCCGTAAAGCATCCGGACAGGTCATTTTTACATTTACGTTTTACACATAAAAAAATCCCCCGACATCTGCTGTCGGGGGATCCGCAATGCGGGGACATTCGGGAACCGTCATTGCCTGGCGGTCTCGTTTTCGATCTGATGTTTCTTCATCAGCGAGTAGAGGCTTGGGCGGCTGATGCCGAGCTGCCTGGCTGCCCTGGCGATAACGAAGTTGTTTTCCCGAAGGGTGCGCAGGACCACTTCCCGCTGGGTCTTGAACACCTGCTTTTTCAGGCCGCTTGGCTCCGCGGCTACCTCGGCGGGTTCCAACTCCATATCCTGTGGCGAGATCAACTCCTGGGACGCCATCACTATGCCGCGGCGGATTTTGTTGATCATTTCCCGCACGTTGCCATGCCAGGGATGGGCCATGATGGCGGTCTTGGCCTCGGGGGAAAACCCCTTGACCGGACTGCCCTCGTCCAGGGCGATCTTCTTGAGGAAATAGTTGGCCAGGACCAGTTTGTCGTCTCCACGCTCCCTCAAGGGGGGCAAGGTGATGGTGAATGCGTTTAGGCGGAAAAAGAGGTCATTGCGAAAGCCACCGTTGCCGGCCATGCTCTTCAGGTCGCAGTTGGTTGCTGCCAGGATGCGGACATCGACCTTTTTCCCCCCCTTGGCACCGATCCGCTCCACGATATGGTCTTCGAGGAAACGCAGCAATTTGACCTGCAGCCCCGGGGGCAGCTCGCCGATTTCGTCGAGGAATATGGTCCCACCGTCGGCCAGTTCGAACTTTCCCTTGCGGGTCGCATAAGCGCCTGTGAACGAGCCTTTTTCATATCCGAACAGCTCGGCTTCGATCAGCCCTTCGGGGATGGCGGCACAATTGAGCGCTACAAAGGGCTTGTCGCGGCGGTCGCTGCGTTCGTGAATGGCCCGCGCCGTCAATTCCTTGCCGGTACCGCTTTCGCCGAGGATCAGAACGTTCATGTCGGTCACCGCGACCTTGCGGATCATGGTGAATACTTCGAGCATTACCGCCGTGGTGCCGACAAACTCTTCCTCCCGGGGTTCCCCATGGTACTTGAGCAGCTCCCGGTCCACGAGATTAAGCAGTTTTTCAATATTTATCGGATCGAGGTGGTCAAGGCGGCTCTGCAGGCGCTGGATAAAGGTGTTTTTCAGGTGGCGATCGAGGTAGTCGCTTTTTTCCAGATCCAGGGCTATACCGCACGCCTGGCAACGGGTGCGGACGCCCCCCTTCTCCTTGCCGCAATAGGGGCACTCGGTTCCGGTATTCAGGCGGTTGCGGATATGTTCCCAGAGATTGCCCAGAGTAGAGCGATCAGGGTGATAGAATTTGACCGCCACGGCCCCGTTGATCTGGCGAATGACCTGCGCACAGAACTGCACCTCGCCCTGCTCGGGCAACCGCGAGGAGAACCGCAGGACCCGGGCAGCCTCCCCCAACCCCTGGACCAGGGCCCCGCTGAGACTCAATTCTTTGATGACCATTGATTTGTTTTGACTGGAAGTTCGTTGGGGGGTGGTCAATTTGACCGGCAATTCGGTTTTCACCCTGGCATCGATTCTTGCCATGGAATACCCTCCACCTTCAAAGCTACAGCTGTGCCCGCCGCGAAATCCGGGAGCACCAAAATGAGGCCGACCTAACCTTTGCCTCCACTCTAGCACCATTCCCCGACCTGTCAATTGTCCATGTAAGGCATTTCTAATTTACTGGAAAGAAAAAAGAGCGACGAATAAACGTCGCTCTTTCGGGTGCTTGGGAATTTTCTTAACGAAAAAAGGGGGGAAAATCAATCCAAAGGGGCAGGCGTTTTACACCCAAGGGTTGGGTATCTCTTTCTGCCTGTACCCCCCTCCAGCCGGACGAAAAAAATTAATTCCCGGAATATTCAAACTGGAAGTTCCGCTTCTTGCCGTCCGCCAGTTTGGTCCCGATTTCAAACTCATAGCGCCCCGGGGCGGCGAGGGTCACGTCCGCACCGAAATGCCCCTCCATCCCCATCAGCTTTATGGGCTCGCTCTTCATCCCGTCAGGCCCCTTGATCTTGATGGCGGCCATCCCCGATTCAACGGGTTTGCCCGTCGCGGTATCCATGAACATCACCATGAAATGGTGGGTTTCCGTCATGCCCATTTTGCTCATGGCGGCCTTGACATCCTTGAGGTGGGCCATGGCCTTGATGCCGTTCTCGGTGGATTCGCCAAGCATGACCATGTCACCTTCCATCATCATGCCGCCATGCTCCATGGCGCCATGGCCCTGGTGCTCCATCTTTTCATGCCCCTGGCCATGCTCCAACTCCCCTTTTTCGTGGCTCATCGCGGCTGCGGAGAGAGGAAGAGACAATCCGAACAGCACCGCTGCAGCAATCACTGTTATGGCTTTCATCGAACGGTTCTCCTTGGAAGGGATCTATTGCGGTTTGTTGCCCGCGATTATTTTACCACGACGTCGCAACTTCGCACGTTTTCCGGGGCCCGCGGCTGCCTATTTGACGTCGTAGTGCAGGTGATACTGGCGCTTTTTGCCGTCCTCGAGCTTGGTGCCGACTTTGAAGTGGTACTCCCCGGGTTGGGCCATGACGACGTCCGCACCGAAATGCCCCTGCATCCCCATCAGCGAAACGGGCGCGCCTTCCTTGCCCTCGGGAGTTTTGATCTTGACCGCCACGGTCCCTTCCTCGATGGGTTTGCCGGTGGCCTCGTCGGTGAACATGACCATGAAATGATGGGTTTCCTTCATGCCCATTTTCCCCATGGCCTCCTTGACGTCCTTGAGGTGGACTATGGCCTTGACGCCGTCCTTGGTCTGCTCGCCGAGCATGATGGTGCCGTCTTCCATGGCCATGCCGCCATGCTCGCCGTGGCCGCCGTGACCTTTGTCCTCACCAGCCATGTGCTCCCCGCCGTGACCATGGTCCATGGCGAAAGCGGCGAAGGGAGCCGAAGCGAGCAGAAGGGTTGCAAAAATGGCGATCAGTCTGTTTTTCATGTGTTCCTCCTATGTTGTTGTATAGCGGAAGCTCCGCGTTTCGTCCTGCAGCAGGACGCATTTATTTTCCAACCTGTCAACTAACCGGTGCCCATTCCTTTGCCGATGGTCACCAGTCAGTGTTCCTCGATATCTCCTTCCGCGGTGGGCACCAGAGATTTGTCGAGCTTATGCCCGCGCCAGAGGAAGAAGATGACCGGGTAGACCATCAGCTCCATGATCCCCGAGGTCACCACCCCGCCGACCATCGGCGCGGCGATGCGCTTCATGACGTCGGCCCCGGCGCCGTGGCTCCACATGATCGGCAGCAGGCCGGCGATGATCACGGCGATGGTCATGATCTTGGGCCGGATGCGCTTGACCGCCCCGTGGTGGATCGCCTGCTTGAGGTCGCCGCGGGTCAGCATGCGCCCCTGGTCGCCCCAGAGTTTGTGGGCAAGATCCAGGTAGAGCAGCATCACCACCCCGGTTTCGGCGTCGAGCCCGGCCAGGGCGATGACCCCGACCCAGACCGCCACCGAGGTGTTGTAGTCGAGCAGGTAGAGGAACCAGAAGGCCCCCACCAAGGAGAAGGGTACGGCCAGGAACACGATGCCGGTCTTGATCACCGATTTGGTGCTCATGTAGATGATGACGAAGATGATCAGCACGGTGAGCGGAATGATGACCATGAAGCGCTTCTTGGCCGACTCCATGTACTCGAACTGGCCGCTCCAGACGATGCTGTAGCCCGGCGGCAGCTGGATCTGCTCGCCGACGGCCTGCTGGGCGTTTTTCACGTAGGTGCCGACGTCGATGCCGCGCAGGTCGACGTAAACCCAGGCGGTGCGCCGGGCGTTTTCGCTCTTGATGCCCGGCGGGCCTTTCTTGATCTCGATGGTCGCCAGCTGCGAGATCGGCACGTGCTTGCCGTCCTTGAGCGGCACCAGCACCCGGTTGAGGGCCGGCAGGTCGTTGCGGTAGTCGCGCAGGTAGCGGATGTTGACCGGGTAGCGCTCGAGGCCCTCGACGGTCTGGGTGACGTTCATGCCGCCGATGGCCGCCTGGATGATGTCCTGCACCTCGCCGACGGTCAGCCCGTAGCGGGCAGCTTCTCCCCGGTCGATGGTGAAGTCGAGGTAGTTGCCGCCGACCACCCGCTCGGAGAAGGCGCTCAGCGTCCCCGGCAGGGTGCGCACCAGGGCCTCGACCTGCTCGCCGAGATCCGAGAGGGTCTGCAGATCGGGCCCCATGATCTTGATGCCGACGGGGGTCTTGATGCCGGTGGAGAGCATGTCGATGCGGGTTTTGATCGGCATGGTCCAGGCGTTGGTCAGCCCCGGGAAGGCGATGGCGTTGTTCAGCTCCTCGGTGAGCTTCTCCACCGAGATCGGCTTCTCTTCCGGCCAGACCCAGCGCAGCGGCTTCTTGACGAGCTCCAGGGCTTCGGGCCAGTTCGAGTAGAAGCGCGGCGCCGGCACCTTGCGCCACTCATCCTCGGGCTTGAGCATGATGGTGGTCTCGATCATCGAGAGGGGCGCGGGGTCGGTGGCGGTTTCGGCACGGCCGATCTTGCCGAAGGTGTGGTGCACCTCGGGGAAACTGGCGATGATCCGGTCGGTCTGCTGCAGCAGTTCGCGGGCCTTGGTCACCGAGATGCCCGGCATGGTGGTCGGCATGTAGAGCAGGTCGCCCTCGTAGAGCGGCGGCATGAACTCGCTGCCCATCTTGCTGAGGGGATACCAGATCGAGAGAATCAGCAGCAGCGCCACCAGCAGGGTCATCTTGCGCCACTTGAGCACGAAATCGACCACCGGATGGTAGACCCAGATCAGGAAGCGGTTGACCGGGTTGGCGTGCTCGGGCTTGATCTTGCCGCGGATGAACCAGCCCATGAGAATCGGCACGATGGTCACCGCCAGCAGCGCCGAGGCGCCCATGGCGTAGGTCTTGGTGAAGGCCAGCGGCTTGAACATCCGACCCGACTGCTCCTGCAGGGTGAAGACCGGCACGAAGGAGACGGTGATCACCAGCAGCGAGTAGAACAGGGTCGGGCCGACCTCCTTGGCCGAGGCGAGGATGATCTCCCAGTGCGGCTTTTTGCCCTGGTCGCGCTCCAGGTGCTTGTGGGCGTTCTCGATCATGATGATCGCCGCGTCGATCATGGCGCCGATGGCGATGGCGATGCCGCCGAGGCTCATGATGTTGGCGTTGATCCCCTGGGCGTGCATGATGACGAAGGCGATCAGGATCGCCACCGGCAGGGTGAAGATCGCCACGAAGGCGCTGGGCAGGTGGAACAGGAACAGCGCGGTGACCAGGGCGACGACGATGCTCTCCTCGAGCAGTTTCTCCTTGAGGGTGTCCACCGCCCGTTCGATGAGCCCGGAGCGGTCGTAGACGGTGCGGATGGTCACCCCCTCGGGCAGCCCGGCCTTGAGGCTTTCGAGCTTGGCCTTGACGTTCTCGATGGTCTGCAGGGCGTTCTCGCCGAAGCGCATGACGATAATGCCGCCCACTGCTTCGCCCTTGCCGTCCAGCTCGGCGAGGCCCCGGCGCAGCTCGGGGCCGATCTTGACCTCGGCCAGGTCGCGCAGCAGGATCGGCGTGCCGCGGCTGTCGGTGCCGACCACGACCTTTTCCAAGTCGTCCACCGAGCGGATATACCCTAGCCCCCTCACCATGAATTCGGTCTCGGCCATCTCCACCAGGCGCCCGCCGACGTCGTTGTTGCTGGCCTGGATGGCGCGGCGGATCTGCGGGATGGTGATGTGGTAGGCGAGCAGCCGGGCCGGGTCGACGGCCACCTGGTACTGTTTGACGTAGCCGCCGATGGAGGCGACCTCGGCGACCCCGTCCACCGCGGTCAGCTCGTAGCGCAGGAACCAGTCCTGGATCGAGCGCAGCTGCTGCAGGTCGTGCTTGTCGCTTTCGAGCACGTACTCGTAAATCCAGCCGACCCCGGTAGCGTCGGGCCCGAGGCTCGGGGTGACCCCCTTGGGCAGCTTGCCCGCGGCGTAGTTCAGGTACTCGAGCACCCGCGAGCGGGCCCAGTAGAGGTCAGTGCCGTCCTCGAAGATGATGTAGACGAAAGAGAAGCCGAAAAAGGAGTAGCCGCGCACCACCTTGGCGTAGGGGACAGCCAGCATCTGCGTGGTCAGCGGATAGGTGACCTGGTCCTCCACCACCTGCGGGGCCTGCCCGGGGTATTCGGTGAAGATGATCACCTGCACGTCCGAGAGATCGGGGATGGCGTCCACCGGTGTCTTGCTCAGGGAGTAAATGCCCGCCACGATGACGAAGACCGTGAGCAGGGTCACCATGAACTTGTTGCGGATGGACCATTCGATGATTTTTTCAAGCATATTTAAAACCAGTGATTAGTGATGGGTGACTGGTGATTGGTAAAACCCGTCTGCCGGGGACGACCCTTGGGATCGGCCTGGGTGGGTGAACCGTCTCGAACCCCGGGGCGGGTGATCCTTGTCGAGCCCTTGGGCGGGTAACCCGTCTCGAACCCGGGGCGAATGATTATTCGCCCCTACGGGATTACTTGAACAAATCTTCTAGATCTTCCTGTTTTTCCTCTGGTTCTTCGCCGAAGAGGTCGTCGAGGTCCTCGGCGGGGGCGGCCATGTCGTGGCCGGCGTGTTCGTCCTTTTTCGGCTCGAGCATTTTCTGGATCGCTTCGCGCAGTTTGCTCTCCGAGTCGAGCATGAACTGGGCGGAGGTCACCACCTTTTCGCCGGCGAGCAGGCCCTGGCGGATCTCGATGCGCCCGTCCTGGTTCTGCAGGCCGGTCTTGACCTGGCGCGGTTCGAATTTGCCGTCGCCCAGGGCGACGAAAACGGTCTGTTTGCTCCCCGAGTTGAGAACGGCCTCGACAGGAATGGTCAGCACGTCGCGCACGGTTTCTGCCTGAATTTTCACGTTGACGTACATGTCGGGGCGAAGCTCGAAGTCGGGGTTGTCGAGGTCGATGCGAGCCTTGACGGTGCGGGTCTTCGCTTCGACGTAGGGATAGATGGTGGAGATGCGCCCCTCGATGGTGCGACGGGGGCCGAAGGGGAGTTCGATCTCGGCGCCCTGCCCTTGTTTGATCCAGGGGAGCTCGTATTCGTAGATGTCGGCATAGACCCATACCTGGGAGATGTCCGAGATCTGCATCAGGTCCACCCCAGGCTTGGCGTACATCCCCTCGGTAACCATTTTCATGGTGACGATCCCCTTGTAGGGGGCGTAGAGGGTCAGGGTTTTCTGTGCCTTATGGGTCCTCTCCAACTCGCGGATCTGCCGCTCCGAGATATCCCAGAGCTTGAGGCGCTGGCGCGATGCTTCGAGCAGGCGCGTGGCCCCTCCGGCGATTTCGGGAAACGGGCTGTCCTGGAGCGAAGCGCTGTTGCTCAGGGCCAACAGGTATTCCTCCTGGGCCGAGACCAGCTCGGGGCTGTAGATCTCGAGCAGCGGCTGGCCTTTCTTGACATGCTGGCCGGTCTGGGCAACGTAGAGCTTCTCGATCCAGCCGGCGATCTTGCTGTTGACCGAATACTGCTTCGGCTCCTCGTAACCGACCAGGCCCACGGTGCGGATCACCCGGCTCAGGTCGCCGCGCTCAACCAGGGCAGTGCGCACCCCCATGTTCTGCGAGGTGACCGGGTCGATGCTGATCACCGCGCCGCCGGGAGCCTCGTCCTCGTAAACCGGTACCAGGTCCATCCCCATGGGGGATTTGCCCGGCTCGTCGCGGATATAGGTCGGGTCCATGGGGGCGACCCAGTACTTGATCTTGCGCTCGCCGGTCGGCTTGGCCCCGGCCCCGGCGGTGCCGGTTTTCAAGGGGGTGAGGTCCATGTTGCAGATGGGACACAGACCCGGCTCGTCGACGATGATCATCGGGTGCATGCCGCAGGTGTACTTGACCTTTTCGGCCCCCGCCTCGGCCGGACCGTGAAAGTGGCCCAGGTCGCCGCGAATCAGGCTCTGCCATCCGTAATAGAGGCCGCCGCTGAAAACCAATCCCAGCGTCATCAGGGAAGTAGTGAGGATTTTTGCTCGTCTGGTCATGGGGAGGTT
This sequence comes from Desulfuromonas versatilis, assembly GCF_019704135.1. Lineage (NCBI taxonomy): Bacteria > Pseudomonadati > Thermodesulfobacteriota > Desulfuromonadia > Desulfuromonadales > Desulfuromonadaceae > Desulfuromonas > Desulfuromonas versatilis. The sequence goes on from NZ_AP024355.1 coordinate 2,429,763, forward strand.
TCCTTGGCTTGTGAATCGGTGAGACTCCTGCCGGCCTCGGCCTCCAGCCGGGCCAGGCTGCGCTGGTAATCGGTCAGCGCCCGGTAATAATCCATCTCGTAGCGCTGCAGGGTCAGCTGGGCATCGAGTAGGGAGAGAAACTCGACCTTGCCGACCTGGTAGGCACTCAGCGCCGCCTGCAGGGCCTGGGTCGCCTGGGGGATGATCCCGGTTTTGAACAGCAGCACCTGCTGGCGGTTTTTCTCGAGTTGGGCATGGGCGTCGCTGATGTTGAAGCCCACCTTGTTGCGCAAATCATTGTACTGCTGGTAGGCCATGCGGATCCCGGAGTCGGCCTCCGCCACGACTTCGCCGCGACGTTCCTGCCAGACCGGGAGGTTGAAGGTGACCCCGGCGCTGACGAAATCCACACCGTCGTCACCACGGTTCTCCTCGCGAAACTTGTAGGCGGCAAACACGTTGAAGTCGGGGCGGTAATCGAGCTCGGCAAACTTCTTCTGCGACCGGAACCGGTCGATCAGCGACTGATAGGCGGCGAACAGGGGCCTTGCTTCTTCGGCCTGTTCGATAAGTTCGGGAACCGAAACTTTTGCTTCGACCAATTCGAATTCGGGCAGCTTTTCCACCGGACTGGCGGCCGGCCGGGCCAGCAGGGTGTTGAGATTGGCCTGTGCGGTCAGCCGTTGCTGGCGCAGGGCGAACAGCCGGTCCATCAGCTTGGATCGCTCGACCTGGGCCTTGAGCACATCCTGCTGCAGTCCCTGGCCGACCTGGTAGCGGATTTCGGTCAGGCGGATGAAATCGTCAAGGAGCTTCAGGTTCTTTTCCGTGATCTCGATCGCCTTATCCAGGTAATACAGGCTGTAGTAGGCATCCTTGACCTGCCGGACGAGTTGCAGGCGGCTGTCCTCGTAAACCCCCTTGTACCAGAGCGCCTGCTGCTCGGCCTGTTCGGCCTTCGAACCCAGCTTGCCGGGAAAAGGGAATTTCTGGGCCAGGACGATGTCCCGACTGGTCATGGGGGCTTCATTGCCGGCCAGAGTATCAACGGGAAAATTGTTCATGCTCAGAGTCAGCATCGGGTCGTCGAGGGTGCCCGCCGGAATGACCTTGCGCTCGAACATCCGCCAGCGCTGCTCGGCGGCACGCAAGTCGGGGTTTTCGACCAGGGCTTGGGCGACCAACCGTTCGAGAATCGGCCGTTTATCTTGAGCCTCGCCCTCATTCGCCGCGCAGGGGACGGCCGCAATCAGAACCAGAAGCAGAAACAGGGTAGAAAATCGCATCATCGGAAAACTCCTGCGGGGGAAGTGCAAATATGCTGAAAGTATAGATTTTCCCCGCAATCAATCAAGAAAACATTCTCTGTTGCATACCCATTTTCACAGACCGTGCCCAATTTGATTCCGACTTTTAATTAGGCATTTAGCCCCGTAAGGCTCAACCCCTGCCGGAAGGTTTGTCGGATATTCTACATGGAATCGTGGATTATTCTGCATTTCTTCAAGACTCGAGCCATCGGCTAGATGCAGCAAGCCCCCCCCTGTAAGCCCTGTTTGACGCCAGCAATGGTGGACCTCCCGCCGAAAAGCCGGTGTGGCATGTTTTGTGGAAACAGGCTTAGGTCTATAAACATCCGACTGATCGGTCAGATCTGTCCAATCCGTCGGATAAATTTTTTTAAATCCTTTGCCTGATATTCATCGAGTTGCCCTTGAAAACTCCCCCCGACATCCCCCGGTGGATCAACCCCCTGCTGGTGCTGGCCGCCCTGGCTTTGTTGACGGTGGTGGTCGCCGCCCTTGCCCTGGAAAGGCGCGGCGGCCACCACCCTGACAGGCAAATAGCCGACATAACTGTCAATTTGGCAGGGAGTACGGTCAGGGAGCACTGCACCACCTGCCACCCCGGAGGGGCGCTCCATCCTGCTCACGATCAGGCCGGCAATGATTCTGCGAGGAAGCACCCGGATATCGCCCCCCATTCCATCGACACCCTGGGCTGCACCGGCTGCCACCTGGGTGAGGGGATGGCCATGGACCAGGTGCTCTCCCATGGTCTGCCGGGAGGGCTCGGCGCCCGCCAGGTGCTCAAGGGCAAGCAGCTGCAGGCCAGCTGCTTCACCTGCCACCCCGTCGCGCCTCTTGCCGGCGCCGAAAAGGCCTGGCAGGGCTACCAGCTGTTTCTTTCCCGGGCCTGCGACAGCTGTCATCACATCGCCGGGCTTCAACAGGGGGGACGGTTCGGTCCCGACCTGAGCACCATCGGCAGCCACCTGAGCCTGGAGCGCATCATCGAGGCGATCCGCGAACCAGATGCCGATCCGGTCAACACCATCATGCCGCGCTACCCCCTTTCCAGGGGGCAGACCGAAAAAATCGCCTACTTTCTGAAAAGCCGGGTTGCCGAACCCAAATTCGCCACACCCATGCAGATTCAGGCCGGGCTGGTCTCGCTGCCGCCATGGCAGCAGGTGCTGGCCGAGGAGATCCCCGCCGAGGCCACCCCCCTGGCCCGCAACCGCTGCCTGGCCTGCCACCAGTTCGGTGAAACCGACGGCCGCATCGCGCCCGACCTGACTTCAATCGGCGCGCTGCGCTCCGCGGACTATCTGAAAACCTACCTGGCCGAGCCCAATCGCCTGGTGCCCGGCTCCACCATGCCCCGTGTCCAGTTCGAAGAAGCGCAGAGCAAAGAGCTGCTCGGCTTTCTCGCAGCCCAGAAAGGGGAACTGGCCCATCAACCCGATCCCAAACAGCTCTATATGCACCTCTGCCAGCGCTGCCATGCCGCCGCCGGCGACGGCCGCGGGCTGATCCAGCCGAACCTGGCCAATTTTCCACGGGCTTTCGCCGGCAATGCGGAGTTTTTCCGCAGCGTCCCCGACCCGCGGATTGTCGAATCGGTGCGCAAAGGGGTGGCCGGGACCTCCATGCCCCCCTATGAATACCTGCTAAAACCGCAGGCCATCGAAGCGGTGATCGACCTGATCTACAACGCCTTTGTCGGGGTGGCGCGGGACGACAAGTCGACCTTTGCGCCTCTGCCGGAAAAACCGGAGTCTCTGCTCAGCCAGGACGAAACCGATGAACTGTTTGACCGACGCTGTTCCGCATGCCACGGACGGGCCGGCACCGGCAGAGGCCCCAGGCACTTGGAATTTCTGCCGCGGCCACGCAATCTGACCAACACCCCTTACTTTGCCGCCCTGCCCAATGGCCGGATCGCCAGGGCCATCTACGATGGTGTTCCCGGAACGGGGATGGCATCTTTCCGCAACGAACTCGGTGCGCAGGAGTTGTGGTCTCTGGTGTACAGGGTGAGAGAGTTTTCGCAGACAAGCAACATGGATGGCAAAAGATGAAGCGGCGCGACTGGCTGGTACGTACCCTCTCGTGGGGATTCGGCGGCACGGCTTTGGGGATGCTGGGCTGGATGTTCGGCGATGTCTGGCTCGCCGCGGGGCGGTTTTCCACCGCTCACTGGACCCGCCTGACCGATGCGGACACCATCTCCGGAGAAGCGGTGGTCCCCTTCCCTGCCCAGCGGGTCGCCCTGGTCAGACGCGAGGCGTTGGTGGGCGCGGTCAGCCTGGAGTGCACGCACCTGGGCTGCCTGGTCAATGTCATGGATCAGGGTTTTTATTGCCCCTGCCACGGCAGCGAATTCGGCCCACTGGGGGAGGTCTGGTCGGGACCGGCGCCGACCCCGCTGCAATGGCACGAGGTGCGGGTCAGCCGTGGCCAGCTCTGGATCCACTCGGGACAGAAGCTGGACGCTCCCCACTGGGTCCAGCTGCCGCCATCCCAGCAGAATGCGGAGGTCTGAAGCGATGGCGCAAAGCAGAAGAAACTTCCTGCACCACCTGCATCCTGTGCGGATCAACCGCCGCACCCTGCATCCCGCAACCACCCTGGGGCTTGGGGTTGCCGGACTGACCTGCCTGGCGGTGTTATTGCTCAGCGGACTGACCCTGTTTCTCTATTACGTTCCCGAGCAGGCTGTGGCCTATGAACGGATCCTGCACATCACCACCACGCTACCTTACGGCAGGCTGCTGCGCAACCTCCACTACGTCGCCGCCAACGGCCTGCTGATTCTCGCCGCCCTGCACCTGACGAGGGTCTTTCTCACCGGCAGCTACAAAGAGCGCAGCCTCAACTGGATATACGGGTTGGTCCTGCTGATGCTGATTCTGGTGGCGAACTTTACCGGCTATCTGCTCCCCTGGGACCAGATCTCCTACTGGGCGATCAAGGTCGGCGCAAGCCTTGCCGCCTACTTCCCGCTGGTCGGGCCCGGGATAAGCCGCTTCTTCCTGGGCGGCGACCAGGTCGGCGAAGAGACCCTGCTGCGCTCGTTCGCCCTGCACGCCAGCGTGCTGCCCCTTCTGCTGCTGGTCTTTACCGCCCTGCATCTCTGGCGCATCCGCAAGGACGGGGGGCTGGCCGCCCCGCCCCAGGACGAGAGCCAGAAGCTGCCTGCTGGCCCCTGGCTTTACCGGGCGGAAACTGCCGTGGCCCTGCTGACCCTGGCGGCCTTGATTGCCCTGGCCCTGGTGCTTGACGCCCCGCTGCATGAGCGGGCCGATCCCCTGCACCCGCCCAACCCGGCCAAGGCGCCCTGGTACTTCGTCGGATTTCAGGAGATGGTCAGCTGGTCGGCCACCTTCGGCGGAGTCGTCGCACCGCTGGTCATCGGCCTGTTTCTGTTGTTTGCCCCCTGGTTCGACCACAGCCGCAGCCACCCGGGGCTCTGGTTTGCCAGGGATCGCTGGGGCCCTAACCTGGCATTTATCACCCTGGCATTGAGCCAGATCGCCTTTATCGCCGTCGGGCTGTGGCTGCGCGGCAAGAACTGGCAGCTGCAGCTCCCCTTCTAACCCCCCAACGGAGACGACATCCAATGAGAACATTTAACATTTTTTCTCTTCTGACGCTTCTGGTTCTGCTGACCGCCGCGCCGGCCCTGGCCCTTTCCGATTCCCAGCAGAAGGAGTTCGACCGGATCATGAACCTGTCCATGGCCGATCTCACCGGCGAAGCCTCCGAGCTTCTCGAGAAGAAGTATCCCGACGAGGACTGGGACCAGTGGAAGTTCCCCCAGTACGTGTTCACCAACGAATCGGTGGAAGTCGGCTACATGATCGCCGTCAAGCAGCCACGCCTCATTGAGAAGTTCAACTGCTACTGCTTCTGCGACGCCATGGGCCACAAGAGCCTGCTCGACTGCTTTGTCAAAAAGGGCTTTTTCGGGCAGAAGTACGATGACCACGCCGCCAACTGCAACATCTGCTACGGTCAGGCAATGATGGCCTTTCTCTGGGCGGAGCTCGGGGCGACGGACGACACCATCAAGGCGGGATTCGACAAAAAGTTCGCCCGCCTGCTCCAGCAGCAACAGCAGAAATAAGCCTTATCGCATATCAGCCGCCCTCCGCAGGGCAATAACCAGGCGGAGGCTGTAAGGTTCGGCCGATCGGGTATAATAAAGGGCATGAAAACTCCGATTGCCGCCCTTTTCGTCCTCGTGCTGCTGTGTCTTAGCCCCGCCTCCGCCACCTCCTCTTCCGGGCCGGAGGCGCTCCCGGCTTACGATCTGGACATCCGTCTAGAGCCTGGAAACGGCACCCTGCAGGGCATCGCGACCCTTCGCATCGCCTCAACCCAAACCACCACCCTGCAACTGACGTTGGCCGAAAGCTGCAGGGTCAGCGCTGTTGCGGTCAATGGCGGTGCCGTTCCGTTCAGCTTCAGCGGCGGACTGCTGAACATTGCCCTGCCCCCGGTGAATCCCGAAGGTCAGTTGCGAATCCGCATCGACTACCAGGGGCGGTTTCTCGATCATCCTCCCGAGGCCCCACTACACGCGGAAGACCCGACCTACGGGGTCGCCGCATCCATCGGCCCGGCCGGCACCTTTCTATCCGGCGGCGCCGCCTGGTACCCTGTGCTGCCAGGACAAACCGCCCTGTTCAAGGTCAGGGTCCGGGCCCCCGAGGGGTACCACGCTCTCACCTCGGGCCGCCGCGCCGAGCAGGTCGCTGGGGGCGAGAGTTATTCGGTGTGGGAGACGAACACTCCCCTGCCCTCTCTGAGCCTGGCCGCAGGCCCCTACCAGGTGTGGGAAGAGATGGTCGACCAGGTTCCCGTCTACGCCTATTTCTACCCCCGCAGCGGGGAGTTGGCGCAAACCTACCTGGAGGCGACCCGCCGCTACCTGTTCATGTATCAGAAGTTGTTCGGGCCCTACCCCTTCGAAAAATTCGCAGTGGTGGAAAACTTCTTTCCCACCGGCTACGGCTTTCCCTCCTGGACCCTGCTCGGCTCGAGCGTGGTGCGCCTGCCCTTTATCGTCGAAACCAGCCTGGGCCACGAGATCGCCCATTCCTGGTGGGGGACCGGGGTGCGTGCCGATTACCGCCAGGGCAACTGGGCCGAGGGCCTCACCACCTACCTGGCCGATCACTACTTCAAGGAACTCTCCTCGGCGGAAGAGGCCAGGGAATACCGCATCAATATCCTGCGTGACTACGCCTCCCTGGTACACCCCGGCAATGAGTTCCCCCTGAGCCGGTTCAGCAGCCGGGACAGCAAAGCGAGCCAGTCCATCGGTTACGGTAAGGCGGCCATGGTTTTTCACATGCTGCGAATGAAAATCGGCGAGGACGATTTTTGGTCGGGGTTGCGGCGGATGGCAGAAAAGTTCATGTTCCGTGAAGCCTCATGGAAGGATTTCGCCTCGGTTTTCGGCGAAGTCTCAGGCCGGGACCTGAAAGGCTTTTTCGAACAATGGGTCAGCCGGCGGGGGGCGCCCGTGCTGAAACTGGAAGGGGTCGCTGCAGCCCGCGCTGACCAGGGATGGCTGGTGACGGGGACGCTGGTGCAGCAAGGGGATGCCTACGACCTGGAGATCCGCCTGCGCCTGGAGACCCCGGGAGGGGCAATCGATCGGGTGATCACCGCCAATACGTCCCAATCGCCCTTTTCCATAACCAGCCCGGAGATGCCTGACCGGCTGATCGTCGACCCGCAGGCGGATCTGTTCCGGCGCCTCGACCCGGTGGAAATACCCCCGACGGTCAACGCCATCCGCGGCTCGACCAACCTGCTGGTGGTGGTCGCCGAGCACCTTTCGGAGCAGACCCGCCAGGCCGCCCTGGACCTGCTGGCGGCCATGCGCCAGGAAGCTGCGAAGACCGTTGCCGAAGGCGCGGTTGGTCCCGGCGACCTGGCAGGCCGGGACGTGCTTTTCATCGGCCCGCCGACAAACCCGCAGATCCGTCCTCCTACCCCCGAGGGCCTGGCCTATGGTCCGGGCTTTTTCAGCCTCGAGGGTGAGCGCTACCAAAGCGCTGGAGCGGCCCTGTTCGCCGCCCTGCCCCACCCTGCCGACAGCAGCCGGGTGACGGCCTTGTTTCTGCCGCTTTCCGCCGATGCCGCAGCCGCGGCGGTGCGCAAGATCCCCCATTACGGCAAGTACAGTTACCTGGCCTTCGACAACGGCAACAACCGTACCAAGGGGACCTGGCCGGTTGCCGCTGCGCCGACCACTCACCTGTTCAGCGAGGAGAACCGTCCATGAGGAGATCAACCCTGTTCCTCGGCCTGTGCCTGTTACTGACCTGGGCCGCGCCGGTTTTCGGGCATCCGCATATTCTGGATACCCAGAGCAGGCAGGAGGTCGAATTTTCCGAGCTCGTCGACGACCTGAGCAACACCAGGCTGGTTTTCATCGGCGAACTGCATGACCACGACGGCCACCACCAGGCGCAACTGGAAATTATCCGCACCCTGCATGAGGCTGGCGTAGCGCTGGCCATCGGCCTGGAGATGTTCCGCAGCGACAGCCAGGACCAGCTCGACCTCTGGGTGGCCAACCACCTGACCGAGCGCAAGTTCAAGGCGATCTACGAGCAGAACTGGAGCATGTGGGAAAGGTACCGGGACATTTTCGTCTATGCCCGGGATTTCGAGGTTCCGATGGTGGGGCTCAACATTTCGCGGGATATTACCAGGCAGGTCGCCGAGGAGGGCTTCGCTTCGTTGTCAGCGGATCAGAGCCAGGAGCTCAAGGGGATCGCCTGCAATGTCGACCCGGCTTACATGGACTACATCCGCCGCGCCATGGGCGGCCACGGCAACCACGGCAAATCGTTCGTCTATTTCTGCGAGGCGCAGCTGGTGTGGGACAGCATCATGGCGAAAAACCTGGCCGAGTACCTCGAACAGAACCCGGAGCGCACCATCGTAGTGCTGGCCGGCAGCGGACATAACTGGAAGTACGGCATCCCGAGTCAGCTCCAGGAATACCACCCCTATCCCTACAAGGTGATCCTGCCGGAGATCATCGGCCGGGTGGACCGGACCAACGCCACCGCCACCGACGCCGACTACCTGTGGCTGGACGTCGGGGAGGACGGCTGGTCCGCCCCCTGAATGCGGGCTGCCGGCCGGCTTTACTTGCCGGAGGGCTAAGGCAATTTGATTTCGTGGTATTTGCCGTTGATGACGAAGCGGACGCGATCCTTGAAGATCCGGTCCACCTTCGCCCCCTCGATCACCATCCCTTCCATGACCGGCAGGTCATTGACCACCGCCAGGCGGTCGCGCACATCCTCACGATAATGAACTTCGCTCACCTTGAGCTCCGGCACGGTGTCGCTGCCGACCCCGGCCAGTGCCCAGGGGGCGGTGCGGCTGTCACGGGCCGCAGAACTGGCCTGGGCGCGACTGATGGTAACCGTCCTGGCCGGCTGAGCGCTGGCCTGGGAGGGAGAGGGTTTGGTTTCCTGGATCACCACCGGCAGGCTGCTTTTGGGAATCACCACCTTCCCTTTGAGAGCGGCGGCGGTCTGCTGCAGCGATTCGGCGGTCTTTTTCAACGACTCGGCAGTCTGGCGGTTCTTTTCCACGGTCTCCTGGGCCTTCTTGCCCAAGGTTTCAAGAACGGCACCGCGGTTTTCGGCGGCAGCGGGTGCCGGCGAAGGGCTGGGGGCAGCCTCCTGGACCGGGGGCACGGGGGAAACGGCTGCGGGTGTGGATTCCGCGGGTGACTCGGGGGCCGCCATCGCCGCGGCAGGATCAGCCGCGGCAGGATCAGCCGCGGCAGGATCAGCCGCGGCAGGATCAGCCGCGGCAGGTTCGAGTGCAGGGGTTTCCGGCGTGGCCGCAGCGACGCTCTCCTGCGGCGCAGCCGCGGATTCGGCAGCCGGGGGGCTGGACAACGCGTTTTCCGGCTCGGACGGAGAGAGAGTTCCCCCGGCCAGGAAGAAAGTGCCGACCCCGATCAATACCAGCACCGCCACCAGGGGGAAGATGCTCCTCGAGCGCTTGCGGGACAGGGTGTTGCCCTGCAGGATATCCCGGGCGATATTCGATGGGCCGCCAATCTTGTCGGCTTTTTCATTTTCGAGTTTTTTCAGGGCTTTCAGGACGAAGCTCATTACCGCACTCCAGCAGGGACAAAGGGGCCCAGGTTCTCCAATTGGTAAGTCAGGGGGCTCAGCTCAGAAAACCGCCGAACAGCTTGCGCAGAAACGACCGGGGGCGGTTGTCGACTTCGGTGATGGCCGCATCGACCATCCTGCCGGTCACCTCGCGACATCCCTCGGCATATCCGACCAGCAGCGCCCGATCGCAGAGGATATTGATCAGCCGGGGCAGCCCACCCGAGAACCGGTAGATCTTCTTTAGCGCCGCACTGCCGAAAACCTGTTGATGGGAGCCGCCGGCCACTCGGATGCGATGGCTGATATAATCGCAGCTATCCTGGAAATCCATGGTGTTCAGATGATAACGGACGGTAATCCGCTGGTTGAGCTGGCGCAGTTCGTTGCGTGAGAGCAGCTCGCCGAGTTCGGGCTGGCCGACCAGCACGATCTGGATCAGCTTGTCGGTATCCGTTTCGAGGTTGGAGAGCAGGCGAATCTGCTCGAGCACCTGGGGTTCGAGGTTCTGGGCCTCATCGATCACCAGCACGACCGAGCGCCCTTCGGCGCGTCGGGTCAGCAGGAACTGGTTCAGGGCATGCAGCAGATCCGAATGGCTGGTGGAATCCGCCTGGATGCCGTACTCGCGATTGATGCTGCGCAGAAGATCCAGGGATGAAAGGCAGGGATTGAAGATAAATGCCACCTTGTAGGCATCCTCGTCCAGCTCCCCCAACAGGGTGCGCAGAACCGTGGTCTTGCCCGTACCGACCTCCCCGGTGACCGCGATGAACCCGCAATGATCCTGGATGCCGTAGAGCAGGTGGGCGAAGACTTCCTTGTGGTTTTTGCTCAGGAAAATAAAGCGGGGATTAGGCGTAATTGTGAAGGGTTTTTCCTTGAATCCAAAAAAATCAAGATACATGAACCCTGCTTCTCCTCGGCTCTTGAAGAGGGAAAAATCCGGCATTTTTCAAGCCCTTACTCTCCCACATATCCCCCTGATTTTCAAGAGCAAAGTATGCCCGACCGCAGATTGCCGGGTGCGGTACCGTTCGCAGGGTTACCTGCTATTCTTTAGAAACCGATCATAATTGAAATCGTCCAGAGGCCACGGGCCGATCCCCTGCCAAGGAGGGAGCACCGTCAGATGAGCGACTGGAAGAGCTTCACCCACGAACCGAAAATCGCCTATTTCTCCATGGAGATAGGTTTGTCTACCGACATCCCCACCTACAGCGGCGGACTCGGCATCCTCGCCGGAGATACCATCAAAAGCGCGGCGGATCTCAAACTGCCGATGGTGGCCGTCACCCTGGCCAGCCGCAAGGGCTATTTCCGCCAGAAACTCGCGACCGATGGCTGGCAACAGGAATTTTTCGTCGAATGGAAGCCCGAGTCGCGGATGGAGCTGCTGCCGGCCAAGACCCTGGTGTCCATTGAGAACCGGGACGTGAAAATCCAGGCCTGGCTGTACCGGGTGAAAAGCCCGACCGGCGGTGAAGTTCCGGTGCTGTTCCTGGACACCGATATCCCGGGGAACATGGAGGAGGACCGCCGGATAACCGATCAGCTCTACGGTGGCGACCTCGAATACCGGCTGAAACAGGAGATCGTCCTCGGCATCGGCGGCGCCAGGCTGCTCAGCGTACTCGGCTTCACCATCAAGAAATTCCACCTGAATGAGGGGCACGCGAGCCTGCTGACCCTTGAGTTGCTGGCCAAGGCCCGTTTACCGGTGGAGGACACCTGGGACGAACGGGCCTCCTGGGAGACCCGCCGGGTCATGGAGCAGTGCGTCTTCACCACCCACACGCCGGTGGAGGCGGGCCACGACCGCTTCCCCTACCCCCTGGTCAAGCGGGTCCTGGGCGAACCCGTCCCCTTCCCCCTGCTGCAGGAGCTGGCCGGGCAGAAAGAGCTGAACATGACCGTCCTGGCGATGAACCTGAGCCGCTTCGTCAACGGCGTCGCCAAGAAGCATGGGGAGATTTCCAAATCCCTTTTCCCGGGTTTCGAAATCCACGCCATCACCAACGGCATCCACCCATTCACCTGGGCCTCACCCTACTTCGTCGCCCTGTACGACCAATACCTGCCGAGTTGGGCCAACGAACCTGAACTGCTGGTGCGGGTGGACAATATTCCCGACGAGGAGATCTGGGAAGCCCACTCCGGGGCCAAGGCCTACCTGTTCCAGTACATCGAAGAAACCACCGGGGTAAAGCTCGACCCGGAAATCCTGACCATCGGCTTCGCCAGGCGCTCGGCCACCTACAAGCGGGGGGATCTGATCTTCAGCGACCCGGATCGTCTCGCCCGGATCGGCGAAGGGAAGTTGCAGCTGGTTTTCGGGGGCAAGGCCCACCCCTCCGACGTGCCCGGCAAGCAGGTCATCCAGCAGATATTCAAGCACATGGATCAATTGCGGGGAAAGGTCAAGGCCGTCTACCTGGAAAACTACAACATGGATGTCGCCTACCGCCTCATTCCCGGAGTGGACCTGTGGCTGAACAACCCCATCCGTCCCCTGGAGGCCTCAGGCACCAGCGGGATGAAGGCAGCCCTGAACGGCGTACCCAATTTCAGCATTCTCGACGGCTGGTGGATTGAGGGGCATATCGAAGGGGTCACCGGGTGGTCCATCGGCCCCCCTCCTACCGAGTCATCCTTGACGGCCAACGATTCGAAAGAGGACGTCAATGACCTCTATTCCAAGCTGGAACAGGTGATCCTCCCCTTGTATTACGACGACCGGCCCGGCTGGATACGAACCATGAAAAACGCTATCGGTAAAAATGCCTACTATTTCAACACCCACGCCATGCTCAGGCGCTATGTGACCGAAGCCTACATTCGCTGAACCGGTCCCCCACAACGGGCAAAGCCCGCATCGTTGCGGGATGCGGGCTTCACGCAGTTTTACCTACGCCATCTGATTGCCACTTCCACCGAGGAAACTACTGTTCCCGCGCCCGCCGCTCGTGACCGAGGTACAACCGTTTGCTTTGTCCACGGATGGGATCGCAACGAACGTCGACCCAACCACTCGAGCGTTTGAATTTGCGGATCAGGTTTTTGTCAATCAGCTGGCTCAGCAGGAAGGGCTTGACCATATCCTGGCCGCGATCGGGGTACATGATTCGGATAAGCATGGGCAGCTCCTTTAGCAGGAAAGGACCAGACCTCTACCCAGTAGTTAGGCACAATTTTCACGGAATGCAAGCAAGTTGCAAGTTGAAAATTCGGGATTTTATGGTTTGCTTTTCCTGGTTCGGGAACCCGCCAGATGGGAGATTTGCGGCCATGCTGATCAAGGTGCTTTTTAAGAACGGTAAGCAGGAGAGGGTTACGCCGAAATACCTGGACCACCTGATCAATCTGCAGCAGGTGGCAAGGTTCGAAAGGACCGAAGGGTGGATTACCCCCGGGCTTGACCCGACCCGGGCGATGAAAAGCAAACCTTACCGGGGACGGGAGCGGCGCACGACCTGGTAGGGCCGGCCAAAGGCAGAAGGTAAAAAACAAGGGCCCGCATCAATTCGATGCAGGCCCTCGAGTATTGCAAATGGCGGCCCCGGCGCGATTCGAACGCACGACCTACCGCTTAGGAGGCGGTTGCTCTATCCTGCTGAGCTACGAGGCCACAAGGGGTGTCTTTTATACCTGATCGGACCCGCGACTGGCAAGCCCTTTTTCCCCCACCTCGACAATCAGAACTGTAACAGGCTGTAGACCTTCCCCTCCGGAAGGCGCTTACGCCCTTCGAGAAACTCGAGTTCGGCCATGAAGGCGCATTCCACGACTTCGGCCCCGAGATCCTCCACCAGGTCGAGCACGGCGGCCATGGTCCCGCCGGTGGCCAGCAGGTCATCGGCGATGATCACCCGTGCTCCGGGCTTGAAGGCATCTTCGTGGATCTCCAGCGTGTCGGTGCCGTATTCCAACTCATAGGTTTTGCGGCGGGTCTTGTAGGGCAACTTCCCCGGCTTGCGCACCAGGGTCACCCCGGTACCGAGTTTGTAGGCCAGGGCCGAACCCAGGATGAAGCCGCGGGCCTCAACGCCGACAACCTGGTCGATTTTCTGCCCGAGGTAGCGATGGGCGATAAGATCGACCATGCGATGGAAACTCCGCCCATCGGCCAGCAGGGTGGTGATGTCCTTGAACACGATCCCCTTTTTGGGAAAGTCGGGGATGTCCCGGATGATATTTTTCAACTCTTCCACGAGCAACTCCTGAATAGGCTTGGGTGGCGTTACTTTAGGCTCTCAGGCGGCACGGCCTGATCAATCGTCTTCGCCCTGGGCCTCTGCGATTCCGACAGCGCTTTTTTCTTCCCGGATTTTTCTGAGCTTTTCGAGACTTTTCGCCTCGATCTGGCGGATGCGTTCGCGAGTCACCCCAAAGCGACGGCCGATGGTGTCGAGGGTTTGGGGCTCGCGATCATCCAGTCCAAAGCGCAGGGTAAGGATCTCTCTCTCGTTTTCGCTGAGCGTTCCCAGCCACTCGGCCACGTGCGCGTACTTGTTGAGATCCTCGATAAGCGTCGAGGGGTCCACGGCGGAGGGGTCCTCGATGGTATCCATGAGGCTGTAATCGTTGTTCTCCCCCATGGGGTGCTCGATGGAGTAGGTCTTCTTGACCAGCACCATGAGGCGTCTGACATAGCTCGGTTGAACTCCCATGGCTTCCGCCAGCTCGTTTACCTGGGGTTCGCGGTTGAATTTGTGCACCAGTTCGCGGCTGATCTTGATCAGCTTGTTGATGTCATCCGAGACATGCACCGGCAGGCGGATGGTGCGGCTCTGGTTGACCAGGGCCCGCTCGATGGACTGGCGGATCCACCAGGTTGCGTAGGTGGAAAAACGGCACTCCTTGCTCAACTTGAACCGTTCGACCGCCTTGATGAGCCCCATGTTCCCCTCCTCGATCAGATCGAGGAATGGCAGACCGCGATTCATGTAGCGCTTGGCGATTTTCACCACCAGCCGCAGGTTGGATTCGATCATCCGGTCGCGGGCGGACTTGTCCCCCTGGGAAATCCTCCGGGCAAGCTCCCGCTCCTCTTCGGCGGTCAACAGGTTGGTCTTCTGGATCTCCTTGAGATAGAGCTTGATGGCATCGTCCGAATGGTCGTCGTACTGGTGCTCCTGCTCCTCTTCTTCCTTTTCGTCGTCCTCGGCCTGGTCCTCCTCGGAGGGGGTGAAGTCCTCAGGGTTATCATCCTCTTCGGCGGCGTCGCGATCGAGGTCCATATCGTCGTAGTCGTAGATCGTTTCGTCCATTGCGAGTTGGTTCTCCAGCTGGGGAAAAGTGAAAAAGCCTTAAAAATTCTAAGAGATAGGGGAAATCAAGGCAAGTAAAAAATGGGGTCGACCGCCTGTTTGCCATGGCGGATTTCAAAATGAAGCCGAGGGTTCCCTCCGCTTGGTGGCCTTCCCGAAAGAGCGATTTTCTGCCCCTGGCCGACAAACGTCCCGGCCTTGACCAGATTCGACTGATTATACCCGTAAACCGTGTAGAAGGAATCGTCGTGCTTGAGAATGATCAGGTTGCCGAAACCCTTGACTCCGTTGCCGCTGTAGATGACCTGCCCGGCCGCCGATGACTGAACGGCCGACCCCGGCGCGGCGGCAATCTCGATCCCTTTGCTCACCTCGCCGTTTTTTTGCCCGAATCCCCGCAGGATTTTCCCTTTGAGGGGATAGATGAACTTGCCCTTGACAGCGGTTGGCGGTGGCGCAGCGGTGCGCTGCGGAGCCGGGGGCTGCGGTTTGGGCGCTGCTGCAGGGGCCGGGGATGGGCTCTTGACCCACCCTGCGGGTCCGGATGGCGCCGATGCCGACGGAGGCACGCCGGCTGGTGCCGCAGGGGTTCCCGTCGACGGGGGCACGGTGGCCGGGACCTGGAGGACACTGCTGGCACCGGGGATGAACAACCTGCTCCCGACACGCAAGCGGGACGGATCGTCGATGCCGTTGATGCGGGCGATGTACCTCTCGTCAACCCCATAGGCTCGGCTTATCCGATAAAGGGTCTGCCCCTGGTGAACCTCGTGAAAAACCCCTTCCGTCGTCGCGCATCCCCACAACAAGGGAAGCAACAGGAGGGTTTTATATGATCGAAGCACCATGTTCCCCCACTGGATTCGAATTCCCCCGGACCTCCGCCGACCACCCTAGCGAAAACCGCCCGGTTTCGTCAACCTCGACAAAAACCGGCGGCCGCAAACCGGCCCGGCCGTTGCGTAGTCAGAAGACGAATTTGAATACCAGAACCCCGCCGACCAGCAGAACCATGAAAACGATCGTCAGCAGGTTGAAATATTTTTCGATGAACTCGCGTATCGCAGGCCCATAGCGGTATATCAGCCAGCCCACCAGGTAAAACCTCAGGCTCCGACTGACCGCGGAGGCGAGGATAAATACGGGGAAGTTGATCTTGAAGGCCCCGGCGCCAATGGTGATCACCTTGTAGGGGATGGGGGTAAACCCGGCGGTGAAAACCGTCAGAAAATCATACGCCGAAAACAGCCCCTGCACCCTGGCGAAAACCTCCTCGGTGAAGCCCGGCACATAATTGAAGAAGTAGCTGTCGACCACGCCCCAAAGGCTGTAGCCGATCCCATACCCTGCAACCCCGCCGAGCACCGACCCGACCGAGGCGATAAGGGCAAAACGGAAGGCCCCGGCAGGCAGGGCGATGCACAGGGTGATCAGCAGGACATCGGGGGGGATGGGGAAGAAGGAAGATTCGGCAAACGCCAACAGGAAAAGGGCCGGGACCCCATAGGGGGTTTCGGCCCAATGCAGAACCCAGTCGTAGAGCCTCCGCACCAGTTGCATAGGTCGACCTATTCCTTCTCCCAGCCAAATTTGCCCACCAGGGGAACGAAGCGGCAATCGAGAAGATTCTCTTCGTGATACTCTTTGGCGGCGGTGCGGGTGACCCGCTTGAGGATCTGGCTGCCAAATTCCCCGACGGGAATGACCAGGCGCCCCCCGACCACGAGCTGATCGAGATACCTGGTCGGGATCGAGGGGGCTCCGGCGGTGACGATGATGGCGTCGAAGGGCGCCTCCTCCTCCCAACCGAAGGTTCCGTCCGTGACCTTGATGTTGATATTGTTCTGCCCGATGCCGTCGAGGATGCGGCGAGCCCGGCGGGCCAGGGAGGCAAACCGCTCAACCGAATAGACGCGGGAGGCGATCTGGTCGAGCACCGCGGCCTGGTAGCCGGATCCGGTGCCGATTTCGAGGACCCGCTCCCCCCCCTTCAAGGCCAACGCCTGGGTCATAAAGGCCACCATGAAGGGCTGGGAGATGGTCTGTTTCTCCCCGATGGGCAGCGGAAAATCGCTGTAGGCCTGACTCTGCAGCGCCTCCTCGACAAACAGGTGGCGGGGAATTCTCTGCATGGCCTTGATCACCAGAGGATCGCTCACTCCGCGACCTTTGATCTGGCGTTCGACCATCTGCCGACGCGCTATGGAAAAATCAAGCATGTTAGTCATCGCCGCCCGCGTCCGGCGCGGAAGCCCTCAGCTGGTCAAGTCCCCAACCTTCCAACTGGCTGAAGGAACGATAATTCGTCAAATCGAGATGCAGGGGGGTCACGGAGATGCAGCGGTCCTGGATGGCGCTGAAGTCGGTCCCCTCGATGTCTTTGAAGCCCAGGTCCCCCCCCCCGATCCAGTAATACTTGCGTCCTCTCGGGTCGATATTCTCCACCACGACGTCACCGTAGACTCGCTTTCCCTGGCGGGTCAAACGCACCCCTGCGGGTCTGCCGGGAGGCACATTGACGTTGAGAAAGGTATCGGGCGGCAGTTGGCGATCCTGGACCAGGCGCCCCAAACTGAGGGCGAAATCGGCAGCGGGGAGAAAATCGGCTTTGCTAAAGGAATCTCCGGCGAGCGACACGGCAAAGGCGGGGACGCCCATCAAAGTAGCTTCGAAAGCTGCGGCAACGGTTCCGGAGTAGGTAATGTCGTCGCCCAGGTTCCCTCCGCGGTTGATGCCGGAGACCACCAGGTCGGGTCGAACGGAGAGCAGGCCGTGGATCCCGAGGTTTACGCAGTCGGTGGGGGTACCGTCGATGGCGAAGAAACCGGGGCGGACCTCTTCGGCCCTGAGTGGGGAATGCAGGGTCAGGGAGTGGCCGACGGCACTGCGCTCCCGGTCGGGGGCGACCACGACCACCTCGCCGAGATCATTCAGTCTCTCGGCAAGAACCTGGATGCCCGGAGAGAGGATCCCGTCGTCATTGGTTACCAGTATCAGCAAGTATTCCTCGACTAAACCTGCCGTGGAGGGGGAGTCAGTCTGGTTTGCCTGAAGTGGACAGAGAGTCCCTGAGTCGCTTCAGATCCTCCCGCAACTCAGCCAACGCCTGCTGTTGGGGCGTTTGCGCAAGGGGAAGACTCATCTGGGAAATATTGACTGGACCGTCTTCGCGGAGCTTTTTCCTGGCTCCAGCGATGGTGAAACCCTGCCGGTAGAGCAAGTCCTTGAGATACAGAACCAGCTCGATGTCCTTGCGCCGGTAAAGCCGTTGTTTGCTCTGGCTCTTGGCTGGCCGGAAAACGCCGAACTCCGATTCCCAGTAGCGCAAAACGTGCGGCTTGATGCCGGTAAGTTCGGCTACTTCGCCAATCTTGAAATAGAGCTTGTCGGGAATCTCGATGTCCATGCCCCACGCCACAGAGCCGGGACGGGAGGAAGGTTATTCCCCCCCGTTGATAGCTGCCTTAAGGACCTGACTGGGCTTGAAGGTGAGGATTTTCCGCGAACTGATTTCGATTTCATCGCCGGTCTGCGGATTGCGACCACGCCGGGTGGCTTTGTCCTTGACCACGAAATTGCCGAAACCGGCGATCTTGATCTTTTCCCCCTTCTCGAGGTTATCTTTCATCAGGTCGAAGACTGTTTCAACGATTTCGGCGGATTCCTTTTTGGAGAATCCGGTTTTCAGGTACACATTTTCGATAAGATCCGCCTTCGTCATATAGCCTCCACTTCCCGTAGTGCACAGGTCCTTGAATTTGCTGGTTTTATACCACAGGAAAATACAGTTATCAACCTGTTTTTCAACGTATTTCCGCATTCAGTTCGCGACAGAGGGTTGCCACGATCCTGCCGTGAGCGGCCTGAATTTCCTCGTCGGTAAAGGTCTTCTCCAGGGACCGATAGCGCACCCGGATGGCCATGCTCTTTTTCCCCTCCGGGATCCCCTTGCCCCGGTAGACATCAAAAAGCACAACATTTTCAATATGTTTGCTCTTGACACCCTGAATCTTCTCGAACAGATCCGCGGCACTTACGCTTTCATCGACGAGCAGCGCGGTGTCTCGATAAACATCCGGAAATTTTGAAATCTGGCTGAACCCGGGGTGAGACTGGGCCAGCGAAAATACCATTTCCAGGTCGAGGTCGGCCAGGTAGACCGGGGATTCGATTTCAAAATTCCCCAGCACCCGCGGATGCACCTCCCCCAGGGTGCCGAGGATTTTATCCCCAACGCGCAGGGTGCAGGACTTGCCCGGGTGCAAAAAGGGTTCGCTGCGGCTGCTGTCGAAGACCAGGCTGCCGACGCGGAATTGTTCGAGCAGCGATTCGATGACCCCTTTCAAATCGTAGAAATCTACCGTCTGGCCGTTTTGGGCCCACCCCTCGGGTTCGCGCCGGCCGCACATGGCCGCTACCAGGCGGGCCTTTTCCCGGGGAAGTTCCTCCTGGGGATCGACACAGAAAACCGGGCGCACCTCGACCAGGCGCAAATCGAGCGAGCGGTAGGCGAGATTGCCGGCCACGGTTTCCAGAACGCTCGGCACCAGCGTGGTGCGCATGACCGACTGTTCCTCGGTCAAGGGGTTGAGGATTTTAACCATCTGCCGTCGCGGGTCCTGGCCGTCGAGACCGATCCGTTCCAGCGCCGCGGGAGCGATGAACGAATAATTGATGACCTCGGAAAAACCCACTTTGACCATGTGGTCACGGGCGGATTTCACCTGCCGCTGGTGCTCAGGCAGCAGGTGGCAGAGGCTGCGTCCGACGGGCATGGTTACCGGAATCCGGTCGTAGCCGCCGAGCCGCGCCACTTCCTCGATCAGGTCGATCTCCCGCTCCAGGTCCGGGCGAAAGGAGGGGACGGTCACGTACAGGGCACCATCCTCGCGGTCGATGGCCAGTTCGCAGCCCAACCCGATAGAGCGCAGCATCTGCTTGATGTCCAGGGCGTCGATCTTAAGGCCGAGCACCTCACTGGCCTTTCTGGCGGTGATGGTCAAGCGGCGCTCCGCCAACACGCTGGGATAGACGTCGATGGCCCCCCGGGCAATGGTCCCCCCGGCCAGCTCGGCGATCAACGCCGCGGCGCGGTCCAGCGCAACCCGGGCCATGTTGACGTCGGCCCCGCGCTCGAAGCGGTGAGAAGATTCGGTATGGATCCCCAGTCTTTTGCTGGTTCTCCGGATGGTCGCAGGATTGAAATAGGCGGCTTCGAGCAGGATATCGACCGAGTCGGGCTGAACTTCGGAATTCTGCCCCCCCATGATCCCGGCCAGGGCGACCGGGCCCTCGGCGTCGCAGATGGTCAGGTCACCCGCTTCCAGCACGTGCTGCTTGTCGTCCAGGGTAGTGAATGCCTCCCCCTCCCCGGCCCGACGAACGACTATCCGTCCTCCGCGCAGCAGGTTGTAATCGAAGGCATGCAGCGGATGGCCCAACTCCATGAGCACGAAATTGGTCACATCCACCACGTTGTTGATGGAACGCATCCCCACGGTCTGCAGTTTGCGAACCATCCATTCCGGCGAGGGTCCGATCTTGACTCCCCGGATCAACCGGGCGGAATAACGCGGACAGAGACCGGGTTCGTCCACCGTCACGGAGCTCTGCCCGCGGATGTCGTCGCCGTTCTCCACCAGCTCGAATTTGGGCAGGCCAAGGGGGGCGCCGACCATGGCCGCCACCTCCCGGGCAACGCCCACCACGCTCAGGCAATCCGGGCGATTGGGAGTCAGGCCGATTTCGTAGCGCACGTCCTTCAGGCCGAGCGCGGCCATCACCGGCTTACCGAGGGCAAGGCCCGGCGGCAGGATCATGATTCCTTCCGATTCCTCGGCGAGACCCAACTCCTTTTCGGAGCAGAGCATACCCATGGACTCCTGGCCGCGAATCTTGGATTTCTTGATCTTAAAGTCGCCGGGAAGAACCGAACCGACCTGGGCGAAGGCCACCAAATCCCCGGCCCTGTGGTTTTTTGCGCCACAGACCACCTGCACGGTATCGGTGCCGGTCTCAACGCGGCAGACGGTCAGCCGGTCCGCATCGGGATGGCTGTCGACGGCGGCGAGCCTGGCAACGATAACGCTGTCGAGCCCGTCCCCGAGCTTTTCCATGGCGTCGACCTCGAGCCCAGCCATGGTCAGCCGATGGGAAAGCTCCTCGGGGCTGAGATCGAAATCAACAAATTCCTTGAGCCAGTTATAGGTAACGATCATCGGTTCAGATCCTTGGTTATCAAATAGTTGCCAACTGCCCTTCTATAAGGGAAAAACCGCTCAGAACTGCTTCAGGAACCGCAGGTCGTTGGCAAAGAACAGACGCAGGTCATTGACACCGTATTTCAGCATGGCAATTCTCTCCAGACCCATCCCGAAAGCGAAACCTGAGTAGACCTCGGGGTCGTAATTCACGGATTTGAAGACCTCGGGGTCGATCATGCCGCTGCCGAGAATTTCCAGCCAGCCGGAATTCTTGCACACCCGGCACCCGGAACCTCCGCAGATGACGCACTGGATATCGACTTCGGCGCTGGGTTCGGTGAAGGGAAAGAAGGACGGCCGGAAGCGGACCCCGACCCCCTTGCCGAAAAACTGGGTCACGAAGGTGGTCAGAACGCCCTTGAGATCGCCGAAGGTAACGTGGCGGTCGACCAGAAAGCCCTCAATCTGGTGGAACATGGGGCTGTGGGTGAGGTCCGAGTCGCGCCGATAGACGGTGCCGGGCGCGATCACCCGTACCGGCGGCGCCTGGCGCAGCATGGTGCGGATCTGCACGGGCGAGGTATGGGTGCGCAGCACCACATCGTCGGAAACGTAGAAGGTGTCCTGCATGTCCCGGGCAGGATGATCCTTGGGGATGTTGAGGGCTTCGAAATTGTAGAAATCCTTCTCCACTTCCGGCCCCTCGGCTACCCCGAACCCGAGAGAGGCGAAAATCTCGGTTATCTGCTCGGCGACCAGGGTGATCGGATGTTTCGACCCCAGCGCCCCATGACGCCCGGGCAGGGTTACATCGATCTTTTCTTCCTCAAGACGGCGGCGCAGGTCGCTTTCCTGAACGACCTCGAGCCGGGTCTGAAAGAGGGATTCAATCTGCTCCTTGACCCGGTTGGCAAGCGCACCGACAACCGGCCGCTCGTCAGCGGAAAGTGCGCCCATCTCCTTCATGATCCGGGTCAGCTCCCCTTTTTTGCCAAGGAATCGTACCTTGATCTCCTGCAGCGCGGGTTCACTGCCTGCCGCTTCCAGGGCAGCCAGAGCGTCCTGCAACATCGCTTCAAGTCGTTGCTTCATTTGCAATCCCAGGTGTGTATGGTTTGACTTCCATCCCCGCAAAGCCATGACGGAGGCAATGTCCAACCTCCCCGAATAACAGGGGGCGGATGGCCCGGATTCGGGACGTCGGGCTGTCAGGTATTGATCCTGGAGGCACGGGGAGAGTTGGGATAGTCGGGTGTAGAGAAGTATCGGGGCAGGTCCGCCCAATCGGTCCCGCCCCTCCGTCCACCGCAAAAAAAAAGAGATGAGGGAGGCCCTCATCTCTTTTTTTCAGAGTCTCACTGCAACTGGGCCTTGGCCTTGGCGACAATGGCACTGAATCCGGTGGGATCGGTGACCGCAAGCTGTGCCAGGATTTTCCGATCCAGCCCGATTTCGGCCTGCTTCAGCCCGAAAACCAACCGGCTGTAGGAGAGGCCGTTTTCGCGGGCGGCTGCATTGATCCTCGCGATCCACAGCGCCCGGAAATCCCGCTTTTTGACCCGGCGATCGCGGAACGCGTAATTCAGCGCTCTGTCGACGGCCTCGGTGGCGCTGCGAAACAGTTTGCTGCGCGCCCCACGATAACCTTTGGCGAGCTTTAGAACCTTGTTGCGTCTGCGTCTCGCTTTTACTCCACGTTTTGCTCTCGGCATTTTTTGCTCCTTCTGTGTTCAAAATAAACGGCATCACTGCCGTTGCCGGATCTGAAGGGGGAGACAAGTGTCCCCTCAGTTCACGGACTTAAAGCCGAGCCGGAACTCTCGCCCTAGAGATAGGGGATCAACCGGCTGATATTCTTGTGATCGCGCGCATCGACGACGGTGGACTGGCGCAGGTCGCGCTTGCGCTTGGTGCTCTTCTTGGTCAGAATGTGGCTGGTAAAAGCCTTGTTGCGGCGGATTTTGCCGGTTCCGGTCTTGCGGAAACGCTTTGCAGCGCCGCGGTTGGTTTTGATTTTGGGCATGACCCATCTCCTTCCGGGTGGTTATTTGATTTCGTTTTCGACTCGGCGGGAATTCCCGCACGGCCGCAACGGTCTATTTCTTACTGGGGGCAATCACCATGTGCATGAACCGGCCCTGCATGCGGGGCATCGATTCGACCTGGCCGAGGTCCTTGACCTCTTCGGCGACCTTTTCGAGCAGGTTCCTGCCGAACTCGGGGTGAGTGACTTCGCGGCCGCGGAACATGACGGTGACCTTAACCTTGTTCCCTTCCTCGAGGAAGCGCCGAGCGTGCTTGACCTTGAACTGGAAGTCATGCTCCTCGGTCTTCGGGCGCATCTTGACTTCCTTCAATTCGACCTTGGCTGTCTTTTTCCGGGCCTCCGCGGCACGCTTGCTGGCCATGTACTTGTACTTGCCATAGTCCATGATCCGGCATACCGGAGGCGTTGCCCCCGGGGAGACTTCCACCAGGTCGAGGCCGCGTTCAGCCGCGGCAGCCAGCGCGTCCTCCAGACGCAGGATGCCAAGCTGCCCGCCCTCGTCGTCGATGACGCGAACTTCCCGGGCGCGAATGGCGCGATTGACGTTGGTCTCTTGCTTAGCTATGGTGCCACCTCCTAGTGGTATTGCCTGCACTCTTCCTGAACGAAGCGGACGAACTCGGCAGGCGTCATTGGGTCAAGGGTCTTGCCGTTGCGGAAGCGCGGGGCCACCGTCCCGTCGGCCATTTCCTTGTCCCCGACAACAAGCATATACGGGACCTTTTCCACCTGAGCCTCGCGGATCTTGAATCCGAGTTTCTCATTGCGGAGGTCCTTCTGCACACGAACACCCTCGGCCCGCAGCGCGCTGTAAACCTTTTCTGCGTACTCGGCCTGATTGTCCGTCACGTTTACCACGACGGCTTGCACGGGCGAGAGCCAGAGCGGGAAGTTGCCTGCGAAATGCTCGATCAGCACCCCGACAAAGCGCTCAATGGCCCCGAGGATCACTCGATGCACCATGACCGGACGGTGCCGCTCCCCGTCACGCCCTACGTAGGTGAGATCAAAACGCTCGGGCAGGGTAAAATCGCACTGGATTGTAGCACATTGCCACCTTCTGTCAAGCGCGTCCTTCAGCTTGATATCGATCTTCGGCCCGTAAAAGGCGCCGTCCCCCTCGTTGATTTCATAGGGGAGCCCCGAGTCGTTCAGGGCGCTCATCAGGGCACCGGTGGCACGCTCCCAGTCGGCGTCGCTGCCGATGGACTTCTCCGGGCGGGTGGAAATCTCCATTTCGTATTCGAAGCCGAAGATCCCCATGACGTCCTGGACAAAACGCAGCACTCCCTTGATCTCGGCGTCGAGCTGTTCGGGCATGCAGAGAATATGGGCATCATCCTGGGTAAAGCCGCGCACCCGCAGCAGGCCATGCAGCACGCCGGACTTTTCATGCCGATGCACCGTACCCAACTCGAAGTACCGCAGGGGAAGATCCCGATAGGAGCGCATCTGCGACTTATAGATGAGCATATGGGCCAGGCAGTTCATCGGCTTGATGCCGAAGCTCTGTCCTTCGACCTCGGTGAAGTACATGTTTTCCCGGTAGTTTTCGTAATGCCCGGAAGTCTTCCAGAGGTCGGTGCGCAGGATCTGCGGCCCCATGACGATATCGTAGCCGCGCTTGAGGTGCTCGCGGCGCTCGAAATCCTCGAGCAGGGTACGCAGCAAAGCCCCTTTGGGATGCCAGATTACCAGGCCCGGCCCGGCTTCCTCATTGAACGAGAACAGGTCGAGTTCGCGCCCGAGGCGGCGATGGTCGCGCTTTTTGGCCTCTTCGAGCCTGAGCAGATAGGCCCGAAGCTCTTTTTTGTCCGGAAAGGCGGTGGCGTAGATGCGCTGCAGCATGGCATTGCGCTCATCGCCCCGCCAGTAGGCCCCGGCCACGCTGATCAGCTTGAAGGCCTTGAGATGCCGTGTGCTGGGCAGATGCGGACCGCGGCAGAGATCGACAAAATCTCCCTGCCGATAGAGGGAGACGGTTTCGTTGGGAAGGTCCTCGATCAACTGGACCTTGAAAGCCTCACCCATGTCCCTGAACAGCTGGATGGCGCTGTCCCGGCTCATCTCCTCGCGGACGATGGGCAGGTCCTGTTCGGCGAGCTCACTCATTTTTTGTTCGATGCTGTCGAACTCTTCGGGAGTGAAGGTGTGCTTTTCGCTGAAGAAATCGTAATAGAAACCAGTCTCGATGGCCGGACCGATGGTCACCTGGACCTGGTCACCGTAGAGAGACTTGACCGCATGGGCCATCAAGTGGGCGGCCGAATGCCGGTAGACCTCGAGGCCGAGCGGCGTACCAAGAGTGACAAGCTCGAGCTTCGAATCGACGTTGAGAGGGGTGTTGGCGTCGACCAGGCGTCCGTCGACCTTGGCGGCAACGGTATCCCTGGCCAGCCTCTCGCCAATGGAGCGGGCCACGTCGAGCGGGGTGCTCCCCACGGGAAACTCCCTGCGAGATCCATCCGGCAATGTCACATGAACCTGGTCCATACTGCTCTCCGCGAATGAAAAGAGGCATCCGGGGATGCCTCATTCTTCTGCTGACGGTTGTCGCGATTTAAATGGTAGGCACGGGCGGGATTGAACCGCCGACCCCTACCGTGTCAAGGTAGTGCTCTCCCACTGAGCTACGTGCCTACAACCGAAACGCCGACAACATTTATCAAAAGACCCCGAGAGATGTCAAGCACTTTGTTTTGCAGATCAATTTTTGCCGGTTTTGTTTCAGGCTTCAGGTTTCAGGTCTCACCTCCCGATTGTTCGAACCTGAGCAATTGCTCTTTTGAGGCGATGCCAGCCCCGCCCGAGTAGCCGACCATCTTGCCTGCGCTGCCAAGCACCCGGTGGCAGGGAACAATGATCGGAAAAGGGTTGCGGGCCATGACTCCGCCTACGGCTCGCGCCGCCCGAGGGCTGCCGGCCAGGGAGGCAAGCTCGGCATAACTCAGAGTCTGGCCGAAGGGGACCTCGCGCAGGGCTTGCAGGACACGAACCGCAAAGGGGCTCAGCCCCCGAAAATCCAGGGGCAGGTCGAAACTCCTGGAGCGCCCCCCGAAATAGCCGGCCAGTTGGGCTATGGCCAGCTCGAGCAGCGCATTGTCCTGCAGCAGGGCATCAGGGTAAGCTTGCCGCAGATGCGCCAGCACCTGCTGCTTCTGGCGATGGAAGAAAACCTCCACCAGCCCCGCCCTGCCCGCCGCCAGGCCCAGCCAGCCCACCGGCGAAAACCAGAGGCGACACCTGGCGCCGTCGACCTCGACTTTCCTGTTCACCGTTTCACCTCGCGACTTTTCGCCGCAGCATCGAAAAAACCTCCTGGGCCTCGCCAACGCGCATCAGCAGGCACCCGCCCCAGTATACCAGAGCCCCGGCGCCAATGCCCGCCGCCAAAAGCGCGGCCTTGAATGCGCCCCTTCCCGCCTCGGCCCAGGGGCCGAAGGACAGCGTGAACCACACGACCAGCCCCATGGCGGCGGTAGGCAACAGGATTTTAAGCAGGGTCAGGTAGACCGCCCTCAAACCCAGCAGCCCGAGTTTCCGGCGAAGGGCTACCAAAAGAGCTACCGCGTTGAACAGGGAGGACAGGGTCAACGCCAGTGCCAGCCCGACATGCTGCAAAGGCCCCATCAAGGCCAGCCCAAGCCCTGCGTTGACCAGAAAAGTGAAGAAGGAGATCAGAACCGGCGAGCGAGTGTCCTTCAAGGCATAGAAGGCCGGCACCACCACCCGGCTGACCCCGAGGAACAACAGACCCGGAGCGTAGGCGGCAAGCGCCAGGGCGGTCTGCCTGACCTCTTCGTAGCCGAATGCCCCTTTCATGAAGAACAGGCTGTAAACCGGGACGGCACAGAAAACCAGACCGACGGCCGCCGGAAGAGTGATCAGAATGATGATCGACAGGGCGAAGCGAAAAGAGTCCTTGAGGCCTTCATGGTCACCGAGGGAAGCCTGGCGACTCATGGACGGCAGCACCGCCTGGGCCAGCGCCACAATGAAGATGCCCTGAGGGAACTCGAACAGGCGCTGGCTGTAATAAAGATAGGAAACGCTCCCTTCGGGCAGAAAAGAGGCCAGCAGCTTGGTCACCACGGCGTTGACCTGGTAAATGGCCACCCCGGCGAGCCCCGGCAGCATCAACCGGCTGACCCGGACGACGGCCGGATGCCGGAAATGAAAATCCGCCCGCAGATGAACCCCCATCCTCCGCAGCACGGGATACTGCATGACCAGTTGCACCACCCCGCCGACCAGAACGCCGACGGCCAGGGCCATGATCGGTACCTCGAAATAGTCACGCAGGAAAATCGCACAGAAAATCATCGCCAGATTGAGCAGCAATGGCGAGACCGCGGGATAGAAATAATGCCCCTTTACGTTGAGCACCCCGGTCAACAGGGCCAGCAGACTGACGAAAAAGATGTACGGGAACATGACGCGGTTCAGCAGATCGGTCAGGGCAAGCTTGCCCTCGACGGCGCCGAAGCCGAAGCCGATGGCCCTTACGATCAGCGGCGAGCAGAGCACGCCGACCACCACCACGGCGCCCAGGACCAGAAACAACAGCGTCCAGCAGATATTGGCCACCCGCGCGGCTTCCTCTTCCCCCTGTCGATGTTGAACATCGGCGAAGGTCGGCACAAAGGCGGCGGTCAAAGAGCCTTCGGCGAAAAACCTCCGCAGCAGATTGGGAATGGTGAAGGCCATGAAGAAGGCATCGGTGGCAAAACCGGCGCCGAACATCCCGGCAACCACCATATCCCTGATCAGTCCGGCGACCCGGCTCATGCTGGTGGCTAACCCCATGACGCCGGTAGCCCGCGTTATCTGTTTTTTTTCCGACATACCTGCAGCCCTGCCCTCCCCGGGCGGAAATAACAGTCAGGATCGGCAGCGCGCCGACCGCCAACCCTTCAGAAAATCCCCCAACAGTGGATTATTTTTATTTAATTCCCCATTGCGAGTAAATAAGTTACTGATGCCATTGATCATTCCAATTTCGATTGGAGTATTTTTAACTTGACGAGGCCATCAGCCGGTGATATAAATCTAGCGCTGCAAACAATTACAAAAAAAATTTTCATCCCTGTTTCGGAGGAAAGAACCTTGGCCAATCACAAGTCAGCGCTTAAACGCAACAAGCAGAACGCGGTCCGCAACGCCAGAAACACCCACATCCGCTCCACCATGCGGACTTATGTCAAGCAGGTTCGCGAGGCCGTTTCCGGCGGCGACCAGGCAGCGGCGAAAACCGCCCTGGAAAAAGCTATCCCGTTTATCGACAAGGCTGCCACCAAAGGCGTGATTCATAAAGCCACCGCCAGCCGCAAGATTTCCCGCCTGACCAAACTGGTCAACGTCATCCAGTAGTAACCCAGCTTTGCCAATTTAAAAGGGGCCCGTTCAGGGCCCCTTTTTTATTCTCTCCCCGCAGCCGCGTCCCGATGAGCCGCAATGGTGAGAACCAGGTTCTCCAGGACCGCCGATGGATGGGCGCCACTGGACTTGAGTGCCAGGTCGGCGGCGAGAAAAATATCGAAAAACACCGGGTATTGCCGGGGTCCGAAGCTTTTACACTGGCGGACCAGCCCATCGATGAAGTAGGGATTGACCCCGACGCGACGGGCCAAATCCCTGTGGGGCACGCCCTGCTCAACCAGCTCCCGGGTTTTCCAGAGCTGGCGAAAATGCCGGACCATCATGTTAAGAATCAGCAGCGGCGCCACCCCTTCGTCCAGCAGGCGCCCCAGCAGGCGCAGCCCCTCGGCCGCGTCCCTCCTGCCGAGGACGTTGGTCAGATCAAAAATGCTGTCCACTCTGGTATCGGAGACGATGGCGGCGACGTCGGCCGTATCGACCAGGGTCTTGGCGCCGAGGTAGTCGAAAAGCTTGCCGAGTTCGCCGTGGACCTCCTGCAGGTTGCTCCCCACCCGCCGGCAGAACAGGGCCAGGGCATCCTCGGTAAAACTGCGCTGCCGCTCCCGTGCCTGTTCCTGAACGAAGGCCGGGATCTGGTTTTCGTATAACTTCTTGAATTCGACCAGCGCCCCGTGCTTCTTGAACTCCTGGAAGAATTTCTTGCGCCCGTCGATCTTGTCGCCGACAAAGGTAAGACAGGTTTCGGCGACGGGGTCTTTCAGGTAGGGGATGAAGGCTTCGAGCTGGGCGGCAGGGATCTCCTGGGCATCCTTGATCAGCACCAGGCGGTGGCTTGCCAGCACCGGCAAGGTGCGAGCGGTGTCGAGAACCGCTTCGGCCTGCAGGGTCTTGCCGTGATAAAGGCTGAAATTGAAATCCCTGGTATCGGCCGCGACCAGCGCCTCGCGGATAGTCTGCACGGCCTTGTCCAGATAGAACCCCTCCTCACCGTAGAGGAACAGCAGTTCGGGGATCTTTCTTGCCTGGATGGCACGTTTAAGCTCTGTCGGAGTCATTCCACCTCAACCCGGCAGCCAGGGTCAGAAGTCATCGCTAAGCCTGAAATAGAGCTCTTCGGCGAGTCGCCTGCTGATCAGGGCGATGGCCGCGGCCTCGTTGTCCTCCTGGATGTTCTTTTCGAGGCCGGCCGGGTATTCCTGGGCCCAGGAAACGAGCCCTTTCCAAAGCACCCGATCGTCGGCAGAGCGCCGCAACAAGGCGTTTACACTCATGCTCGAACGAAATTCGAGGATGTTGTCGTCCTGGTCGTAGGAGATGGCGTCGGTCCGGTAACTGGTCACCGCCCCGGACAGGACCGCGTCGGCCTCCTCGAGCGCCTCCACCACACGAAAACCACCGCGCCTGGAGAACTCGCTTACCAGCGCATTGGTGAAACTGACCTCGAGAAACGGCTCAGACCCGGGGTTGACAAAAGGCTCGATGCGCAGCTTTCCCACTGCGGCGAGGGCCCCCTGCCCCTCTCCCCTGCCAGGCGGATGATACCCGCAGCCACCCGCCGCCAGCAGCAGGGCAAGGCCCAGCACGATAAGCCAGAAGCGGATCACCCTGCCACCACGTTGACCAGGCGCCCCGGGACCACGACCACCTTGCGGACGCTCTTGCCTTCAAGAAAGCGTGCGACGTTGGGGTCGCCAAGCGCAGCTTCACGGACGGCGGCTTCGTCGGCACCGGCAGGCACGGTCACCTTTCCCCGAACCTTGCCGTTGACCTGGACCACGATCAGTTTTTCATCCTCGACCAGCGCCGCCTCGTCCCAGCTGGGCCAACCGGCCAGCAGCAAATCCTCCTGGTGCCCCAGCCGGGCCCAGAGCTCCTCCGCGATATGGGGCACGAAGGGGGCCAAAAGCCGGACCACAGCTTCGAGAGATTCGCGCAGCACCGCGGGGTTTTCCCGTTTGGCCTCGAAAGCGTAGATGGCGTTCACAAGCTCCATGACCGCGGCGATGGCGGTGTTGAAGTGGAAGCGGCCATCGATATCCTCGGTGACTTTTTTTATGGTCCGGTGAGTAATCCGGCGCAGGGTGCGGGCCTCCCCCTCGGAACCTGGATGCTCCTGGGGGCCCTGCATCAACTCGAGATTATCATAGACCGCCCGCCAGACGCGGTGCAGGAAACGGTAGCAGCCCTCCACCCCCTGCTCGTTCCACTCGAGATCCTTCTCCGGGGGGGCGGCAAACAGCGAAAACAACCTGGCGGTGTCCGCCCCGTAACGATCGATCAGCCCGTCGGGGTCGATGACGTTCTTTTTCGATTTGCTCATCTTCTCGGTGCGGCCGACCTTGGCCTCGCTCTGGCATTTCACGCAGCGGCCGTCGACGAGTTCCTCGGGAAAGAGCCAGCCGTGCTTCGGGCAGGACCAGGTTTCCTTGCAGACCATGCCCTGGGTGAGCAGGTTGGTGAAGGGTTCGTCCACCTGCATCATCCCCAGGTCGCGCAACACCTTGGTGAAGAACCGGGCATAAAGCAGATGCATGACCGCATGCTCGATGCCGCCGATATACTGGTCGACAGGCAGCCAGTATTCAACGGCCTGGCGGTCGATCGGCCCGGAGGGGAAATCGGGGCAGGCGTAGCGGGCAAAGTACCAGGAACTCTCGACAAAGGTGTCGAAGGTGTCGGTCTCGCGCCTGGCCGCCTCGCCGCACTGGGGGCAGGTGACGGTCAAGAAGGATTGGTTTTTTGCCAGGGGCGAGCCCCCCTCGCCGGTAAATTCGACGTCGGTCGGCAACACCACCGGCAAATCTTTTTCGGGGACGGGGACCGTCCCGCAGACGTCGCAGTAAATGATGGGGATCGGCGTACCCCAGTAGCGCTGCCGGGAGACCCCCCAGTCGCGCAGGCGGTAGTTGATGGTCTTTCTGCCGATGCCCTCCACTTCCAGGAACTCGGCGATCTTTTCCTTGGCCGTCTCGTTTTCCAGGCCGTCAAACTGTCCCGAGTTGACCAGGCGGCCGGGACCGGTCCAGGCCTCGGTCATGGTTTCCGGGCTCAGGGTCTGCCCCTCGGGCTGGATGACCACGCTCAGGGGCAGCCGGTATTTCCCGGCGAATTCGAAATCCCGCTGGTCGTGGGTGGGGACGGCCATGACCGCGCCGGTCCCGTATTCCATCAGCACGAAATTGGCCAGGTACACGGGCATTTTCTGCCGGGTAAGCGGATTGATGCAGCAGGTTCCGGTGAACACGCCCTCTTTTTCGAAATCATCGCTGGTACGCCGGGCCTTGTCCTGCCGCCTGACTTTGGCGATGAACGCCTCGACCTCAGCGCGTTGCCCCTCGGTTACCAGCTCCATGGCCATGGGGTGCTCAGGCGCCAGGCTCATGAAAGTGGCGCCGAACAGGGTGTCCGGCCTGGTGGTGAACACCCGGATCTTGTTGACGCTGTGTTCGATGGGAAACTCGATCTCGCATCCCGTACTGCGACCGATCCAATTGCGCTGCATGGTCAGCACCGGCTCGGGCCACCCCTCGAGGTGCTCGGTCCAGTCGAGCAGTTCCTGCGCATACTCGGTGATTTTAAAGAACCACTGGTCCAGTTCCTTGGCTTCAACCTCGCTGTCGCAGCGCCAGCAGCAGCCGTCTTCGACCTGTTCGTTGGCCAAGACGGTCTGGCAGTCGGGGCACCAGTTGACGGCACTGGTTTTCTTGTAGGCCAGCCCCCGCTCGAACATTTTCAGAAAGACCAGTTGTTCCCATTTATAGTAGTCCACATCACAGGTGGCGAATTCGCGGTCCCAGTCGTAGGAAAGGCCCATTTTCTTGAGCTGGGAGCGCATATTGTCGATATTTTCATAGGTCCACTTGGCCGGGTGCGTGCCGTGCTGGATCGCCGCGTTCTCAGCGGGCATGCCGAAAGCGTCCCACCCCATCGGGTGCAGCACGTTAAAACCCTGCATCCGCTTGAAGCGCGCCACCACATCGCCGATGGAATAATTTCTGACATGTCCCATGTGAATGCGCCCGGAGGGATAGGGGAACATCTCCAAAAGATAGTATTTTTTCCGGGTGGGGTCTTCGCAGACCTTGAAGGACTTGTTTTTCTGCCAGAAACTTTGCCAGGTGGATTCCACCGACTTTGGATTATAGCGCTCTTCCATGAATCCTCCGCAGCCATGAGGCCTGCTGGTTACAAACAGGAAAACCGGCCTGAGCCGGTATGCAGCAACAACTGGGGCACGAGGGTCTTCCCGCCGGCGGTCCGGGGACGCACCCTCGCCGCCGCTCCTCATCCTCCCGGCCCGGGTTATGGACCTTCCGGCGGACCTATTTCTCCCGGTAGGTAATGCGGCCCCTGGTCAGGTCGTAAGGCGACAACTCGACGGTGACCCGGTCCCCCGGAAGAATACGGATATAAAACTTGCGCATCTTCCCGGAAATGTGCGCCAGTACAACGTGGCCATTATCGAGCTTGACCCTGAACATGGCATTGGGCAGAGGTTCGATTACCTCGCCCTCGACTTCGATCGCTTCTTCTTTGGCCAAAGGTTCCTCCTTGAAGGTTTAAATGCCGCGCGAACCAGCAGGTCCCGCTGCGGCAATTCAGTGGTTTTGCGACTCGGGCACGCTATTTAACAAGATTTCACAGGGAAAAGTCAACCCTCGGACGAGGGTCGGCAAAATTTTCGGCAACAACGAGGGAATCCAACATTGCCTCGGCAACCCGGTCGGGTTCTATACCTTTAGAAGCCTTTTCACGGCTTCGAGAACCCGGGTCGGCTGGATCGGTTTGGTGAGATATTCATTGGCTCCCAGGGCCATGGCCCGTTCTCTGTCCTCCTGGGCACCTTCGGTGGTGATGATGATGATGGGAACATCCTTGTTGGCGGGATCATTACGCACCAAGCTGACCAGTTTCAGCCCATCCATGATGGGCATATTGATATCGGTCAGGATAAGGTCGAAGCGGTTGCCAGCAATTTTCTTCAGCCCGTCAACTCCGTCCGAGGCCTCGACAATCGTAAATTCCCTTACCCGCTTCAGGGCAAAGACAATCAACTGACGCATGGTCGGCGAATCTTCGACGATAAGAAGCTTGAAATTTTTCGCGGACACGAAGAACCTCCCCCTCCAGGGCTATTTGGTCAGCAGCTCAATGAATCCCTGCATGGTTGAAAGTTTTCTCTCGGATTCGGAATACAACTTGGACGAGAAAATAGCAGTCGCGGCGTGGCCGGCAAGCAGCGTGAACAACTCGTAGTCCACCTCGGCGAAATGGTCCTTCTGCACCAGTAGTTTATAAATGACAATGACGCCAATGACCTGCTCTTTGATCTTCAGCGGGATGCAAACCATGGGCCGGGAAAGTTCCCGGCTGTAACCGGCTATCTCCTCGATGAAATAGTTTTCCCCGGTTTGGGCTGCCTGACCGATGATTCCCTTGCCCATGGGGACTATCGGAAAATCTCCCGTGGCGATCCCCTCGCTGGCAACGGCCTGCAGTTTTTTGGCTTTCTCGTCAAGCAGAAGAATGCCGAATTCTTCCCCACCGATCAAATTAATGATGATTTCCATGATGATCTGCAGGACTTCACGAAAATCCAGGGTCGAATGCAACTGGTAGGAGGCTATGTAGAGGTTGGCGAGTTTATTGTTCTCAGCTTCGATCTCGACATATCGGTTGGCGAAATCGAGATTTTCCTTTTCGACCTGCCTGATCCGGTCGAGAATTTCCACTCTTTCCTGTTCAAGGTCCCTTACCTTACGCCTGAGATGATCTTTCTCAGGGTCCTGGCTATCCGAGGGGTACGATTTTTCCGGGCCCCTCAGGGACTCCTTGAGCTCCAGCAGTTGGAAACGCAGCCGTTCGTTCTCCTTGAGCAACTCCTGGGTGAACTCGGCCCCCTTCTTGAACGCCTGGAGAAACTCTTCGGCGCGTTTCACTATCGAGCGGTCGTCATCCCGTTCGGTCATCCCTCATCTCCCGTGGTATATCTGTCTGCTGGAATCAGTTGTAACAGCGGCGCAGAATTTCGCTGCAAATCAGCGGCAAGGGCACCACCTTGTCCACTTTGCCGGTGGCGATCGCCTCTTTGGGCATGCCGAACACGACGCTGGTCTCCTCGGCCTCGGCCAACGCCTGGCCGCCTGCCTTCTTGATGTCCAGGACCCCCTGGGCCCCGTCGTTGCCCATGCCGGTCAGGACCACGCCAAGCAGGTCAGCCCCGAAAACCTCAGCGGCGGATGTGAACATGGCATCCACCGAGGGAACGTAGCGCTGCCCCTCCCTGGGTTCGACGACCTGCACCGACACCTCATCTCCGACCCGGGTAAAAACCAGGTTCCTGCCCCCAGGCGCAACCAGCACGCGACCAGGCAGCAGCAGGTCGCCCGATTTGGCTTCGGCGATTTCGAGATGGCTGTACTTGTTGAGCCGCTCGGCAAAGGCGCGGGTGAAGACCGGCGGCATATGCTGGGACACGGCAAAGGCGATGGGCACCGGTTCCTGGATCGCGGAAAAGATCGCCTGGAGCGCCGGCGGCCCTCCCGTCGAGGCCCCGATCACCACATGGGAAATGGCCTGGCGGGCACTGCTGTTGGCTAACCGGGTGCCGGCACTGCAGGGTGGCTTGACCATGGTGCGCGTGAGCACCTTGCGCAAATCGGTTCGCGCCACCTGGAGAACCTTCTGCACAAGATCCTCGCGGATCTTGACGAGCTCGGGGGAAACCCTGGCGGAAGGCTTGGGTATGAATTCGACGGCGCCCAACTCGAGTGCCTTGAATACGTTTTCATCCTCCGCCAGTGCCGAAACGACGATGACCGGCGTCGGGCGCTGCTCCATGACAATCCGCAGAAAGCCGAACCCGTCCATGCGAGGCATGGCCAGATCGAGGGTGACCAGGTCGGGCTGCAGGTCGAAAACCTTGCGCAGCCCTTCTTCGCCGTCGCAGGCATCCCCGACCACCTCCACGCCGGGGATGGCCTCGAGCATTTTGGCAATAGTCCTGCGGTTGAACGCAGAATCGTCAATAACCAGTATTCGCAGCGGCGAGGTCATGACACCCCTTCCGGGCATTCGGACAGCGAAGGCCTCTGATACACCATGTCGTGGGTAAAATGCCTCAGGGCAAATGCGTTGGAAATATTCATCAAAGATTCCGAGTGACCGAGCAACAGGTACCCCTCGGGTCGCAGCCGATGGTAAAAGCTCTCGATTACCCTGCGCTTGGCGGCCAGATCGAAATAGATGATCACGTTGCGGCAGAAGACCACATCCATTTTACCCAACAGGGCGACCCGCGCCGAATCGAACAGGTTGAGATAGCTGATGGACACCAGGTCCCTCACCCGATCTGAAATCCGGAACTTGCCTTCCGTTTCGGAAAAATAACGTCTCTGGTAATCGGGCTTGGTGCTGCGAAAGGAGCTGGCACCATAGAGCCCTTTCCGGGCGATCTGCAGCACCCGTTGGCTGATATCCGTGCCGATGATTTCGATCTTCCAGTCCCGCAGGGAAGGTTCTTCGAGCAGCAGCATGGCCAGAGTGTACGGCTCCTCGCCGGAAGAGCAGCCGGCGCTCCAGATTCGCAGACTCCGGTCGCCGTTTCGTTCCTTGCGCTCGCGGATTTCGGGAATGATTTCCTCGCTGAAGGTTCTCAGCTGAAAATCTTCGCGGAAAAAATAGGTTTCGTTGGTGGTCAATGCATTGACCACCTCGGTCAACTCCTGGTCACGGTCCTTGTTGTACCGCAGCAGATAATAGTAATCCTTGAACGACTTGAGTCGATGCTGCTGCAGCCGTTTTCCCAACCGCCTTTCCAGCAGGTACTTGGAATCGGGCGTGAAATGAAGTCCGCAGTGCTGGTACACCAGGTCCCGCAGCAAGCGGAACTCTTCATCGTTCATGGGGATTTCGGGGTTGAAAAAAAGCATTTCTACCTCACCCCCGAGTCTGGGTCAACTCTTGGAGAAAATCCTGCAACAGTTGGCGGACCAGTTCCTCACCTTCCACCAGCAGGCGATCTTCCAGAAATTTTCTACAGGCCGGCCCCTCCAATTCGACCATGGCCCGGATAAAGTTGGCCCTGACATCCCAGTGCCGGTGATTGATCAATCCCTGCCGATTCGCGCCGACCCATTCGCGCCGGCCGCTGCCCGCCAGGATCTTGACCGCCGCGGTTACGACTTCCTCATCCTCGTGGGCCAGGGCCTTCTGGGACAGTTCATAAGCGAGCTGAGGAGAGGATTCGCCCAGGGTCTCCAAGGCGGCAATGCCCACCAGGCCGACCGGGTCGAAAAGAGCCTGGCTGATGAGAGTCGTCGCCCGCTCCCCCCCAAGACGCCCCAGAGAACGAACCGCCGCGGCACGCACCCAGATATCCTCGTCCTGCAAAGCAAGTTCCAAAGGCGCCAGTGCCTCCGGATCACCGGTGGAGCCGAGAACCTCGGCGGCCAGTCTGCGCACATCGGCATCCTCGTCGGTCAGGGCGAGCCGCAGGGTGTGCAGATGGCGACTGCCACAGTGTCCCTCCATTGCCCGCACTGCCGCGCGACGGACGTCCGCTGATTCGTCTTTTAGTGCGAAGGCGAGATGCTCCGCGGTTTGGCTGTCCTGACACTGCCCGATAATGACAACCCCGTGCATTCGCAACTGCGGATCGTCTTTTTCCAGCAGGGGTACAACCTCCTGCAGCAGAGTTCCTCCAGCCAGGGGGGCGAGTTCCATCAGTGCCTGGGCGGCAGCCTGTCGTATCTCCTCGGATTCCGCTGCCAGAGCCCCGATCAGATCGGGGATGGAGCCTGGGTCGCCGATCTGCCCCAGGGAGCGGGCACAGACCTGAACCAGGTCGGAATCCCCGGAATGCAGTCCCGATACCAGCAGGGGCCGCGCCGCCCCGCAACGGGCAGCACCGTAGATGTAGGCCAGATAGATTCGCCGGTCAACCCCTGCGGTCTCCCAGAATTCAAGCAGAAGGTCAGCCGCCACGTTGCAGAGTTTAACCAGGCCGGCAAAAGCATCCTGGCGAAGTTCGACGTCTTCCAGCAGATCGAGAAGCTCGGCGGCAAATCGTCCATCGTCAAGCAGGCCGACAATTTGCAAAGCCGCCTCCTGCACCTGGCGGTTCGGGCTTTTGAGCAGGCCACCTACCGCCTGCCTGGCGGATTCGCCGACC
This sequence comes from Desulfuromonas versatilis, assembly GCF_019704135.1. Lineage (NCBI taxonomy): Bacteria > Pseudomonadati > Thermodesulfobacteriota > Desulfuromonadia > Desulfuromonadales > Desulfuromonadaceae > Desulfuromonas > Desulfuromonas versatilis. The sequence continues at coordinate 2,467,282 of NZ_AP024355.1, forward strand.
GAACCGGCAAGCTGGGCCGAGACTGCCGGAAACTCATGGCTGATTCGCGCCAGGGCGACGGCGGCAGCTTCGCGGACGTTGCGCATGGGGTCAATCAGGCCCTCAACCAGGGGCTCAAGACCGCCGGGGCCGCCGATTCGACCCAGGCAGTCGAAAAGAGCCTTGCGCAGCAGCGGTTCATCCCCAAAAGGGAGAAGCCGACCCACCGGTACGGGCGCTCCGATCTGCCCGAGGGCCTCCAGAATGGTGAAGCGATACAACAGGTCCGCGTTTTCCATGGCCAACAGCAGGGCCGGAACCGCATCGGCCAGTTTGAGCTTGCCGAGATTTTCCGCACCGGCGGCCCGAACGTTCTCGTCGGAATCCTTCAAGGCCGCGATCATCGGCTCAAGGCAGGAGTTGTCGCCGATTTCCCCGAGGATGTCCAGCACGAATTTGCGCACGTCAGGATCACCACAGTCGACCTCCTCGAGCAGAAAGGGGATTGCCTGACGACCCAATCTCGTCAAAATGTCGACGGCCGCATTGCGCAGACCCGCATTGTCGTGGGCATGCAGCAATTCGACGATTTGCCCGGCAAGTTCGCCGGCGCTCGGCAGGGACAAAAAGAGGTCGCTGGCTTCTTTGCGCACCCGCCAGCTCTCATCGCCGAGCGCCTGCAACAGGTGATCGGGTGGGGTTTGAAATCCGCTGCGCGCCAAAAGCCGCAGACCATTCAGCCGCTCTTCCTCCCTGGAGGATTGCAGCAATTGTAAAATCTTCCCGCTCTCTTCCACCGCAGCTCCCGTCATTATTTCTGTTGTTTAGCCTGAAAAAGCTCATTGCCGCGCCGGGCAATCATTTTCTCAAGGGCCAGACGAAGGTAGACTTCGCCGCCGGAGATGCCAGGCAGTCGCCTGGCGAATGTCCTGTGCCCCTCGGCGATCGGGTCGGCCAACAGGTCGTAAACCCTCCCGGAACGGACTCCCTCATCGACGAGATCCTGATGAAAAAGCACGATATCGGCCGCGATCATTTCCGCAAGCTGCCGCGCCTTTTCCCGGTCCGCCGCCGGCGCCGAATCGCCTCCGGGCGGCTTGCCCGGGGTGGCGGCAGGCTCGGCGATGCCCGATTGCCCCGGATCCCTCTGCTCTTCGCTGCCAGTTTTATGCCGGAGACGGCCCGTCAACTCCGAAATAAGGGGTACGAGATCGGATTCCAACCGATGGACTTCTATGCAGGCATCGGCCCCATACAGATCGCCGGGGGGGCGCTTGTAGGCCTTACGATTGTAACTGGATGAAATCAATATGACTTTTGTATTCTCAAGATAACTGTCGTTGCGTACCTGCTCCACCAGTCGAAAACCCGGGACGCCGGGTAAGGCAACATCGATCAAGAGAACCTCGGGGGTCCAGGATTTGAGGGAGGGCAGGACCCGCATCCCATTTTGACAGGCCTGCCAGCCTATCCCGCCCCGGGTCAGGAGGTCACCAATGGCGAGGCACAGGGTGCGATCCCCATGCGCCACCAGGGTTCTCAGCTGATTGTGCGGGTACTGCTCCGCCCGGATTTCCTGGCTGAACACCCCCCCGCACTTCGCGCAGCGAATCTTCACCCGCTTGCCGTCCAGGCGCCGCTGGTCGAAGCTGAAACGAGTTGAGCAGAATGGGCATTCGATGACCATGAAATCCTCTATTATCGACGAACGAATATCTCGGGGGGGGGAGGCTGACAAGGACCAGGACTAATCAGGCACCGGAAACCGAACCGGCGCTTTGCCTGATCATATCCAGATCGATTTTCTCATCGGTGGACAGAATCCGCTCAAGATCCAGGATCATGACCAGGTCCTCCCCTCGGCGACAGACACCGAGAAAGAATTCCGAACCTTTGCCTTTGAGAAAATGGGGGGCGGGTTGAACTTCCTTCCGGGAGTAGCGACGGACCTCGAACACCTCGTCGACCAGCAGCCCGGCGATACGACCGGAGAGAGTGCAGATGATGATGCGCGCCTTGCCCTGCAGGCCACCTGCACCATGCTCGAAGCGTTTGCACAGGTCCACCACGGGGATGACGGATCCCCTGAGGTTGATGACCCCCTCGATAAATGATGGGGCCTTGGGCACCGGGGTAAGTTTCTGCGGTCGGATGATCTCCTTGATCCGCATGATGTCCAGCGCGTAGGACTCCGCGCCGATTCGAAAACAAGCCAGCTGGATTTCCTTGCGCCCCTCCTTGTGCTCGCCGGAGCCCCCCTCTTGCGTCACCAGGCTTTTGTTCATCTGGCCAGAAACCTCTGAATTGTCTCGATCACCATGGCGGATTTAAACGGCTTGGTAATGTACCAGTCGGCCCCGACCCTCTCTCCGCGGGTCATATCCTCACGGCTCTTCTTGGCCGTAAGCATGATCACCGGGATGTGTTTGGTCGCGGGATTTTTCTTGATCCGCTGACAGACCTCAAACCCGTCTATTTCTGGAAGCATGATGTCGAGCAAAACCAGATCAGGCTGTTCCTGGGCCAGAGAATCCAGCGCCGCCTGGCCGTTGGAGACCCCGGTTACTTCATAACCTTTGGAGGTCAGAAGGATACTTTCCAGCTTAAGCAGGCTCTCCTCGTCTTCGACGATAAGGATTTTTTTCTTGGACACTGGGACACTCCTTCCTCAAGGATCAGATCAATTCCGGGTCCAGTACATTCTGCAGATTCAACAGGATCATCATGCGTCCATCCTGCCGGCCGACACCTGCGATCAACTCACGTTCATGCCCGGTCAACACCGAGGGTGGCGGCTCGATGCCATCCTCGGCAATCCCCACTACCTGATTAATGCAGTCAACCAACAAACCCGCCGTTCGGTCATCATTTTGACAGACAATAATCCGACTGGCGGGGGTGATCTCTGCGGTACCGAGCTTCAAGCGCCGTTTCAGGTCGTACACCGGTACAATGATGCCACGCAACGAGATGATTCCCAAGATGAATTCGGGCACCCGGGGAATATCAGTTATTTCTCTGGGCTTAATTATCTCGTGGATGGCCACGATGTCCAGTGCGTATACCTCTTTTCCTAGCTCGAAGGTCAACCACTGCCGCTTTTGCTCCTGCTGATTCTCGCTTTGCGAGAGGCCCTTGAGATATTGCTCCTCGGTGGCAAGCTCCAGCGATCCGCAACCCGAGAACAGCGCCTCCAGGGGGTCGACAGTCGCGGTCGCCGTACCGGCGGGCTCGGGCGCTGGGGTCTCCATGGCTTCGAGATCGAATTCCAGCGGCTCACCCTGAATCGAGGCGGCAGGTCTGCCCGAGCCCCGCCCCACGGAAGGTTCGGCCTCGGTGGCACCCTTTTGGTCCGCCTTGGCTTTTTTACGGATGTCGGCAAGATCCATCATTCAGCTTCCCTTGCATGGGCTCAGCGGTCAGGTCAAGTTCGGCCATGACCGCATCCAGTACCGCCGCATTCACCGGTTTAACCTCCCGGCCAAATGCCTCAAGCAGGGCCAGAGAGGCGGCATGGTTGATTTTCCGGGGGATTCCCCCCGAAAAACGGAAAATTCCCGCAACCGCACCAGGGTCGAACAACCCGGGGGCACCGCCGGCAATCCCGACCCGGTAATCCAGGTATTCGGCAGTTTCCTCCAGGGAAAGCGGCTCCAGGTGAAACTGCATCCCGATACGCTGCCGCAGGGGTTCGTACACCCGGTGGGCCAGCCGTTTGCGAAGCTCCGGTTGCCCCATGACTACGATGCTCATCAGGTTCCGGTCATCCAGTTGAAAATTGGTCAGCAGCCGGATCTCTTCAAAGGTGTCCTTGTGAGGCACCAGTTGGGCCTCGTCAATCACCAACACCGGGCAGAGGTTCTGCCGATACAGCCCGTAGAGTTCGGCACCGATCTGCTCGAGCAATTCGGTTTTGAACCTGGCCGGTTCCGCGACTCCGAGCCGCAGGGCCAGGGTGCGCAAAAACTCCAGCGGAGTGAGCCTGGGGTTGATGAACAACAGGATCTTGAATCCCTCGCCCAGCTCGTCCATCAGGGCCCTCGAAAGGGTGGTTTTTCCGCAGCCGATCCCCCCGGTCAGGAGAATCAGATCCCTTTCCTCCACAGCATAGTGCAGCCTGGCCATGGCCTCGCGATGCATCCGACTCATGAACAGAAAACGCGGGTCGGGCGTCTTGCTGAAGGGTCTCTCGTTCAGCCCGAAAAACCGTTCATACATAGAATGAGGCGTCCCCACGCAGGGCTTCGCTCATCAACCCGCCGACATCGAGAACCAGGATGGTCTTCTGGTTGCCCAGATCGGCCGCCCCGGCAATCCCCCGGACAAAAGACAGGCTGTCGCCGAGAGACTTGATGACCACATCCTGCTGGCCGAGCAGTTCATCGACGACGATCCCGATTTTCTTCTCCGCCAGACCGACAACGGCGATGAAATGTCTCTTGCCCTCGCCGGGTTCGGCGGAAAGTTTGAAGGTCCTGTCCAGCCAGAGCAATGGCAGGGTGCTATTGCGCAATTCGATCACCTCGCGGCGCTCGATGGTCTTTATGGAGCTGGCCTCCACCATGAGGGTTTCCAGCACAGAGGTAATCGGGATGGCGTAGGTGTTCCCCCGCACCTTGACTATCAGGGCCTTGATGATGGCCAGAGTGATCGGCAGGGTGATGCTCAGGGTCGTTCCCTGCCCCGGGGTGCTGTCCATCTCGATCATCCCCGAAAGCATGGAGATATTGTTTTTCACCACGTCCATGCCGACCCCCCGCCCGGACAGATCGGAAACCTGGTCCTTGGTGGAAAACCCTGGGGAAAAGATCAGATCGAAAACCTGGTCCCTGCTCAGTTCAGCATGTTCGCTGACCAGGCCCTTTTCCACGGCTTTGCGTCGCACTTTTTCCGGATCGATGCCGCGCCCGTCGTCGCGGACCTCGATCACCACGTGGTTGCCCTTCTGGGAGGCCCAGAGGCAGATCGTCCCCTTTTCAGGCTTTCCATTGGCACGCCTCTCGGCGGCCGATTCGATGCCATGATCCAGGGAGTTGCGGATGATATGCATCAAAGGGTCGGAGAGATCCTCGACTATCAGTTTATCCAGCTCTGTATCAACCCCCCGCACATCGAGGGTAACCTTCTTTTTCAGTTCGCTGGATACCCGGCGCACGATCCGGTTCATCTTTTCGAACAGCTGCCCCACCGGCACCATGCGGACATCCATCACCCCTTGCTGCAACTCGTGCAATCGGCGCTCGAGTGTCCGGGTCGCCTTGGCCAGATCACCTGCCAGAGAGCTGTCGCCCTCCGACTTGAGGTTCTGGCAGATGTTGGCGATGGTCCCCTTGGAAAGGACCAGTTCACCAACGATATTCATCAGGTGATCGAGTTTGTCGATGTCCACCCGTACGGTACGACTGATCGAGCGCAGCGAGCCCCCCCCGGCCTCACCATTTTCGGCTCCGAGGATATCGTTTCTGACAGGGATCGATTCGCCGCCGCTTTCGGCCGAGGGACGCGGCGCCGCTGCAGGTTGAGAAGCAGGGGATTTTCTGCCCTCCCCGCCGCCACAGAGGGTTTCGACCACCAGGTCTGTGTTCTCGAGCTTTTCCCTGATCTGCTCAGCGCCCAGGGAGCTCCCGCAAATAAGTTGAAAGGCGATCTTGTCGGCTGAATCGCCGGCACAGGGAAGAGTGCTGATTACTTCGCCGTGCTTTTTGAGCGTTTCGGAGATCTCGGCGAGTTCCTGATCGAAGGTGGTCAGATCGAAAGTCGCCCTGACCCGGAGCAGAGTGCGCCCTCTCTGTGCGTTGTCAAGAAGTCGATGTTCTTCGTATTCGGTCAGGACACTGAGAATTTCGGGGGTGATGCCGAATCTGGAAAGAGAGATGTCCTCCTGGCCCGGGCCGTTTGCGGCCGCCTGAATGCGCGCCAGGACAGGGTTCAGGTCGAGGGAAAAATGGTCATCCTCGCTTTTTCCGTGAACCAGTCGGGTCAGCGATTCCAAGCCGTCGAACAGCGTCTCAACGAGACCGGGACTGAGACGTACCTTGCCCAGGCGCAGACAGTCGAGCAAGTTTTCCATCTGGTGGGCCAGGCCGGATATATCATCGAACCCGAACATGCCGGCCAGCCCCTTGATGGAATGGGCTCCCCGAAAAATGCCGTTGACCAGGTCGGGGTCGCTGTCGCCATTTTCCGCCGAATCGCCGAGTGACACCAGGTCGACGTTCAATTTTTCGATGATTTCCTCGGCTTCCCCGAGAAAATCCTTGATGGCCTGCGCTGACGCCTTATCTCCCACCCACGCCTCCTAGCCCAGGTATTGCCGGATCAGGGCCTGCAATTCATCCGGTTCGAAGGGTTTTACCAGGTAGGCATTGGCACCCAGTTTCAGCCCTTTTTCCCGGTCTCGTTGACTCCCTTCGGTACTGATGATGATTAGCGGGGTCGACTGGTAGTTCGGATTGCTGCGGACGAAGCTGACCAGTTCCAGCCCATTGATATCTGGCATGTTGATATCGGTGATCACCAGATCCACTTTTTCCCTGGGCAGCAGCCGCAGCGCTTCGAAGCCATTGGCTGCTTCGAAGATCTGGTAGTCCCCCATGACCGCGATGCTCGAGACGATGAGCGCGCGCATGGTCGAGGAGTCTTCGGCTATCAAAATCTTTTTCGGCACAGGATCCTCTCGTTCTAATGGGTTCCCGGAGCGGCAACCCGAAATTCTATTTCATCGAATCCGCAAGGGGCATCACAGCTCGCCATTGCCGCGAAGTCGCCGCTCCAGTAATGCCTTATCCATGGCAAGACCGGCCTGAGAGAGGAAGATCTCCAGGGCCTCGGTTTCACCGATCCGCTTTTTCTTCGGTAGATTGTCACCGTACAATATGGCCGCAACCTCCCCCTCACTGACAATGGGTCCCAGGAAAATCTCCTCGGGGGTTCCCCCCTCCAATTGGTCCTGCAGGTAATGGTCCCATTGACTCGCGCCGGGGCCGACCAGCAGGGGGGTCTTTTCCTGAAGAACTCTCTGGAAGATGGAGTCCTCGCCGCAGGGGATCTGCATCCGCCTGACCCGGGTGTCCGCCTCAGCTCCCTCGCCGTCGAGACCGAACTGGCCAAGGCCGAAAATCTGTCCGTTTTTCACCAAAAAGATCACCGCGCGGTTCATGAACTCACTGGCGAAGCGCAGTACCAGCAGGATTATCCCGCCCCCCAAAGCCGGATTGTTCAGTTCCTGGAGCATGCCGCGCAGCAGGTTCAGACCGGTCGAAACAGAGGATGCGCCGCGTTGCTCATCGGGGGCGACCTCACCGAGCTCCCGCAGCAGTTCCTTTCCCAGGTTTATGGTGACGGCGGAAACCGACCCGCCCCCGGACAGGGCCGCAACGGCATCCCCACTACCTCCGGCAGCCTTGACGATCGCGGTGGCAAGGGCCTCGAGCGACCCCTGCCCGCCCGTCCCGGCAAGATCCGGTTTTTTGGGTTTTTCAAGGATCGTTTCAACCCCCAGGGCCCTGGCCCTCTGCTGCGCTTCCCGGTGGGGATGGTCGGTGATCATCACCACCGGCACCCGCGGGTGGGAGCGCCGCACCTGCTCGAGCAGTTCCAATCCACCCAGCAGGCCTTCGCCGTCCATGCGCGGCATAATCAGGTCGATCACCAGCAGCGTGTTTTTTTCCCCGCCTGGGCATTCACCGAGCAGTTGCAGAAACTCCCCGGCACTGCCGCAGCTGTCTGCCCAATAACCCTTTGCGGTCAGAGCGTTGACCAGCGCAAGGCTGACCCCAGGATCATCGTCAATCAACAGGACGCGAAAGCCATCCGCAGGCGAAACCGGGTCCGCTGCGGCGTTGGCGGCAGCCTGGGCACCGGAACGGGGAAGCGCTTCTGCCTCTAGCAGACTGTCAAGTTCAACCCCCGACTCCGTGGCGTCCATCTCCAGCGACACCCCGCGGTGGCGGGCCTCATCCAGCACCCGGCTCCCTTCCAGGGCCAGCCACTGGGGGTTGAGGCCTTGCTCCAGCATGAACTGAAGCGGGTTGAGGCAGGCATCGGCAAGGTCCGCCGGTTCGCCCAGTTCGAAGGAAAAGGACCCCTCGTTCCAGCCGAAAAAGCTGTAAACCGTGGTTTCAATTTTCTTTCGGACGATGGCGTCGATGGCCTCCCGGAGGACGCCGAAATTTTCTGCGAGAATCGTGCCGATTCTTGGCGCGGGATGGCTGTTGCGCTGCAGGGAAAGGGCTTTTTTCAGCAGTTCGAGATCGACAAGCCCCTCACGGAGCAACAGATCCCCGAGGTTTTCGCGGGAGACGCTGGAGGAGGCGCGAATGACCTGTCCGTTGAGGAAAATGATTTTTCCCTCCCGGCCATTGCTGCGCAGCAGGAGGACGCCGGACTTTCGGCTCAGGCTGACAATCTGGAGAATATCCCCAAGCCCCAGGTCTTCAAGATTACCGACAAGGCTCATAACTCAAAGGGCAGCCTTCAGGTGCGATCTGCCATCTCAAGGTGTAAGAGGCTAGAATTAAACGACAATCAATATATCCCAGGCGGTAGCCGAAGTAAAGGCTTTTCCTGGCCCCTCACCGTTCCCGGTCCTTGAAGATCAGCCGCAGGGGGCTCCCCTCGAAGTCGAAAGCCTCGCGGAACTTGTTCTGCAGATATCGCTGGTAGGAAAAGTGAACCCCCTCCGCCTTGTTGACGAAAATCGTGATGGTCGGCGGGCGCACCCCGGTTTGGGTGGCATAGAACAGCTTGACGCGCTTGCCCTGAAAAACAGCGGGCGGATGGGTTTTTTCCGCCTCTTCGAGAACCCGGTTGAGAGCTGAGGTCTGAATCTGTTTGTCGAACTCGGCGGCAACCTTCTCCACCGTGGCCATGATTTTCCCGACCCGCTGTCCCGACTGGGCGGAGACGAACAGCACCGGCGCGAAACTGAGAAACTTGAAGGAGATGCGCAGCTTTTCCAGGTAGCGCCCCATGGTGGCGTTGTCCTTTTCGACCAGGTCCCATTTATTCACCACCAGGACCACTGCCCGCCCCTTCTCGAAGGCGTAGCCCGCGACCGTCAGGTCCTGATCGGTGATCCCCTCCTGCGCGTCAATCACCACCAACACCACGTGGGCCCGATCCATGGCCTTGAGGGCATGGACCACGCTGTACTTCTCCAGAGCGAGGCTGACCTTCCCCTTGCGCCTGATCCCGGCGGTATCGATCAGCACATAGCGCCGCCGGTTATAAATGAAGGGCGTATCGATGCTGTCCCGGGTGGTCCCGGCCACGGGGTTGGCAACCACCCGCTCAAAGCCGAGCAGCCTGTTCACCAGCGAGGACTTCCCGACATTGGGCCGCCCGATGACCGCGAGCCTGGTCTCCTCGGAATCCTCCTCGCGCGGGGCGCAGGGGGGCAGCAGCTCCAAAACCCGGTCCATCAATTCGCTCACCCCGCGGCCATGTTCGGCCGAAGCGGACCAGAGCTCTTCAATCCCCAGCGCATAGAACTCGCCCAGAGACGCTTCCTGCTTGGCGCCGTCGATCTTGTTGACCACGTAAAGGACGGGCTTTTCCACCTTGCGAAGCATTTTGGCGACTTCTTCATCGGAGGGGGTTAGCCCCTCCTTGCCATCCATGACGAACATGATCAGGTCCGCCTCTTCCACGGCCAGTTGCGACTGTTCGCGCATCTGGATGAGCATCCGCTCCTGGCTGATCGGCTCGAACCCGCCGGTATCGATCAACGTAAAGGGGGTACCGTAACGATTCACCTCGGCATAGTGCCGGTCACGGGTGACGCCGGGCAGATCCTCGACGATCGCCTTGCGCTGGCCGAGGATTCGGTTGAACAGGGTGGACTTGCCGACATTGGGACGGCCGACTATGGCAACAACGGGTATCATGGCAAAAAACCTTGGATAACGGACTTTTGGGGGCCGAGAATCAACAGGGGTGGAACAACGCGCGGGCTACTCGTAGCCGAGTTCCTTGAGCATGCGGGCCGACTGGGTCCAGTTCTTCTGCACCTTGACGAACAACTCGAGAAAGACCCGGGTCCCCAGGAAGCGCTCGATCTCCAGCCTGGCCGCCTTGCCCAGGCTGCGGATCCGGGACCCCTGCTTGCCGAGCAGAATTCCCTTGTGGGTATCACGCTCGACCAGGATCACCGCCTGGATCACCACCAGATTTTTCTCCGGCTCCTCGGAAAACCTCTCCACAGTGACCGCGACCCCGTAGGGGATTTCCTCCCTGGTCTGCTTGAGTATCTGCTCGCGGATCATTTCGGCGGCAATGAAGCGCTCGGGAAGATCCGTCACCATATCCTCGGGATAATAGCGGGGCCCTTCCGGGAGCATCGGCAGGATGGTGTCGAGAACCCGCTCCACGCCATTGCCGGTCAAACCCGAGGCGGGGATGATGGCATGGAAGGAAAAGCGTTGCGAGTAGCTGTCGATCAGTGCAAGCAATTCAGGCTTGGGGACCAGGTCGATCTTGTTGATGACCAGTACCACCGGGACTTGCCCCTTGCCGAGGATTTCGAGGATGAAGTCATCGCCGCCGCCGACCCGGTCGGTGGCCTCGACCAGAAACAGGATGGCATCGACGTCGGAGCAGGCTGAAATGGCCTGATCGACCATATAGCGGTTGAGCTTGCCCTTGCCGCGATGAATCCCGGGGGTGTCGAGAAACAGAATCTGCCCCGTGGGCAGGTTGTGGATCCCAAGGATGCGGTTTCGGGTGGTCTGGGGTTTGTCGGTGGTGATGGCGATCTTCTGCCCGAGAATCCTGTTGAGCAGGGTCGATTTTCCGACATTGGGCCGCCCGATAATGGAGACAAAACCGGAACGGAAAGGCGGGTGTTGGGTTTCCAAATTTTCTAATCCTCGTAAAATGCCAGGTCCATGATCGGGAAACGCCCCCGGCTGCAGGCAAGCGCCCCCCTGGGGATGCGCTCATCCCGGGTGATTTCGATGAAACCGAACTCCGATTGCAAAACTTGCAGATTTTTCCGCCGATGTCCGATGGCATCGCTGAAATCGGCCGGATGAACCGAAATCTCACACTCTCCCTGCAGAGTAGCACGACGCAATGCCCGTTGCCACAGTTGCGAGCGGACCAGCTGGCCGAAGGCGGGATGGTAAGGCCCGGCGGCGATCACCGAACCGTCGTTGAGCCCGGTGGTAGCCTGCAGGCCCATGCGAATCACCGGCACTCCGGCGCCGTGGCAAATCCAGAGCATCTCGGCACAGACCTCCACGGCCTCCTCCAACTCCAGCGGCCGAAAGCCTCCCTGCCGCCAGAGCCGCTCGAGCCCGGTCCCCTTGAGGACCACGGCGGGGTAGATGCGCAGAAAGTCAGGCTTCAGGGCGAGTGCCCGGGCCAGCGACTCGAAGGCTTCGCGGGGCCCTCCGCCGGGCAGCCCTGGCATCAGCTGCAGTCCGAGACGCAGCCCGGCTGCCCGCACCCGCGCGGCGGCCTGCACCACGGCTTCGGCCTGGTAGCCCCGCCGGCAGGTTTCCAGCACCTCAGGGGCAAAGGACTGGCAGCCGATCTCCACGGTGCGCACGCCGTGGCGCCGAAGCAGATCCACCTGGGAGGGATCCAGCCCGTCCGGACGGGTGGAGATGCGGATTCCGCCGAGCCTCCCGCTCTCAAGATAAGGCCGAACCGCTTCGAAAAAGGCGATTTGCCGCGCTGCCGGCTGCAAGGTAAAGCTGCCCCCGTAAAAGGCCACCTCCCCGTCTCCACGTTCGGGCAGAACCTTTTCGAGGGCGGCGCCGACATCCCCGGGCTGCGCGGAATCCCCAACTCCCGAGATGACCTCCTGCCGGCAGAACAGGCACCGCTGGGGGCATCCAGCATGGGTGACAAAAAAGGGATAAACCTGCACGCGCTAACCGCCCAGGCTGGCGAGGGCCTCCCGGGCCGCCTCCTGCTCTGCCGCCTTCTTGGTGCGGCCGCTGCCGCGGCCGATGACCCGGCCTTCGGCCACCACCTCGACGCTGTAGATCCGTTCATGGTCAGGCCCCTCGGCCTGGGCCAGCAGATAACGGGGAGGCCGGCCGCAGCGGGCCTGAAGGATTTCCTGAAGCCTGGTTTTGTGATCCTGCCCGACCTTGCTGCGGGCGGAGCGCTGCAGCGAGTCGAGAAACAGCCCCTCGGTCACCCTGCAGGCCGAATCGAGACCGCTGTCGCGGAAAACAGCCCCCAGCAACGCCTCGAGAGCGTCGGCGAGCAGACTGTCCTTATTGCGCCCCCCGCTGCGCGCCTCCCCCTTGCCAAGCCGCAGGCAGGCGCCCAGGCCGAGCTTGCGCCCGGCCCTGGCGAGGCTTTTTTCGCTGACCACCTCGGCTCGGATGCGGGTCAGCTCCCCCTCGGGGGAGTCCGGATAATCTCTGAACAGGCGGTCACTGATGATCAGATCGAGCACCGCGTCGCCCAGGAACTCGAGCCGCTCGTTGTGCGGGCAGACACGGGCGACCTGCTCATTGCTGAAGGATTTGTGGGTCAGGGCCTCCAGCAGCAGATCCGGGTTGCCGAAACGGTAGTCTATTTTTTCCTCAAGCTCTTTCAACACATCGGTGACCACAGGGGCAATCTCCTTTTCCGCCGGCCTTTCACAAGCAGTCGGCCAAGGGAAAAAATCCGGCTGCAGTATAACGGAATCGGCCCTGCTTATCAATGCAAAGCGTGTCTAAACCAGCTTTTTCCTTGATTCCCTGCCACACAACCCCATATAATAATTTGATTTGCCGAAGCGCTGGGTGACCATGTCATTATTCATCACATTCGAGGGGATCGAGGGTTGTGGAAAGACGACCCAGATCAGCCATTTGGCCGACTACCTGCGGCAGCTGGGGCATTCCGTGGTCACCACTCGCGAACCGGGGGGCTGCGCCATCGCGGACGCCATTCGCAACATCCTTCTCAACCCGGACAACAAAGGCCTCGTCCCCCGCGCGGAACTGCTGCTGTACGCGGCAGCCCGCGCTCAGCACGTTGACGAGGTGGTCCGCCCCGCGCTGAACAGCGGCGCGGTCGTGCTCTGCGACCGCTATTCGGATGCCACCCTGGCCTACCAGGGATATGGCAGGGGTCTCGATAACGCATTGATCTGCCACCTCAACGAACTGGCATCCGGCGGGCTGGTGCCCCGCCTGACCCTGCTGCTGGACATGCCCGCGGCCGATGGCCTGGGCCGGGCCAACCGCCGCAACACCGAGCAGGACAACGCACAGGAAAGCCGCTTTGAAATGGAGTCTCTGCTCTTCCACCAGCGCATCCGCCAGGGCTATCTGGAGTTGGCGCAGCGCGATCAGCAGCGTTTCCGGGTGATCGATGCCCGGGGGGGCATCGAGGAGGTCGCCCTGCGTATCCGCCAGGCCGTCGACCCCCTGCTGTCCAGGGATTGCTCATGACCTTCGCCCAGGTATTGGGACATGAACGGCAGAAGGACATTCTGCGCCGGGCTCTCGACTCCGGCCGCCTGGCCCATGCCTACCTGTTCGAGGGGCCCGAAGGCATCGGCAAGCGCCTGATGGCCCTCGCCGTCGCCAGGGCGGTGGCCTGCGCGGAGGGGAACGGCTGCGGGGATTGTGCCGCCTGCCGCAAGATCGACCACAACAACCATCCCGATCTGCACATTGTCGAATCCGAGGGCGCATCGATCAAGATCGACCAGGTGCGGGCCCTGCAGAAGGAGCTCTCCTACCGCCCGCTGGAGGCCCCGAAGAAAATCTGCCTGATCGACGGCGCCGAGAAGATGAACCCTGCGGCGGGCAACGCCCTGCTGAAAACCCTCGAGGAACCCAGCGGGGACGCCCTTCTCATCCTGCTCACCTCGAGGGCCGAGGGGGTTCTGGCCACCATCCGTTCTCGCTGCCAGCGCCTGCCCTTTGCCAGGCTGCCCAGGCCGACGATCCAAAAGGTGCTTCTGGAGCGGCTCGGAGTCGACGAAACCCAGGGACATATCCTGGCTGCTTTGTCCGAAGGCAGCTTCAAAAAGGCCCTCGGCAAAGACCGGGACCTCTACCTGGAAAAACGCCGCGAGTTGCTCAAGGCGCTGACCGCCCTTTCGACCGGCAGCGTCCTGCCCTTGTTCGACCTGGCCCAGGTACTTGCCGACGAAAAGGAGCGACTTGGGGAAATTCTGGAAATTTTCCAGGCCTTTTACCGTGACCTGCTGCTGGTGCGCCATGGCCGGCCGCAAACGGAACTGGTCAATATCGACCTCCAGGAAAAGATCCACCGCAATGCCCAGCGACATTCGGTGGCCGCGATATTGACCAAACTGGACGCCGTCGCCGCCGCCCGTCGCCATCTTGACCGCAACGTCAACCGACAGTTGGCGATGGAGGTTCTGCTGTTGAAGCTGGCAGCCTGAGCCGCCCGAGGTTTTTCTCCCAAGCAAAGCACAAGGACTATTTCTTGATATGATTCGCATTGTCCCTGTCAAATTCCGCATTGCCGGAAAACATTACACCTTCAAGTCCCTGGATCTGGAACTGCGCACCGGAGACCAGGTCGTCGTCGAAACCGATCGCGGACGCGCCCTGGGGATTGTCGTCAGCGCCCCGAGAGAGGTCCCGGAGAGCGATGCGCCGGATGGACTGAAGACCGTGCTGCGCCTGGCCACCGACGAGGACCGCGCCCTGGCCGACACCAATGCCGCCCGGGAGGAAGAAGCCTTCCGGTTCTGCCTGCAGCGGATTCATGAGCGGAAAATGGAAATGAAGCTGGTCCGCGCCGAGTACCTCTTCGACGGGTCGAAAATCGTCTTTTTCTTCACCGCCGACGGCCGGGTCGATTTTCGTGAGCTGGTCAAGGACCTGGCGCACCATTTCCACACCCGGATCGAAATGCGCCAGATCGGGGTCCGCGACGAGGCCAAGCTCACCGGCGGTATCGGTATTTGCGGCCGGGAGCTGTGCTGCTGCACCTTTCTGACGGATTTTGCGCCGGTTTCGGTGCGCATGGCCAAGGAACAGGGCCTGGCCCTCAACCCCAGCAAGATCTCGGGGCAGTGCGGCAGGCTGCTGTGCTGCCTGAACTACGAATTCGAAACCTACTGTGCCTTGCGAAAGGCCTTGCCCAAATCCGGCCGCAAGGTCCAGGTCGGCGGACGCGAAGCCGAGGTGGTCGGCCAGAATCTGCTGGGCCAATCGGTCACCGTCCGCTTCGCCGATGGCCAGAAAGCCCAGGTGACCCCGGCGCAGCTTGAAAAAGGCGAGCCCCAGGCCGCCGCGGCCGGCGCCTCTGGGCAACCCGCAGCCGGGGAACCCGAGCCGCGCCGGGAGAGGCCGCAGCGCGAAGGAACCGGACGCCAACGCGGAGGCAAAGCCCCCGGCGACCGCCAGAAAAAGCGGACCCGCCCCGCTCCTGCCGAGCAGGCCCAGGAGCCGGCCGCAGAACCCTCGGATGCCGAGGCCGCAAAGACCGCAAAAAAACGGAGCCGGAGCAGACGCCGCCCGCGCCGGAAATAATTCCAGGAGACTTTCATGGACAAGCGCTACTACGTCACCACGCCCATCTACTATGTCAACGACGTGCCGCATATCGGTCACGCCTACACCACCCTCGCCTGCGACGTTCTGGCCCGCTACAAGCGCCTCCGCGGTTACGAGGTTTTCTTTCTGACCGGCACCGACGAGCACGGGCAGAAGGTCGAGAAGGCTGCCCAGGCCGCCGGTGAAACCCCCTTGGAGCTTGCCGACCGGGTGGTCAAAAGATTCCAGGCGCTGTGGGAAAAACTCAACATCTCCAACACCGACTTCATCCGCACCACCCAGGAGCGCCACAAGGAAGGGGTGGCAGAGCTGTTTCGCCGCATCGAGGCCAAGGGAGACATCTACCTTGGCCATTACGAGGATTGGTACTGCACCCCCTGCGAAACCTTCTGGACCGAAACCCAGCTGATGGACGGCAACTGCCCCGACTGCGGCCGGCCCACGGATAAGCTCAAGGAGGAGTCCTATTTCTTCCGCATGAGCAAGTATCAGGACGAGTTGCTCCGGCACATCGAAGCAAACCCGGACTTCATCCAGCCCCGCACCCGCCGCAACGAAATTCTCAACTTCGTCCGCGAGGGGCTGCGCGACCTCTCCATCTCACGCACCACCTTCAGTTGGGGGATTCCGGTGCCGGGCAACGAGAAACACGTCATTTACGTCTGGTTCGACGCCTTGACCAACTACATCACCGCCCTCGGCTACCCCAACGAACAGTCCGGCAATTTTCCCAAGTTCTGGCCGGTGGACGCCCACGTCATCGGCAAGGACATCCTGCGTTTCCATACCGTCTACTGGCCGACTTTCCTGCTCGCGGCGGGGCTGCCGCTGCCGAAAAAGGTCTTCGCCCACGGCTGGTGGACCGTCGAGGGGCAGAAAATGAGCAAGAGCCTGCGCAACGTGGTCGAGCCCAACATGCTCGTCGACAAATACGGCGTGGATGCGATCCGCTACTTTCTGCTGCGCGAGGTCCCCTTCGGCCTCGACGGTGACTTCTCCCACGCGGCGCTGATCCACCGGATCAACTCGGACCTGGCCAACGACCTGGGCAACCTGGTCAGCCGCTCCACCGCCATGGTGCACAAATATTTCGGCGGTACGCTCCCGGTCCCCGGCCCTGCCACGGCCATGGACCAGGATTTTTGCCGCCGATTCCCCGAAGCCGCCAAGACCGTTGACGGGTTCATGGACGAGTTGGCCTTCAACAAGGCCCTGCAGGCCATCTGGGAGCTGGTTGGCGCCGCCAACAAGTACATCGACGACACCGCCCCCTGGGCCCTGGCAAAAGACCCCGACCAGCGTGAACGGCTGGGCACGGTGATGTATAATCTGGCCGAGGCGGTGTTCTGCATCGCGCGGTTGGTTGCCCCCTTCATGCCGGATACGGCCGCGAAAATGCTCGAGACCCTCGGCACCCCCGAGGCCGTCCCACAACCCGTCGGCTCTCCCTGGGGACAACTCAAGTCGGGCACCGTCATTGAAAAGGCCGCCCCGCTGTTCCCTCGTATCGAGAGCGAATAATCCGGGAGATAGAATTACCGCAGTTCTTCAAGGGGCGCGTGGCGCCCCTTGCTTTTGGAGCCTGTAGATGAGCCAATCCCTGCCCCCCCTGATCGACACCCACGCCCATCTCGACCACGACCAGTTCGACAGCGACCGCGAAGCGGTCATTGCCCGCGCCGCCGCGGCGGGAATAAGCCATATGCTCAGCGTGGGTTGCGACCTTGAGAGCTCGCGGCGGGCCATCGAGCTGGCCCGCCGCTACCCCAACATCTACGCCACCGTCGGCATCCACCCCCACGACGCGCTCCAGGCCGACGAGCATGGAATCGCCCAGTTGCGCGAAATGCTCGGGAGCAGTTCCAAAGTGGTGGCCGTGGGGGAAATCGGCCTTGACTTCTACCGCGACCGCGCCCCCCGCGACATCCAGCGCCAGGCCTTCCGCCGCCAGCTGGCCCTGGCCCGCGAGGTCGGTCTGCCGGTGGTCATCCACGACCGCGATGCCCACGATGAGGTACTGCAGATTCTGCGCGAGGAGCGCATCGGGGAGATCGGCGGGGTCATGCACTGCTTCAGCGGCGATCTGCAGATGGCCCGCGCCTGTATCGAGCTCGGCCTCTACCTCTCCTTTCCCGGGACCATCACCTACCCGAAAAACCAGGCGGCCCGCGAGGTGGTCCGGGCCATCCCCATCGACCACATGCTGGTGGAAACCGACTGTCCCTACCTGGCGCCGCAGATTTTTCGCGGCAAGCGCAACGAGCCCGCCCATGTGCGCCACACCGCGGAAATGGTGGCCGAGATCAAGGGGCTGTCCCTGGAGGATGTCTCGCGCATCACCTCTCTCAACAGCTTCAACCTGTTCGGCATGGGCGAGATCGACCAGACCACCAAGATCGCCTACCGCATCCGCGACTCGCTCTACCTCAACATCACCAACCGCTGCACCAACGCCTGTACCTTCTGTGCCAAGTTCAAGGACTTCACGGTCAAGGGCCACCACCTGCGCCTCGACCACGAACCCACCCCAGCCGAGGTCAGGGCCGCCATCGGCGACCCGGCCCGCCACCAGGAGGTGGTGTTCTGTGGCTACGGGGAACCGTTGATCCGCCTCGACCTGGTCAAGGAAATCGCCGCCTGGCTCAAGGAAAAGGGGGTACGCGTCCGGATCAACACCGACGGCCAGGCCAACCTGGTGCATGGGCGCAACATCCTGCCCGAACTGGCCGGACTGGTCGATGCGATTTCCGTCTCCCTCAATGCCCCGGATGCCACCACCTACCAGCACTGGTGCCGCTCGCGCTTCGGCGAGCGGGGCTTCCAGGGGGTGAAGGAATTCCTGGCCGATGCGCCCAGGCACATCCCCTCGGTCACCGCGACGGCCGTTACCCTCCCCGGCATCGACATCGCCGCCTGCCGCAGGGTTGCCGAAGAGCTCGGCGTGGCATTTCGCGAGCGGGAATACAACGAGGTCGGCTGAGACCGCCGCCAAAGCGCAACGACAAAGGCCGGGCTTCTCGAGGGAAGCCCGGCCTTTGTCGTTGCTTGAACCAGTCGCGGTGTTGCCAGCGCCTCAGTGGGAGACGGCGGTAATCCGCTCCTCGTCTTTCTCCGCGCCTTTTCGACCGGGAAGAACCAGGTTGAGAACCACGCCGAGCACCCCGGCAAGACCGATCCCCTTGAGGCTGATCGCCCCCAGGGTAAAGGACAGCCCGCCGACCCCGGAGACCACGATCAGCGAGACGATCGCCAGGTTGCGCGCCTCGAGCAGGTCCTCGCCGGCCCTGACCAGGGTGTTGAGCCCGACGGTCATGATGGCGCCGAACAGCAGCAGCATGATCCCGCCCATCACCGGCACCGGGATGGTCTGCAGCAGCGCACCGACCTTGCCGACGAAGGCCAGCACGATGGCGGAGATTGCCGCCCAGGTCATGATCGCCGGATTGAAGGCCCGGGTCAGGGCCACCGCCCCGGAGACCTCCGAATAGGTAGTGTTGGGGGGACCGCCCAGCATGGCGGCCAGGGAAGTCGCCAGACCGTCGCCCATCAGGGTGCGGTGAATGCCGGGATCTTTCAGGTAGTTCTTGCCGGTGATCGAGCCGATGGCCAGCACGTCGCCAAAGTGTTCGATGGCCGGGGCCAGGGCCACCGGCAGCATGAAAAGCACCGCCTCCCAGTGCCACTGGGGAAGCACGAAAGCGGGCATGGCCAGCCAGGGGGCTTCTTTCACCGGGGTGAAATCGACCAGGCCGAGGAACAGCGACACCAGGTAACCGGTGGAGAGGCCGCAGAGAATGGGGATCAGCCGCAGCATGCCGCGCCCCAGCAGCGACACCAGCAGGGTCACGGCCAGGGAAATCCCGGCCACCCAGACCGCCGTCGACTCGGGGACCAGCACCGCGCTGCCGTCGCCGGTACGCCCCATGGCCATGTGCACCGCCACCGGGGCCAGGATCAGGCCGATGACCATGATGACCGGTCCGGTGACCAGGGGCGGAAAAATCCGGGCGATGAAGCGCGTGCCGCGCCACTTGACTACCAGGCTCAAAACCACATAGAACAAGCCTGCTACCGCCAGACCGCTCATGGTAGCGGGAATCCCCCAGGTCTGCACCCCGTAGATGATGGGGGCGATGAAGGCGAAGCTGGAGGCCAGAAATACCGGCACCCTCCCCCTGGTGAGTACCTGGAACAACAAAGTACCCACCCCGGCGGTAAACAGGGCCACGTTGGGATTGAGGCCGGTCAGCAACGGAACCAGCACCAGGGCACCGAAAGCGACGAAAAGCATCTGGATGCCGACGAGGCAGTCCCGTTTGCGAAAATTGTAGGAGGTGGCAGAGGGTCCTTCGGTCATGGGGAATTCCTTGTTTGCGTTGGTGTCCAAGTTCGCTTGAAAGGATTGGGCAGGGGTTTACTTCGTTCCGAAAATTTTATCCCCGGCGTCGCCCAGGCCGGGCAGAATGTATCCTTGTTCATTCAGCCCCTGGTCGATGGAGGCGACATAGATATCGACATCCGGGTGGGCATCCTGAAGACGTTTGATCCCCTCGGGGGCCGCCACCAGAAACAAACCCTTGATGTTGCGGCAACCGGCGGCCTTGAGCATGTCCACGGCTGCGGAGACGCTGCCGCCGGTGGCAAGCATGGGGTCGAGCACCAGGGCGCAGCGGTCGCGCATTTTGCTGGTGAACTTTTTATAGTAAGCCACCGGCTTCAAAGACTCCTCATCCCGGTACAGACCGACCACGCTGACCTTGGCGCTGGGGATCAGGTCGAGCACCCCGTCCATCATCCCCAGGCCGGCCCGAAGAATCGGCACCACGGTGACTTTCTTGCCCTTGATCTTTTCGACCAGAACCGGTCCCGCCCAGCCGCTGACTGTGTCCTCCTCGGTTTCCAGGTCCTTGGTCGCCTCGTAGGTGAGCAGGCGGGCGACCTCGGAGGCCAACTCTCTGAAATCCTTGGTGCTTATGGTTTTCTTTCGCATCAGGCCCAACTTGTGCCTGACCAGCGGGTGGGTCACTTCGATAACGGCCACGGGTATCTCCTTGGGTCGAATTTCCAGCGGGGAAAAGGGGTTTCCCTATCGGCCATGCAGGATATACGCAACCGCCTTGAATGGTCAAGCCACTTGACCTTAACCTGAATCCATTTGCTCGGCGCCCAGGTTCCCCGACTCAAAACAAATAAAAAGCGGGCCATCCAACCGGCCCGCTTCCCCTGCAGTCTATCCAGTTCGCAAAAACTGGTCAATCGACATCCCTGCCGAACTGTTTGTACTCCTCGATATTGCTGAATTCACCCCAAGCCAGGAATTCATTGGGGGCGTTCACGAAATCGTAAACGTTCTGGATGATATTGAAGTGTTTCTTTTCCTCCTCGGCGATGCGCAGCAGCAGCTTTTTCACCTCGGAGTTTTTCTCACGCTTGGCGGCGTCCTCGTAGAACTTGACTCCCTGGGCCTCGGTCTGCAGGGCGTACCGGTAACCCTCGAGGTCCCCCTGGATCTGCCCCAGAGAGGCTTTTTCCTTGATCAGCTTTGCGAAGACGTTTTTGGCATTGTCCAGGGCCGGGGAATCTTCCATTGCCGTTGCCTGGGTCTGCGCCTTGAGGGCCTGAAACATCTGGAAGTGCTTTTTCTCATCCGCGGCCAGATCGAGGAAGATCTTCCTGATTCCCTGGACTTTGCTTTTTTCAGCGACCTGCTTGTAAAAAGCCTCCGCGTCGGTTTCCATCTTCATGGCGAAATCGAAAACGTTCATCCTTTCCTCCAGTGTCTTTCGGGTTGCAGGCTATGACTGAGCGATAATCGTGGTCGGGGACAAAGCCATCAAAGTTGCGTCAGTGGATATCCATTTGGAAAACTTTAGCTTGCGACGCGATCCTGTCAAGACACGGCGAAATGGTGAATGGCAAAGAAAAAGGCGCCCGGTGAAGGACGCCTTCGGTGACCCGAATCGGCTTTTGGCTGTTTTCAGCGGGCCAGGGACCCGGCAATGGTGTCCCGGCGCTCTCGCAGCACCCGGGCGTGGCGGTCCTCCTCGCCGGCAAGCCAGGCAAAGGCTTCCTTGCCGTCGCTGCTGCGAGCATTGGCGGCAGCCAGGTGGAAATATTCGGCGAATTTCTCTTCGGCTTCGATGGCCAGGTCGAGAGCCTTCAGATCGGAGGTTTCCTCCCGGAGGACCTCATCGAGACGCTCGGGTGAAGGGAAGATCTCGCTGTCGGCGAAGCGCCGCAAATAGGGAAGAAACTGATCCTCGTCTTCCCAGAAGGCGCCATCCTGGTACTTGGGAACCAACGCTTCAAGGGTTTTCAGATGCTCGATCTCGTCCTGGGAGAGCCAGGAAAAGAGTTCCTTGGCCAGTTCACTGGTGGCCCTTTGGACCATCGCCGTGTAGAAGCGGTGCCCGTTCCTCTCAACCTCCATGGCGGCGCGAATGACCTCAAAGCCGCTATAGTCTTCCAATCCTGTCATTGACCCTGAACTCCTGTGGTGAATTTCGTATCGACTTGCCCTGACAGTCAGGAGGCTAGCCTAACCGGGCGGGCCTGTCAATTGCCCAGGATCCCTTTAAGAGTGTCACGCAACAATTGCTTCGCCGGCTCCTCCTTGCCGGGTTCGCCCTCGGCAGGCGCGAGTTTGTCGAGCACCTTTTCCTGGAGTTTTTTCTGCACCTCCTGCTTGACCTTCTGTTCCACCTGTCCCTTGATCGCCGAGGTGTCCAGCGCGAAGCTCGGCCTGGCAGCGGTACCTGTCACCAGCACCGGCACCTGACCCCAACCCTCCTGATCCTTGAGGAACTGGGTGAATTTCCCCTTTTTGTCCAATTTATCGGTCAACGCCGGGGAAATGCGGGCGTCGAGTCGCACATCGAGGGACCCGTCGAGCCCGACGCTCCCCTGCGGCGCCATCCGCAGGTCCTTGCCGCTGAAGTCGCTGGAGAGTTTGACCCGCCCGTTCTCCACGGTGAAGCTGCCCTTGGCCTGGCTGAACTGCAGGTCGCGCAGCTCTTCCAGGTTCAGGAACTGGGAGAACCCCTGCACCAGGTTAGAGCCGGTAAGTTTGCCGTCGGCCAGCACCAGCTTGCCGTTTCCGCCGAGGCTGCGCTTGATCGCATCCGGCAGGGTCCCCGTGCCACTGAACTCCCCGTTGATATTGAGGGTGCCGAACACGGTACCGGAGGCCTTGGGCATAAAAACAGCCACTACCGGTTCGGCCTTGACCCCCTGGACGTTCAGGTTGGTTTTGTAAGCCAGGCCCTTTTTGCGCAGGTCGACGGTAGCGGTTTCACTGAAGGTTCCACCCGCCACATTGCCGGTCATCTTATCGATGGTCAGCACGTTGTCGATCAGTCGGTAGGCCATATCGAAATTATCGATGCTGAGCCCCTGGTAGAGAGCCTGCTTGATTTTCACCGTCCCGTCGGCCTTGAGGGGCAGATCGAAGGGTCCGATTTCACTCGCCGGAGCGCCCTTGGCCGCAGGAGCCGGTTTTGCCTCCTCGCCGGCCACTGCGGGAGCGGCGGCGCCTTTGAGCAGGGGATCGATCAGGAAGCGCTCTGAGGTAACCGCGCTGCTGATCACGATCGGCTTGCCGAAAAGGTTGCCGGCCTTCAGGCCGATGTTGGCCTGGTTGTCGCCAAGCTTGAGCTGCAGGTTGTCAGAGGCGACCGAGTCCCCCTTGAGAGAAAACACACCGCTCAGCGACGGTCGCTCCCCCCCGGCGGTCACCTGCACCCCGTCGAGGGTGAGTTGGCCCTCCTGCAACAGCTTCAGGGGAGCGTCGGTCGTCCCGGCAAGGTGTATCCTGGCATTGAGCTTTCCGGAGGGGTTCAATCCCGCAGCGCCCTGGACCAGTTCCTTGGGCACTGCGGCAAGCGCACTGCGCAGATCGAGGTCGGGGATGGCCAGGGTAACATCGAGCAGAGGCTTGGCCTTGAGATTCTCCACCTTGCCGGCGAGATCCGCCTTGATGCCGTTGAGATCGACCTTGGCCGTCTCTATATCCAGGCGCGAAGCCGCCAGGTCGGTCCTGATCCGGTACTCCAGCCCCAGCCGGGTATCCCTGATGGGAGCATCCTGCATGGCCTCGAGCACCAGGTCGATGTCGCGCAGCAGAATCTTGCCGTTCGAGGCTACCGAGCCGGCTCCGGCCTGGGCCTCGAGGTCGAGATCCACCTTCAGCGAGCCGAGCTTGCCGGGCAACTGCTCGCGAAAATAAGGGGCAAAAGCGGTGACATCGAAATTGGTAACCTGCACCTTGGCTCGGCCGCCCTGTTCCTTGATGCTGGCCTCACCGTCAATGGCCAGGGTCGACCCGTTGAGGCGGGACTTGACGCTGAAGGGAAAGCTCTTCTCCAGGGAGATGTCCCGCGCGCTCACCTGCAGTTCGGAGAGCTTGTAGCGGTAGGGCGCCTGGGCATTGATGCCATAGTCCAGAAACATCAGTTCGCCGTTGTCGATCCCGACCTGGGACACCAGCAGGTTGATGGGAGTGGCGGCCTTGTCCGCATCAGCCGGCGGCGCCTCGGCCTTACCCTCCTCCTGCGCCCCTGCCCCGGCCAGGTCGCTGAAGTTGAAGCTCTTGTCTGCGAGCCGGGCCACGCGGATCTTCGGCGCCACCAGGCGGACCTCGTCGATCACCACCTGGCCGAAAAGCAGGGGCCAGAGCTGGTAACGCAAGACCACCTGGTCGGCGGCGACAAATGGCTCGCTGCCGTCGCGCTCCTGGATGACGAGGTTTTTCAGGTTGATCCCCGAGAACAGGCTGACCTCGATCTCCCCGAGCTGCACCTCGCGCTGCAGCGCTTTCTGGGCCAGGGGCAACACGGCATCGCGGACCCGCTCCGGGGTAATCAGGAATTTGGCCAAAACGGCCGCCGCGATGGCCAGGACGACCAGCAACGCAGCTATCAGGCCAAAAATCTTTCCGAACTTTTTCATTGTTTCCTCCAGAAGCGGATGTATGGCGCGGGCAATACGCCTGAGCTCAGAGGTCTTCGAGGGGGTCGCCAAGCCCGGCAACCTCGATCAGCGCACGCCACTGCTCCAGGGTCACCGGTTGCACCGAAAGCCGGTTGCCCTTGCGCAGCACCTCCATGGCCGAGAGCGTCGGATGACGGGCGAGGTCACCGCGGGTCAGGGGGACGGGAAGCTTGGCCAGGAACTGGACATCTACCATGAACCAGATGGGTGCCGCTTCGGTGGCCCGCGGATCGAAATGCTCCGAACGGGGATCCAGGGCCGTGTGATCGGGGTAGCCGGAACGAACGACCCTGGCCAGGCCGACCACCGCCGGGTCCTTGATGTTGCTGTGATAGAACAGCACCCCGTCGCCGCAGCGCACTTCGTCGCGCAGCAGGTTGCGGGCCTGGTAGTTGCGAACGCCGTCCCAGGGTTCGGTCCCCTTGGGGCGTTTTTTCAGATCGTCGATGGAGAAACAGTGGGGTTCGGACTTCATCAGCCAGTAGCGGCGCTTGGAATTTTTCATCGGTTCGCGAAAAAAATCTCCCTTTTTTGAAAAATTGACCTCCGTCAAGGTCGGAAAGCGGCGAGACGCGTAATGTGGCATCACCATCAGGCGACAACGGGTAAATTATACAACAATTATCGGCCTTCGCCCGGAGCCACAGGCAACATTCGGGCGACAATCAATGAAAAGGAGCAAGCAATGGGCATTCTGGATTTCCTGGGTCTCGGTAAGAACAAACCCACCACCAACAACACCAGCGCAGCAAAGGAGATGAACATGTTCTGTTACCAGTGTGAGCAGGCAGCCAACGGCGGCTGCACCAAGATTGGCGTCTGTGGCAAGCAGCCGGACGTCGCCGCCCTGCAGGACCTGCTGGTCTACGGCCTCAAAGGGATTGCCTTCTGGGCCAACGAGGCCCGCAAGAATGGCAAGAAGGATACCGAAATCGACCGCTTCATGATCGAAGGGCTCTTCACCACCGTCACCAACGTCGACTTCGACGCCGAAGCCATCGCCAAGATCCTGCGCAAGGCCGGCACCATCCTGAATAAGGCCAAGACCCTGGCCGGCCCCGTCAGCGGCGCCGTTCCCGCCGCCGCCCAGTGGCAGCCCGCCGCCGACACCGCCGGCCTGGTGGCCCAGGGCGAAGCCCACGGCGTCAAGAGCGACCCCATCGATGCCGACGTCAAATCGGTGCAGGAGATCCTGATCTACGGCATGAAGGGCTACGCCGCCTACGCCGACCACTGCCTGATTCTCGGCCGGGAAAGCGACGAGATCTACGCCTTCACCCACAAGGCCCTGGCCGCCACCCTCGACAAGAGCCTCGGGCTGATGGATTTCGTCAACCTCGCCATGGAGTGCGGCCGCATCAACCTGGTCACCATGGAACTGCTCAACAAGGCCCACACCGACGCCTACGGCCACCCGGTCCCGACCCCCGTCCAGCTCGGCACCAAGGCCGGCAAGGCGATCCTGGTCACCGGCCACGACCTGAAGATGCTTGAAGAGCTGCTCAAGCAGACCGAGGGCAAGGGGATCAACATCTACACCCACGGCGAGATGCTGCCGGCCCATGGCTACCCCGGCCTCAAGAAGTACCCGCACCTGGTCGGCAACTTCGGCGGCGCCTGGCAGGATCAGGCCAAGGAGTTCGTCAACTTCCCCGGCGCGATCATTTTCAACACCAACTGCATCCAGCGCCCGGCGGACAGCTACAAGGACCGCCTCTTCACCTGGGGCCTGGTGCAGTGGCCTGACGTCAAGCACGTGGACGGCTGGGACTTCTCCGCGGTCATCAACAAGGCCCTCGAATGCCCCGGTTTCCCCGAGGCCCCCGGCAAGGAAATCCTCACCGGCTTCGGTCACAACGCCGTGCTCGGCGTCGCCGACAAGGTCATCGGGGCGGTCAAGGGCGGCCAGATCCGGCACTTCTTCCTGGTGGGCGGCTGTGACGGCGCCAAGAGCGGCCGCAACTACTACACCGAGTTCGCCGAGAAGGCGCCCAAGGACACCGTCATCCTGACCCTGGCCTGCGGCAAGTACCGCTTCAACAAGCTCGACCTGGGCGACATCGGCGGCATCCCCCGTCTGCTCGACGTCGGCCAGTGCAACGACGCCTACAGCGCCATCCAGATCGCGGTGGCCCTGGCCAACGCCTTCGAGTGCGACGTCAACGAGCTGCCCCTGTCGCTGGTCCTCTCCTGGTACGAGCAGAAGGCGGTGGCGATCCTTCTGACCCTGCTCCACCTGGGAATCAAGAATATCAAGATCGGCCCGAGCCTGCCGGCCTTCATCACCCCGAATGTTCTCAACTTCCTGGTCGAGAACTTCAACATCGGGCCCATCACCACCGCCGAGCAGGATCTCAAGCAGATCCTCGGCTAAGCAAATCAGAGTCCGATCAGCAACGACAAAGGCGGGGCATTTTGCCCCGCCTTTGTCGTTGCGTTGCACCCATCCTGGCCCGCCTAATCAAGATAGTTGCGAACATATTGCCGGCCCAGGTAAAGCCCCGCCGACGCCCCGAGCACGCTCAGAAGGTATCCCACCATCAGTCCTAACCTCGAGCCCAGAGCCCATCCGAGCCAGCCTCCCAGGGATATCGCCAGCGTGACAAGAAATGTCTTCATCTTTCCCTCCCCCATATCCCTTCCCCGGGCTGAATCTTCCCTTGCCTATATCTTTTTTTCATATATAAGAAATTTACACTGCAAGGAGGTTCAGCATGCCGATTTTCGAATTTTTTTGCGAAGAATGCCGCCACCGCTTCGAACGCATCACCCGTTCGGGGCAGAAACAGGCCGATTGCCCCCAGTGCGGGAAACCGGCAGCGAAACAGGTTTCGGTTCCCTCGATCGGTTCCTCCTCCCCGGGCATCCCCTCCTCCCCACCCCCGGGATGCGGGAGTGGAGGCTTCACTTGAGGCTGAGCGAATGCCGGCAGTTCGCCGGCAAAAACCTCTTACGGCAACTGACGTTACCGCCAAAAAGCTCATGCACTTTGGGAGGCATGTTTCCTGCCCCGAAAGGCCAGGACCTTTCCCCCCGACCAGGCCGTCAAGCCGCCCCCCCCCCTGCCCCGGTGGGCAACGGCAAACTTTGCCGATAAGGGTGATTATTCGGTGAGGAATCCGTTGGCCCACTTAACCAGGCGTTCCGCCCCAGCCGGGCTGGTCGATTCGCAGTAGACCCGGACCAGAGGCTCGGTTACGGACCTGCGGAACAACACCCAGGAGCCGTCCTCGAGAAGAAACTTGACGCCGTCGATGGCGACGGTGCCGACCACCCTCCTCCCCTCGACCTGGGTCGGGGGGGTGGCCAACTTGGCGGCGTAACCCGACTCGACCTCGGCACAGAGCCGGATGTTGTCCCGGCGGTGGTAGACCTCCCCCACCCGGCGGCCCAGATCGACCAACTGCTCCTTCAGGGTTCTGCCCTGCACAGCCACCATCTCCGCCACCAACAGGCAGGCCAGAATGCCGTCCTTGTCCGGGACATGACCTCGAATGGTCAGCCCGGCACTCTCCTCGCCGCCGAGCAGGACCTGTTTTGCGCTGACATAGGGTCCGATGTGCTTGAAGCCCACCGGGGTTTCGTACACCCTGCGCCCGTGGTGCCTGGCCACCGCATCGACGAAATGGGAAGTCGCCACCGAGCGGACCACGTCCCCGGCCTGCCCCTTGACCCGAATCAGGTAATCGAGCAGCAGCGGCAGGATGTCATTGGGTTCGATAAAGGTGCCGTCGGCATCGATGATGCCATAGCGGTCGGCGTCGCCATCGGTGGCCAGGCCCAGAGCCATTTCGGGACTGGACTTGACCAGTTCGATGAAGTCGCCGAGGCGCGAGGCGCAGGGTTCGGGCGCCGCGCCGCCGAAATAGGGATCGGGGTGATTGTTGACGCTCACCACCTTGACCCCGGCATCGGCAAGAACGGCGTCGAGATAGTCGCGCCCGGCGCCATGGAGAGCATTGACGGCGACGGTCATGCCGGAGGCGGCAATGGCCTGAAAGTCGACCAGTTTGCCCAGGCCCTCCAGGTAATGGGGGCGAGGGTCGATGTCCTCGACCAGGCCGGCAGCATACGCCTGGTCCATGGGCATCTCCTTGAAACAGACCTCGCCCAGCATGGCGTTGGCCCGACCTTCGAGGTCGTGGGTGATTTCCGGCAGGGCCGGGCCGCCCGAAGCCAGGGAGAATTTCAGCCCGTTGTAATCGTAGGGATTGTGGCTGGCGGTGAAATTGATGCCGCCGCAGGCTTTTCGGCGCAGAATTTCATGGGCGATTACCGGACTCGGCGTATCCCGGTTGCAGAGATAGGACTTGATCCCCGCTGCGGCCAGCACCCTGACGGTTTCCCTGGCGAAGTAGCGCCCCATGAACCGGGTATCGTAGCCGACCACCACCCCCCGTTCATGCTCCCCGCTTTCGCGCAGATAATCGGCGATGGCCTGGGAGACGACGCGAACGTTTTCCAGAGTGAAGTCGTCGCAGAATATTCCCCGCCACCCGGAAGTGCCGAACTTTATCGAATGCATAGCAACCTCTCCTGCGAAGTGTAAACCAAGGGGCCGGGGGTATTATCCCCGGCGGGTTCGGGAGCGCCGCTGCTTCTCGTCCCAGGCGCCTGGCGCCGGGTAATCAATGATTCCCTCGACGTAGGGACAATCCTCAGGCAGGATCCCCCTGCGGGCGATCTCCGGAGTGATTTTGACGCAGCCCGGCCGGAGCTTTTCGCGCTGCGGATAGACCGTGCACAAACCGCTACGCCTGTCGAGCTTCTCACAGGGGACGTCGGTATAGTAGACCTGCCCCTGGTATTCCAATTTTTCGTAGCAGCAACGCCCGCAACGCAGGCATTTGCCTTCCCATTCCTTATCCTTGTCGATGGACAATTGTTTCCTCCGTCCTGACCCACACATCCGGGTCCAAACTCCAGAGGTTAAAAGTACTCCATGGATGCATCCGGGTCAACGGGGCCCTGCAGCCAAAGTGCCCCAAGGCTGAATAATTTATCATTGACTCGAAAAGGCAAAATGGCTATAAATAGTGATTCTGGGCACCAAAGAAAAACGCGAACGCAAGGAGGCATCACCCATGCAGTGTCAAACAGTTCTTCCCGGTACCGAGTGTACCTTTTGGTCTAAAAACGGCTGCACCTTCGAAGGAAACTCCTGCCAGAACGTCGTCGAAGCCTGTCAGGGCTGCGAGCGTATCGTCAACGGCACCATCGGCCCGGTCTGCTCGGTAGCCCCGGCACCCGCCCGCAAGTGGTTGGGCGGCCTGTGCAACTTCGCCACCCATCAGAAGGTGGAGATCAAGAACATCGAGCAGAAGATCAACCCCCTCAAGGCCTCCAAGAAGGCCGCGGCAGGCAAGAAGAAGTAAACCGGGAAACCGAATCCGGCTTTATCCTGGCAGGGCAGGCGAAAATCGCCTGCCCTGTTTTTTTTTTAGCGGAAAAAAACAAACATCAGCGGCAGGAGAAACGCCGTGGCCAGCCCGTTGAGGCCGATGGCCAAACCGGCGATGGCCCCCCCAAGGCGATCGATCTCGAGCATCCTCGCAGTGCCGATGCCGTGCGAGGCGGTACCGACCGCCAACCCCATGGCGGCAAGGTCGCGAATCCCGATAAGGCGGCAGAACTCGGGACCGCAAATGGCCCCCAGGCACCCCGTCAGCACCACCAGCGCAGCGGTGAGCGGCGCGACCCCGCCGATCTTTTCTATGATACTGATCGCGATTGGGGTGGTTACGGATTTGGGGGCCAGGGACAGCACCACCTCACGACTTCCCCCCAGCAGCCAGGCCAGCCCCGACGCCGAAACGACCGAGGAGACAGACCCAGCCAGGATCCCGGCCAGGATCGGCCCCTTGCGCGCCAAAATCTCCTGGCGCCGGGTATAGAGGGGGACGCCGAGGGCCACCACCGAGGGCCCGAGCAGAAACAACACGTACTGCCCTCCCTCCGCGTAAACCTCGTAGGGAATGTCCAGAATCAGCAGGAAAACTATGATGGAGACAATCGAGACCGCGACCGGGTTGAAGAAAATACTTCCGGTCCGCAGGTAGAGTTTCTGTCCAAGGGCGTATGCCAGAAGGGTCAGGCCGACGCCAAACAGCGGGGAATGAAGCAGTTCATTCAGCATCGCCCCCCCTGCCCCGGTCAAGCAGGAGCGCTACCCAACCGGTGACCGCCATGACCACGAAGGTGCTCACCAGGGTGGCCACCACGATGGGCAGCCATTCGCGTCCGATCAGTTCGAAGTAAACCATGACTCCGACCCCGGCAGGGACGAAGAACAGGGCCAGATGGGACAGCAGCAGGTCCGTTGCCTCACGCACCCACTCCACTTTGACGATCCCCGTGGCCAGGGCCAGCAGCATCAGGCCCATCCCCAGCACGTTCCCGGGGACGGGGATTCCGAAGCCACGGGAGATCATCTCTCCGAGAAACTGCAGGGCGAGCAGAATCGCGAATCCACGAACCATCCGGCCCTCCTCGACATATTGTCAGATCAACTCATTCCAGTTCAGCCTTCAGCCCCTCGACCACCGCGGCCACTTCGGCCCTTATATCCTTGGCGCCTGCGGAGCGCTCCAGAAGCAAAAACTCCTGAAAACTCTGCAGGGCCTCCTCGTTGCGGTCCAGGTCGAGGCAGATGTTGCCGAGAGTCAGGTAGGCAAAGGCGAACCCCTGGTCAAGGCGCAGAACCTCCCGGCATTCGCGCTCGGCCCCTTCCAGGTCGCCGGTATCGTAATACATCTCGGCAAGGTTGTAATGAGCCTGGGGATCTTCCGGCTCAAATTCGATTCCCTGGCGATAGTACTCCAGGGCCTTGTCGTTCAGTCCCTGGGCAAAGCAGGCATCACCCAGGGAATTGAGGGCGAAAATCGAATCGGGTTCGAGCTGCAGGGCCTTGTGGTAACACTCCATGGCCTCTTCGACCCTGTCCTGGTTGAACTGGACAAGACCCAGGCTTACCCAGGCTTCGGCCTGTTCGGGATCGAGTTCGAGAATCCTGCGGTAGGCGGCCATGGCCGCCTCGGCCTGCTGCCCCTCGAAATAGGCATCGCCGAGAGTGTATAGAATCTCGACATCCTCGGGAGCAAGCTTGCGCGCAGCTTCCAGGGCCTTGAGGGCCGGGCCCACCTGCCCGTCCTCGATCAGCGCCTCACCGAGCAGGTAATTGAATTCGGCGGAGCCGGGCTCGGCCTGCAGCGCCTTGCGAAACGCCTGGATCGCCTTCCGATAGTCCCCGCCATCCAGGGCTTCGCGCCCCTCCTTGACAATCTTTTCAAGTTCTTGCATGAATTTCACCTCAATATCCGAGATTTTCGTTGATCAGGCAGACGCGCAAATCTGTGGCCCTGGGCCGGCGCTCCAGGATCGTGGTAATCCGGCAGATGCGCTGGGGCGAGTTGCAATCGCTGCACAGCCCCGTCTTGGCGCAGGGGGTGTCGTTGCCAAGCCGCTTGGCGTTGGGTGGAGACGCGACCTGTTTGACCCTTTTCAAAGCCGCCTCGAGATCCATGACGATCTTGTTGACCCCGGCGACGACGATCACCTTTTTCGGCCCGAAGGCCATGGCACAGACCCGGTTGCCGGTGGCATCGATATTCACCAGGTTGCCGCTGACGGTCAGGGCGTTGGTGCTGGTGAAAAACAGATCGCAGTTCAGTTGCTCCTGCATGATCTGCCGGCGCTCTTCCGCCGTGAGCCCCTGGCTGCCATGGATCAGGGTAGTTTTCCCCATCTCCCGCAGGCGCCCGGCCAGTCCCAGCTCGGCGACGGTCATGGAGCCGCCGAAACCGACGGTGACGGCCTCGCCGGCCTCGCCCAACAGGTACTCGAGGGCCTCCTGCCGCAGGTCGAAGACCACGGTGGAAAAGCCGTTTTTCTCCAGAGCCGAAGCCGTCTGGTCGAGCAGGCGGCGCCGATGCCAGCTCAAATTAAGATCCATGGTAAGGGTACTCCCTGAAATGGCTTCGCACCGGCGCCCCTCAGCTTCCGGGGTGCTCCAGTGCCTCGTAAATCCCCCAGGGGGAAGCGGAAATCTTCTCCACGGCAACCCCCAACTCCCGGCCCAACTGCTCGAGAGTCATATCATCGAGGAAAACATCTTCCCCCTCGCGCAAAACGACATCGGGAACCAGCAACCGGGCCCCGAGATCCCTGCCCTGCAGCTGGCTGACGATGTCGCGCCCGGTCAGCAGGCCGGTCACGGTGACAAAGCCGCCGAAGAACTCGTTTTTCACCCCGTGCACCTGAATGCTGATGCCGGTTTTCTCGGTGAGCCTCGCGATGAAGGCCGTCAATTCGCTCAGCATCGACTCGCCCGTAAAAGTGGATACCCCGGGGCGTTTCATGGAGACGGCCTCGGCCAGCACCTCAGCGGCCTCAGCCCGGAACACCGGAATCAGGCCGACGCCGTTTTCGATCTGGGCCAGCTCTTCGTAGGCCTCGACCTCCGGGAACTCCCAGCCGGCCTTCAGGTAGAGCTCATCGGCGGCGAACACGAACCTCGACCCGCATTCGGCCACAAAACGCTGCTGGTAGCCGTGCAGGGTTTGCAGAATACCTGCGGCCTCCTCCGTGCTGGGCGGGCGCAGCTCGGGCAGGCGCTTGCGGTAGCCGGTCAACCCGACCGGCACCACCGCCAGGCTCAGCACTCCGGGGTGCAGCCGAAAGAGGTCTTCGATGGTGCGCGCCAGAGCCTCTCCATCGTTGATCCCCGGGCACAAAACCACCTGGGTGTGGAGTTTGATTCCGGCAGCGGTCAGCCGCTGAAGCAGTTCGAGAATCGGCAGTCCCTGCCGGCCGAGCATCCGGGTTCTCAACTGTTCTTCGGTGGCGTGCACCGAGACGTAGAGCGGCGAGAGACGCTGCTGGATAATCCGCTCCACCTCCTCTTCGCCGATGTTGGTCAATGTGACGTAGGCCCCGTAGAGGTAGGAGAACCGGAAATCCTCGTCCTTGACGTACAGCGTCCGGCGCATCCCCCTTGGCAACTGGTGAACAAAACAGAAGATGCAGTTGTTCCCGCACTGTGTCGGCTCCGGGTGGGGGAAATGAAGGCCCAGGGAGTCGAAGGAATCCTTTTCGAACTCGAGGTCCCAAAGTTCTCCGTTTTTCTTCCGGACCTCAAGCAGCAACTCCTCGTCCTGCACATGCAACTGGTAATCGAGAAGGTCGCGCACCACCTCGCCATTGATCGAAAGAAGGCTGTCCCCCGGCTCGAGCTCAAGCTCCTCGCCGATGCTGCCCGGTTCAACGAATATGATTTCCAGCACTGCTTTTTGATACCTCGGTTGGGGCCGTCCACAGCCGGCCGGTTGTTCAATGAAAGTCACCCGGGAGGGGCGCTGCCCATCCGCCGCACCCCATAATAGATGTACTGCAGCACGCAGGCAACGGTCAGGGCGCCGGTCAGGGCGAAAAGTAGCGGCAGTACCTCGCCAGCCAGGCCGGAAACCGCGTTCAGCAGGGCCATGGCCACGGTCACCATCTGCAGGCAGGTAGCGGTTTTGCCGAGCGTCGACGGCAGGGCCCGAAAATCCCCGCCGGAGAAATACAGGATGCCGGCCCCCAGGGAAATGAACAGATCCTTGGAGACCGCAACCACGGCCAGCCAGGCGGGTACGACCCCCGTCGCAGCCAGGGCGATGAACGCCACGGTCATCAGCAACTTGTCTGCGACCGGATCGAGATAGGCGCCCAGTGCAGTGGTCTGATGCATCCGCCGGGCCAGATAACCGTCGAGCAGGTCGGTCAGTCCGGCCAGAACGAACAGCGCCAGGGCCAGAGACAGCCAGTTGTAGATGATCCCGATCAGAAACACCGGAATCAGCAAGATCCGCGACAGGGTCAAGACATTGGGAAGATTCAGTCTTGCGTCCATGGCAACCCCGGGCCCACAAAAGACAAAAGTCCCCGCTGGAGGGCCACTGACCTTCCGTGCAGGGACTTTAGCGAACCGGATCGGGCGGAGTTCGCCCGGAAAATCAGTCTTTGCCGCCGTGCAGCCGGAATGATCCGTCAGTTGAGGTAATGGAGGAAATGGCGTGTTTATAAAGCAGGATGTCGCCACCGCTTTCGATCAGCACGCAAAAACTGTCGAACGACTTGATATATCCATCCAGTTTCTCACCCGACATCATCACTACGGTCACACGAACCCGTTCCTTGCGCGCCTGATTAAGATATTGGTCCTGGATATTGAATGGTGTCTTGGCCATGTCCACTCCTTTTACGGGGCATAAAAATAGTCAATCAACGCTTGAATTCTAGCAAACTCTCGCCGGGAATCAACCCAAATTATTGAATTCTCTTTGCGAAACCAGGTCAGCTGACGCTTGGCGTAGCGCCGGGTATCGCGCCGTATCAATTCAAGCGCTTCCGCCAGCGCGATGCGCCCCTGGAGGTGCTCGACCGCCTCGCGATAGCCGATGGTCTGCAGGGCCTTCAGGGTGGGCTCATAGCCTCGGTCGAGCAGGCCGCGGACCTCTTCGAGCAGCCCCTGTTCCACCATCTGCTGCGCGCGCTGGTCGATCCGCAGATACAGCTCGTCGCGCTCCAGGCTGACCCCGAAACGCAGGACCCGAAAGGGGCGCTCGCCGAAGGCGTGTTCGCGCTGCAGCGCCGAGAGCGGACGCCCCGCCAGGGTGAACACCTCCAGGGCCCTGACGATCCGGACCAAATCCCCCTCGGGCAGACGCTCGGCCATGGCCGGGTCGACCTGCTGCAGGCGCCGATGCAGGGTCCCCGCTCCGCCCTCGGCCTCCAGGGCGTGAAATTGGCGTCGCAAAGCGGGGTCACCCGCGGGGGCATCGATCAGCCCCTCGGTAAGAGCGCGAATATAGAGCCCGGTGCCGCCGACCACCAGGGGGAGCCGGCCGCTGGCGAAAATTCGGTCGATGCAATCCCGGGCCTGACGACAGAAATCGGCGGCCGAAAACGTCTGGTCGGGATCGATCACGTCAATCAGGTGATGGGGAACCCTGGCCCGCTCCTCCGGGGTCGCCTTGGCGGTGCCGATGTCCATGCCGCGGTAGACCTGCCGCGAATC
Source organism: Desulfuromonas versatilis (assembly GCF_019704135.1). Taxonomy (NCBI): domain Bacteria; kingdom Pseudomonadati; phylum Thermodesulfobacteriota; class Desulfuromonadia; order Desulfuromonadales; family Desulfuromonadaceae; genus Desulfuromonas; species Desulfuromonas versatilis. The sequence goes on from NZ_AP024355.1 coordinate 2,502,796, forward strand.
GGCAGAGATGACCTCGAAGGGGTAACGCTCGGCCAGCTGCAGGGCCAGCGCGGTCTTGCCCGCCGCAGTCGGCCCGCACAGCACCACCAGCGGCTGCGGCCCCTGCCCTTGTTCCATTCGGCTCATCAGGTCCTCTTGAACATCCGCTCCACGTCGGCCAGGGCGAGCCGTTTCATCACCGGGCGCCCGTGCGGGCAGTGGCCATTGAAATCGACCTGGTCGAGCTCCGCGAAAAGCGCCCTGATCTGCGCCGGAGAGAGATCCTGATTGGCGCGAATAACGCTGTGGCAGGCCATCAGGGCCAGCACCTCGTCGAGGGCTTCTTCCACCAGCCCGCTTTTGCCGACGCTGCCCAGCTCGCCGGCGACATCCCGCACCAACTGCTCGGCGCGGGCGTCGCCGAGAATCCTCGGCACCGCCTTCAGGGCAAAGGACTTGCCCCCGAAGGGCTCGAGGTCGAAACCGAGCCGGTCGAGATCCTGGCGAAACTCGGCGAGCAGGGCGGCTTCGCGGAACTCTAGCTCGAGGACGGCGGGAAACAGCAGGGCCTGGCGCTCGATATTCCCCTGACGGTACTGAGCCCGCAGCTTTTCAAAACCCACCCGCTCATGGGCGGCGTGCTGATCGATCAGCACCAGGTCGTCCTCGTCCTGGCAAAGCAGGTAACTGCGCCGGTACTGCCCGATCAGCCGCAGCGAGGAGAAAAACCCCGGCGGTCCCTGCTCCGCGGGTTGGGGCTCAGGCATGGCGAAGGGGCCATGCTGCCGGGCCCCCGCGAACCGCGCTGCGTCAGGGGCCGCCTGGCCGAGTTTCCGGCCATAGTTTTCCAGGGCCTCCTGGACCCCCCTGCGGGCCTGGTCGTTCGCGGGAGTGGGCGCCTCCACCGGGAGCACCCCGCGCCCCCCCTCCTGCCGCTCGGCCAGGGGCATCACCAGGGGTTCGCTGTCCCGTTCCTCGGCAGGCTCCACCGCCATGGGCGCAGATCTACCGGACTCAAGCCATCCGGAAGGACGCAGGGCATCCCGGACCGAGTTGGCGATGAAATCGTGCACCAGGCGCTGATCGCGGAATCGAACCTCGTGCTTGGTGGGGTGCACGTTGACGTCGACCAGTTCCGGATCGAGGGACAGAAACAGCACGACGATGGGGTAGCGCCCTTTGAGGAGCAGGTTGCGATAACCGTCCATCAGGGCATGCTGCACCACGCGGTCGCGAATGAAACGGCCGTTGATGTAGGTGTAGATGGAGCCGGTCCCCGAGCGATTGGCGTCCGGCCGAGACAGGTAGCCCGACAGGCACAGCCCCTCGGGGCCTTCCTGCCGCAGCTCGATCAGGTCCTTGAGCAGGGGCCGGCCGAGAATCGCCGCGACCCGCTCGGCGAGGTTCCCGTGACGGTTGACCTCGAGCAGAGGGCGGCCGTTATGCACCAGGCGAAACTGCACCTCGGGGTGCGCCAGGGCCAGTTTGGTCACCACATCGGCAATATGGCCGATCTCGGTTTCGTCGCGCCTGAGAAATTTGCGCCGCGCCGGGGTGTTGAAAAACAGGTCGCGCACCTCGATGCTGGTGCCGGCCGGGATGCCCACCGCGCCGGCCCTTTTGACGGTGCCGCCCTCGGTGTAGATCTCCCACCCCTCCTCGCTTTGCATCGAACGGGTGCTGAGGGTCAGGCGGGAGACCGAAGCGATGGACGGCAGCGCCTCCCCCCGGAAACCCAGGGTCCCGAGGCGAAACAGGTCGGACTCGCTCTGGATCTTGCTGGTGGCATGGCGCTCCAGGCTCAAAAAGGCATCGTCCTGGCTCATGCCCGTGCCGTCGTCCATGACCCGGATCAGGCGCTTGCCGCCGCGTTCGACTTCGATGCGGATTTCCAGGGATTCGGCATCCAGGGAGTTTTCAAGAAGCTCCTTGATGACCGAAGCCGGGCGCTCGACAACCTCGCCGGCGGCGATCTGGTTGCACAGTTTTTCAGGGAGGATCCGGATCTTCTGGGGCATCGAACTCCTCGGGAGTTTTGCGGGTGGAAACGCCAACGGCCGGTAGCACCGGCCGTGGACACATCGATGATATTCTCAACCGGTCAGATTTTCTGCTCGAGCCGGTCCAGCATGTTTTCGATCTCGTCCAGATCGTCCAGCTTCTCCTGCGCCGGCACGCCTCCGGCCAGGGGCTGCTTGAGCAGTCCGAGGTCCCCGGCGACGCTGTGGACGATTTTCAGGTCGACCTCATCGAGCCGGCGCAGATAAGACTCGAAGAGGCAATTGTCGCAAATGGTGTTGATCAGCCGCGGCACCCCGTCGGCAAAATGGTGGATGGCCGGAATCGCCGAGGCACTGAAAAGCATGCGCTTGGCGCCGGCGACCTGCAACCGATGCTTGATATAGGATTCGGTGGTTTCCACGGTCAGCGCACGGAGGTGGTACTTGACCGCGACCCGCTGGGCGAGGGGCTCGTCGAGCTGCAGGCACTCTTCAACCTCGGTAAGCCCGAAGAAAACGATATTCAGCAGTTTTTTCCCGGGGATTTCCAGGTTGAGCAGCCCCCTGAACTCTTCCATCAGCTCACGGGTCTGCAGCATCTGCGCTTCGTCGATCAGGACCACCGCGCGGCGCCCGGACTCCTCGATCTGCAGCAACCGGTCGTAGAGTTGCTTGAGCAGGGTCACCCGGTCGGGGGCCGGCGCCTCGACACCCAACTGCATGGCGATCCGGGTCAGGATCCATTCGGGGGTGATCCCGGAATGCACCATCACCAGCAGAGAGGACTCGTAGCGATCATCGGGCAGGTTGTCGAGCATCCGCCGGGCCAGGGTCGTTTTGCCGGTCCCGACCCCGCCGACCAGGACCGCCAGGCCCTTGTTGGAATCCACCGCGTACATCAGGCGGACCAAGGCCTGGCTGTGCTGCTCGCTGTTGAAATAGAAGCGGGCGTCGGGGGCGTTGGAAAACGGCTCCCTGTCCAGCCCGAAATGCGCTGCGTAACTCATCCACCCTCCCCGCTGCCGGCTGTAATCTTAGACATAGGAGACCCGGTCCTTGTTCCCCAGGGCCTTGCCGGAAGCCTTCCCCTCCTGGTCGTCTTTGCCCAGCTGCTTGCGAACCGCGGCAACCCGGTCGCCGACATTGCGATAAAACAGGTCGCAATCCGCGACAAACAGAAAACAGTCGAGAGCCTCCTGGGGCTTGCCGCTGGTTTCGTAGAGAAGGCCCAGTTCGTACTGAAGGCTGATTTTTTCCCCGTCGCTGAGCTCCGCCGAGCCCAGGCCAGCTTTGAATGCGGCCTCGGCCCCGTCGAAATCCCCCTTGCTGATCAGGCAGACGCCTTTGAGTGTCAGGCAGTCGACACGTCGGTCGGGGTTGCGCAAGGCATGGTCAAACTCGGCGATCGCATCGTCGAGCAGCCCCATTTCCTTGTAGGCGATGCCCAGATTATAGTGGGACTCGCAATCATCCACGTCGATTTGCGACTGAACGCCCTTTTTGAATTCGCCCAGGGCGGTATCCAGGCCGAAACGGTCGGCGCGTGCCGAAGCCTTGGCTGCGGGCTTACCACTTGCGCCGGGTCCAGCGGCTCCTGCGCTTTCGCCGGGAGACGCCTGGGTAGACAGCTTTTTCTTATCGATTTCTTCGAGTTTTGCCTGGGCCTGCCGGCATGCCGGATCGGCCTCGAGAATGCTGCGGCAGACACGCTCGGCGTCGTCCAACAGCCCTTGCTGAAGATAGAATTCCGCCTCCTCCAGGTCGGTCGCGATATCGGGCTTCGATTCACCACCGGAGGTTTCGCTCAGTGCCGCGTCCAGATCCAGATCGAGAAGGTCATCGTCGGCATCAAGGGCCAGCTCGACGGATTCCAAATCGTCATGCGCGGAACCCACCTCGGCGTCGGCAATGACCTCGGGCTCTTCAGCAAGGAAGTCTTCAGCAGGTACGCAGGCCGCTTCAAGATCGTCGAGGTCGTCCTCGAGTTCCAACTCCAATTCCAGTTCGAGAGACTCAGCCTCGACCAGCTCGCCGCCTGCGTCTCCAGAATCCTCTTCGAGGAATTCCAGGGGGATCTCTTCGAGAAAATCCTGGGTTTCCTGCTCTTCCCGAGCAGCGGTCTCCTGGGGCTCCGCGCCGGGAGCATGCCTGCTTCCTGAGTCGGCGCCTGCCAAGAGGCCTGCAGAGGGCAATTCGAGTTCATCCAGGGGCTCCAGGTCTTCAACCGCCTCGTCAAGCAGCGAGTCATCCAGGGTGGGGGTGCCGGAAAGGGCCTCCCCGCCGGGGACGGACAGGGATCCGCTCTCCGAGGCCGGGGCGCTGGAAAGGAAATCGAAAAGTTTGTCACCCTCGCCGGTGACTTCATAGATGGAATGTAGGGTATTGGCAATTTTCCCGTTGCCGGGAAGAGCCTTCTCAAGCCGTTCGTAGAATGCCTTCAGGGACGCAACCCGCCCGCCATCGAGAAACTTCTCCTTCCATTCCTCGAGATGCTCCAGGGCCTGTTTCTCCTTACCGGCATCCAGACTTGCCTGGATGAAACCTTCGCGCAGTTCGAGATCTTCGGGTTGCAGCTTGAGCAGCCTCTCGAAGGTCTTGAGGGCGCTGGCAAAATCCTCCCTCTGCCGATAGGCTCGAACCAGCGCTCGCAGTATCTCGGGGTTGTCCGCCGCCCCTGCAGATAGCTGCTGCAGAACTTCCAGGCCCCGTTCTATGTCGCCCTTGGCAATGAGGGCCTGGGCCTGTCCAAGCAGCATTTCGGAATCTTTGGGAAACATGGGCAGAAAGATTTCGAAAAGCTTGAGGACCTTGGCAAAATCCTTTTTTTGCATCAGGAATTTGCGAACTTCAAACACCTCGGCCCGGGCCTTGTCGGTCATCTTGGCCTGAACGAAGGTTTCGGCGATTTTCACCCGGATGTTGAGGTTCTCGGGGTCAACATCCCTCATTTTCTGCAGAATGTTGATGGTTTCGGGGACCATCCGCTGTTTTTCATAATAGGAGACCAGGCTGCGGTATTCGGCCAGCGCGTTCCCCTTCAGCCCCTGTTTTTCATTGAGCTCGGCAAGCCGGTGGTAAATGTGCACCAGCGAGGGCTCGAGCTTCTGCATCTGCTTGTAGACTGCTATGGATTTGAGATAGAAACCGTTTTCGGCATAGTACTTGGCAACGGCCTCATATTCGGAGAGCGCCTGCTCGTTGTTTTTGACGCGACTGAACAGTTCCGCGAGTTTCTGGCGATTTCGAACGTCCTTCGGGTCCAGCTCGACGATCTTCTGGAAGTCCTTGATTGCCTTGGCAATCTGGCCCTTCTGCAGACTTTTCTGAGCAGAGGCGAGGAGTTTTTCCTTATTGGCCAATATGGTCACCTGAACGGTAAAAGGGCATTTAAATACCTTTGTGAATCTAAACCATCACCTGCGGAACTGTCAAGATTAAAGAAGCTTTCAATTGTGCTGATAAATCCAGACATTAGCGGCATTTCCCGGCGCCCCGCCGGGTAAGGAATTCGTCCGGCCACCCGAGGGTGTTTTCAGCAAAGCTCCGCACCACTACCAACACATGAACCGCCGTCTCTCCCCGGCAGGCTAAAACACAAGTTATTTAAATTTCACATTTTTTTCAGTTTGCCGACTTCTTCGGCAGTGAGCATCCTGAACTTGCCCGGTTGCAGAGTTCCAATTTCGAGAAACCCGATGCGGATCCGGCGCAGCCGGCTGACCGGGCAGCCGACCGCTTCGCACATCCGCCGAACCTGCCGGTTTCTCCCCTCGCGCAGGGATATTTCGAACCAGGTGTGGCTGCCGGAGGCGCGGACCCGACCCACCCGCGCCGGTGCGGTCATCCCATCCTCCAGGCGCACCCCGGTCTCCAGGGACCTGCTGGCCTGCGCCGAGAGCATCCCCCTGACTCTGACCAGGTAGGTTTTCTCCACCTGGTGGCGCGGATGGGCCAACCGGTTCGCCAGTTCGCCGTCATTGGTCATCAGCAGCAGCCCGTCGGTGGTCAGGTCCAGCCTGCCGACCGGGAAGACGCGTCCGGACAGCTCTTTCACCAGGTCCATCACCGTGGGCCGGCCCTGGGGGTCGCGCGCGGTGGTTACATACCCTACCGGCTTGTTGAGCAGCAGGTAGAGCTTTTTCTCCGCGAACTCCAGGGGACGGCCGTCTACCTCGATCCGGTCCAACTGCGGGTCGGCAGTGTCGCCGAGGCTGGCCAGCTGTCCGTTGACAGATACCCGGCGCTCGTCGATCCAGCGTTCGGCCTCGCGGCGCGAAGCAAGCCCCGCCGCGGCAATCAATTTCTGCAAGCGTTGTTTCATCAGGTCAAATCCCCAGGACAACGGGGCTGGAAATGCCGGAAACTCATCCCGGCTATGGTTAGTTGAGTTCCTCTCGCGACGGGGCGGAAGATTCCGTGACGCCCTCCTCCTCGAGCGGGGAAGAATCCAGCGAAAGTTCGCTGAATTCCTTCAGCGTGGGCAGCCCGCGCAGGTCGCGCAGACCGAACAGCTCGAGAAACTCCCGGGTGGTGCCATAGATCATGGGCCTGCCCGGGATATCCTTCTTTCCCAGAATCCGCACCAGGTGCTTTTCCAGCAGAGTCTTCACCACCCCTCCGGAATCGACACCCCGCAGGTACTCTATCTCGGCCCTGGTGATCGGCTGGCGGTAAGCGATGATGGCGAGGGTTTCCAAGGCGGCGCGGGAGAACCGAAACGGCCGGTTGCGCAGCACCCTGCGCAGCCACTCGCCGTGCTCGGGCCGGGTTCTGAACTGATACCCTTCGGCCGCCTCGAGCAGCACAAACCCCCTCCCCAGTCTCTGGTATTCGCCTACCAGGTCGTCGAGGACGGCCTTGGCCGCAGACCTGTCGATTTCCAGAGCCTCGGCAACGCGTTCCGGCCTGAGGGGCGTCTCGGAGGCGAAAACCATGGCCTCGATGACCACCTTGAGTTCAGCCGTATCCAAAGACCTCGTCTCCAATTTCCAGCCGCTCTTCCAGTGCCTCTTCCCGCACGGCGGGCAACAGCAGAATCACGCCGAAGCGGGCATTCTGCATCAGCCTGACCATGCGCAGCTTGACCAGTTCGAGCATGGCCAGAAAGGTCACCACCAGCTCCTGGCGCTGCGGATGGCTCGGGAACAGCTCGTCGAAGGCGATCGATTCCCTCCCCCTGAGCAGTTCCAGGATACTGTTGATACGTTCGGTTACCGAGAGCTGTTCGACGCTGACCTCGTGAAAAGAAGCCTCCGGTTTGCCCTTGAGCAACTTTTGCAACGCCTCGACCAATTCGAACAGCCCCACCGCCGCGAACTCGCCTTCGTCGGCCCCTTCCAGCTCGGGAGCGGGAAACCGCCGGGCGAAAACCTCGCGCCCCAGAACCGGGAAACTGTCCAGGGCGGTTCCAGCCTCCTTGTATTTCTGGTATTCGAGCAATCGCCGGACCAGTTCCGCCCGAGGGTCGGCCTCCTCCTCTTCGGCCTCTTCTACGCCGTCGGGAGGCAGCAGCATGCGGCTCTTGATGTGGACCAGGGTAGCGGCCATGAGCAGAAATTCCCCGGCAACATCCAGGTTCAGGGTCTGCATGGCATCGAGGAAGGCCAGATACTGGGAGGTGATCTCCGCCATCGGGATGTCGGAGATTTCCATTTCATTCTTCCTGATCAGGTGAAGCAGCAGGTCGAGGGGACCTTCGAAATTGTCGATTCTTATCTCGTAGGACATTCAAGAGCTCGCGTCGGACCAGGAAGAGTCAATGGCAAGCTGGCCGGGGCAAGGGTTTCCATCCATCTGCTCCGCTTAGCGTTGTTCCGCCTTGCTCTTCCTCTACCGCCCCAGCAGAAAGTGAATGACCCTTTCGACCATGAAAATCTGCGATCCGGCCAGCATCCCGGTCAGGTTGGATATTACGGGCGAGAGCACCAAGCGCCAGAGGTCGGTGAAAAACACCAGAAAGATGATGAGAACAAAACCGAAAGGTTCAAGCCGGCCCAGCATCGCCGCCTGCTTCTGGGGCAGCAGCCCACTCAGAACCCTCCCCCCGTCCAGAGGCGGGATGGGGAGCAGGTTGAAGACCCCGAGGATGACGTTGATATAGAGGCTGAAAGCCGTCATCAGGCCCACAGGCTCCAGCATCATTGCCAGAGAGCTCCCCGGCCCGACCGAAAGCAGGGACAATCCCTTGAGCGCCAGGGCCGAGAGCAACGCCAGCGAGAAGTTGGTCCCCGGGCCGGCGAGAGCCACCCAGATCATGTCCTTCTTGGGGTTGCGAAGGTTTCCGTAATTGACCGGAACGGGTCGCGCCCAGCCGAACCCGAAGACCAACAGGGCCAGGGTGCCAATGGGATCGAGGTGCTTGACGGGGTTCAGGGTCAGGCGCCCCAGCAGCCGTGCGGTGGGATCGCCGAATTTTTCGGCCACATAGCCGTGGGCCACCTCGTGCAGGGTGACCGCCAGCAGTGCCGGCACCAGCATGATCGAGATTTTTGCGAGAATACTTTCCATGTCTCCATCTATGGAATTCGGGCTGGAAAAACAGCAGGATTTTTCACCCTTTTTACCAGATGCCGGGGGACCAAGTCAACGAAACCGGCAGCCGGTGCCTGGCTTCACAGAGCCCAACGGCCGCTCAGGTTTTTGGGCCGCCCCGGTTGAAGTAGCGCTTGCGCACCAGGGCCAGCTCGTCGTCGCGGGTGAGCACCCGGCCGTCGAGCCTGGCCTGCAGCAGATGGTGGAGGATGACCTTGTATTGCGGCCCCGGCGGGATGCCCAGGGCCAGAAGGTCGTTCCCGTCCAACAGGGGAGAAACATTGCGCAGGTGGGTAAAGAAATGGGAAATCTGCTGGCGCACCTCGTCGGTTCCGGCCTGGGCCATCATCGCCAGAAGCACCTCGGTGGCCAGGGGCTTCAACCATTGATACAGCTCGCTGGCCTTGGTACGGGTCCCCCTGGCCCGCCGCCGCTCCAGGGACTGAAGGCGGGAGCGGGCCTCGGCGCGCTGCTCGCAAAGCATCCCGACATAACGGGCCGGCACGGCCAGCCGCCGGCATATCCCCTCCATGGCGTCCTTGTCCAGCTCGACAGTCAGGCAGAGGAAGTAGACCAGCCACCCTTGGCACGGCTCCCCCGTGTACAGAAGTTCGTGCCAGTGGATGACCCGGCTCGCCTCCTCGAAGCGTTGCCGGATACGCGGGGTCAGTACCAGGGCCGGGTGCAGGTACTTGAGCAGCTGCAGCTCCGCCATCCGGGCCACGGCCGGCACGGGGTTGGCTTCCTTGAGAATGATCACCAGCTCATTGAAGACCCGGGCCCCGCCAACCTTGTCGACAAACCCCATGCGCACCGCGCTGCGCAACAAATGCTCGGTGTGCACCCCGATCCGGAACCCGAGCCGCTGCTCGAAGCGGATGGCCCGGAAAACGCGGGTGGGGTCCTCGACAAAGCTTAGGTTGTGCAGCACCCGCACCGCCTTCTCCTCCAGGTCGCGCTGCCCGCCGAAAAAGTCGAGCAACTCCCCGTAGCGGGGGCCGTTAAGGGCTATGGCCAGGGTGTTGATGGTAAAATCGCGACGGTAAAGGTCGAGCTTGATGGAGGCGTCTTCGACGGTGGGCAGTGCGCCCGGTTCGAGATAGTACTCCATCCGGGTGGAGGCAACATCCACCTTGAAACCGTCGGGGAAGATGATCACCGCGGTGCCGAATTTCTGGTGACTGCGGATTCGACACCCCTGCCGGCGGGCGAACTCGCTGGCGAAGGCGATGCCGTCACCCTCGACGACGATGTCCACGTCGAGGTTGGGCTGGCGCAGCAGCAGATCCCGTACGAAGCCGCCGACCGCGAAAACCTCGCATTGCAGCGCATCGCCGACCACGCCCAGTTCCTGCAGGACCTCCAGCACACGGGAAGGGAGCTGCTCCCGGATCAGCCGCGCGACCTGCCTTTTTTTCAGCGTCAGCGCGCCTTCGTTGATCCCCGTTTCGATTTCGCGGCGGCGCCCGGAGCGCATTCCCGAAACCATGTGGCGCAGCAGGTCGGTGCGGGTGACTACCCCGATGGCCCGCCCCTTCTCGACGACGGGGACAAAGCGCTGGCTGCGCACCACGATCAGCTCCTTGAGCTCGTCCACCGTGCTATCGGAGGCAACCGAGGCGAACTCGGTGCTCATATATTCCCTGGCGGGGACGTCGGCAAGGCCGTGGTGGGCAGCCTTGTCGGCGACCTGCCTCGACAGCAGGCCGACCACCCGGGGACCGTCCATGACGGGAAGGGTGTTGATGTTGTACCGGGTGAGCAGGGTGCGCGCCTCGCGGATGGTGGACTCGGGACCGATTCCCTTGACCGGGAAGGACATCAGATGGCGGGCCTGCCACTGGGGGTTGACGTGGCGCCGGAGAATCTCGGGCAGGCGATCGAGGACCTGAACCAGGGTCAGGTCCCTTACCGTGCCCGAGCCGGCAAAGCTGTGTCCGCCTCCGCCCAGCTCGGCGAGGATCTCGCCGACGGGCACCTCGGGAACCCGCGATCGGCCCACCAGGAAAACCCGGTCCCCCATTCGCGCCGCAACCAGCAGCGCGTCGAGGTTCTCCATGTCCTTGAGCTTGTGGGTGAGCACCGCAAGGTCACCGACAAAATTCTCGACCGAAGCGTGGGCGATGGAGATATCGACACCGTTGACGTTGAGCACGGTGCGGTTCTGAATCAGCTCATGCAGCAGCGCCACCTGCTCCGCCGACATCTCCTGGGTCAGAAAATCGGCGACGGTGTTGAGGTTGGCCCCATGCTCGAGGAGAAAAGCGGCGGCCTGGTAGTCCTTGGCGGTGGTGGAATTGAACAGCAGGCTCCCGGTGTCTTCGTAGAGACCCAGCATCATCATGGTGGCTTCGTCGGGAGTCGGGACGATCCCCTTTTCCATGAACAGCTGGCAGAAAACCGTGACCGTGGCCCCGACCGGCCGGATGACCTCGAAATCCGCCTGCAGATCGGCCTTGCCCGCCGGATGGTGGTCGTAGATGTGCACCTCGACCCCCTTGCGGCGCGCCACTTCGCCGAAAGGTCCGATGCGGTCGGACTGGCGTACGTCGACCAGGATCAGGCGGGTCACCGCGGCGAGGTCGATATCCCGCACCCGCTTGAAGCCATGGGCGTAGACGGCGCTTTGCAGAAAAAACTCACGCAGGCTCCGCTCCTGGGCGCCGGCGAAAACCATCTGGGCCTCGGGATAGAGCTTGCGCGCCGCGATCATGCCGCCCAGGCAGTCGAAATCCGCGTTGACGTGGGTGGTGATGACATCCATAGTCGTGAGGCGTGAGGCGTGAGGCGTGAGGGGAAAAAGCTTTTACGCCTCACCCCTTACCCCTCACTCCTCACCAGAAAGTTAAACCTGCAGGCTGCCGACCAGCTCGTTGATATCGTCGATCCCTTCCTCGATGCAGTACTGTTCGATACCCTCGACGATGGCGGGCATGATCCCGGGGTCGACGAAATTGGCCGTCCCCACCTGCACCGCGGTGGCGCCGGCGATGAGAAACTCGATGGCATCGGAGGGGCGCACGATCCCGCCGACGCCGATGACCGGCACCTTGACGGTCTGGGCCACCTGGTGGACCATGCGCACCGCGATGGGGCGAATGGCCGGGCCGGAAAGCCCCCCGGTCCGGTTGGCCAGGCGCGGGCGGCGGGTCTTGATGTCGATGGACATCCCGGTCAGGGTGTTGATGCAGCAGATGGCGTCGGCCCCCGACTCTTCCACAGCCCGGGCGATGACCGTAATGTCGGTGACGTTCGGGGTCAGCTTGGCGATCAGGGGCTTGGCCAGGTTCTTCCGCACCAAACTGACCACTTCGGCCGCGGCCTTGGGGTCGGTGCCGAAAACGATCCCGCCTTTTTTGACGTTGGGGCAGGAGATGTTGAGCTCCACCCCGGCAACCTCGGGAATGTCGGAGAGCCGCTTGGCCACCTCGCCGTACTCCTCGAGGGTATTGCCGAAGAAGTTGACGATCACCGGGGTGGTGACTTCGCGCAGAAAGGGCAGCTTGTACTTGATAAAGGCGTCCACCCCGACGTTCTGCAGGCCGATGGCATTGAGCATGCCGCTGATGGTTTCGGCGATGCGCGGGGTGGGATTGCCCGCCTTGGGCTTGAGGGACAGGCCCTTGGTGACGATGGCGCCGATGTTCTCCAGATCGAGAAACGGCGCATATTCTTCGCCGTAGCCGAAGGTGCCCGAAGCGGGCATGACCGGGTTTTTCATTTCAATCCCGGCGATGTTCACCGCGAGGCGGGGACCAGTTACGGACTGGCTGGCTTTGGTCGTTTCGCTGCTCATGATTTGCACCCCTCGCAATATCCGGTTTCCTCGCCCATCCGGGCCCAGTCCAGCTGCTCGGCCCGGAAAACCGGCCCTTCCTTGCAGGTGCAAAGGTAGCGCGGGATCTCCTCGGAGTGCCCCGCCCCCTTGACCACACACCCCAGGCAGGCGCCGAGGCCGCAGGCCATCAGCGCCTCCAGGGAGACCTGCAGGGGCACCTTGCGCTCGGCGCAGATCCGCTGGACCGCTTCGATCATGGGCATCGGCCCGCAGGCGTAGACGCTGGCCCCGGGGAACTTTTCCAGCTTGCGCTTGAGGACCTCGGTCACCAGACCTTCTTCGCCGAGGCTGCCGTCGTCGGTGGAGACGTAAGTCTCGACGCCGAGCCGTTCAAATTCGGTCACCGCCAGGATGTCCTCCCGGGTGCGCCCCCCCATGAGCAGGCGCACGCTGCTGGTCTTGGTCAGGTGGCTGGCCAGCATATACAGGGGCACCAGGCCGATGCCGCCGCCGACCAGGATCTTCTCCTCGGCGGGGTTGCCGGGGTCAAACCCCCGCCCCAGCGGTCCGAGCACCTCGACCCGGTCGCCATGGTGAAGCCCGGCCATGATGTTGGTGCCGCGCCCGACCACCTTGTAGAGCAGTTCCAGGTATTCCTTGGGCGGCTGCCCTTCACAGTCGGGGGGCAGAAAACCGGTGCGGAAAATCCCGAAAGGACGACGCAGCAGCGGCGGCAGCGAGGTCTGCACCCGAAACATCACGAACTGTCCCGGACGGGCGCTGGCGCCGAACCCCGGGGCCAGGATCCGCATCCGGTAATAGCCGGGTGATATTTCCTGGTTGGACAGCACCATGGTCTTATAATTCTTCATCTCTCTCACTCTCTCCTGTCACTTGCTCGAATAATCGGCCGAATTAAAACCAGGCCATAGCATGTTCTGGACCGTCTCAAGAAGATGCCAACTCCATCACCAGGGCGTCTTCGCCGTCGGGGTAGTAGGCGCGCCGACGGTAACTGGGGCGAAACCCAAAGGATTGGTAAAGGGCCACAGCCGCCAGGTTGCCGGCGCGCACCTCGAGATAAGCGCTGTCCATCCCCTTCTGCGCCGCCTGCCCCAGCACGTGGCTCAGCATCTGCCTGGCCACACCCAGCCGCCGGAACCGGGGAGCCGTTGCCACGTTGAGGACCTCCAGCTCGCCCTGAAGATACCTGCTGCAGAGAAACCCCGCAAGCTCCCCGTCGACCAGGAGCAAGTCCACGGAAGAGAAGGCGCCCTCCATCTCGCAGCGGAACTGGGGCTCGCTCCAGGGGTGGGTATAGCACTGCCTTTCGACCTCCAGGACCGCAGGCAGATCGGCCTCGTCCATGGGGCGGATGATCCGGAGTTGGTCAGCGGCCCCGGCCACGTCAGCCTCGCCACCGGCCAGGTCGCGACCCAGGGCGGCTGCCCGGCAACGAAGAGCGGTCAAGATTCGGAGCCGGGCCCGCGAGGGGGGCAATCGAAAACATAAATGCCTTTTGTTATCAGGAGCTTTCCGGCCTGCAATCATATGTCACCACCCGGTTCCTGTAAAGGCATAAAGTTGGCCGCGGGGCCCGGCCGGGGACTTTGGCGTTGACAATCCCCGGGCCGTTGATTTAATAATTATCCATTTTCGCTGCAAGGAGTCTCGGGAATTGAACGACAACAATAAGGCCACCTACAAGGATGCCGGCGTTGACATCGATGCCGGCAATCGTTTTGTCCAGATGATCAAGCCCCTGGTGAAAGCCACCTCGCGTCCCGAGGTGCTGACCGACATCGGCGGCTTCGGCGGGCTTTTTTCTTTGAACGCCGAGAAATACAAGAAACCGACCCTGGTCGCTTCCACCGACGGCGTCGGCACCAAGCTGAAGCTGGCGTTCATGACCGACAAGCATGACACGGTGGGGATCGACCTGGTGGCCATGTGTGTCAACGACATCGTCGTGCAGGGGGCCGAACCCCTGTTTTTCCTGGACTATCTCGCTACCGGGAAGCTTTCTCCTGAAAAGGCCGCCGAGATCGTCAAGGGCATCTCCGAGGGGTGCGTGCAGGCCGGCTGCGCCCTGATCGGCGGAGAAACCGCTGAGATGCCCGGGATGTACGCCGAGGGCGAGTACGACCTGGCCGGCTTCACCGTGGGCGTGGTGGACAACAGCCGGATCATCGACGGCTCCACCATCACCGTGGGGGACGTTCTGATCGGCATCGGCTCGAGCGGCCTGCATTCCAACGGCTACTCGCTGGCCCGCAAGGTCTTCTTCGAGAGGATGAAGCTTTCGGTGGACAGCCGGCTCCCCGAACTGGAAAAGCCCCTCGGCGAGGAACTGCTGACCCCCACGCGGATTTACGTGAAAACCATTCTCAACCTGCTGCGCGACTTCCAGGTCAAGGGGATGGCTCACATCACCGGTGGCGGTCTCACCGAAAACGTGCCCCGCATCCTGCCCAAGCATTGCCAGGCCGTGATCGAGAAATCCAGCTGGAGCAAACCGGTGATTTTCGACCTGCTCCGCCAGGGCGGCAACATCGAGGAACTGGAGATGTACCGGACCTTCAACTATGGCGTGGGGATGGTCCTGGTAGTGCCCCAGGCCGAGGCCGACGAGGTCATGGTGCGGCTTTCCGGGCTCAAGGAAAAGGCCTGGATCATCGGCGAGATTGCCAAGTGCCCCGAGGGGGAAGAACCCGTCCGACTCGTTTAACCGCCGCGCTGCGGCACAGGGACGACGGCGAGCAGGATAACGCTCGGGTCGCCCATCCTGGAGGATTCGTGGCAAAGAAACTTCGCATCGGCGCCCTCGCATCTGGAGGCGGCACCAACCTGCAGGCCATCATCGACCGCTGCCAGGAGGGGTCCATCGATGCGGAGATCGCCCTGGTGATCAGCAACAATCCTGACGCCGGAGCCCTGGAGCGGGCGCGCAAAGCCGGCATCCACTGCTGCTGCATCGATCATCGCCAGTTTCCCCAGCGGGAAGATTTCGATCGGGCGGTGGTGGCGCAACTGCGTGAGGCGGGCGTCGAACTGGTGGTCCTCGCCGGTTTCATGCGCCTGATATCCCAGGTATTTCTCGAAGCCTTCCCGGGGCGCATCATGAACATTCACCCGGCCCTGCTGCCGGCCTTTCCGGGGCTGCACGTACAGCGCAAGGCCCTGGAGTACGGCGCCCGGTTCTCCGGCTGCACCGTGCATTTCGTCGATGGCGGCTGCGACACCGGGCCGATCATCATTCAGGCGGTGGTGCCGGTGCTGGACGACGATACCGAGGAAAGCCTCTCCGCCCGCATTCTCCAGCAGGAACACCGGATCTACCCCAGAGCAATCCAGTTGTTTGCCGAGGGGCGCCTGCGTATCGAAGGCCGGCGGGTCCTCGTCGAGGGCCCCCAGCCCCCTGCGTCAGCGGCACTCTGCAACCCGCCGACTGAATAAAATAGACTCGAAGTTCGAGGTTTCAAAGCCTCTAGATACGTCGAACCTCGAACGCCGAACCCCGAACGGTTCCCATGCCCCGTCCCATTCTGGTCAGTGCCTGCCTGCTCGGTCTTTCGACCCGTTACGACGGCTCCTCCAAAAAAGACGAGCGGGTCGAGCAGTTCATCCGGGAAAACGATCTCCTGCCGATCCCCGTCTGCCCCGAGCAGTTGGCCGGTCTGCCGACCCCCAGGCCCGCCGCCCGCTTCATTTCGGGTGACGGTTGTGCGGTTCTGGACGGTACGGGTCGACTGGTCGACGCCAACGGCGACGAGTTGAACCAGGTGTTTCTCAGGGGGGCGGTGGAGACCATGAAAATTGCCCGACTGACCGGAGCCACCCAGGCTCTACTCAAGCAGCGCAGCCCTTCCTGCGGAACACGCCAGGTCTATCGCGATGAAACCCTGGTTCCCGGTCAGGGGGTCACCAGTGCCCTGCTTTCGCGCAATCGAATTGAGGTTTTCAGCGAAGAGGACCCCGAAGGCCTTGAGCTGAACCGTTGATCCGGACAAAGCCTGCATGGCCCCCGGCAAGTTGATATTCGAACCCGCTTTCAATTCCACCCCAAACAAGCGCCGTGTCCCAGTACTACTACGATGTCATAATTGCCGGGCAGAGCCTGGCGGCGACCCTCGCCGGAACTCTCCTCGCCCGAGGCGGCTGCCGGGTGCTGTCGATTTCGGCCCCTGTCGAGCCGCCCAAGGGCTGGCTGTCCAGCTCCTTTCACCTGGAAAAGGTTCTCGAGGGGATGGGGGGACGCTCGTGTTTCGCCCCGCCTGTGCCGTTTCAGGTACTGACCGACCAGGTCCGCCTGGAGGTTCTTGGAAGCTGCCCATTCGAGGACGAGCTGCGCCGGGAATTCCCTGACAACTTCTCCGCCGTTTCCGGTTTATTCCAGGACCTTCAGGCTCTGGGCCAGCGCCTGGAACAGACTCTCTGGGACGCTGGGGGGCTCCCCCTGCTTGGGCTTTCCAGCCGGCTGCGCTTTTTTCGTAAGGGCTTGGGCAAACAGCTCTCCCTGCGGGCGTTGGCCAAGCCCCTCGCCAGCCGCTGGGCCGGCATTCGCCATGCGCCCACCCGAAACGCCCTGGAGACCCTGTTCGCCGGGCTGGCCCTGGCCGATCCGGGCAAGCTGTCCCTGGCTGAAGGGGCATTGCTCTGGAGCGGCGCCCATCGCCCCGACGGCATCTCCTCCCAGGCCTTGCTAGAGTTTCTCCAACTGCGCTTCGAGCAGTTCCACGGCGTCACGGAAGACCCCGGGAAGATGCGGCCCCTCGAACACCAGGGAGAGCGCATCACCGGGCTGTCGGTCAAGGAAGGGGCCCGCTGTGCCGGCGGCCATTTCATCCTGGCCGATCGGAGCATGCTGAAATATTTTCCGGAAAGAATCGCCGCAAGGATCAAATCCTCCCCTCGGCCAGTCCAACGCTCCGCCGTCGAGGTTCAGGGCGAAAAATCCCCCCTGCTCGCGCCCCGGGTCATTCTGCAGGGCAGTTCCCCGCTTCGCCTCGAGATCGCCTCGGGAACTCAGGATATCTCTAGCGTCCTCGAGTATCGCCCCTGCGATGGGGATCCAGAGTTCGACCCTGCTGCCATGCACCAGCGCCTCGGCCTGGCCTTCCCCTTTGCGCGTATGGAATTCCCCGACCTGCCGTCGACTCCTGGTGAGGCCAGCGGGGCGACCGGGGCGTCGAATCCCAGGCTGGGTTTTCCCGGGGCCTTCAACCGGCTGCAACTGGGTCACAACTCATGGCTTTGCCATGGCGAGAGCGTCCTGCCCCACCTCGGGGCAATCGGCGAAATGCTGGTCGGGGTGGCCGTGGCCAATCACCTGCTGCGGATAATCAAGCCCAGGAAATAATCTTTCCCGAATAACTTGTTCAAACCCACTGCAGGGGCGGCACTTGCCTGCCGTGGGCGACATGGCGGACAAAAAGGTGTTGCAATCCGCCGCAGTTCATGTTAGTTATTTGCGTTCTATACTTCCAGGAGGTTGCTCATCATGGCCAAAGTTTGTGAAATCTGCGGAAAAAAACCGACCACTGGCAATAATGTCAGCCATGCACATAACAAAACCCGCAAGGTTTGGTACCCCAATCTGCAGAAGGTGAAAGCGCTGAACAACGGCACCGTGCGCTCCGTCAAGGTCTGCACCCGCTGCATCCGCAGCGGTGCGGTGACCAAGGCCGTCTGATTCAGGCCTTTTCCGGAGCGAAAAAACCGACAGAGGGGTGGTTCAAGCGAACCACCCCTCTGTCATTTTCCCCGACCGCGCCGGAAATCCGACTGGCCCCTATCTACTTGCCGGCGTAGGCGACCCACTCGATCTCGATGGAGACCCCCTTGGGCAGGGCGGCCACCTGAACCGTGGAGCGTGCCGGCGGAATCGCCTTGAAGCGGCTGCCATAGATCGCGTTTACCGCGGCGAAGTCCTTTAAATCCGTCAAAAAGATGGTGGTCTTCACCACTTGTTCGAAGGTGAGGCCTGCGGCAGCCAGGGCGGCCTCCATGTTGGCCATCACCCGCTCGGCCTGCGCCTCGATCCCCCCGGCGACAACCTCCCCCGTAGCAGGATCAAGGGGGATCTGCCCCGAGAAAAAACAGAACTCACCAGCCCTGATCCCCTGAGAATACGGGCCGATGGCGGCAGGCGCCTGGCTTGTCTCGATTTTCCGAATTGTCATTGTCTCCTCCCCTGAATCCCCGCCGGCTGCATACAACAGAAACAGCGGCTCAATTTCTCATCCGCTCCACCTTGTATACCCCCTTGAGCTGCATGAGGGCATTGATCACCTGGTTGAGATGCTCCAGGTCCTGAACATCGACCTCAAAGGTATTGACCCCGCGGCGATCGGGGGTCGAGTGGACATTGGCACTGATGATGTTGGCCTCGCAATTGGAAATCGCACCGGTAATCCCGGTGAGCATCCCCTTCTGGTCGAAGCAGTAAACCCGGATTTTGGCCGCTCGGGTTGCCTTGCGCTTCTTGTCCCATTCCACCTCGATCCGCCTTTCCGGATCCCCCTCCATGGCATGGGGGCAGTCCGAGGTGTGCACCGTAACCCCGCGGCCACGGGTGATAAACCCGATGACAGGGTCTCCCGGCAGGGGGTTGCAGCATTTGGCGAACCTGACCATGATGTCTTCGACGCCCTGGATCTTGATGGCGCTCGAGGGCTTCTTGCGGATTTTCTCGAAAACTTTACCCAGCCTGCTTGGCTTGGGCTTTTCGGCCTTGAGCTTGTCCTGGGGCACCACGCGCCCGATAACCTGCCCCAACGGCACTTTGCCGTATCCGACGCCGGCGAGCAGATCGTCGGCGGCCTTGAACCCCAGATCCTCTACCGCGTGGGCAAATTCGTCCGAGCTCAACATCCGCTTCAGGCCAAGGCCGTATTTGCGCAGCTCCTTATCTACCAGATCCTTGCCGAGCTCGAGGCTCTTCTCCCGCTGCTCGGTCTTGATCCATTGCCGGATCTTGTTGCGGGCCTTGGAGGTGCGGACAAATTTCAGCCAGTCCTTGCTCGGCGTCTGGTTGGGAGCGGTGAGAACCTCGACGATATCTCCGTTCTGCAGCTTGGTTTTGAGAGGAACCAGCTTGCCGTTGATTTTCCCGCCGATGCAGCGATGGCCGATGTCGGTGTGAACCGCGTAGGCAAAGTCGACCGGGGTCGATCCGATGGGCAACTCCTTGACATCCCCCTGGGGGGTGAAGACATACACCTCCTCGGGAAACAGGTCGACCTTGACCGAATCCATGAACTCGCGGGAATCTTTGAGCTCCTGCTGCCATTCGAGCATCTGCCGCAGCCAGGAAAAACGCTTATCCTCGCGCCCCGCGGCAGAGGAGACCCCTTTTTCCTTGTATTTCCAGTGGGCGGCGATCCCCTCCTCGGCGATCCGGTGCATCTCGTGGGTGCGGATCTGCACTTCCATCCGCTCGCCGTAAGGCCCCATGACCGTCGTATGCAGCGACTGGTACATGTTGGCCTTGGGCATGGCGATGTAGTCCTTGAACCTCCCGGGGATCGGCTTCCAGGCTGCGTGAATGATCCCCAGCGCCCCGTAGCAGTCGCGCACATTGTGCACGAGAATCCGAAAGGCGATCAGGTCGTAGACCTGATCGAAATCGATCCCCTGCCGCTCCATCTTGAGGTAAACGGAATACAGGTGCTTGTAGCGCCCGTAGACTTCTCCCTCGATCGTCTGTTCGGCAAGCTTCCCGGAAATGGTCTTGCGCACTTCCTCGATGTAATTGACCCGTTCCTGCTTGCGCTTGGTGACTTTTGCGCCAAGCTCCTTGTACGACTCGGGCTGCAGATAACGAAACGCGAGATCCTCGAGCTCACTCTTTATCCAGCTGATACCCAGGCGGTTGGCCAGCGGGGCGTAGATATCCAGGGTCTCCTGGGCAATTTTCCGCTGGCGCGCCTCGGCCTGAAAATCGAGGGTACGCATGTTGTGCAGCCGGTCGGCGAGCTTGATGAGGATGACCCGGATGTCCCGGGCCATGGCCAGGAGCATTTTGCGAAAACTCTCGGCCTGGCGCTCCTCCCGGGTGCGGAAGGTCATCTTGCCGATCTTGGTCACCCCGTCGGCAAGCCGGGCCACCTCGTCCCCAAAGACATTGGCCACCTCGCCCAGGCTGGTCAGGGTATCCTCGAGGGTGTCGTGGAGCAGCCCCGTCACCACCGTCGGGACGTCCATCCGCAACTGGGCGAGAATATAGGCCACCTCCATCGGGTGGGTAAGGTAGGGCTCCCCGGACAGGCGCACCTGTCCCTGGTGGACCTTGGCGCTGAACACGTAGGCCTTGCGCACAGAGTCGAGGTCGGCGTTGGGATCGTAGCTGCGTATTTTCTCGAGAATGTCGTCTAAACGGACCATGGGGACTCTACCCGGGAAGCGAATACCGGAATCGGCCGCCAATCACTGCCCTGGCAATGGCGTAGAGCCTGTTGGGGAGGGGAATTGCGGGCGCAAAAAAGGCAGACGACCGGCGGCCGCCTGCCCCAGGAGCATTTGCCGGGCTACCTTTTCCGGGCAGGCAGTTCGTACTCGACCTTGCCGGCCGCCACCTCGCGCAGAGCCAGGACGACTTTTTTGTTCGCCGCTTTGTTCTCGATAAGAGGCTGGGCCCCCTTGTACAGCTGCTTAGCCCGCTTGGCCGACACCATAACGAGCAGGAACCGGTTGGGAATCTGACGCAAACAATCTTCAACGGTAATACGTGCCATTAGAAGCTTTTCTCCTTGGGATAAATCGGCTCGGGCCGCCTGGGCCCGTCATGCCCCGAATTCAAACACATCCTTCAGCCCGTCGAGCACCCTGCCGCTACGGCAGCCCTCGGCGAGGACGATCGACTTCAGTTCGGCAAGCGCCTGCTCGAAGTCGTCATTCACCACGATGTAATCATACCAGGCCGCCTCGCGGATTTCTCCCCGGGCGTTGGCGATGCGCCGCTCAATCACTTCGGCCGAATCGGTGTTGCGCCCGACCAGGCGCCGACGCAGTTCCTGAAAATCCGGCGGCAGGATAAAGACGAACACCCCCTGCCGATAGTTCTTCTTCAACTGGGCCGCGCCCTGACAATCGATGTCGAGCAACACGTCCTGGCCGGCGGCCCGGGCCTCTTCCAATGTCGCCAGGGCCGTTCCATAGCGGTTGCCGTGAACCTCGGCCCACTCGGCAAACGCCCCCTCGGCGACCATCTTCTCGAAGGCCCCCGCGGAGACAAAGTGGTAATCGACACCATCTTTTTCACCGGGTCGCATCGGCCGAGTAGTGTACGAGACAGAATGCCGCAGCCCTTGGAAAATGTCAATTATTTCCTTGCAAAGCGAGGTTTTACCAGCACCTGAAGGAGCGGAGACTACAAAAAGAATACCTTCCCGTTTCATCTTGTCCTACTCGATATTTTGGACTTGCTCGCGGATTTTTTCCAACTCAGCCTTGATGCCGACCACCGTCCTGGTCAACTCGGAATCATTGGACTTGGACCCCATGGTATTGACCTCACGGTTAAATTCCTGGGTCAAAAAATCCATCTGCCGCCCGACGGGTTCCTCCGCCTGGAGCAATCCCCTGAACTGCTCGAGATGGCTCTTGAACCGGGTGATCTCCTCGCTGATATCACAACGATCGGCAAAGATGGCCACTTCCTGGGCCACACGTTGAGGATCGAAGGCGACATCTCCGCCCAGCTTTTCCAGCCGCTCGGAAAGCTTGCCCCGCCACTCCTCGGCGACCCGGGGGGCGCGCGCCTCGATCTTGCCGAGCATCTCTTCGATCAACCTGAGGCGCTCCTCGATATCCGCACAGGTGGCCGAACCTTCCGCCACCCGCATGGCCTCCAGGGCATCGACGGCTTTGCCGATGGCGGCCTCCAGGGCTTGCCGGAGCAGGCTTTCCGAAAGCGCCCCCTCCTCCAGGGAAATGACGTCGCGCTGCTGCACCAGCAAAGACAAGGGAATGCCGCCGTCCACCGGGAAGCTGTTGCGCATTTCCTCGAACAGTTCCACGTACGCGGCCACCAGGGGCCGGTTCATGACCGGCTTGGCCGCGGCCAGCCCGGTGAACTCGAGGTTCACGAACACATCGATTTTGCCGCGCCGCAACCGCTCCCCTACCCGCTTCTTGGTCTCGTTCTCCAGCGCCATCAGGGAGCGGGGCGCCTTGACGGTAATGTCGCAGTAGCGGTGATTGACGGATTTGATTTCTACGGAAACGGAAAGTTCGGCGCTGGCGCCCTCCCCTTTGCCGTACCCGGTCATGCTTTTAATCATCGAATGCCACCTTGTAGAAACTAGTTATCGACCATCGAGATTGACAAGCCGCAACCTCGAATCTAACAGCTCCCCTGCCGGGTAAATACCACCACCAGGGTTTTCAGAAGTATCCTAATATCCAGCCAAAGGCTCCAATTGTCAATGTATTGAAGGTCGAGTTTGACGATTTCATCGAAATCGTCGATGCGACTGCGCCCGCTTACCTGCCATAGGCCGGAGATCCCCGGCTTGATGCTGATCCGCCGCCGCTGCCAGTTTTCATAGCGGTCCACCTCGGCCGGCGTCGGCGGACGAGTGCCGACCAGGCTCATCTCCCCCTTGAGCACGTTCCAGAACTGGGGCAGTTCATCCAGGCTGGTCCTGCGCAAAAACCTACCGACCCGAGTGATGCGCGGGTCGTCTTTGATTTTGAAAATGGCCCCATTCATTTCGTTGCGGGATTCCAGATCTTTCTTCCGCGATTCGGCATCCGCCTGCATGGAGCGGAACTTACAGCACTTGAAGGACCTGCCGCCCTGGCCGACCCGCGGCTGGCAAAAAAATACCGGCCCCGGGGAATCGAGCTTGATCGCAAGAACGATAAGAGGACTGAGCACCAGGGTTAAGCCCAGCCCAACCAAAGCGCCGCAGATATCCAGACAACGCTTGGCGAGCAGTTGCTGCGCGTCGAAACACTTGGAATGAAACGTCAGAATCGGGATTTCCTCGTGGAAAAAGCTGAGCTCCTTCCGGGAGAGGCCGATCTCGTAGAAATCGAGCACCATTCGCACCGTGATCCCGAGCTCCTCGAGGTCCCGGACATAGCCGTCGGCGTCGAGAAACAGGTCCTTGGGCAGGCAGAAGACCACCTCATCCACCGTGTGGCGCTTGCAGATCTCCAGCAAATCGTCAACATGGCCGAGAACCCGGATCCCGTCGACGTCCTCCAGCAAGGGAGGATCGGTCACCTGGACAAACCCGGCGACCCGCAGGCCCCAATCAGCGTGGTCGATAAGCAACTGCTGAAAGCGGCGAGCCTTGTCCCGGGTACCGACAATCAGGATCTGCCGGAAGTTGTAGCCCAGCCTCCTCAGGACACCCAACCCGGCCCGCAGAAGGCCTTTCTCAAGGGTTAATAGCCCAAAGGAGGCCAGGACGAAGATGAGAAAAAAACTGCGGCTGAAAACTTGTCGATCGGTGAAAAAAATAACCGCAGCGACGATAAAAGCGCCCCAGACATGCACCGAAGCGATGCGCGCGACTATTTCAAATCGCGAAAGCCGGCGGATGGAAGCAAACATTCCCTGGCGGGCCAGCAGGTATACCCAAACCGGAATGATTACCAGCAGCGTCCAGATATATTCATGAAAGGCAAAGAGATCCGGGTTGAACTGGCGTCGAATTTCATAGGCAAGCAGGAAGGCCAGAATGATGACCAGCACATCGAGAGCGATGGTCAAACGGGTGAAAAGTGTGGATTGCTGGCGCAGCATGAAAACCCTAAAGCTCCTTCCCCCAGAAAGCCTTCTGCATGCTCAACCGGCGTTTGACGGCCACCGGCAGAAGCTTTTCGGCAAGCCCTGCCCGAAACCCCAGATAGCGGATGGGAGTCCGGATGAGGGCCGATGGGATCAGCCAAGGCGCCTTGGCCGCTAGATATTTCATCTCCGACTTGAGAAACCGCAGCCCCTCCCCTTCTGCACCGCCGAACCGCTCACGGACCCAGGGCTCACGAGCGTGAAAAACGCCGATATCGAAATAGCGTTGAAACTCCTGTCGGAAATTGTAGTTGTGAGAATGATAGACCTGCGCCTCGGCGCAGTAAGCGATCTTCCACCCGGCCAGGATCATTTTGGCGGCCACGTACGTATCCTCGCTGACGATGCAGCGCTCCGGAAATCCGCCAACAGCCTCCAGCGCGGTTCTGCGATAAGCAGCGAAGGAGTTGGAGCTGAAGGCGGTTTTAAGTCCCCAATTCCTGGTATCGTCTAAAGATTTTTTTAAACTCCTTTTCGAGTAGTTAAAAACTCGAGCATGGGCTTCAATCGGACCTGATCCCAAATGTGGCAATTGGCGACCATAGGCGAGGCCAACAGATGCATCGTCAAAGCAATCCAACAAGTGACCAAGAGCCTGAGGGTCAGCAAGAAGAACGTCTTGTGTCAAAAAAATTATGACTTCGGCCTCATTAAGTGCTTCAATAGCCCTATTTCTAACACCCCCGTGGTCGAAATTTTCTCTTTTGATAACCTCCACTAAAAAACCATTATCTAAAGCCTTTTCCACGGTTGCATCCGCGGAACTGGAGTCCACTATTAGCACACAATACGGTCTATCGATCTGGCAATTAAAAGAGTCTAAAAACTTCTCCCAATTGTTTCCAGGATTCAATGTAGGTAAACAGATCGCAAACTTCTTCATCAAACCTCTTAATTTTAATATTCTCCAATAGATGACAAGGCTCGATTCAGACTTTCGTGATAAGCTCTGTGTAAATCGAGATGTCGTTCTAATCTTTTTCTGGCATCTGCTGGAGTCCTAAAAAGACTGGTTGTTTTTTGAACAAAAACAAATGAATTCCGATACCCATATCTAAGCCACAAATTCCAATCTTCTAACTGCTCCAAGGACAGATCGAAACCACCCCTTTCTAAATATATATTTTTATTAAATAGAATCGATTGTATAGGGATAAAGTTGTGATCTTTTAGAACAGAATAATTCCACTCCTGATTAAAAACACTTGGACTACTGTACGATACCTCCTCATAAGACCTGCCATGGATATTTGTTTGAACTTCAAACGCCAGGGAGTACGCTGCTGAGGCATGAGGATTTTTTAGCAGACAACTAATCAAAGTTTCTACATGATCTGCATAAAGAAGATCGTCATCATCTAAAAACATACAATAGTCGCCTGAGGCTACCTCAAGGCCCTTGTTGCCTGCGAAAGACCGACCATTTTTTGGACAGGGGATAAATTTAATAGATACAGTTGGAAGCTGGTCTTGTAACTTCTCGATCAAAGGAGCCACCGAGTCCCCGCCATCCTGAACAACAATCCATTCAATATTTCCATAGGTTTGATTGGCTACACATCGTGCAGCTTGTCTCAAAAACACATCCCTCCCTTCGCATTCAAATGTTCTCGTTATTATAGAAACTTTAGGGCCACAAAGAACCGGAGACACTCGATACGTCGCACCATCTCGCGTATTCTCATAATCAAAAAACCTAAAAGGGTAATAAGCTTTGCAAGGGCCCTTACCTTGAAGGAAATGTGGTGTGTTTTTTAACAACCTATATAGGTTAGAAAAGGTGGATTTCTTTGCCCCCGGGAAAGGCTCCTCAGGCCTTAAGGCAAGCCAGGCCAGCCCGATAAAACCGGTAAGTTTGTCTTTCAGGTTCCCATATCTAATTCGAATGGCCGCATTGGCATAGGTGCTTCCAATAAATTGAAGCGGCTTCAACAATACCCCTGCCCCACTACAACCATCCTCATAACTGTAATGATAAACGAAAGCACTCGGACAATAACGTAATTTATACCCAAAAAAACGAAAACGATACGACAACTCGACATCTTCGCCATACATGAATATTTTTTTGTCATAGCCCCCCACCTGAAAATAGGCAGACCGCCTCATCAAAACGCATGCATGAGATTGCCATGTTGTTTCTAAAGTAACTGGATCATAATGTTTTGGATGCTCATAAGGGACCTGTCTAAATTCCCATGAGGCAACATCGTCTTCATCATTTAGAGCAAATTCCACTATATTCTTTATGGATTCTGGGGAAAATTCCAAATCAATATTACTTATTATAAAAAAGGCACTACTTCCTTGACAGATAGCCCTGTGATGTCCAGTTCCGTATCCAACATTGCCCTGCCTAAGAATAATTATATTTTGAAATTGATCTATATGTTTGGCCCTTAATTTCTCTAGCTGTTCTAAAGTTCCGTCACTTGACCCATTATCAACAAAAATTAGACTTATCTTTCCATTGTCATAAGACTGGTTTGCAATTGATGGAAAAAATGAATCAATCCATTTTTCGCTATTATAGGTTACTATAGTCAGATCAATCGAAGGATATTCGTCTATATTACTACAAAAAGGGATAACGACGTCTCTATTTTCAACGATTGCATTATGGGACAATTTGTTTTGAGATGAATAGGCAAGACTCTCAAGTGCTTTTGAAATTTTCTGAAAGATATTTCCCCTAAAAGATCTTACCCGGACAAGAAAAGGGAACTCTTGATAGATCGATCTGATGCGAATTGTTCTAAACCGACGAAAAATATTTGCTATTCTCCTAAGCGGAAATGTTATCTTCCAAGACCTCGAATTAACAACTTCCGCCAACTGAGAATCTAGGACTCTGGAGGTCTCCTGGAGATTGTTGATAATTGACTCATACTCAAGCAATTTTTTATTGAGTTTAGACACACTCTTTTCCAACCCGACCACCTGTAGACTTAGGTGATCAATGCTTTTTTCCTTTTCTATCAATGCTTTTTGAATGTTATTGTATTGAATCGGCAAATTTTGACCCCAATCAATATACTGTTGGAACTTGCCCCCATGAACTTCTGCTTGAAACACTGCTTCCATCTCAGAGTACTTCTCTATCAAGTGACTATCAAAATGAAAGCCGACAGCCTTGAATGCCCCTGCAACGAATTCGACCCTTGATTTAAAATTGCAATTAGAACATTTCGAGAACCGGCTCACCGAACCCAACAAGGACAATAGAGCCCTAAACAACAAAAATCCTACTGGGAATTCAGCACTCACCACCCATTCCTGGTCTATTACTTTCCAGTCACCTCTGCAATCCTTAATAAGATTTTGAGGAATTAAATCAATACATCGACCAGAAATTTTTGAATCCAGTGAATCAATTTCCACTCCTCCAGTAATTTCTGAAGGCAATGAGTTAAGAATCCCCAAATATTTTTTTAAAAATGCTCCAACATCCTCAAGTCGCCATCCCTCTCTGGCAACAATTAAAAGTAACTCTTTTTGCAAGTTCTCACCACTAATGTATTCCGTTTTTTCATTTATGCTCCAGACTACATTATTTCCAACAACTGTATTGATCCTATCAAATGAAAGGGGAAATTTAACAACTTCAATCTCCCCGGTGTCGGTAATAACGAATTGCGTTTCTGTACAATATTTATCTTCCCGATTAGTACTAAAGTGGTACCCTAAATTATTTGATGAAAATTTTTCTGAACCTTCCTCAGTTGCCAAAACAACAAACGAGTTCCCTAACTCGAGTGCAATTCCATTATCAAAAAGATGCTCCCAAACCAATTCCGGGGAAAATGCAAGAACAGGGGGCAGTTGGGGGTCACGTCTTACGCTTTGCCAGGCAAGGGCAGCTGCATCAAAGTCATTACAGAAGAATCCGGCTTCAGTAACAATTGACTGAGGGAATTTATAATCGGGGAACGGGACCATGAATTCCATCATTGGGAAACCGGCTTTTGCCAACAAATTTTCGAGCACCCGACGGCCATATGTTTGGGGTTGCTGGCCATTGTAACGGCCCTCAATTCCATACATGGGTTCTCCCAGGTGGTCTTCTGGAGCACCAGCAAAGTATTTTAAACCCAATTGATTTTCTATCGCCAAGATCAGCCGCCCTTTAGGCTTAAGGAGGCTTTTGACTTTATCCAGCATCGAGAGAGCGGGCTCTTCACCTGGCACAAACAGATTGGCATATTCCAACACACCAATCAGGGTGACAACATCGAATTGTTCTCCACAACTAAAAAGGTCGAACCGATCAGCAATTACATCCACATTACTTAAGTCCCTAGTGCGAGACCTTGCAATAGAAGCCCGCCGAGTCGACCCCTCCAACGCCAATACATTAGCACCGCATTCCCCCAGATATCTTGTAATTGCGCCACAGCCTGCACCAACCTCTAAAACCCTTGCACCCTTCAAAAGGCCCACAAACGGCCTAAGCACATTAGACCGATTGCGACTAAGGTGGTAAAGGGATGGCCAATCAGTGCAGTGTTGGCGCAATTCAACTGAAAAAACACCGAGATCATTTGCGTTATTTATAATATCATAAATACGTCCCTCTACTTCATCCCCATCGCTATAAGAAATATCTTGATAATTTGACTTCGACCAAACATAAGTATCTGTTTGAAGTTCGTATCCATACTTCTCAAGGGCCGCCTTCATGATACAGTTTCCTTTATTTCCAATTTTAGATTCAAATCAATTATTCCGAAAACCTTGTGATTCGGCCTTACCTGAAAGTGTATAGCGTCATATCTACGATCATGCGGCGTTACCATATCACCACTGGCAGTTGCAACGCCCAATGAAATAAAGTAATCACCAGGTGCCAAGCGACAAACAAAAGAAGCTTCGACAAAAACGGTTTGTCCTTCCTGACCGAGCCTATTAAAACTTTCCACACCTAGAGTTTCGGAATTTGCCCCATATACCGTAACTCCTTCCAAGGTTTTGACAGTGATTCCTAGAATAGGACGTATTATTTTATTTAATATTTTAAATGAGACACCCAGGACAATCTTTTGCCCTGTTGAAATAGCAGAAGGATATAATTCACCATCGGCAAGTAGATAAAAGTCCAATATTTTAACTGCACCATCACCCCATCTATATTCATGCTGATTGTACCCAGGACGAGTAGAAAATATGTCCTTTTCAAGGCTCAGCACAATTCCAGACTTTTTCACCCCTTCAGGTCCGGCTCCAGACCCGACCACTTGATTTTCATGCATTGGAATTTTGTCTTTTCCAAACAAAATATCCATATAACGGTTGACGACACCCCTTGGCTCCCCACCCTCAACAACCTCCCCCTTCTCGAGGAGTAGTGCTTTAGAACAATGAGTAACGATTTGCTCACTTGAATGGGTAACCAATAAAATACTTGTTCCGTTATCTTTAAGCTTTTTCAGTCTATCGAAGCACTTGGCTTGAAATTTTGCATCACCAACAGCCAAGGCCTCATCGACAATCAAAATATCCGGTTCTACCTGTGCCTGAACAGCAAAAGCAAGTCGCACCATCATCCCACTAGAATATGTTTTTACAGGTTGATCTATGAAATCGCCGATGTCGGCAAATTCAACAATATCCTTGAATCGACCATCAATTTCCTCATTAGTTAACCCTAGAAGCGAGGCATTCAGGTAAACATTTTCACGGCCGGTAAATTCAGGATTAAACCCTGACCCCAACTCAAGCAAGGCAGCAATCCGCCCTCGGGTTGATATGTTTCCAGAGGTAGGATTGAGAGTACCACAGATCAACTGCAGCAGAGTAGACTTCCCGCTCCCATTCCGCCCTACAATGCCTACAGTTTCTCCCCTCTCAACAGTAAATGAAACATCTCGAAGCGCCCAAAATTCTTTAAAATAACTCCTACGCCCGCGAGCCAACATCTGCTTTAAACGATCACGAGGACTGTCATATATTTGATAGCATTTACTTATGCCTTCCACACTTATCGCAATATCAGAGGACATCCGCAAAACCCTTTCTTGTCTTCTGAAACCAGGCGAATCCAAGCCAGGCTACCAAACCCGATAGGACGACAGAAAATAACCAAATTCTCGGATTTATGAGTTGCCCCCAGAACATAGCGTTTCTAATCACTTCAATGATATGGGTCAAAGGGTTTAGAAAAAGAAAAATATGATATTTTTCGGGTAGAGAACTCAATGGGTAGAAAATGGGTGATAAAAACATCAGAACTGTAGTCAAAACAGAAACAACTTGAGTAACATCTCTTAGATAAACACCCAAAGATGCCAAAAACCAGCAAAGACCGGTAGTCAGAAAAACCAAAGGGAGCAACTCCAAAGGAAGAAAAAGAATGGTTATTGGCGGAGCACCAAAAAAAACCAAATAAAAAATCACCCAGACGATAAAACTAATAAAAAAATGGAAAAGTGCTGACCCAATAGTAATTACTGGAAGAATTTCCAAGGGGAAAACAACTTTTTTAACAAAATTTCCATTATTCAAAATCAACCCAGGTGCTCGATTGATGCATTCTGAGAAAAAATTAAAAACTATAAGCCCTGAGAAAAGAACCAGCGCAAACTCGGTCTTTGAACCAGACCCGGAAGCCCCCCACCGTGCCTTGAAAACAACACTAAAAACAAACGTATAGACAGCAAGCATAAGCACAGGGTTAAAAAACGACCAAAGCAACCCCATGACTGAACCGCGATAACGACCAATCACCTCACGTTTAGTCATTTGAAATATCAACTGTCGATTCCACCACAGGCTTTTACATAGAGCCATGAGTGAGATCGGTTGGGCTGCGTGGGGATTACCCAACGAGTGATTAACCATTGCTATCACACTCCATATTAAAATATTGGAATTTGGGCATACATATGAGAAAAGCCCTCGATATCCTGGCCTACCAGTTTCAAGGGCTTTCTGAGGGTGCAAAATATTCGGCCAGATTTTGCCCACTTACAGCATCTCATTTTGGGCGAGTCTTGACGAACATCATAAAAAACAAGGCTGAGTCAAACAATATCGGGTGAAATTATCCATTCACTTTTTCTTTCTCAACAATTCTTGCCGCCGCATGTGCCAAGGTATCGGCAATCTGCACTTTTTGCAGTTCCATCCGGTCAATTTCGATATGCCCATAACCCGTCAGCACTAAGATTTGGGCGCACCCCGCTGCCTTGCCCGCCTCAATATCCGCGATTTTGTCCCCTACCATGAAAGAAGCTACAAGGTCAATCTCATGCTCCCGAGCAGCCTCCAAAAGCATCCCAGGCTTACCCTTCCGGCAATTGCACTTTCTGCGAAACTCACCAAAACCCTCTGTAGGGTGATGGGGGCAGACATAGAAGGCGTCGATTGAAGTACCAATTTTCGCTAATTCGTCCTGTATGTGTCGGTGCAAGACCTCGACATCCTCGAGGGAATAAAACCCCCGGGCGACGCCGGACTGGTTGGTGACCACAATCACCAAAAAGCCGGCTTCCTTGAGCTTTTTAATTGCCTCCGGAACTCCAGGAATGAACTCAAAATCTTCTATTTTGTACAGATAGTCTTTCTCAACGTTAATTGTGCCATCCCGGTCGAGGAAGACTGCCCTGCGGGCGGTCTTTGTGAGGAGTGAGGGGTGAGGGGTGAGGGGTTTCATTCGGAAAACCTTTTTTGAAGCGAGGTTAGCAAGCCCCCGGCAAGGGAGAAAACGGAACCAATGCGCTCAAGCAAGCTACTGGTTTCATCGAGGTATCCCAAATCTTGTGCGAGGACAACTTGAGTTTCGAGTTCACTCAATGATCCCCTGGCGATCGACAGAAACTGAATAAATTCCCGCACACCATTACGCCCAGCTCCTTCGGCAATTTTACTAGGTATGGAAACCGCAGCCCTGCGCATCTGGCCAGTCAAACCGTAGATCTCTTCGCGGGGGAAATCGCCTGTTGCCTCGTAAACTTCCTTAACCAGAGCCCTGGAATCTTGCCAAAGTTTGAGATTATGGTGCTTTCGCCTCACCCCTCTCTCCTCACGCATCACGATATTGCTCGAGAATCCTCTCGATGATATTGGTCGTGGACTTGCCATCCACAAATTGGATCAACTCCACCTTTCCGCCATAGCTTTCAACCAGGTCCTTACCCACCACACCTTCAGGCGTGTAGTCTCCTCCCTTTACCAGAATATCCGGCCGCAGGGCCTCGATAAGCTGCAGAGGGGTGTCCTCGTCGAAAATCACGACGTAATCTATGCATTTAAGAGCGGCCAAAACATGGGCCCGCTCTTCCTGGCCGATGAGGGGCCGCTTGGGGCCCTTGAGGCGCTGGATCGAGTCGTCGGAATTGAGTCCCAGCACCAGCAGATCGCCGAGGCGCCGCGCGTGCTGCAGGTACTTGACGTGGCCCACGTGCAGCAGGTCGAAGCAGCCGTTGGTGAAGACGATTTTTTTCCCGGCATCCCGCTCACGCTCGAGAACGCCCTTGAGAACCTGGCGGTCCTTGATCTTGAGGTCGGTGTCGGGGTGCTGGCGCCCCACCACCTCGAGGATTTCGGCCGGCGCCACGGTGGAGGTGCCGACCTTGGCGACGACGATGCCGGCACCGATATTGGACACCCTGGCCGCATCGTCCAGCGACAGTCCGGCCGCAAGGCCGACGCCGATGAGCGAAAGCACGGTGTCGCCCGCCCCCGAAACGTCGAAGACCTCCCGCGCCTCGGTGGGCAGGTGAATCTCTTCGCCACTGCGCAGGAAAAGGCTCATCCCCTCCTCGCTGCGGGTCAGAACCAGGGCCTCCAGGTCCAGGGTCTGCTGCAGCTTGCGGCCGGCCCGGACCAGGGAGGCCTCATCGGAAATGGCAATCCCCGAGGCGGCCTGGGCCTCTTTGCGGTTGGGGGTGAGCAGGGTCGCGCCGGCGTATTTGCGGTAATCGGCCCCCTTGGGGTCAACCACCACGGGAATGCCGTGCGTCTTGCCCGCCTCGAAGATCGCCTTGAGCAGACCTTCGGTCAGAACCCCCTTGAGGTAGTCGGAGACCAGGATGACCTGACAGCGCCCGGCCGCCGACCTGACGTAGTCGGCCAGTCTCTGCTCGAGAGCGGGGTCGATGGGGTCGCGGCTCT
Source organism: Desulfuromonas versatilis (assembly GCF_019704135.1). Classification (NCBI taxonomy): domain Bacteria; kingdom Pseudomonadati; phylum Thermodesulfobacteriota; class Desulfuromonadia; order Desulfuromonadales; family Desulfuromonadaceae; genus Desulfuromonas; species Desulfuromonas versatilis. The sequence goes on from NZ_AP024355.1 coordinate 2,535,998, forward strand.
CCCGGTCGATGCGCAGCATCTGCTGGTTGCTGGCCAGAACCCGGGTCTTGCGGCTGGTGGTCCGCCCGGGCGAAAGAAAAACACCGCCGGTGGCGATCTCCTTGGCCTCGAGAAGCCGGCGCAAATGCCGGCCGTCCTCGTCCTCGCCGAGGGCGCTGGCCACCTCCACCTGGCAACCGAGGGTCACCAGATTGTTGAGCACGTTGCCGGCGCCGCCCAGGCGCAGGTCCTCGCGGGCGACATCCACCACCTGCACCGGCGCTTCGGGGGAAATCCTTTCGGTCTTTCCCCAGAGATACTCATCCAGCATCAGGTCGCCCACGACCAGGGCGCGGATCCGGCAGAGACGGTTAAGAAAATTTTCGACTTTTATACGATCCATCAAAAGCATCCGTTACTGGTGAATGGTGATTCGTGACTGGTTAAATCCTGAGACCAGAATTCACAAAAATATCTACGCTTTCAGGCGATTCAGCACTGCCATTGCAAACAGCGGGATGTTTATCTCGTGGTGTCCGGTAATGGTGAAGCCCTTGCCGCCGCCGGAAGTCGGCCTTTTGACCACGTTCTGCAGCGGCCGGTAATGCTGCTGCATGTCGAAGTTGGCGGTGCTGAAGTTCTCCACGTGGTATCCCAGGTTCTGGGCGATGGAAAGGGCCTTCAGGAAAACTTCAGGCATCAGGACCGCGGAGCCGACATTCAGCCAGACCCCGCCGTTGCCCAGGTCGGCAACCACCGAGCTCAGCAGCCGGAAATCCCGAAAGGTCATCTCTCCGGTCACCGCGCCATCGGCCTCGGGGTGCTGGTGAATGATGTCGGTGCCCAGGGCGACATGGACCGTCACCGGGATCCCCTTCTGCACGCAGGCCGCCAGCAGGCTGTGCTCCCGGTGAGGGTGCTCCCCTTCCAGAATCCTGCGCCCGATCGCCTCGCCAAAGCCGATCCCCTTGGCCAGCCCCTCTTTGAGGATGCGGTTCATGCCGCCCCCGGTCTCTTCGGAAAACCCGAAATCGCCCGAATGCAGCACCGCGCCGACGTCCTCGGAGGTGGCGCCCACCAGAGAAACCTCGAAATCGTGGATGGCGGCCGAACCGTTCATCGCCACCGCGGTAATGACATCGGCCTCGATCAGGGATTTCAGCACCGGCTGCAGCCCGCACTTGATCACATGGCCGCCCATGGCCAGCACCACCGGCCGGCCTTTTTCGCGGGCCCCTACCACCGCATCGACCACGCCGCGCAGGCTGTCCGCGCCCAGCAGCCTGGGCAGGGAATCGAAAAACTCCCCGAAGGAGAGGCCTGCCTTCAGGGGCTTGGCAAAATGCTCCTTAATGTTCACCTTGTTGTCGCGGGTGTGAATCGAGTAGGTCTTGATCTTGGCGATATCCAGCGGATGGTATTTTTTAGTCATGGTCTACTTTTGGCAGAGGTTTAAAGGCGCAGCCACCCTTCGGGGATCAGGCTGCTGGTGTCGTATTTGGGCGTGGCGAACCATTTTTTGGGGGCCAGCACAATTTTTCCCGGGTCGGGATTCAACCAGGCGCCCCACCAGGAGAAACCGCTGTTGGCAATGATATGGTGCCGGCAATGGCTCATCAGCCGCAGGTCCTCGTGACCCTGATCGGGACCGTTGTGGGTAACGTAGGTGCTGGCGAAGGAGAGCCTCAGGTTGTCCATAACCCACTGGGGATCGTCGCTGAACACAAAAAAATGCGGCCGATCGACGGATTGGGCTAATTTTTCCACGCATCGGTGATAATAATCAAGACTGCAGGTTCCGTGGACCTCATTGACCTTGGAGATGGAGACATAGTCCCCGCGGCGCACGTGAAGGCTTACCGCATTGACGGACGCTATCTGCTCGATCAATTCGAGGTTTTTCCCGGAAGGGGCCTGCTTGAAGGAAAACTCCCGGCGCAATATATCCGAGATGTCCGAAAAGTATTTTTCGCTGTTCCAGTTGCCCTGAAGATACACATCCCCGGAAAGCTCCAGCACGCCCGGGTCGAAGCCGAAACCCTTCTCCTTGACGTAGCTGGCCGGGCGCCTGGGCTTTTTCCCCAAGAGGCGCCGAAGCAACGTGTTCTCCCCCTGGGTCAGGGCGGCAACCTCCTCGGCCGAGGCGAACCGCTCCTGGATATTGAACACCCCGAGCCCGTATTTCCTCGGGGCCAGGTCTGGATTGCCGGCATAATCGGCGAACCCGGAAAGATCCAATTTCAGTTCGGTCCCCAGGGCGTGAGCCAACCTTCGGCCCGCCGCATAAGGGAACATCTGGTTGGCCAGCCCGCCACTTACCTTGGCAATAACCATTGAAACCTCAAACAAAAGTTAGATTGAACTTTTTGCCCCCTCCAGGGATTCGGCCGTGCGTCTGATTGCATCAACCACCAGAGCGGCATCCTGGACGCTCAGATGGGGGCCCAAGGGGATGCTGAAAACTTCCTTGGCCAGCTGTTCGGCAATCGGCAGTCTCCCCTCATTGATCCCCAGGGGCGCGTAGGCCTCCTGCCGGTGCGGGGGGATGGGGTAATGGACCAGGGTGCCGACCCCCGCCTTGGCGAGCTCCTGCAGGTACAGATCGCGCTGGCGGCTGCGCAGCACGAACAGGTGCCAGACAGGCTCCATTTCACCGGCTACCTTCGGCAGGGCCGGGCCCACTTCGGGAAGCTGGGAGAGGTAGTAGCCGGCCAGGGCGACCCGACGCGTGTTCCACTCGTCAAGCCTGCCCAGCTTGACCCGCAGCAAAGCGGCGTGAAGCTCATCCAGCCGGGAATTCACCCCCTGAACCTGGTGATAGTACTTTTTTTCCGAGCCGTAATTTCTCAGAATCCTTATTTTTCTGGCCAACTGGTCGTCGTTGGTGGTGATCGCCCCACCGTCGCCCAAGGCGCCGAGGTTCTTCCCGGGATAAAAGCTGAACCCGGCGGCATCCCCCAGTCCGCCGACCCGCCGCCCCCTGAAACGGGCCCCGTGGGCCTGGGCGGCGTCCTCCAGCAGCCTGAGACCGTGGCGGTCGGCAATTGCCTTGAGCCGCTCCATCTCTGCGGGCTGGCCATAGAGGTGGACCGCGATAATGGCCCTGGTGCGGGGGGTAACGGCCTCCTCGACCCGGTCCGGGTCGAGGTTGCAGGTCTCCGGATCGGGCTCGACGGGCACGGGCCTGGCACCGGCGTAGGAGACCGCCAGCCAGGTCGCGATGTAGGTATTGGAGGGGACGATGACTTCGTCCCCGGCGCCGATGCCCATGGCCAGCAGGCTCAGGTAGAGGGCATCCAGCCCGTTGCCGACCCCGATGCAGTGCCTGGTCTCGCAATAGGCGGCGAACTCGGCTTCGAAGGCCTCGACTTCCGGACCGAGCACATACCACCCGGACTCCATGACCCGGCGATAGGCGGCATCCAGCTCTTCGCGCAACTCCAGGTAGGGGGCCTTGAGATCGAGGAAGGGCACTCTCATGGCCGACCCCGCAGGGCAGCCTGGAAATCGCTGTATTCCCGATAGTAGTCCGATTCGTCGTACAGGTTGGAGGCAAGCACCATGCAGACCGAGCCGGAAGAGAAGTTGTCGATCTCCCGCCAGATCATGGGGCAGACATAGAGCCCGTAATACGAGCGGTTGAGGTGAAACCGCTTCTTTTCCCGGCCATCGTCGAGAACCACGTCGAAGCTCCCCGACATGGCGACGATCAACTGGTGCAGCTCCTTGTGGGCATGCCCGCCGCGTTCGGCACCGCCGGGAACGTCATAAAGATAGTAAACCCGCTGGATCCCGAAAGGGACATGACGATTTTCCTCGATGAACGTCAGGTTCCCGCGGACATCAGTAATCTTGGGAAGGTCAATGATGCGACAATCGGCCAATGGCATTTCAGTCCTCCAGTTTCTTGACAACGCGTGCGGGATTGCCCGCGACCACCGTTTTGGGGGGGACATCCCGGGTCACCACGGCACCTGCGGCGACCATGGCTCCCTCCCCGATGACCAGGCCGGGGAGCAGGGTGGCATTGGCGCCGATGGAGGCGCCGCGCTTCACCAGGGTCGGTTTCAGTTCGAAGGGTTGGCGGCTGCGGGGGAACAGGTCATTGGTGAAGGTCGCATTGGGCCCGACGAAAACGTCGTCCTCGAGGGTAACCCCGTCCCACAGCTGCACGCCGCACTTGACGGTGACCCGGTCGCCGACCACCACCCGGTTTTCGATAAATACGTGGTCGCAGATGTTGCAGTCATTGCCGATCCGCGCACCGGGGAGGACATGCACGAAGGCCCAGATGCGGGTCCCCTCGCCGATTTGCTCGGATTCGACCAGGGCTTGCGGATGCTCAAAATGTCCCATGAATTCTTCCTCCACGACAAGGCCGGGGTGGTCTGCCCCTGTCAGCCCGTCCGCCTGCTCCCAACCAGCTTCCACCACAGCAGATACCAGAGCAGGCGCACATCCTGCCAGGCGAATTCCCAGCCGCCCTGGAACAATTCCCTTTCCCGCTCCGATCCCCCGCCGCTGTTGTGCAGATAGCGCCCCAGGGCGAGGTAGTGCCGCCGCAGCCGGTGGCGAATCAGCTTCCTGTAGGGCGCAAGCCTGGGCACCTCCTCGAGATACTTGCGAAAGCAGAGAACCTTGTCGGCCCTGGCGAGTTGGGGATTGGTCAGGGAGATATTGGCGCCGTGCAGCCGGTAGCAGTAAACCGGGGTGTCGACAAACCCGACTTTCCCTTCGAGGAAAAGCAGCAACTGAACGTCGAGATCCTCGCAATACCGGTAGCGGGAATCGAACCCCCCGAAACGCAGGAAAACGTCCCGTTTCGCCATCATGGTGTGGATCGGCAGGTTCAGCCCCTTGAGAAACCCGGGTATCGGGTCGGAGTGGCTGAACAACTGGCGTCTGCGCTCATCGAGAATGCGTTCGCCCGGCTCCGCATCCTCCAAAATTCTCAACCCGTCCGCGAACACACCGACATGCCCCGGATGCTCGACCAGAAACTCGGCCCGGGAACGAAGGCTTCCTGCCGGCAGATAGTCGTCCGAGGCGAGCAGGCAGAAATACTCCCCACTGGCCATGGAAATCCCCTCGTTGAGGGTCCTTATGAGGCCGCGGTTTTCCCTTGCCACCAGGCGGAACCCGCCGCGGCGATCCAGCAGCTCCCCGATGACCTCGGCACTCCCGTCCTTTGAACCATCATCGATGACAATCAGGTCGATGTCGGGCCAGTCCTGATCGAGAACGCTCTCGATGGCTTCGACTACATACTGCCGGTGGTTATATGAGGGGATTACAACGGAAACCTGCATCTAAAAAGTATCTCTCCAAATTAGACTGAGGGCAGTTTTCAATAGGGCTTTTTCTGAAAAATCAGGCTTAAATATTTTCCATCAGCAAATTTCTTCCGGAGCCCAAAGGACCCATAGTCGGGAATATCACTTTCATAATTATCTTTGACAACTATCCCGATCAATTCTGCCCCTTCATCGAGTGCGATCTGCTCCATCCGTTTGAAGTCTTCCTCCCCCCTGGTGAGGACGTGAATTATTTCTTCGCGACTTCTCCCTGAGTAAAAGGGAATTTCACCGTTGTTGGTCACCATTTTTTTCTGGTTCAACCCATCCTGCTCACCCAACCAGATTCCCGCTTCCTTCCCAGAGACCACCTGATGTTCGAGTTTGGCAATCGACTTGTAAGGGGGAACCAAAAACAGGCCGAGGAAAACCAGGGGAATCGCAATCCCAAGTCGGGGGTTGCGATTTCTTAAATCCCACATTTTTTGTAGGCCGAAACCAATCCAAGGGAACAATAAAACTGCAGGAGCAAAAACGTAGCGTGATTCGATGAAATTCATGTTCAACAGGAAAACAAAACAAACCAACAAGTATACTGCGGCCGAAAATAGTAAAATCAGGCTGCCTCTAGAAAACTTCTTGCAAAACAAAACCCCGGCAACGAAAACTATCGAGAAAGGAGAAAAAATCGTCCTCGCCAGACAAAACAACAATCCAATAAAATAGATAAGTCGAATGTGCTCTCGAGCAATCGAGGCAAAATCGTTATGATTCCACCCAAAAGGCGTTGCCATCTCCATGTTTTTCAACCCGGTTTTAATCTCCGGGATGATGCTGAAGATACCACCGCCGAGAACCTGGTGCAGATAATAAGACAAATTGTTGTAATCGGCTATGCCTGAATTTTTCAGGTCAGACAGATGGTAGGCCCCTGCAAGAGAAGAGAGAACGATCAGTAAAACGACAGCCTGTCTGATGCAAGATGCTCTTTTTCCAGGCTCCGAAAAGCGTACCAACCAAAGATAAATGAAGAATATTACCGGGAACAGGATCCCTTCAACACGAAAGAAAGCCGAGATTACCGCTGAACCAAGAAAGAGGAAACCATACACGATGCGCTTGTCGATTAAAGCGCGCCACGCAAAATACCCCGCCCAGGCAAAAAGACAAAGGAAGGTCGGGTCGCGCATGACCTTGACGGCACAGTCGTTGAAACCCGGTGCGACCACAAAAGCCAATCCACCCCAAAATGCGGCGGCGGGACCAAACAATCCGCGGGTGAGAAGGTAGACAGGGACCAGGGCGAGAACCGATGTCGTCAGGGAGATCAACTGGCCGGCCAGGACCATATCGCCCACCAGGAAATGGGCCCCGGCAATCAGCAGCGGGTAAAGGAAAAGGGAGCGATTTAATGCCAATCCATCTTGCCAGGCTCCCTGGGCGAATTTTTCCGCCTGGGCGATGAACAAAGGCCCATCATCGGGAAGAACCTCCATGAGGTTCAGCAACAGGAGCTTCAAACCGAAGGAGAAAAACAGCAGCACGATCAATGCCCTGTGCTCTTTCAATCGGTCGGGCCAGGACTGCGGGGGCATTAAGGTTCCCTTGAAAAGCTGGTTGACTGGGCAACTCGACTGCTCCGAGAGGCCCCGGCGGTCTGCGTGGATTCAATCCTCTCCAAGCTTGAACAGAATCTGCTCGACCAGGTCGCAAACGATATGCAGGATCACAATGTGTGCTTCCTGGATCCTGGGCGTCTCTTTTACCGGGATTGTCAGGCACAGGTCGGCGAGTTGCTTAATGGTCCCCCCGTCCCTGCCGAGCAGCCCGATGGTATGACAACCGATGCCCCTGGCCCGCTCGAGGGCCTGGTGAACGTTGGGGGAATTGCCGCTGGTGGAAAGGCCGATCACCACATCCCCGGAACAGGCCAGGGCTTCGACCTGGCGGGTAAAAATCGCCTCGTACCCATAGTCGTTGCCGACGGCAGTCAGAATCGAAGTGTCGGTGGTCAACGCGATCGCCGGCAGCCCTTTCCTTTCCATGGCGAAGCGCCCCACCAGTTCGGCGGCGAAATGCTGGGAATCAGCGGCCGAGCCGCCATTGCCCATGATCAGCACCTTGTTGCCCTTGGCCAGGGCCTGCCCGATCAGCCGGGCACACTCGAGGACGGTGCCGGAGAGCCGATCGGCGACCATTTCCATGGTCTCGATGTTTCTGGCGAATTGCCCTTTGATATATTCCACGTTCATGCAAAGACTCCAAACGGATTAGATTTCGCTGCGGACACCGGACCAGCGTTCCCAGCAGGCTCGAAAACCTCGATCCAACTCGTGATCCCCGGGGCTTAGGCGGTGAAGATCGCGAAAGACATGCTTGATGTCCTTGCGGACCTTCGCCTCGCGAACCCGCCCATAGACCCGGCTGCAATCCATGTCCACCAGGAACAGATCGTACCCTGCGCCCCTGGGTGCCGCGAGAATGTTGTCCCAGTTGGTATCGCCGTGAATCGCCCCCAGGCGGTGGAGCCGCCCGAACAGGACCGCCAGCTGAACCAGGCAGGATTTTTTTCCGCCAGCCGAGAGCGACTCCCAGAGCCGGGTCAGGGTCTTGGTGCCTTCTAAATATTCGGACAGGATATACGAATGGCCGAGAAACCGGAAGCACCTTTCTTCCACGCACAGAATCGGGTCCGGGATGGCCGCCCCCCGGGCGCGGAACCCCCAGGAGGTGATCCACCCCCGCAGGGCCCGCGAGCGCCGGAAAACGTGCCGAAGGCTGTAAGCCCAGCCTCGGCGGTTGTAGCGCTTGAGGACATAGTTACGCCCGGCCGCTTCGATCTTCACCGTCAGGCAGCTGTTGCCCCTGCCCGGCAGGCGCTCGCCGGAACCGATCAGGCCATCGGGGTCGGCAACAAGCCTCTCCAGCAGCGCCTGGGCCTCGTCCGAATCCCGACGGTAGTACTGCAGGCGCCCGCTCCTGCCGGTCACAAATCCCTGCCCGGACCGCAGGCAGGCGCGTTCCGCCTGCTTCCAGCGGGCCGCCGCCATGCGCCTGGCAGCACCGTCGACTTGCAGGGCCAGGGCCACGCAGTCCCGCAAGCCCCCCCCGCCACCAAGGTAATGGCGGAGAAAGCGAAATCCGCAGCTTCGACTCAGCCGGGGAAGCAGGCTCGCGTACAGCCTGGCGAGGTCGCGTCTGCGCCAATCCCGCCAGGCAAGGCGGATGGCCCGCGAGGCAGGAATCCGCAGCCGAAAATCTCCCGCCCCGCCGCTGACCAGCACCCCACCCAACCCCGGGGGGCCAAGGACACGGCGACGCTCATGACTCTCGCGAATCAGGGTGGCGAGCTTCTCCACCAGGCGCAACTTCTCCCTGGGCGACAGGCCGCCCCCCGCCTGCCAGAGTTCCGCGAAGCTTGTTTCGGCTGCCGACTCAAGACGTGTCGGCGGTTGATCGAATTGCCCCGTCACTGGACCCTCCCCCGCCAGGCAGCCTCCGCCGCGGCCTCCAGTTCCAGGCCCGAGCGTTCCTTGCGTAAATCGCGCAGAAACCGCTCCAGGTCTTTGCGCAAACTGGCGAAGCGGGCCCGGGCCGGCAGCCGCCCGCCATCCAGGTCGACCAGGCAGATTTCTTCATCCCCGGCCGTGCCGGCGACCAGGATGTTGTTCCACTTCAGGTCGCCATGGACACACCCGCGGCGGTGCATATCCCCCAGAACCGCCGTCACCCTGCCCAACAGGGACACGCAGGCATCGCCGCTGCGGGTTGCCCAGGCCTGCTGCAGGTTGCAGGAGCCTTCGGCGAATTCAGTCAGCAGGTAGGACCTGCCCAGCAGACGGAACCTGCGCTCTTCCAGGCACAGCACCGGGCGCGGCACCGGCACCCCCCGAAAGAGGAATCCCCAGTTGACGCACCAGGTGCGCAGGGCCCGCGATCTGCGCAAGGCGTTGCGCAGCCGGTACCCCCAGCCGAGGCAGTTATAGGCCTTGAGGAAATAGGAACGTCCGCCGATTTCCACCTTGACGGCAAACCCCCGGCTGCCGGGCTTGAAAACCTCCCCCTGCCCGAGCAACAAGTCGGGGTCGGGCAACAGCGCCTCCAAGGCCTGCAGCGACGCCGGGGAATTCTCCCGGTAGATGGTAAACCCCTGGCGCAACTCGCGTACCCAGCCAGCCGCCCCGCCCAGACAACGTTTTTTTACCTGCCGCCACGACAGGGCCTCGTTCATCGAAGGCTCGCTTTTATCGAAGGATCCGCCGGCAGAAGACATCAGACAGTGGGCTGCTCTTTTTTCACGAAGGAACGCAGAAATTTCCTGAGATAGGACCACTCCAGGAGCAGGGTCGGCCGGGCCGCGATCCCCTGGAGGTAATAACGCCGGGCTTCGACTTGCCGGCCGGCCAAAGACAGGGACCGGGACAGGGACAGGCACTGCCTCCCGAACATTTCGGCCCGCAGGGCCATGAATTCGGCCGGCAGCACCTTGGGATCGAACAGGACGTCGATAAGCGCCGTGCCGGTTTTCATGATCAATTCGATGTTGTTGCGCAGACTGTCGTCATGCTTGAAGATTTCCAGGACCGGTTCCGCAAAGGAGCTGCAATCGTAGAGCGCCAGGGCCTGGGCGAAAACCGGGATATCCTCGCTGTTGCGGATATGGACCGGATAGCGGATGCTCTGGAAGATTTCCCGGGCCATGATGGTCGCACCGTTGGAAAGGCCGAAACGCCGCTGGACGTAGCGGCGGAAGTTCTCCATCCGGTCGGCGGACAGGGATTTGGCCGGATGGGTTTTCCGCCGGCCGTCGGGATGCACCGAGATGTGCCCAGCGGTGACCATCTGCTTGGCGCCGTTGGCGGCCAGATAGCCCCTGAACTTCTCCAGGGCCCCGTCCAGCAGCCGGTCGTCGGCATCGAGAAATATCAGGTACTGCCCCGCCGTTTCATCGATGCCCCGGTTTCGCGCCGCAGCCGGCCCCTGGTTCTGCTGGCGGACATAACGGACCCTGTGGGGGTGAGCCTCGGCCAGCCCCCTGCCGACCGCAGGGGTCTCGTCCTGCGAGCCGTCATCGATGATGACCACCTGGTAATCTTCCCCCCCCTGGGCCAAAACCGACTCGACCGCGCGGGGGAGCAGATGCCCGTAGTTATAGGCGGGGATGACAATGGAAAAGGTCATGCGTCGCTCCGGCTTCGGCCTATCGACCGAGACTGGGGTTCGAAGCGGGGTCGCGCCCGAACTCCTTGCGGTAAAGGGCCAATGCGCGCCGCTCGACCCGCTCCCAGAAAACCCGCTCGTCCTGCAGCAGGCTGCGCAGCGCGCGCCTGCGGTAGGCGCGCATGAAGCGCAGTATATCACGCCGGGTCAGGCCGATGTCCATGCTGGAAAAATAGAGTCCTGCCACGTCCTTGACGATCCAGCGCTGCGGGGTGCGGGGCCGCAGCTGCACCCGGTGCAGGTCGATCAGGTGCAGCCGGAAGGCCTCCTGCCTGCTCACCCGCTCGAGGTCGGCCAGGGGCAGCAGGAAGTGGCAGATGTAGAAATCCCGATGATTGACGCCGTTCTCATGCAGCGCCGCGGCCATGCCGGCAACCTTCTCGATCAGGGCCTTTTTCAGCCCGAAGGGCGGAGGATTCGTCTTCCAGTCCCGGCACAGGTCCTCCAGGCTGATGGTATCGGCCAGCTCTTCGGTCACCAGGAACGACTGGATCCGCGCCGGATTCCAGCCGCGGCAGCCGTAGCCGGCGATCCGCATGGTCTCCACCCCGAGTTCTTCGCAGCGGCGGATCGCCCGCCGCTCGTTGTCCGCTCCGAGCACCGGCAGCTTGAAGTGGCTGAGATTTTTCAGAATCTCCTTCCAGCCGACCCCAAAGTGAAGCTTGGCGAAGTACCCTTTTTCCCCGAGGAAAAAACGCAGGGTCCGGCGTCCGGCGAGCTCCCGGAAGACTTCCCCCTCAAGGGAAAGCATCTGCTCGAAGCTGGGCGGCTCGGCGAAGCGGCCGCGAAAATCGGGCTCCAGCTGCATCATGCCCCCCTCCCCTTCAGCGCCTTGGCTTCGATAATGTCGGCGGCCCGCTGGGGCAGGCTGAAGATATCCGCCTGCGCGGCAAAAGCCAAGGCATTGCTGCGCCAGGTTTCCCGCTCGGCGGAGTTCAGCATCAGGGAGAGCATCCGGTCGAGTTCCTCCTGGCGAAACGGCGAGGGGACCAGCAGCCCGGCCCGACTCTGCCGAACATAATGGGCATAGCCGCAGATCTCGGTGGCCAGCACCGGCAACCCGGCGGCCAGCGCCTCCACCAGCACGGTGCCGGTGTTTTCATAGTAGGAGGGGTGCAGCAGCAGATCCGCCGCGGCCAGAAAACGGGGGACGTCGCCCCGCCCGCCGAGCAGGCTCAGGCGCTGTTCGACACCGAGCTTGCGGGCCAGTTTGAGGAAGGGCCCGGCTTTCCCCTGGCCGATGACCACCAGCCGGGAGCGCTGGCGCAGCTTGTCGGGGAGCGCGGCCAGGGCCCGCAGCGCGCGGTCAAGCCCCTTGGTCTTGAAGCCGGAGCCGACCATCAGCACCAGCAGCTCCTCTTCGGCCATCCCCAACTCCCGGCGCACCTCAAGCCGGGTCGCCGCGTCCTCGGGCTTGGCGATCCGGTCGCGGTCGATGCCCGGGGGCAGAAAGTGAAACCGCTCCTCAGGGGTGCCGTATTGGGCGATGAAATGGGGTTTCTCCACCTCGGAGATGAGCAGGATCTCGGTGGCCGCCGCCGGCGCGAAGACCGCCCGCTCAAACTCGGCGTAGCAGCGGTAGCGCCCCCCCAGCCGGTACAGGGGACCGTGTTTCTGGCGCACCTTGGCTTCAAAGCAGGGGTCGGCGGCAAAGTAGACATCCAGCCCCGGCATCTTGTTGAAGCCGACCACCGCGTCGAATCCGCCCCCGGCGATGGCGGTTCGGGCCCGGCGGGCGAACTCCCGGCAGCGCCCGTGGTTGGAGAACTTGCCGGAGGGGAGCAGGTTCACCTCGAGTCCGGGGGGAGGTTCTCCATCCCACGCCATGGTGAAGACCGCCACCTGGTGCCCGCGCCGCAGGCACTCCTCGGCGATGCGCCGAAAGTCCCTCTGCAGCCCGCCGAAGGGGAAATATTTAAACAGGCAAAAAGCGAATTTCATAGTCCAGAGGTTGGATCGCCGGGGCCTTGTCGGCGCAGGCTCAGGGCGGCATCGGTGTAGACCTGTTCGTAGGCGGCGATCATCCGCGCCGCGGAAAAATCCTCTACGGCCCGCCTGCGGGCCGCCTGGCCCCAGCTCTGCAGGCGCTGGGCGGAACTTCCGGCGACCTCGGCCAGCGCCTCGCCGATCTCCTCGGGGGACTCGGGAGAAACCAGCAGACCGATTTGCGCATCGCCGAACACCTCGGGAATCCCCCCTACCCGAGAAGCGATCACCGGCAGCCCGGAGGCCATGGCTTCGAGCAGCGCCAGGGGCAGCCCCTCGCGCAGCGAAGGGAGCAGAAAGGCATCCAGCGCCTTCAGAAACTCCGGGATATCGCGGCGAAAGCCGAGCAGGTGCACCCGTTCGGTCAACCCCTTGGCGGCGATAAGGCCTTCCAGTTCCGGGCGCAGTTCCCCTTCGCCGGCGATCAACAGGTTCGCCGCGGGAAACCGCTCGGCCATATGGGCGAAGCCGAGGATCAGGTTGCGGTGGTTCTTGACCTCGGAGAGCCGCCCCATGGTGCCGAACCAGAAGCCGTCGGCCTGCCCGGGGGCAAACCGGCTGCGGGCCGCGTTTTTTTCCAACGCCGCGGGAAACCGGTCGTACTCGAGACCGTTCTGGATGGTGACGGTGCGCTCCTCGCTGAGCCCCCAGTTGGAGGCGACCACGTCGGCGCTCACCCCCTTGGAGATGCCGATGATCCGGTGCAGCCGCCGGTAGAGCAGCCAGTTGAAGGCCCTGCGTCGCCAGGTTTTGGCCGTCCCCAGCCCGTGCAGCGTGGCCAGCACGGCCGGTTTGGGCCTGGCGAGCATGGCGGCGAGCACCCCGATGGGGGTGGAGCGGTGCTGCTGGCAGTTGACGACCTGGACGTTTTCGCTCTCGATGATCCGCTTGAGCTTGAGCAGCAGCGGCACGTTGGAGAAGCGCAGGTTTTTCCCCTTCAACCCCAGGTAATAGGTCTTGTAGCCCAGCGCATCCAGCTGGTTTTTGCCGTCGTTCTCCCCGCTCATAAAGCAGATCACGGTCCGGAAGCGCCTGGGATCGAGCCGGACCTGGAGATTGAGCAGCGGGTAATCCCCCCGGTAACGGTGGATGATGTGCAGAATATTTATCATCGCCTCAGCGCCTCCTCCTGCCCGGCCGGCCTACCCCCTGAGGAGCCGGCGCAGGGCGGAAAATACCTCGTCGGTGGTGATACTCCGGCCGCATTCCCCATCCCGCGGGCAGCTTTTGCGCAGGCAGGGCGAGCAATCCAGGGGCGCCTGCAGGCGGATGTGCGCCTCCCCCCGCGGACCGTTGCGGCGGGCATCAGTCACCCGGAAAATGGAGACCGTCCGCGTCCCCAAGGCGGCGGCGATGTGCACCGGGCCGGTGTCGGCCCCGACCACCAGGTCGGCCTCGTCGAGCAGCGCCACCAGCTCGGGCAAGCTCCCGCGGGGCCAGATGACCGCCTGGCCGCCGCAAGCCTCGCCGATCGCCTCGGCGGCGGCGTTTTCCTCGGTATTCCCCCAAGTCAGCAGCGGACGAATTCCCAGCTCACCGCACAGCCTGGCGGCCAGTTCCTGCCAACGCTCCAGCGGCCACAGCTTGGTGCCCCAGGTGGTCCCGTAATGCAGCACGACCACAGGCTTCCCGGCAAGCGCCAGGGCCTCGAGTTGCTGCCTCACCCGGGCCAGGGCCTGGTCGTTGACGTGCAGGGGGCCGGCCGGCAGCACCTCGACGCCACCGGGGACCGCGGCCCTGCCAAGGGCCAGGGAGCGGTCGCTGATGTGGAAATCGCCCTGGGAAAGGGGCACCCTGCGGTTGGTGGCGAGCAGGTTGGGCCATTCGCGTACCGCGTCGCGGGCGAAGCCGAAGCGCTGCGGGGCGCCGCACAAGCCGGTGAACAGGCCGCTCTTGCTGTTGCCCTGCAGATCGAGCACCAGGTCGTAGCCTTCGGCGCGCAGCTCGCGGATCGTCCCCCAGGCGCCACGCAGGGCGGCCAGAGCCCCGGCCTTGCGCCAGGCCTTGGTGCGCAGCCTGTGCACTTTGCGCAGCAGCGGATGGCCATCGAGCAAGGGCGCGAAGGACTCCTCGACCAGCCAGTCGATCTCCATGCGGGGGTCGGCGCTTTTCAACCAGGCGAGCACCGGCAGGGCATGCACCACATCGCCGAGCGCACTCACTTTGACGATCAGAACTCTCATCGGGTTTTATTCAGCAGCGAACGGGCGCCTTCCAGCACATCGTCGGCGCTGATCGCCGTCATGCAGCGGTGGTCAAGGGGGCACTCGCGCAGCAGGCAGGGGGCACAGTCGCAATGCTTCCGGATGATCCGGCAGGTCTCGGCCAGGGGCGAGGTCGTCGTGTGGTCGGTGGGCCCGAATACCGCGACGATCGGCACCGCGAAAGCCGCGGCCACGTGCATGGGTCCAGAGTCGTTGGTGACCATCAACCGGCAGCGGGAAAGCAGGGCCATCATCTGGCGCACCGAGGTCTCGCCGATCAGGTTGAGGGGCCCGCAGGTCATGGCCCGGGCGATGTCCCGGCCGATCTCCCGCTCGCCGGGGCCGCCGGTCAGCAAGACCTTGACCCCGAATTCCCGGGCCAACTGGTCGCCGACGGCGGCGAAACGCTCGGGAATCCAGCGCTTGGCAGAACCGTAGGCGGCGCCGGGGTTGATGGCCATCCACTCCCCGTCCCCCAGAGTGCTCTCGGCCCAGGCCGACTCCTCTGCGGTGCTTTCAAGGCGCAGCAGGCCGTCTCCCCCGCTGATCCCGAGGCGCTCGAGCATGGTCAGGTAATAGCGGGTATGGTGCAGTTTCTTGTCCGCCTCGCTGATGGGGACCGCGTGGCTGAGCAGAAACCCTCGCCCGTCGGTGCGAAAGCCAGCCCGGCGGGGAATCCCCGCCAGGGCGGCCATGATCCCGGCCTCGATGGCATTCTGCAGCAGAATGGCCAGATCGAAGCGCCCCTGGCGCAATTGGCCGCAGAACCGCAGCATCCCCCGCCACCCCTGGTGCGCACCTTTCTTGTCGAAGACCAGGACCTCGTCGCAATAGGGGTGATGACGGAACAGTTCGGCCACCAGCGGATTGGCCACCACGCTGATCGTCGCATTCGGGAAGTGGGCCCGCAGGGCCCCCAGGGCCGGGGTGGTCATGACGGCGTCGCCGATCCAGTTGGTGGAACGCACCAGGATACGGCGGATATCATTGTTTTTCAGCGGTTTCAATACGGTTACTCGTTGAGCGCCGGAGGTGGCTTATATCATGCCTGGTCGAGGCTTTGCGCCTCGTCGATGAGCATCACGGGGATATCGTCCCGCACCGGGTAGAGCAGGCGGCAGGCCTCGCAGACCAGGGCATCGCCCCCTTCACGCAGCTTGACCTCCCCCTTGCATTGAGGGCAGGCGATTATTTCGAGCAATTCGGGGGAAAGGGGCATGGTGTTCTCCTCAAAAAGGGCGTTGAGCTTCGCTTCGAGTCCGCCTGGTTGAAAAAACTCCAGGGACAAAGGCACCTGGTAGCAGGGGATGGAAAAATCCCCCTCGCCAAGCTTGACCCCGTCCTTTTCCGTGGTGATCAGGTAATCGACTTCCGCCGCCACCCGGGCAAGCCTCTCAAGTTCCCGAGGCCCGTAGCCGGCGTGATCGGCAAAGCCGATGGCGTGGCTTAGGGCCAGGCCCGCGGCGCGCAGATCGCGAAAAAAGCCTTCGGGGTCGGCGATCCCGGCGAAGGCAGCGCCCCGCAGGCCCGCCAGGTTCGCGAGCTCGAGAGGCTCCCCGGCAAGCGAGATGGCCTCCCCGGCCAGCCGATGCCGGCAACGCAGCACTGGCCGGGACAGCCCGCGCGGCCCCGGCTCGTCCCCCCGGCTGCGGGTCAGCAGGAAGAGGTCGGCGCGGCCCAGAGCCAGCGGGAATTCCCGCAGCAACCCGGCTGGAAGCACCTTGCCGTTGCCCAGCGGCCGGCGGCCGTCGAGCAGCACGATGTCGAGGTCGCGCTGAACCGCCAGGTGCTGAAAGCCGTCGTCGAGCACCACGACATCTGCGCCGAACTCCTCCTGCGCGACGCGCACCCCCTCGGCCCGCCGGGGGGCGACGAGCACGATCGCCTCGGGGAGGCGCCTGGCCAGCAGATAGGGCTCGTCGCCACAGATATCCGCTGCCACCAGCGGCCCCTGCCCGCCGCAGACCAGCGTCACGCCGCTGCGGGCGCTGCCGCCGTAACCGCGGCTGACCACCGCCACGGTTTTTCCGGCCCGCAGCAGGTGCCGCACCACGAACTCGACTGTGGGCGTCTTGCCGGTGCCGCCGACGCTCAGGTTGCCGACGGACACCACGGGCACCCCGGCCCGATAGGAAGCCAGCGCCTGCCGCCGGTAGAGAGCGACCCGCAGCAGACCGGCCACCCCGTAAAGCCAACCCAGGGGGGTCAACAGCACCAGCAGCAACCGCTCGGCGCCACCGCGGGCACCCTCGCTGGCCAGACGCCGGTAGAACCCCTGCAGGCCCCTCATCTCAGGGCCCCAGCAGCGAGTCGATGACCTTCAGGGTCTCGGCGGTAGCCCCGGCGTTTTCACTCAGCAGGGCGTTGCCACGCTCGCCCATGCGCTCCCTGGCTTCGGCGTTGACCAGCAGACGCCGGACCGCGTCCGCCAATTCGCCTCCGCCGGCGACGGCCATCCCTCCGCCGGACTCCAGCAGAAGTCTCGAAATCTCTTTAAAGTTATGCATGTAAGGGCCGAACACCACTGGCTTTTTAAGCAGCGAGGCCTCAAGGACGTTGTGGCCGCCGACATCGATCAGGCTACCGCCGACGAATACCAGGTCGGCCACGGCATAGAACTTCAGCATCTCCCCGAGGGTATCACCCATCAGCACTTCACCGGGGACCAGCTCGCGCCCCAGGGCCTGGCTGCCGCTGCGCGCATGGCTGGTAAGCCCCTTCCCTGCGAGCATCTCGGCCACCGCCCGGCAACGCTCGGGATGGCGCGGCACCAGGATCAGGAGCAGATTCAGCCCCTCGTCCAGCAGTCGCCGGTAGACCTCGGCGATGATCTCCTCCTCACCGGAATGGGTGCTGCCCGCCACCCAGACCAGCGTCCCGGCAGCGAGTTTAAATTCCTCTTTCAGCCGCTGCACCTCAGCCGCATCGGGGGCGCTCCCTTTCATGTCGAACTTGAGGTTGCGGGTCACCCTGATTTTGTCTTCCGGAGCCCCCATCCGGGCAATCCGCTCCGCATCGAGGGCGGTCTGCATGCAGAAGGCCGTGAACATTTCCAGGATCGGGCGGACCACACCCCGGGCCAGTCGGTAGCGGGGAAAAGAGCGATCGGAGATCCGGCCGTTGACCAGCACCACGGGAATTCGCTGCTGCCGTGCGACGCGGACGAAGTTCGGCCAGATCTCGGTTTCGACAATCACGATAAAGGCCGGCCGCACCTGCCGAAACACTCTGCGCACGACCCAGGAGAGATCGAAGGGGAAGAACAGGCACAGATCGATCTCCCTGATCCCCTCGGCGATGGCGTGCCCGGTCTCGGTCACGTTGGACAGCACCAGCGCCGCTTCAGGATAGGCCTGGCGCAGACCCTTGAGC
This sequence comes from Desulfuromonas versatilis, assembly GCF_019704135.1. NCBI lineage: Bacteria > Pseudomonadati > Thermodesulfobacteriota > Desulfuromonadia > Desulfuromonadales > Desulfuromonadaceae > Desulfuromonas > Desulfuromonas versatilis. Next base: position 2,554,053 of record NZ_AP024355.1, read on the forward strand.
AGGGGGATGGCGGCGCGGGTTTCGCCCACCGATACGGCGTGCACCCATATTACCCGCTTCCCGCGAATCCCCGCAAGCCGCTCCGGCCCATAAAACCCCAGCCGTTCGCGAATGCCCCGGCGGACCTTGCCATGGCGCACGCCCCGCAGCAGATAATAGGGGACCAGCACCAGGGCCGACAGGCTGAGGATCAGATCATAAAGCAGATACACCGTGTTTCTCCAGCTGTGCGCAGGCGCGGCGAACGTTCATCTCCATGGCCTTTTCAAGCCGCTCCCGGAAATCCCCGACGTCCTCGCCCGGTTCGAACACCAGCGGCTCGCCAAAGGCATAAACGCCCCTTGAGAAAGGGTACGGCAGCAGGAACCGGTCCCAGGACCCGAAGCGGTGCCCGCGGCTGCAGACGAAGGCCATGGGGATGACCGGACGGCCGCTCAGCCGGGCAAGCTGCACCACCCCGTCCTTGACCTGGTGGCGGGGGCCCTTGGGGCCATCCGGAGTAAGCACCAGGTCGAAAGGCTGCCGGCCCAGCTCGACCAGTTCGCGGAATGCCTTGCGCCCGCCCCTGGAAGAGGAGCCGCGCACCGCGTCCTGGCCGAAGCAGCGCATGGTCCGGGCGATCAGTTCGCCGTCTTTGGAGGCGCTGATCAAAATCCTCGCGCCCGGGCCCCGGTAGCCCTTGACCATCAGCAGCAGCTGATCATGCCAGAAGGCGAGGATCACCGCCTGCCCGGCATCCCATAAGCGCCGCGGATGTTCTTCGCCGATGGTCTCGATGCGCATGCTGCGATGCAGCCAACGAATGATCCTGGCGGCCAGCGGCGGCGCCAGACTGAGAAGCAGCCGGTCTCCGAGATGCGCGGCCATGGCTCAGCCCTCGAACTGCATATCGTAGAGCTTGCGGTAGAGGCCCCCGGCCTCGAGCAGCTCACGGTGGGTGCCGATTTCGCGGATGGCCCCCTGCTCCATAACCACGATTTTGTCGGCGTGCATGATGGTCGAAAGCCGATGGGCGATGACGAAGGTGGTGCGGTTCTTCATCAGGTTGGCCAAGGCTTTCTGCACCATGGTTTCGCTTTCGGTGTCCAGGGCGCTGGTGGCTTCGTCCAGAATCAGCACCGGGGCGTCGCGCAGGATCGCCCTGGCAATGCACAATCTCTGGCGCTGACCGCCGGACAGGCGCAGCCCGCGGTCGCCGATGCTGGTGCGGAACCCTTCGGGAAGGGCATTGATAAAATCGTCGGCGAAGGCCTTGCGGGCGGCCTCGAGGATCTCCTCGTCGGTAGCCTCCGGCTTTCCGTAACGGATGTTCTCGGCAATGCTGGTGTTGAAAAGAAACGTCTCCTGGTCCACCAGGGCGATATGGGAGCGCAGGCTGTCCAGGGTGAACCGCCGCAGGTCGACCCCGTCGATCCGGATGGCTCCAGCGATGGGATCATAGAACCTGGCCAGCAGGCCCGCCACGGTCGATTTCCCGGCACCGCTGGGGCCCACCAGGGCGACCACCTCGCCGGGGGATGCCACGATGGAGAAATCCCGGACCACCGCTTCATCGCCGTAGCTGAAGCTCACCCGGTCGAAGGCCACCTCGCCCCGCACCGAGGAAACCTCGACGGCGTCGGGAGCATCGGCCACCTCCGGCACCTCGTCCATCACCTCGAAGACCCGCTCGGCGGCACCGACGGATTTCTGCACGGTGTTGCTGACCTTGGTGAGCTTCTTGACCGGGCCGTACATCATCAGCACGGAGGCGACAAAGGAGAACAGCTCGCCCTGGGTCATGGCGCCGGAGATAACCCGGTGGATGCCGTACCAGACCACCGCCGCCACGCCGAAGGAGGCCAGCAGCTCGATGACCGGGGCGGAGGCCGAATCGTACTTCAGCACCTTTCGCATATAGCGGTAAAAGCTGAGATTCTCGTCCCGGAAACGGCGATCCTCGGCCCTCTCCGTGCCGAAGGCCTTGATCACCTTGATGCCGGAGAAGGTTTCCTGGAGCACCGCGGTCAGGTTACCCATGGTGGACTGCCCCTTGCGGGTGTTGTCCTTGATCTTGCGCCCGATCACCGAGGCGGGCACCACCGCGACCGGCAGGATCACGAAGGCCAGGCAGGCGAGCCGCCAATCGGTGTAGAAAGCCAGTCCAGTGAGGCCGACCAGGGTAAAACCCTCGCGCACCGCTTCGACCAGGATGTCGGCGGCCGAGCGCTGCATGATGCCGACGTCGTTGAGCACCCGGGACATGAGCCCGCCGGAGGAATTTTTCGAGAAAAACCCCATGGACAGGGACAGACTGTGGCGATAGAGGTCATTGCGCACGTCCTGAACCACGAGCTGGCCGGCGGTTTTGATGAAATACTCCTGAACGTACCGGGCGCCCCCCTTGAGGGCGGCCAGACCGATGACGAAGACCGGCACCAGGGCGGCCAGGGCGGCATTGCGGTCGGCAATGATCAGGTCGATAAAGGGCTGCACCAGCTTGGCCGAAGCGACGTCGGTGCCCGCAACCACCAGCGAGGCGGCGAGCGCCAACGCGATTCGTCCGGCATAGGGGCGGGAGTACTTCAGCAGCCGGGAATATATTTGCTTGCTAGTCAGTGCCATTCAAACCGCTTTTCCACCGGGCGTTCTCCGGCTCAGATCCGAGGCCATCCGCGCCACCCGCAGCGAACACCCCCCCTCCCCCATCCGGTCTTTTACCGTGGCCAGCCCTTCGCGCATCCGGGCATTGTACTGGGGATCGTCGAGGATCCGCAGGATCTCCTCGCTGATGGCTTCGGGGCTTGCCGCGTCCTGGATGAACTCCCGGACCACGCCCCGGCCGGCGACGATGTTGGCCAGACCGATGAAGGGGACCTTGATCAGGCGCTTGCCGATGGCGAAGGTCAGCGGCGCCATTTTATAGATGATCGCCATCGGGGTTCCGACCAGGGCGGTCTGCAGGGTCACGGTGCCCGAAACCGAGATGACCGCATCACAGGCGTTGGCGACATCGTAAATGCTCTCTTCGACCAGGGTAACCGGTAGGGACCGACCCGCCAGAGCCGTGCTGAACTGGTCGGACTCAAGCGAAGGCGCCACGGGGAGCAGAAACCGGGTATCGGGTTTTTGCTGAAGGATCCGTTCGGCCGAGGCGAGGATGGTTTCCAGGCAGTAGCGAAGCTCGTTCTTCCTGCTCCCCGGGAACAGCCCGACCACGGGCCCCGGCCCGGGGATGCCGTGCCGCGCCCTGACCTGCTCGGCGGTCTGCTCGACGTGGACCTCGTCCAACAGGGGGTGCCCGACATATTCGACCTCGATGTCGTGCCCGGCGTAGATCTCCGGCTCGAAAGGGAACACCGCCGCCAACCGGTCGACGATCCGGGCGATCTTTTTCACCCGCCCGCGGCGCCAGGCCCAGACCTGGGGGCTGACGTAATACAGGACAGGCACTCCGGCCAGCTTGGCCTGGCGGGCCAGGCGCAGGTTGAAATCGGGAAAATCGATGAGGATCAGCAGGTCTGGACGCTCCGGTCCGTGCAGAATCCCCTTGAGGCGGTTGAACGCCCGGTAGATCTGCGGGAAATGGCCCAGGACCTCGACCAGCCCCATAACGGAAATCTCTTCCCCGGGAATCAGGATTTCGCAACCGGCAGCCGCCATGCGCTTGCCGCCCACCCCGAAAAAGGCCAGTTCGGGATCGATTTGGCCGGCCGCCCTGATCAGGTTCGCGCCATGCAGGTCTCCGGAGGCCTCCCCAGTGACGATCAGGGCCTTGCGCGCGGTTCGGTGAGGAGTGAGGGGTGAGCAGTGAGTTGTAAAAGCCTCACTATGTTCCCCCCCCCTGGATATTTTCGCCCCGTGCTTCACGCCTTACGCCTCACGCATTTACAGAGCCCCGAGAATGACGTCGCAGACCCGGTCGATCTGGGCCTCGGTCAGTTCGGGAAACATCGGAAGAGAAAGCACTCGCTTGGCCACGGATTCCGCGACCGGCATGCTCACTCCGGCGTAAAGCTCGCGATAGACTTCCTGGCGGTGCAGGGGAATCGGGTAGTAGACGGCCGAGGCGATCCCGGCGGCGGTCAGTGCCTGGTGAATGGCATCGCGGGCATCGCTCAGAACCGTGTACTGGTGATAAACGTGCAGGCCCTTGCCGTCCTCGGCCGGGGGGGTGACCTTGGTTCCCTGGAGCCGGGCCGTATATCGGTGGGCGTTGCGCCGGCGCTGCTCGTTGTATCCGTCGAGATGCTTGAGCTTGGCGCGCAGCACCACGGCCTGCAGTTCATCGAGCCGGCTGTTGTAGCCGATCACCGAATGATGGTAGCGCTCGCGGCTGCCATGGTTGCGGTAGACCCGCACCTCCTCCGCCAGACGATCGTCGTCGGTGACGATCATGCCGCCGTCGCCGTAGCAGCCGAGGTTTTTGCTGGGGAAAAAGGAAAAGCACCCCAACTCGCCGTAGGCACCGGACCTGCGGTCCCCGTATTCGGCACCGAAGGACTGGGCGCAGTCCTCGATCAGGCGCAGCCCGTGTTTCCGGCAGAGTTCGCGGATCGGTGCCAGGTCCGCAGGCTGGCCGAACAGATGCACCGGGAGGATGGCTCGGGTCCTGTCGGTAATGGCCGCCTCGATCAGTTCGACGTCGATATTGAAGGTCAGCGGGTCGATGTCGACGAATACCGGCCGACCGCCCACGTAGGAGATGGCCTCGGCGGTAGCGATAAAGGTGAAGGGGGTGGTGATCACCTCGTCCCCCTCCCCGATTCCCGCGGCCCGCAGGGCCAGGTGCAGGGCGTCGGTCCCCGAAGCCACCCCGATGGCATGGCGCACTCCGCAATAGGCCGCGACCTCCTCCTCCAGGGCTTTTCCCTGGGGCCCGAGAATGAAGTGGGTTGTCTCCAGAACCGTGCGAAACCCCGCTTCGATTTCCTGGCGCAGGGTTTCGTACTGACCTTTCAGGTCGACCATGGGAATCTGCATGACGGTTATCCTCGACTGGTTGTTTTTTTTGCCCCGCACGATGGCGGGGGGGTAAAACAAAAAGCGGGGCCGGTTCGGCCGAACCCCCGCCCCTGCTAAACGGCCGGGCACCCCCGGCATGTAGTGCTGTGGCAACTACAGTTTCTGGTTGATCAGATGGGCCAGCTCCAGGGCCCGTTTGCCGTCTTCCCCGGAAACCATCGGTTCGGTTCCGCCGCGCACCGCCTCGGTGAAGGCGCTGATCTCCGCCATCAGGGCATCGCCCTGCTCGAAACTCTTCATTTCCATCACCACGTCCGGCAGACCGGGAATCATCTGGGTGCCGGGCTGTTTGCGGTAGATGGCGATCTGCCGTGCCTGGTAATCGATGGAGATGTAGGCGTCGGCCTGGAAAATCCGGATCTTGCGAACCGCCTCGCGGCTGACCCGGCTGGCGGTGACATTGGCAACACAGCCGTTCTCGAACTGCAGCCGCGCGTTGGCAATGTCCACCTCTTCGGAAAGCACCGGGACACCGATGGAATTGACGGTTTTAACCGGGGAGCCGACCATGCTGAGGATGATGTCGATATCGTGGATCATCAGGTCCAGCACCACGTTGACATCGGTCCCCCGGGGTTTGAAGGGGGCAAGCCGTTGGGATTCGACGAACCGCGGTTGATTGAGAACCCCCTTGAGAGCCAGGATGGCCGGGTTGAAGCGCTCAAGATGCCCGACCTGAAAGACCAGGTTGCGGCTGCGCGCCAGGGCGATCAACTCCTCGGCCTCGGCAACGGTGCGGGTAACCGGCTTCTCCAGCAGGATGTGACAGCCGGCTTCGAGGCACTTTTTGGCCACTTCGAAGTGGTACTGGGTGGGGACCGCGATGGAGACCAGGTCCACCTCGCCAATCAGTTGGTCCAAGTCGGAGTAGGCCCGGGTGCCGACTTCGTCCGCCACCGTCTGCGCCCGAGCGGGGTCATGGTCCACCACACCGACCAGGTCGACCTGCTCGAGCAGTGCATATTTCTGTGCGTGGAACCGCCCCAGGTACCCGACCCCGATGACACCGGCACGAAGTTTTCCCATGGCCCCTCTCCGGCACCCCTCAGCGGGCGATGCCACGCTCGCTGTTGCGGATGAAGTCAATGAACACCTTGAGCTCCGCGGTCTGTTCCAGTTCGGCATCGATCCGCGCCAGAGCCTCGTCAAGCCGCAGGCCCGAGCGAAAAACGAGCTTGTAGGCCTTTTTGATCCCGCGAATGGCCCCTTCGGAAAATCCCCGCCGCCCGAGGCCGACCAGGTTCAGCCCCACGGTCCTGGCCCGGTCGCCCTGCGCCAGGGTGTAAGGGGGGATGTCCTGGGTGACCATGGCGCCGCCGCTGATCATGACATGGCAACCGACCCGGGAAAATTGGTGAACCGCCGAGAGCCCGCCGAGGATGGCGAAGTCGTCGACCGTCACGTGTCCGGCCAGGGTGGCGCCGTTGGCCAGGATCACCCGGTTGCCGACAATGCAGTCGTGGGCGACGTGGGAGTAGGCCATGAACAGGTTGTCGTTGCCGACCACGGTCTTGGAGCCGCCGCTTTCGGTACCCCGGTGCATGGTCACGAACTCGCGGATGGTGTTGCGGTCGCCGATTTTCAGGCAGGAGTTCTCGCCATGGAATTTGAGGTCCTGGGGGGCAGCGCCCACCGAGGCGAACTGGAAGATCCGGTTGTCCCGGCCGATTTCCGTAGGGCCCTCGATCACCGCGTGGGCCCCGACGCTGGTGCCGGAACCGATGCTGACATGGTCGCCGATGACCGCGTAGGGTCCGACCTGAACGCCTTCGCCGAGAACGGCCCCGGGATGTATGATCGCAGTTGGATGAATCATGCTCAACCTTTGCCTCAGCGGTCCGCGAAGGTGGCCTTCAGGTCGGCCTCCGCGACCAGGGTCTCACCAACGAAAGCCTTGCCCTTGAAACAGTAGAGTCCCCTTTTGCAATTGACCAGCTCCAGTTCCATCCGCAGCACGTCCCCGGGGACCACCGGCTTGCGGAACCGCGCGTTGTCGATACCGGCGAAGTAGGTGACCTTGTCGGTACCGACCTTGTCGGTCATCATGGCGAACACGCCGCCGACCTGGGCCATCGCCTCGATGATCAGGACCCCGGGCATGATGGGGTGCCCCGGGAAGTGCCCTTGGAAGAAAGGCTCGTTGATGGTGACGTTCTTGGCGCCGACGATCCGCTTCCCTTCCTCGATTTCGAGGATCGAATCCACCAGCAGGAAAGGATAGCGGTGGGGGAGCATCTCCATGATCTGTTGGGTGTTGAGTACCATACAAACTACCTCTCTTTTAACGACTTTTCCAGATCCTCGAGCTTCTGCCTGAGGCTGGTGATCTCCTTGCGCATTTCCGGCAGCTTGGGAACGCACATCTGGGCCTTGAGCCATTCCTTGTGCGGCATGACCGGCAGGCCGGAGAGCACCTGGTTGGGCTCCACGTCCCGGGTCACACCGCCGCGGCCGCCGATGGTGACGTTGTCACCCACCTTGAGATGGCCGGCGGTGGCGGACTGGCCGCCGAAGGTGCAGTGGCGGCCAACCGTCGTGCTGCCGGAGATGCCGACCTGGGAGACCATGACGGTGTCCTCCCCGATCACGCAGTTGTGCCCGATCTGCACCAGGTTGTCGATCTTGGCGCCGCGCTTGATCCGGGTGACCCCGAGGGCGGCGCGGTCGACACAGGTGGCGCTGCCGATTTCGACATCGTCTTCCAGGACGACGATCCCGACCTGGGGAATTTTGAAATAGCTGCTGCCATCCGGGGCGTAGCCGAACCCGTCGGAGCCGATGATCGCCGATGGCTGAATGATCACCCTGTTGCCGATCCGACAATCTTCGCGCACCACGACATTGGCGTGCAGGGTGCAGTCCTCGCCGACGGTCACGCCTTCGTACAGCACCACCCCCGGATAGAGGATGGTGCCACGACCGATGCTGACCCTCTCGCCGACCACGCAGCCGGGGTGGACGGTGACCCCTTCGCCGATCACGGCACTCGCGGCAACCCTCGCACCGGCCATGATCCCCTGCGGTTCGGGCCGCCGAACCTGCAGGTGGGTCAGCACCTTGGCGAAGGCCAGGTAGGGATTGGCGCAAATGACCTGGGCTATGGCCAGCCCCTCGACGGGGTGGCTGAGGATGACCGCCGAGGCGCGGACCTGGGACAGTTTGGCCAGGTAGCGCTTGTGGGAGACAAAGGTGATATCCCCCTCTGCGGCCTCATCCAGCGAAGCAAGCCGCCGGACCTGCAGATCCGGATCGCCAATTACCCGGCCGCCGACCAGGGTAGCCAGTTCTCCAAGCGTTGCCGTCGCCACGAGCCTAGTTCCCTTTTTCCTTCTGGTACTGGGCGTCGTAGGCCTTGATCAGCTGGTCGGTCAGGTCCACCGAATCATCGGCGTAAAGGACCGAACTTTCGGTCTTCTCGAGGACCATGGCGTAGCCTTCCTTCTTGCCAAGGTCCTTGAGGACGTTGAACAGCTTCTCGAGAATCTGCCGGGTGAAGTCGGCATCCTTCTGCTGCAGCTCCTCCTGGATGTCCTTGGTGAAGCGCTGGAACTCTTTGAGCTTCTGCTGATAGTCACGCTCCTTGGCGGCGCGGGCGTCCTCGGAGAGCAGCACAGCCTGTTTCTCGAGCTCCTCCTTGAGCTTCTTGATCTCCTTCTGCCGGGAGTCGACGGTACCTTCGTATTCCTTGACCTTGCCGGCAATCTTCTCCTTGGCCTCCTTGCCGGCCTGGGAAAGATTCAGGGCCTTCTGCAGATCGACATAGCCGATTTTGCCATCAGCCCCGAAGGCGGGACCAGCCATCAGGAACGCCGCTGCCACAGCCAAAACGAAAAAACGCTTCATTGCCATCTCCTTCTTGGGTCTATGAATTATCGCTAAAAGAACTTGCCGATGGAAAACTCAAACTTGCTGCGGTCCTCGTCCTCGCGGGGATCGAGGTTGTAGCCCCACTCCAGCCGCAGGGGCCCCATGGGGCTGAACCAGCGGATCCCGGTGCCGACACTGTAGCGCATTTCGGAAAAATATTCCTGGTCTTCCGACCATGCGTTGCCGGCATCAAAGAAGAGAAGCCCCTTCACCCCCATTTCCTTGACCAGGGGGAAAGTGTACTCGAGGTTGAAAATCGCCTCCTTGGTCCCGCCTATGAATTCGAAATCGTCTACGAGCACGGTCTCGATGTTCCCGGTGTTGGGGTTGACCTGCTGGCTGGTGCGGCGCACCCGCGGCCCGACCTCCCGCGAATTGAAGCCGCGCAGGGTATTGATGCCCCCGAGGAAGAAACGCTCGTCAATGGGAATTTCCTGCCCCCCGATGCGCTGCACGTACCCAAGCTGGCCGTGCATCGAGAAGACGGTCCCCCACTTGAAGGGGAAGAAGTGTCGATAGTCGAGGATGTACTTGCTGAACTTCTCCGAGCCGCCGAGGCCGGCGAATTCGACGGACCCCTCCGCCACGTACCCGGTAGTCGGGTCGAGCCGGTAGTCGGTGGTGTTGCGGGTCAAGGAGCTGTAAATGGACGAGAGCGTCGAGGTTCCCTCCTGTTCGCGAATGAACAGCGAGGCGTCGTCATCGACATCCATGATCTCCTTCTCTTCGTAGCGATAGATGAAGAAGGCACGGTTGTACTCACCGACAGGAAAGCCGAGCTTCACGTCGCCGCCGGTGGTCCGCTTGGTGAAGTCGCTCCACTCTCGCTCGGTCTTGTAGACATCAAAGCCGAGGGAGAGGTTCTTGTCGAGGAAATAGGGGTCGAGCAGGCCGATCTGGTAAGTCGTACTGCTGCTGCCGAAGGCCCCGGAGAGATTGAGCTTGAGTGCCCGGCCGAGGAAGTTCTCCTGGGTAATGGAGCCCTGGCCGATGACGCCGTCTACGGAAGAATAGCCGAAACCGAGGCTGAAGGTGCCGGTGGGGCGCTCTTTGACCTCGACGTTGACGTCCATGTGGGCTTCGTCGGAGCCGCGCGCGGTGGAGATGTTGACCTCCTCGAAAAAACCGAGGTTGTTGACCTTGCGCCGGCTGTCCTTGAGCTTGGTCGCGCTGTACAGGTCGCCTTCGTCGAGTTTCATCTCGCGGCGGATGACCTTGTCGCGGGTCTTGGTGTTGCCGCTGATCTGGATCCTTTCGATGTGGACCTTGATCCCCTGTTCGATGTCGAACTTGAGGTTGACCAGCTTCTTTTCCGGTTCGATGTTGGTCAGCGGAGAAACGTTGACGTAGGCATATCCCTGGTCGGCATAGAGATCGTTGACCGCGAACACGTCTGCCCGCAGCTGCTTGCGGCTGAACACATCACCGGGCCGCAGCAATACCAGCTCCAGGATCTCCTCGCGGCTTTTGAGCAGGTCACCCTGGACCTCGACCTCGCCAACCCGAAACTGCTCCCCCTCCTCGACCTCGATGAGGATATTCAGGTACTTGCCGTCTTCGGTGGGCGTGACCACGGGCTGCCTGACCTTGACCTGTACGTAACCCTGGTTGTAGTACTGGTCGGCGATGATCTCCAGGTCGTTCTGCACCACCTCTTCCTGGTAGGTCCCCCGCCCGGTGAGCCAGGACAGGAACCAGCGCTCCTTGGTCACCATGACCTTGGCCAGCTCCTTGTCGGTGAACACCTTGTTCCCCTCGAAATCGATACGGTCCACCAGGACCTTGTCGCCCTCCTTGATCTCGAAGGTGACCGAAGCCTCGTTCTGGTCGTCGATTTCTACTTTGGGAGTTATTTCGGCGGAGTAGAACCCCTCCTCCAGATAAGCGGCCTTGATCGCCTTGACGCTTTTGTCGACCACGCTGGGGTTGTAGATATCGGGAGTCTTGAGGGCCGAAAGCGGCTTTAGCTTGTCGGTGGAGAGTTCCTTGTTGCCGGTGAATTCAACCTTGCGGACCAGGGGGCGTTCGGCGAGGCGGTAAACCAGCGTGACTGCGGCATCCTGTTGCCGGATCTCGGCCTTCACGTCCTCGAAGCGCCCCAGTTTGAAAATGGCGCGAATATCGGTGTCGATCTCATCGAGAGAGATGGTTTTGCCGGGTGCGGCCTGCAGCACCGACCGAATGGCGCTGGTTTCAACCCGCCTGTTGCCCTCGATGACAACCTCACTGAGCTGATAGGTCTGCGCCAAAGCGGCCGCCGGAAAAAACAACAAAACCAGGGCGGCCAATACCCTCATCAACATACCAGAAATTCTCCGTCCTGACAGGCTTTTAAAGCGGTTCATTATAGGGAAATGCCCTTGGGGTGTAAATCAAAATCTGCCCGTCCGAGGCCTTTGCCGGCCCGGGATGCCAGCGCGGGACAGCCTCCTGCGGCGCCCGTTCGGCCCCAGGCTCAGGTCCGGACCAGACCGTCCTCCATGTGCACGATGCGATCGAGGCGCCCGGCTAGTGTTTCACTGTGGGTAACGATGATCATGGTTAGGCCATGGGCCTGATGCAGCTGGTGCAGCAGACGGTAGATCTCGTCCGTGGTGCGACTGTCGAGATTGCCGGTCGGCTCGTCGGCCAGCAGGATCCGCGGCGACATGACCAGGGCCCGGGCAATGGCGACCCGCTGCTGCTCGCCGCCGGAAAGCTGCCCGGGCTTGTGCTCGAGCCGGGGCCCCAGACCAACCTCGCAGAGCAGCTCCCTGGCCCGGTCTGCCGCCTCGCGGGGTGACTTGCGTGCAATCAGGGCCGGCATCATGACATTTTCCAGCGCGGAGAATTCGGGGAGCAGTTGGTGAAACTGAAACACGAACCCGACCGTCTGGTTGCGGAACCTGTCGAGCGCCGCCCCCCTGAGGGAGAAGATGTCGGTCCCTTCGATGTGCACCGATCCGCTGGTGGGGTGATCGAGCGCCCCGGCGATGTGCATGAACGTGGTCTTGCCGGCCCCGGAGGTGCCGACAATGGCAACCCTCTCGCCGGAGGCGATGTTCAGGTCGATGCCGCGCAACACGTCGACCTGGCCCTGGCCTCCGGAGAAGCTTTTCGTCAACCCCTTGATTTCGATCATCGCAGCGTCCCCGGTCATTCGTAGCGCAGGGCCTCGGCCGGGTCCATCTTGGCGGCCCGCCAGGCAGGGTATATGGTGGCCAGCAGGGAAATGGTCATGGCGACCGCCATGACCGCCAGCACATCCGAGGAGTTGACCACGGAAGGAAAATGATCCATGCCGTAAACGCTCTGGTCGAAGATCCGGATACCGAACAGGTTCTCCAGCGCCTTGATGATGGGGTCGGCGTTTTTGGCGATAAGCAGCCCCAGCGCTGTGCCGAGGACCGTCCCCATGACCCCGATGATCAGCCCCTCCAGGATGAAGATCTTCATGATGCTTCGGGAGGTCCCCCCCATGGCGCGCAGGATGGCGATATCCTTATGCTTTTCCATGACCACCATGATCAGGGTGGTGGCGATGTTGAAGGCGGCGACCAGAACGATGATGCCAAGCACGATGAACAGCCCCAGCTTCTCCAGCTTGAGGGCGGAGAGGAAGGACCCGAAGAGATCCTCCCAGGAGCGCACCACGTAGGGGTAGCTGAATTCAGAGCGCAGGGTCGAGGCCACCAGGTTGGCGTGATCGAAGGAGTCTACCTCGATCTCGATCCCGGAGACTCCTTCGGCGGAATCGAAAAAGCGCTGCGCCTGGCCGAGGGCGACGTAGGCGAAGTAGGTGTCGAGGAAGCCGCCGCGCTGTTTGAAAATCCCTACCACCCGAAACGGCTTCATCTTGGGGATCATGCCGAAGGGGGTGATGGTGAACATGGGGGGGATCACATTGACCGAATCGCCCACCGCAATACCGAGGGAGGTGGCCGTGTCGAGGCCGATGATAATCCCGGGGATGCCCGACTGATCGTCGTAGAGCAGCGTCTGGACATCCTGGTCTTCAATGGACAGGAATTTCTGCTGGAACACCTTGTGCCCGGCCTCGATCCCCTTGACGTTGACCGCCGCCACATTGCGCTGGGAGAGCAGCATCGCCTCCTTGGCCACAAAAGGCGAGGCCGACAGGACATGGGACGCGGCCTTGACCGTACCGATGACCTCCTGGTAGCCGGAGAGTTCCTCGCCGTGTTTCTGGATCAGCACATGGGGGATATTGCCAAGAATCTGCTGGCGCACTCCGTCATGAAAACCGGTCATGACCGCGAGCACCACGATCAGGGCGGCAACCCCGAGGGTCACCCCGGCGATGGAGATGAAGGAGATGACGGAGATAAAGGTCTGCTTGCGCTTGGCCCTCAGATAGCGCAGGCTGACAAACCATTCGTAGCCCATGGGACTCCTGTTTGGGGCCAGGGGTTTGAGGCCGGTGCCTGAACGCAGTTCCGGCCGCCGATCCCCAGTCCCCAGCCTCTGCTAATTCCTACCGGCCTTCCGGCCGAAGCTGCGGGAAGAGAATCACATCGCGAATCGAGGCGGAGTTGGTCAACAGCATCACCAGCCGGTCGATGCCGATCCCTTCGCCAGCGGTGGGCGGCAGCCCGTATTCGAGAGCCCGAATGTAGTCCTCGTCCATGGCATGCGCCTCTTCGTCGCCCGCCTCTTTTTCGGCCAACTGCTTGACGAAGCGCTCCTTCTGGTCGAGCGGGTCGTTGAGCTCGGAAAAGGCGTTGGCCAGCTCCCGGCCGACGACGAACAGCTCAAAGCGATCCACCACCTCAGGGCGCTCGTCGTTCTTGCGCGAAAGGGGCGAAACCTCGGTGGGATACTCGGTGATAAAGGTCGGGTTCCACAGCTTGGGCTCGACCACCTCGTCGAAAATCTCGGTGAGCAGCTTGCCGTGGCCGATATTGCTGTCGAGCTCAAGGCCGAGGGAGCGGGCATACTGCAGCAGTTTTTCGCGGTCCTCGAGAACGGCAGGATCGACCTTGCCGTACTTGACGATCGACTCGCGCACGGTAAGCCGGTCCCAGGGCGCGGTAAGGTCCACCTCGCGCTCCCCGTAGGTGAACTTCAGGCTGCCCACCACCTCCTGGGCCAGGTGGCAGATGAGCTCCTCGGTGAGGTCCATCAGCTCGTGGTAGGTGGCATAGGCCTGGTAGAACTCCATCATGGTGAATTCCGGGTTGTGCTGGATGGAGATCCCCTCGTTGCGGAAATTGCGGTTGATTTCAAAGACCCGCTCGAAGCCGCCGACCACCAGGCGCTTCAGGTAGAGCTCGGGAGCGATACGCAGAAACAGGTCCATCTTCAAGGTGTTGTGGTGGGTGATGAACGGCTTGGCGGTCGCGCCCCCGGCGATCGGCTGCATCATCGGGGTTTCGACTTCGAGGAAATCGCGCTGCTGCATGAACTCGCGGATCAAGCCGATGATCCTGCTGCGCTTGCGGAACACTTCGCCCACCTCGGGGTTGACCATCAGGTCGACGTAACGCTGCCGGTAGCGGGTCTCCACGTCGGTGAGCCCGTGCCATTTTTCCGGCAGCGGCTGCAGCGACTTGGTCAGGATGCGCACCTGGTCGGCGCGCAGGGAGAGCTCGCCGGTCTTGGTCCGGAAGGGGGTTCCGGCCACGCCGATGACATCGCCGAGATCGAAACGGCGGAATTGCTCGAAAGCCTCTTCGCCCACCTTGTCCTTACCGATATAAACCTGGATACGGCCGCTGCGGTCCTGCAGTTGAACGAAGGCCGCCTTGCCGAAGTCGCGCCGGGCCATGATCCGCCCGCCGAGCACATAGCGCTCGCTGCAGCTCTCGAGGGCTGCGGCGTCCTGGTCGGCGTGGGCGGCAGCCACCTGGGCCGCCGTATGTTCAACCGGGAAATCGTTGGCGTAGGGGTTGATCCCCTGCTCCCGGAGGTCCTCCATCTTCTTCCTGCGCTGAAGCAGGATATCGTTGAGTTCTTCCATAAATTCCAATACCTTTCGTGCCCAATTTACAAGGGAGCTACCTTATACCCCGGGGCCGGGCAAGTCAAGGGAAAACCAGGATTCCCGGCCCCTTGCGGCCCCAGTGAAAACGGCCCGCCGGGGCGGGCCGCATGGCGGATCGTTGCTCTGCAAGCCCCCCCTCCCCGCCTGGCCGGCGGCTGGGGAAAGGCGGCTCGCTACCAAGCCCGGGAGAGGACCCGGGCGCTCGCCGAGGCCAAAACCTCAGGGCTTGAACAATACCGAGGTCGTGCCGCTGGCCGTCGTCAGGTCGGCGCCGGTGACCGTCACCAGCAGGGTGTTCTCCCCAATGGGAAGGGCGGTTGCCGAAAATGACCAGTTGGCCCCGTCCTGGGTGAACTCATCGACCTCCACTCCGTTGAGAAACAGGCTGATGGACTGGCCCGAATAGGCTCCGGAAAAATCGTGGCTGGCGCTGCTGACCTCGGGGACGAACGGGTCGAGGGTCAGCAGGGGAGCATCGGCCAAGACATTGAGAGTCACCGAAGCGGTGTTCGCCACCCCGGCCCCGTCGGTCGCGGTGGCGACCAGCACATAATCGCCATCCTGGGGGAGACCGGTGATGTCATAGCTCCAGGCAACCCCGCTGATCTGGGCAGCCCCTTCCGAGACCACCGTCCCGGCAGCATCGCTGATGCTGACAGCGACCGTATTGTCGGCCGCCACCCGCCCGCTGACCGTCTGCGCCCCGTCCGGGGTGGGCGACACGAACTGTTCGATGGTCACCACCTCGCGCACGACCACCAGCGCCAGCGAGTTGTTGTTGCCGATATCATCGGTAGCCCGCACCTCGATCACGTTGGCGCCCACCACGAGATTGTTGACCGTGGCCGACCAGTCACCACCGATCACCAGGATCTGCCCGGAATCGATTTCATTGTCGTTGAGGAAAACCTCCACCGTCGCCCCCGGCTCCACGGCTCCCTCCAGGGTGATGGAGGTGGTCTGGATCGGGGTCCGGAACACGCCCCCCTGCAGGGTCAGGGACGGCGGGTCGAGATCCCCCTCGCCCCCACCGCACCCGGCGAAGGCCAGGGCCCCGACCAGGGCCAGCGGGAGCAGCAGATATCCGGTCAGTTTCTGGAGCAGCGTCATGTCTTTTTCCTTGAAATTCGAAGAGCTGGCTACTTTTTGCTCAGCAGGTAGGCTTCGATGAAATCCTCGATATCGCCATCCAGCACCGCATCGGTGTTGCCGACCTCGTACCCGGTTCGATGGTCCTTGACCAGCCGGTAGGGGTGCAGCACATAGGAGCGGATCTGGCTGCCCCAGGCGATCTCCTTCTTGTCTGCGCTCAGGGCGGCGGACTCTTCCTCTTTTTTCCGCAACTCCAGTTCGTAAAGCCGAGCCTTGAGCTGCTTCATGGCCGTGGCCCGGTTCTTGTGTTGGCTGCGCTCGTTCTGGCAGGCCACCACGATCCCGGAGGGGATGTGGGTGATGCGGATCGCCGAGTCGGTCTTGTTGACATGCTGCCCCCCCGCCCCGCTCGAGCGGTAGGTGTCGACCTTGAGATCCTTCTCGTTGATCTCGACTTCGATATCGTCGGAGAGCTCGGGAAACACGAAGACCGAACAGAACGAGGTGTGACGCCGGGCGTTGGAGTCGAAGGGCGAAATGCGCACCAGGCGATGGATGCCGATCTCCGCCTTCAGGAAGCCGTAGGCGTAATCCCCCTCGACGGTGAAGGTCACCCCCTTGACCCCAGCCTCCTCACCGGGCTGGTAGTCGGTGATCTCGGTCTTGAACCCCTTGGTCTCGCAGAAACGCAGGTACATGCGCAGCAGCATTTCGGCCCAGTCCTGGGCCTCGGTGCCGCCGGCGCCGGCGTTGATGCTGAGGATGGCGTTGTTGGGATCATGCTCGCCGGAGAGCATGCGGGCGAATTCCATTTTCCCCACCCGCTGCTCCAACTCGGGCAGCAGGCCGCGGACTTCGGCCAGGGTCTCTTCGTCCTCGCCCTCCTCGCCCAGTTCAACCAGCACCAGCAGGTCCTCGAGCTCCTGGGCAGCGCCCTCCCAGCCTTCGACTATTTTCTGCAGCCGGGTGCGCTCCTTGAGCAGCTCCTGTGCCTGGTCGCCCAGGTTCCAAAACTCGGGGCGGGCGATTTCGGCTTCCATTTCGGCGACGCGCTCTTTCTTGGCGTCGACGTCAAAGATACCCCCTCAGCTCATTGAGCTTGACCTGAAGTTGTTTCAGACTTTCTTTTTCTTCACGGAACATGGCGATTTCCCCTGCGTAGGTTATTTGAGGTGCGGATTATAACGGGCGAAGCGGCTAAGGACAAGGCCTTTGCCGAATGCGCTGGCCCCGGTGGAAAATCAGGAAGCCGGTTCCAGCCGGCGCCGGGTGCGCGCCAGCCACCAGATAGCCAGCACCAGGAACGCTCCGGGCACCAGGTCGCCGATGCGCGCATACAGCGATCCCCCGGCCCCCAGGCCCACCTTGCCTTCGAGGTACAGGGTCTGGAAAATCGGGGATTGGGTCGAGATCGCCCCCGAAGGCGCAATGAAGGCGGAGATGCCGGTATTGGCGGCGCGGGCGACCCAGATGCGGTTTTCAATCGCTCGAAACCTGGTCATGGCCAGATGCTGATAGGGCGCGGAGGAGCGCCCGAACCAGGCATCGTTGGTGATGTTGATCAGAAAATCGCTCCCCTTGCGCACGTAATCCCGGGCCAATTCAGGAAAAATCCCCTCGAAGCAGACCAGCACCCCGGCCCGGTGGCCGTTGAGCGGCAGAGGGCTGACCGTTCCCGGGGAAAAATCCCCGATCCCCACCACCAGCTTGTCGATAAAGGGGAGATACCGCCCCAGGGGGACGTATTCCCCGAAGGGGACCAGGTGCACCTTGTCGCTGCGCCCCAGCGCCTGCCCCTGCCCCGAAAGCAGGAAGGCGCTGTTGAGATAATGGTACTGGCGATTGACGACCTCGTAGGCCGGGCTGCCAAAAAGCAGAAAGGCACCGGTCTGCCTGGCCGTGCCGGTTACCGCCTCGGCCAGTTCGCCACCGTCCTGGTAATAAAACGGGGTGGCGCTTTCGGGCCAGATGATCAGCTCCGCGGCCGTCGCGGCATGGGCCTCCAGGGAGAGCTCGCGGTAGGTATCGACGGTTCGGCGCTGGTTGGTCGGGTCCCATTTGATCGACTGGTCGATGTTCCCCTGGACCAGAGCGGTCTCCAGGGTCTGCGCCCGGCCGTCGAGGTCCTGGCCGAGACGCCAGTAACCGTAGCCAAGGTTGGCGGCGAACAACAGGGCGCAGGCGATCAGCCCGGCCCAGGGCAGAGCGCGAACCCGGCCGGCCTCTTTGCGCCGCAGACACTCTGCGAGCACCGCGTTGACCAACACCAGCAGGAAGCTGATGCCGTAGACCCCGAACAGGTCGGCCGACTGGATCATGCTCAGCACCGACTGCTGGGAATAGCCCAGGGTGGCCCAGGGAAACCCGGAAAGAAAAAAGGAGCGCAGAAACTCCAGCGCCACCCAGAGTACCGGCAGGGTCAGCACCGCAGAGAGCCCGAGGTGCTGGCGCAGGCGGCAGGCCGCCCAGGTGGCGGCGCCGAAAAACAGGGCGAGATAGGCGACCAGCAGCAGGTAGGCGACCACCGAGAAGACCGGGTGCAGGCGCCCGTAGGTGGTCATCACGATATTCAGCCAGTAAAGAACCAGCCCGAAAAAACCGACCCCCGCGACAAAGCCGCTGCGGAAAGGCCGCCGCTCCATGACCAGAAACAGCGGCACCAGCCCGACCCAGGCCACCGCGGCAAGGTCGATCCGGGGAAACGACAGGGCCAGAACCAGCCCCGACGCCAGGGCCCAACAGTTGGTTGGATCAGGGAGCAGGCGCTTCATGGCGTCAGTTGCCGTTGTCCGCCGGGGGCTTCTGGGCAACGCGCAGGATGCTGACCTTGCGAATTTTGCGGTCGTCTCCCTCGATGACCTTCATGACCAGGGCGCCATCCTGAATTTCCTCGCCTTCGCTGGGTACGTGCCCCAGCAGGTTGAACAGGTACCCGCCGACGGTATCGAACTTGTCCTTGGGAATCTCGAGGTCGAAATGGTCCTCGAGGTCCTCGATGTTCAACCGGCCGTCCACCACCACCGAGCCGTCCTCCTGCTCCTGGAGCCAGTCCTCCTCCACGTCGTACTCGTCCTGGATGTCCCCGACGATCTCCTCGATCAGATCCTCGATGGTGACCAGGCCCGAGGTGCCGCCATATTCATCGATGGCGATCGCCATGTGCACCCGCTTGGTGCGAAACTCCTGAAGCAAATCCTCGATGTTCTTGGTTTCCGGGACGAAGTACGGGGTGCGCATCACCCGGGTGATCTTGACCTCGTCGTCCCGCCGCCCCCAGAACCGCAACAGGTCCTTGGCGTAAACCACCCCCACGATCCGATCGTTGGTCCCCTCGTAGACCGGAACCCGCGAGTGCCCCGAGGAGAGGATCGCCTCGAGCAATTCCTTGAGGGTCGCCACGGTGCTGCAGCAGACCATGTCGGTGCGCGGCACCATGATTTCACGCACGATGGTTTCGCCGAATTCGAAGATGGAGTGGAGCATCTCCCCTTCTTCTTCGTTGATAAGCCCTTCTTCTTCGGATTCGTTGATGATCTGCTGCAGCTCTTTTTCCGTCATCGCGCGGCGTTTGCGGAAAAACAGCCAACGCCAGGCGTCGAGCCACGAACCGGATCTGTTGTTGGGACTGTCGTCGTCCAAAAAACCTTTCCTCCTTGCAGGATTAAATTGATCTTGCCCTTTGGGCACCGGCCCGGTCAGGCAAACAACAGGTGAAGGGCCAGGGTGACCGCCGCGCCCAACCCGGCACCGGCTAGGACCTCCTGGCGGCTGTGAATGCCGAGCAGCAGTCGGCTGTGGCTGACCATGGCGGCCATCGCCAAGGCCAGCAGGCCGATAATCAGATCGACGCGGGCCAGAACGACCGAAGTGCCGATGGAAAACGCAACCGCCGAATGGCCGCTGGGCATCCCCCCGTGCAGCGGGGTTCCCCGGCCGAGACAGGACTTGAGAAGCACCACCAGGATGACCACCGCCAGGACCGATATCACCGGCAACAGGCCGGGAGCCGGCCCCAGACCGCTGAAGCCATCCTGCAGCCCGGGCAGAAAGTACCGTGACAGGGCCAGGTAACCGATCACCACGGCCCCGATGCTGGCCACCAGCACCGCGCCTGCGGCTACGTCCTTGGCCCGGCGAGCCAGGGGATGGTAATCGGGGGATACCAGATCGACCAGGGCTTCCAGGGCGGTATTGAGCAACTCGGCCAGCATGACCATGGTCACCGCAATGCCCAGCAGCACGAATTCCAGAGCCGATATCTTCAACTGCAGCGCCAGCAGGATGACCCCGACGGCGGCGAAAAAATGAAACCGCATGTGGCGCTGCGAGCGGACCGTCCAGAGGATCCCCTCGATGGCACAGTTTACGGCTTCGAGCCAGCCATTCGGTTTCAGCCTGTCGTTCTTCACCCGTTCAGAAACTCCTCTGCGAGCATGGCGAAAATCTCCCGCTCGCGCTCCTCCATGATCCGGGCCTGCTCCTCGGTGCCGCGCTCATGGTCATACCCCAACAGATGAAGGATGCCATGCAGCAACAGAAAGTACAGCTCGCTCTCGAAGCTGACCCCCGCCTCGGCGGCATCGCGGGCGGCGGTATCGGCGGAAATGACCACATCTCCGAGGATCTCCGGGTTCAGCCCCGCCCCGTCCCCTTCCTGCATGGCGAAGGAGATGACGTTGGTGGGCTTGTCCCGCTGCAGATAGTCCCGGTTCAGGTCGCGAATCTGCTCGTCGTCGACCACCACCACCGAGAGTTCAGCATCAGGACATCCCGAGGCGCTTAAGATCCTCCGGGCTACCCTTCGCAGGGGCAACTTCCTTATCTTTTGCCGGCTTTGCCGGTTCTCGATGTGTATCTTCACCGTTTTTCCTTTTGCCTGTCTCCTTGTCCCGCTCCTTGTAGGCGGGTTCGGGATAATCGATCCGGTGGTGGAAAATGCCGGCCAGGATCCGGTTGAAACTCTTGGCGATATTGTGCAGGTCCTTGAGGGTCAGCTCGCACTCGTCGAGCTGGCCGTCGATGAATATGTTGTTGATGATCTTCTGCACCATCCCCTGGATGCGTGCCGGGTTCGGGTCGGTCAGGGTGCGGCTGGCCGCCTCCACCGCGTCGGCGAGCATGATCAGCGCCGCCTCCCGGGTCTGCGGCTTGGGTCCGGGATAGCGGTAGTCACGCTCGTCGACCTGCTGAACCCCGGGATCCTCTTTGCTCTTGGCCTTGTCGTAAAAGAACTTGATCAGGGCGGTGCCGTGGTGCTGGCGGATGATATCCACCAGCGGCTCGCCCAGCTTGCTCTCCCGGGCCAACTCCACCCCGTCCTTGACGTGGGACATCAGGATCAGCGCGCTCATCGAAGGCGCAAGCTTGTCGTGGCGATTATCCTGCCCGTGCATGTTCTCGACGAAATACAGCGGTTTACGGATCTTGCCCACGTCGTGGTAGTAGGCAGCGACCCGGGCCAGCAAAGGGTTGGCATTGATCGCTTCGGCCGCGGCTTCGACCAGGTTGCCGACGATAATCGAGTGGTGATAGGTGCCCGGGGCCTGGATCATCAGTTCGCGCAGTACCGGCTGGTTCATATTGGCCAGCTCCAGCAGCTTGATGTCGGTGGTGTATTTGAAAGCCGATTCGATCAGGGGAATGGTGCCGTTGACGATGATGGCGCAGACCAGGCCGCCGGCCAGGCCGAAGCCGAACTTGTAGAGCAGTTGCATATCGAAGGCGCGCCCGGCCATGACATGAATGCCGAGAATCAGCGCCATGTTGATCAGCGAAAGGCGGAAGCCGGCCCGGTACAGCGTGGAGCGCTCTTTGCACTGGCGCACCCAATGGGCGCCGGTCAGGCTCCCCACCAGGGCGTAGAAGCAGATCACCAGGCTGTTGCCGAACAGGGTCCCCAGGACCAGCGCCGAAAGGATGGCGAAAACCAGGGCGACCTCCGAATTGAGCACGATCCTGACCAGCATCGCGCCGACGGCGAAGGGGAAAACGTAATAGTAGGTTGCGGAATCGATATAGGGGAAAGCGCTTTCCAGTGCGGTGGAGATGAAAATGGCCAGCTTGATCAATACGAACAGGCCAAGGAAAGTCATCACCAGGAAGGTCAGGTCCCGATTGTTCGGCCGGTACTTGCGCACGTTGCGGCGGGCAAACAGGTGGGTGCAGTAGAACAGCAGCAGAATGCAGAGCAGCAGCCCCAACCCCGACCTGAGGGTGCTGTAGTCGCTGCCGATTTCCCGGAGAGCCTTGAGCTTTTTCAGCTGGTCTTCCGAGACCCGCTCCCCCTCGCGGACGACCATCTCGCCCTTCTTCACCTGGAAGAGGACCGGGGTCACGGCCTCGCGGGCCTGCCGCTTGCGGGCCTCGGTTTCGTTCTTGTTGAAAGTCAGGTTGGGCCGCAGCAGCTTCTGGATGACCACGAACAGCGCCTGGCGGTGCCGCGCCCCGAGCCCGCGAACCTCCCGGAGATGCTCCTGCAGCAGGTTCATGGCGTCGCCGACCCCGACGACCGCCGCCAGATCGGTCTCTTCCCATTCGGCCTGGGAAACCAGGTCGCGAATGACCACTCCGCGCTCCCGATCCGCCCTGAACAGCTGAAGGTTGCCAACCACCATGGGGCCAAGGGATTGGGCTATCACCTTGCGCAGCTGCTGATAGAATTCCTGCTCCCGTGCGCTGGGTGGGGACTCCGCACTCTCCGGCGCGGTTACCGCCAGGGCATCGGGCTCAGCCTGCGCCTCCCGCGCCTGGGGGCGCTCTGCGCGGATGGGCAATTCGGCCAGGGGACCCAGCTCCTCTGCGCCGAAATTAACCCCCAGGTGGGTTGCGATCTCCTTGAACAGGTCTTCCCGCGGAACCGATTTGGCCAGACCGGAGTTCAGCTTCCTGATCGCCCCGATCAGCCGATCGGCGATCTCCTGACCAGCGTTGGGATCGAAATCATAGAGCGAGCGCACCTCATCCTCGGCCTCCTGGCGCTTTTTTTCGGTAAGCGTCTCGTCGGGGATGAGCAGGTCGCGCGGCGCTTTTACGTCCCGCGAGGCAATATCCCCCGCGGCGTAATAGTCAGGAATGAATCCCCCCTTGGGGATAATGATGATGGTGAGAAACAGGGCGAGCAGAAAGACCAGCAGGTTTCCCTGAAAACGTTCGCCGAACCAGGGCAGGCGACGCTGGGATACGCTGCCGGATTTGGCTTTACCGCGGGATCCGGCTTCCTGCTTACGATCACTTTTGGTCATGAATTCAGTGCCTCAAATTCAAATCTGGCAACTCCGGGCCACCCTCTCCGCACCCGTGCCGGTTGGAGCCGGGCGGCAAGGCGGGATCAGCTGCCGGATACAAAGGGAGTCAATTATCCGCAGGTTCCGCAACCGGTTTTTTCTGTGCCCGGTCGTAGGCCTGGACAATGGCCTGCACGATGGGGTGGCGGACCACATCGCGGTCGGTGAAACGATTGAAACAGATCCCCTCCACTCCCTTGAGTATCTGCCCGGCCTGCACCAGGCCGGAAATGCGCCCGGCCGGCAGGTCGATCTGGGTGACGTCGCCGGTGATCACCGCCCGCGAACCAAACCCCAACCTGGTCAGGAACATCTTCATCTGCTCGGCCGTGGTGTTCTGTGCCTCATCCAGGATGACAAAGGCGTCATTGAGGGTGCGCCCACGCATGAACGCCAGGGGCGCCACCTCGACGACCCCCTTCTCGATCAGGGCCTGGCCTTTTTCAAAATCCATCATGTCGAACAAGGCGTCGTACAAAGGGCGCAGATAGGGGTTGACCTTTTCCGCTACGTCGCCCGGGAGAAAACCGAGCTTCTCGCCGGCCTCCACCGCGGGCCGGACCAGAACGATCCGGCTGACCTCCTTTTTCATCAGGAAGGAGACCGCCATGGCCATGGCCAGATAGGTTTTCCCGGTTCCTGCCGGGCCGACCCCGAACACCACGTCGTTCTGGCGGATGGCATCGATGTATTTCTTTTGCGCGAGACTCTTGGGGGCGATGATCTTTTTTCGGGCGGAGATGAAGATGGTGTCCAGAAAGATGTCCTTGAGCCGTGCCCTGGAGTCGGCGCTCAGGATCCGTATGGCATAGTCGATGTCCGTGGAGTAAAGCGGATATCCTTCTTTGAGCAGCGACAGAAGCTCATCCATCAACCTCTCGACGAGCTGCACCTGGATGGGTTCACCCTCGATCTGCAGTTCGGTTCCCTTGGAGCCGACCCGCACCCCGAGCAGGCGTTCGATCTGGCGGAGGTTTCTATTTTGTTGGCCGAACAACTGGTTCGCCAGATGGGGATCATCCGCGGCGAATTTGGTTCGGGCTATGCTCTTATTCAAAAAATATCCCTTTGTTTTCGCAAAGATTCAACTGCGAAAAATAACATCGTCCGCGCAGAAAAATCAATTAAATTTATGCCGGCGGCTCCAGGGGGGCAGGCCAAAAAGGGGTTTCAATTTAGCGTCTTTGTGCTATAAATAGGGCCTCATAAAGACCGACCCTGTCGGCATTCAAATCTATTTCCTGCAAGGGGGCTTAAATGAGCGAAATCGTCGATATTTACGCCAGAGAGATCCTGGACTCCCGGGGCAACCCAACCGTTGAGGTCGAGGTCTACCTCGAAAGCGGCGCCATGGGCCGTGCCGCGGTGCCCAGCGGCGCCTCGACCGGCGAGCGCGAGGCGCTGGAACTGCGCGACGGTGACAACACCCGCTACCTCGGCAAAGGGGTGACCAAGGCCGTTGAAAATGTCAACGAAGTCATTTCCGAAGCCCTGATCGGCTGGGAGGCCTCTGACCAGGCCGGCATCGACCGCAAACTGCTGGCCCTCGACGGCACCGACTTCAAAAGCAATCTCGGGGCCAACGCCCTGCTGGGGGTCTCCCTGGCCTGTGCCAAGGCTGCCGCCGAAGAGGCCGGACTGCCCCTCTACCAGTATGTCGGCGGCTCCAACGCCAAGGAACTCCCCCTGCCGATGATGAACATCATCAACGGCGGCGCCCACGCCGACAACAACGTCGATATCCAGGAGTTCATGATCATGCCCGCCGGCGCGGTTTCCTTCAAGGAAGCCCTGCGCATCGGGGCGGAGATCTTCCATGCCCTGAAAAAGGTGCTCAAGGGCAAGGGGTACAATACCGCCGTAGGCGATGAAGGCGGCTTCGCTCCCGACCTCAAAAGCAACGAGGAAGCTCTCGAAGTCATCATGGAAGCCATCCGCGCTGCCGGGTTCAAACCGGGCGAGGACGTTCTGCTGGCCCTCGACGTTGCCTCCTCGGAACTTTTCAAAGGGGGCAAGTACGTCCTGGAGAACGAGGCTCAGCCGGAAAAAACTCCCAAGGAGCTGGTCGACTTCTACGAGGACCTGGTCAATCGCTACCCCATCGTCTCCATCGAAGACGGCATGGCTGAAAACGACTGGGAGGGCTGGAAACTCCTGACCGAACGCCTCGGCAAGCGCATCCAGCTGGTGGGCGACGACCTGTTCGTCACCAATACCAAGATCCTCAAGGAAGGGATCGACAAGGGGATCGCCAACAGCATCCTGATCAAGGTCAACCAGATCGGGACCCTGACCGAGACCCTGGAGGCCATCGAGATGGCCAAGCGGGCCGGCTACACCGCCGTGGTATCCCACCGCAGCGGCGAAACCGAAGACACCACCATCGCCGACCTGGCCGTGGCCACCAACGCCGGGCAGATCAAAACCGGCTCCCTGTGCCGCACCGATCGCGTCTGCAAGTACAACCAATTGCTGCGCATCGAGGATGAACTGGCCGAAGTCGCCGTCTTCAACGGCAAGGACGTTTTCTACAACCTGAAGAACCGGTAGCCCTGCCGGCACACCAGACAAAAAGCCTGCGGCGAAATTCGCCGCAGGCTTTTTTATTTTCTGGGTCCCGTCCTGAAATAAGTTTACACCTGGGAGACTTATTTATGGACGAGTTAGAGGGCAAGCGGAAGAGACGGAGTCAGCGTGATTACACCATGGGCTTTAAATTGCAGGTGGTCGCCGCAGTCGAAAAGGGCGATATGACCTACAAGCAAGCCCAAAAGATTTATGGCATCCAGGGGCGCTCCACAGTGCTAACATGGCTGAGAAAGCACGGCAAGCTGGATTGGACCCACTCTGTGAGGCTGACCATGTCTGATTCTCCCAAAGCCAAAGAGACCCCCGCACAGACCATCAAACGGCTTGAGCGCGAACTTGAGGATGAACGTCTTCGGAATCTGCTTTTGAATGAAGTCGTGGATATTCTCGATGCAGAACATGGGGCCGGACTGCGAAAAAAGTATTTGGCCAAGGAGCGAGACGCCTTCAAAAACAGGAAGGGCTGAGTTTAAGCCATGCTTGCAGGCTTCTTGGCATTACCCGGCAAGCCGTCTATCAACGAGAAAAGCGCATCCGGCAGCGCAGGGTCGAACTGGCACCGGTCCGGGGCATGGTGATGGAGGTCAGGCGATTCATGCCGAGACTTGGTGGCCGGAAGCTCTACCACCTGCTGAAACCCCGGCTTGATGAACAGGGCATCAAATTGGGGCGTGATGGTTTCTTTGACTATCTGCGAGCCCATCAACTGCTGGTAGTACCGGTCAAACGCTACACAAAAACAACGCAGAGCAGACACTGGATGAAGAAACATCCAAATCGATTGGAGAACCAGGAGATCGGGCGTGCTGAGCAGGCCTTTGTGAGCGACATCACCTATGTTGAAACGGATGAAGGTGTTCACTATCTGTCGTTGGTCACCGATGCGTACAGTCGAAAAATCATGGGATATGACGTCAGTGACAATATGCGCGCTGAGAGTGTCGTCAAGGCGTTACAGCGAGCGGCCAGGCAGCGGCAGACCCGCAGATCGCTGATTCACCATTCCGACCGAGGTCTGCAATATTGTTCAGCGATCTACCAAGACGAGCTCAGACGTCAGGGCATGACGCCATCCATGACCGATGGCTATGACTGTTACCAGAATGCTCTTGCAGAGAGAGTGAACGGCATATTGAAGCAAGAGTTTCTGATCAACAGATGCCGAAACTTGCGGGATCTGAAACGGCTGGTTGGGGAATCCATCGACATTTACAATCGACTTCGGCCCCACCTTAGCTTGGGCATGAAAACACCCGATGAAGTGCATAGGAAAGCCACCTCCGAGAGGGAGGTGGCTTAGGTAAAACCTGTCAACCTATTTTAGGACGTGACACTGTGGCCCTCTTCCCCCCGATCGACCAGTCCACTTGTCCTTAGCTCTTTTTGCTTTTGGGCGCAAAAAGCCGATAGGTGCTCTTCTCTTTTTCCCGCTTCAGGGTTCCATCCGCATCCATGGCGGCCAGAACCTTTTGCAGATGCCGGCGGTCCTGGTCGGGGAACTTGCCATAGAGTTCGGTCTGCAACATCCCCTTAGGCCCCTTGATCTGCTTTAGAATCTGCTCCTCCAGGGCGATTTCGACCGATGCCCGGACAGTCTCCGTCGCCGGTGGTTGCGCTGGTGAAGGGACAAGGTTTTTTTTCTCCCGAGGCTGCTCGACGGCCGCGGCCGCCTTTGGAGCCGCTGGCGGTTTCACCTCGCCGCCGGTTGGGGCCTGCCCCAACTCCCTGCGGATGTCCTTCTCCATGCCACTCAGAGTGGTAAAGGCAAAGTAGGCGAAATAGGCCATTCCGGCCAGACCCAAAAAAATCAAAAACCCACCCATCAGTCCCTCCTTCATTACGGGTTCAAGCCGGAGGCGCTCTCCGGCTTGGGTTTGGCGTCGGACGCATCTTCCTGCACCTCGAGTATTTCATTCACTCGACTGCTGTCCAACACCTCTTCCTCCAACAGTACTTCGACCAAGGCATCCAGTTTATGGCGGTGTTCGGTGACGAGTTCATCGGCGGTCTGCTCGGCCTCGCGGATCAGCTTGTCGATTTCCTGGTCGATAAGCCAGGCCATCTGTTCGCTGAAGGTTTTTTCCGTGGCCAACTTGCGCCCCAAAAAGGGATGTTCTTCGCCGCGGCTTACCGTGACCGGCCCGATCTTGTCGCTCATCCCCCATTGGCAGACCATTTTTTCGGCCAATTCGGTGACCTGCTTGAGATCGTTCTCGGCGCCGGTGGAAAGATCGTTGAAGACCACCTTCTCCGCGGCCCTTCCGCCGAGGCTGACCGCAAGCCGGGTCATCAGGTAGCTCTTGGAATAATGGTACCTGTCGTCCACCGGCAACTGCTGCGTGACCCCGAGGGCCCTGCCCCGGGGAATGATCGACACCTTGTGGATCGGATCGGCGCCCTCGAGGAATTTTGCGACCAGCGTGTGCCCCCCCTCATGGTAGGCGGTGATCCGTTTTTCCCGCTCGGAAAGAACCAGCTTTCGCTCGGCACCCATGAGGATCCGGTCCTTGGCCTGCTCGAGGTGGATCATGGAAACGCTTTCCCTGTCCTGCCTGGCGGCGATCAGTGCAGCCTCGTTGATCAGGCTCTCCAGGTCTGCACCGCACATTCCAGGCGTTCCCTTGGCGATGGTTCTCAGGTCGACATCCTCGGCCAGGGGCACCTTTCGGGTGTGGACCTTGAGGATCTCCTCCCGGGCGCGCCAGTCGGGACGCTCCACAACCACC
The DNA here is from genome assembly GCF_019704135.1 of Desulfuromonas versatilis. NCBI lineage: Bacteria > Pseudomonadati > Thermodesulfobacteriota > Desulfuromonadia > Desulfuromonadales > Desulfuromonadaceae > Desulfuromonas > Desulfuromonas versatilis. The sequence continues at coordinate 2,582,597 of NZ_AP024355.1, forward strand.
TGCCGGTCGAAGCGCCCCGGCCGCAGCAGGGCGGCATCGAGGACATCAGGGCGGTTGGTGGCCGACATGACTATGACTTCTTCGTGGGGCTCGAATCCATCCAGCTCCGCCAGAAGCTGATTCAAGGTCTGCTCGCGTTCGTCGTTGCCTCCGCCCAGGCCGGTGCCTCGCGAGCGGCCGACCGCGTCGAGCTCATCGATGAATATGATGCTGGGGGCCTGCTTTTTGGCCGTATTGAACAGATCGCGGACCCTGCTGGCGCCCACGCCGACGAACATTTCGATAAACTGGGAGGCGGCGATGGAGAAAAACGGAACCCCGGCCTCCCCCGCAACGGCCCGGGCCATCAGAGTCTTGCCTGTCCCCGGCGGTCCTACCAGCAAGATTCCCCGCGGCACCTTTCCGCCGATCCGGGCGAATTTTTTGGGATTGCGCAGAAATTCCACAACCTCCAGCAGTTCCTGCTTGGCCTCCTCCAGGCCGGCCACATCGGCAAAGGTCACCCGGCTGGTTTCCCGGGTATAGAGGCGGGCTCCGGACTTGCCGAAGCTCCCCATGAGCCCCCCGCCAGGGCCTCCCTTGCCCCGCATCCCCTTGAGAATGAACCACCAGACCCCGATGATCAACACCCAGGGCAGCAGATAGATCAGGGCCGAAGTCCAGGCCGAGGGTTCGGGTTCGGGCCTGACGTCGACCTCGACCTGGCGGGCTTCAAGCTGCTCCATCAGCCCCGGGTCCTGCACCGGCGGCAGGTTGGTGGCAAACAGCCTGTAGCGGGGGGCCGCGTCTGCCATCCCCCGGGTGGGGATGTCGATTTCCTTTTTGAATTCTCCGCTGAGCTTGCTCCCCTCGAAAGTGACCCTGGCGACGTTATCCGCTGCCAGCTCGGCCTTGAAACGGCTGTAGGTGACCTGCACCGGCGCAGCGGATTTCTCCGGCGAATACACCATATACAGGTAGTTGAAGGCGATGATCAGAATGATCAGCAGAAGGATCTGCTGGCGCACGTTTTTGTTCATTTTGGATTCCAGAGCCATCCCCCTGGCAGAACCCCTCTCTCCTCTTGTTCGAGACAGGGACGCGACCACCCCCGCAGCCCCGATCTTCAAAGCGCCCCCTTGCGTCAGGGGCGGCCCGGGCTGAATGTCGCAGAGCGTTTTCAGCGTTTGTTTCGACGCCTGTCCACCAGGTAGTTGCTGCCGGGGAGAGTCTTGACGAAATCCTTTATCTCGGCTGCGACCTGGGCAATTTCGGTAGGTGAGGCAATTTCCCGGTGAGCATCGCTCACCACCGCGATGGAGATGGTCATAATCGGAAACTGCCTTTCCACCCCGTAGCGGTCAATCCCCACCACAAACCCCCGTTCGAGATCTTCCGGAGAATAATACCGGGGAATCAGCTTATCGAAACCATGGATGATATTTTCGCATAGCGCCTTGATATTCTCCGGGGCGGTGATCAGGACGAAATCATCCCCGCCGATATGGCCGACGAAGTCGCCTTCCCGACCATAGGATTTTCTCATATTATAGACCAGTTCGCCGGTGGCCTTGATGATTTCACTCCCCTTGGCGTAACCGTAACGATCATTGTAGGCTTTGAAATTGTCGAGATCGATATAACAAAGCGCGAATTTTTCCCCCTTGCGCATCTTCTCGAGCAGCGATCGCTCGATGGCGATATTCCCCGGGAGCCTGGTCAGGGGGCTGGCATCCAGGCACATTTGCTCGTACTGCTTGAACTTCTTGGCCATCACCGACAGCTCCCGGGCCAGATCCCCGATCTCGTCCCGACTGCGGATCTGAGGCTCCAGGTCAAAAATCCCTTCGGCTATCAAATGGGTAGCATATTTCAACTTGCCAAGCGCGGAGAGGATATGAAACACCGCAAGCAGCGCAAGAAAAAAGCCGCCGACAAGCCCCGCCGCACCGAGTATCACCACCCACAGGACGGCTTCCCGGGCCAGGCCGGAGATTTCCAGCAAAGGCCCTGCAAGGGGCTTCCAGGCGGTAGCATCCCCTGATCCGCCAAGCGCCGAGAAGGCGTCGATCCTGGCCGAAATATCGTTCAGGGTGGATACCGCAACGATGCAGACCGCACCCAGCAACGCCGCAAAAACCAGGTTCCCCGAAATGATTTTAAGGGTCAGCGGAAAACGCATGCCATCCAAATTCCCCGGCAGAAATACCTTTCATCACATGCCCGTCCATGACTGGTCCCTGTTGGCCCTCCCTCCATGAATCAGGTCCCAAATACATTCAAAGGCGGCGGATTACTCCGCCGCCCTTGAACCTGTCGGATGCCTACTCATCATCCTTGAGGATTTTCTGTTCTTGCTTGAACCACTTGTCGAACCAGGTTCGGTGATCCTTTTCCGCGAGCATGGTCAAGTCGCGCGGGCCCAGCCAGACGCCTCCACAACTGGGGCATTTGTCCAATGGGACCCCGCGGAACTCCATGGCTTGGATGGCATCGCCGCATTTCGGGCACCTGTTTCTGCACATTTCCCGGGTGAGCTTTTCCCGAGCTTCTTTTTTCAATTGCTCGATCTGCTCTTTTTCCAGGTTGTAAAAGTACTGGTTCTCCAGGGCCTTTTTCCGTTCCTCCCAGGCATTGGTCATGGCAGCACTCCCCCGATATGTGTTGCTGTTACTCCAAAGTATAACGATTTCGCCGGCTTTGGCAAGTTAAACGGGCCCGCTCGGCAGGATCAGCCTGTCTTTCTCCATAGATTGAACCTCCCCGCCCCGTAGGCCGCTCCCTTGCCGATATTCATCAACGACCCAAGGCTCAAAATCCAGGCAACATCGCAAAGGGCCTCTCCCTCAAGCTCCAGGTCCCCCATAAGTCCGCCAAGATCCTGAATCCGCTCTTCGCCCTCCAATTGACGCCAGTCCTGCCAGCGCAGACGGTTGCCTCTCTGGACAACCAGGTCGCTGGATTCGAACAGAATCCGAGGGTCGTGGACGAGCTCCAGGCCGCAGTGTGTGTAGGCCATGGAAGTAACCCTGCGCAGGATAAACGGAAACATTGCCTGGAATCCGGCTTTGAATACCGGCCTGCCCCGCGAGATCAGCCTGGCGGGGGTCAGCATCTGGACGACCAGCCCACTGGCCTCGCCAAGGGCGGTATCAACCCACCATCCAGCATCCTGGAACGGCGGCGCCAGCCCCCGAAGATCATCCCCGGGCCGCCAGATTACGCTCGGGCTGCCCGAGGCATCGAGGGCATCGATACCAGCCAGCCGAAACGGGCCCTGGCCCATGTGCAGCCCCCGGGGACCCAGCGCCTCGAGGACCCGCCCAAACAGCTCCAGGAGCAAAATGCCCTTCCCCCAGAAGGAGCAGCGGATAGCCAGCGACTCCCCCTGTCGGTAGTCCTTCCAATCGGCTGCGCGAGGCAGCAGGGCAAATGGCGGTCCGGGGCGCTGATAGCGCTTTAGGGCCAGCGGATCGGAGGGCAAAGGGGGGTCGAACAGATCCCGGAACAGGCCCCCCTGGGCGCCCTCCTCCGAAGCGCTCAAGGCCCTCCCCAAGGCGGCCCTCAGGTCCCGTCGCAGCCTCATGGATGCCGCCATGTCGAAGCGGCAGGCCTCGACAAATTCCAGATGGAAATTCACCAAGGCGAACTCCATCCTCTTCAGAATATCCGGATACTCAGACATGGACCCGCCAACCCCTGCGAAAATGTCGTGCCAGTATACCAGCCCTCCCGCAGCCTGGTACAGCAGGAATCCGGGGCGATTTCCGGAGCCTGCCGGCGATCAGCGGGCGGCGCCTTGCTGAACCCCATCCCCCTCCCACCCTCCCCCTTGAAAGGGGAGGAGAGCCTATCCTTAGTAGCCTCTGACCTGCTTGATATGGAGGCAAAAAAATGGGGCGGGCCATTGGGCCCGCCCCGACTGTTTCAGGGTATGACAGCTGCGCTTACTTGTTGTTGCCCGGCAGCATCGCCTTGAGGTACTCGCGGTTGAGCTTGGCGATGAACTTGACGTTGATGTCCTTCGGGCAGCTCGCCTGGCACTCGTAGTGGTTGGTGCAGTTGCCCATACCGCAGGCCTTGGCCTCTTCGGTCATCGAACGCACCCGCCGCGCCGCCTCGGGCACGCCCTGGGGCTGGATCGCCAGCTGCGCGACCTTGGCGCTGGTGAAGAGCATCGCCGAGCTGTTCGGGCAGCCCGCCACGCAGGCCCCGCAGCCGATGCACTCGGCGGCGTCCATGGCGTAGTCGGCGTCCCCCTTGGGGATCAGCAGCGCGTTGCCGTCGGGAACCCCGCCGGTCTTGGCCGAGGTGTAGCCGCCGGCCTGGATGATCTTGTCCAGCGCGGCGCGGTCGACCACCAGGTCCTTGACGATCGGAAAGGCGCGCGCCCGCCACGGCTCGATGAACACGTCGTCGCCGTCCTTGAACTGGCGCATGTGCAGCTGGCACACCGTGGTCTTCTCCTGCGGGCCGTGGGCGCGGCCGTTGATCACCTGCGAGCACATCCCGCAGATCCCCTCGCGGCAGTCGTGGTCGAAGGCGATGGGGTCCTTGCCCTCTTTGATCAGCTCTTCGTTGACCTCGTCGAGCATCTCCAGAAACGAGCTGTCGGCGCTGACGTTCTTGGCCTGGTACACCTCGAGCCGGCCCTTGTCGTTGGCGTCCTTCTGACGCCATACATGCAGTGTCAGATTCATTATTTGTAGCTCCTTACGGCAAGGTGGACGTTTTCGAATTTCAGCGGCTCCTTGTGCAGCTCGGGCTCCTTGTCGGCGCCCTTGAACTCCCAGGCCGCGGCGTAGCAGAAGTTCTCGTCGTCACGCATCGCCTCGCCGTCCTCGGTCTGGTGCTCGACGCGGAAGTGCCCGCCGCAGCTCTCGTCGCGGTGCAGCGCGTCCTTGGCGAACAGTTCGGCGAACTCGAGAAAATCCGCCAGGCGCCCGGCGTTCTCGAGCTGCTGGTTGAACTCGGCGCCGGAGCCTGCGACCTTGAGGTTCTTCCAGAACTGCTCGCGCAGCTCGGGGATCTGCTTGAGCGCTTCTTTGAGGCTCTGCTCGCTTCTGGCCATGCCGACGTTGTTCCACATGATCTTGCCCAGCTCGCGGTGCAGCTCGGCCGGGGTCTTCTTGCCGTTAATCGAGAGCAGCTTCTTGGTCTCGTTCTCGACGGCGGCCTTGCTCTCCTTGAAGGCGGGGTGGTCGTCCTTGATCTTGCCCGGGGTGATCTGGGCCAGGTAATGGGCGATGGTGTAGGGGATGACGAAGTAGCCGTCGGCCAGCCCCTGCATCAGCGCGCTGGCGCCCAGGCGGTTGGCGCCGTGGACCGAGAAGTTGGCCTCGCCCAGCACGAACAGGCCCGGGACGTTGCTCATGCAGTTGTAGTCGACCCACAGCCCGCCCATCGAGTAGTGGGGGGCGGGGTAGATGCGCATCGGCTCTTTGTAGGCGTTCTCGTCGGTGATCTTTTCGTACATCTCGAAGAGGTTGCCGTAGCGCTCGCGGATGGTGTTCTCGCCCAGGCGCTTGATGCTCGCGGCGTAGTCGAGATAGACGCCGCGGCCCCCGGGGCCGATGCCGCGCTTGTCGTCGCAGGCTTCCTTGGCCGCGCGCGAGGCGATATCGCGCGGGGCGAGGTTGCCGAAAGAGGGGTACTTGCGCTCCAGGTAGTAGTCGCGCTCCTCTTCGGGGATCTCGTTGGGGTGGCGCTTTTCGCCCTCTTTCTTGGGCACCCAGATGCGTCCGTCGTTGCGCAGCGACTCGCTCATCAGGGTGAGCTTGCTCTGGTGCTCGCCGGACTGCGGGATGCAGGTGGGGTGGATCTGGGTGTAGCAGGGGTTGGCAAAATAGGCGCCCTTCTTGGCCGCCTTCCAGGCCGCGGTGACCGAGCAGCCCATGGCGTTGGTCGACAGATAAAAGACGTTGACGTAGCCGCCGGTGGCCAAAACCACCGCGTCGCCCCAGTGGGACTCGATCTCGCCGGTGATCAGGTTGCGGCAGGTGATGCCGCGGGCCACCCCGTCGACCACCACCAGATCGAGCATCTCGCGGCGGGCGTGGATCTTGACCGAGCCGGCCTTGGCCTGGCGGGCAAGGGCGCTGTAGGCGCCCAGCAGCAGCTGCTGGCCGGTTTGGCCGCGGGCGTAGAAGGTCCGGCTGACCTGGGCGCCGCCGAAGGAGCGGTTGTCCAGGTACCCGGCGTAGTCGCGGGCGAAGGGCACGCCCTGGGCGACGCACTGGTCGATGATGTTGTTCGAGACCTGGGCCAGGCGCCAGACGTCGGCCTCGCGGGCGCGAAAGTCGCCGCCCTTGACGGTGTCGTAGAACAGCCGATAGATGCTGTCGCCGTCGTTGGGGTAGTTCTTGGCGGCGTTGATGCCGCCCTGGGCGGCGATGGAGTGGGCGCGCCGCGCGCTGTCCTGGTAGCAGAAGGCCTCCACGTTGTAGCCCAGCTCGCCCAGGGTCGCCGCGCCGGCGCCGCCGGCCAGGCCGGTGCCGACCATCAGGATCTTGAATTTACGCTTGTTGGCCGGGTTGACCAGTTTCATTTCCTGGCGATGCTTGTCCCAGCTCTGCTGAATCGGTCCGGTTGGACATTTGCCATCTAGAATCACGGTTCAACCCCCTAAATTTTGACGAAGCCGATAACGATGAGAAGCGGAATGGCGATGTAGCCCAGAAGCAAAATCGCCGAGAGCGCCTTGCCGCCGACGTTGACCGCAGGCAGGGTGTTGGCGTTGGTCAGCCCGAAGGTCTGCACAAAGCTCTGCGCCCCGTGGGACAGATGCAGGAACAAAAAGACCATCGAGACCACGTAGATCAGGCTGACGAAGATTTTCTGAAAGCCCTTGACCACCATCAGGTACACATCCGGGCGCCCCAGCGCATCGAGGTTGGCCTTGGCGCTGATCGCCGGGTCGGTCACCTGCACGGTGAAGTGCAGCAGGTGGTAGATCACGAAGGCCAACAGCACCAGCCCCGAGACGATCATGGTGCTCGAGGCGAAGGTGGCGCGCTGACGCTTCTGGATGGCGTACTTGGCGGGGCTCGCCGCACGGTTCTCCAGGGTGAGCTGGATGCCGTAGATGATGTGGATGGCGAAGGCCGCCAGCATCACCAGGCGGAAGATGTAGACCACCGGCCCCAGGCTGTGGAGCTTCTCGGCATAGGCGTTGATCCCGTCGGGCCCGACGAACACCGAGGTGTTGCCGAGCAGGTGGACGATGACGAAGCCGAGCAATACCAGCCCGGTGACCGCCATCAGAATCTTTCTGCCCACTGAACTTTGTGTCATCTGCATATCCCCTTGTGTTGGAATGGTTCAACGGCTCTTTCTTAAGAGCCCTGGACTGCAACAGCATTACTAAAAAAGCAGTGGCTGCCCCCGCTGGCGCGAAAAACCGAAACGCCCAACCGCACCAGGATGGCCCCACCAACGGCCACCGCTACCCCCGGGAGGATCCCGCCAACTGCTCTCTGTCCGCATCGTTCTCTCTCCTTGAACTGCCAAGGGTAACCGCCCGCCAAAACAGGTGAACCCGCCCTCCGGAGACGGCCACCACAAAAGAGATAAATAACGGTTTTTAGTAACATTGCGGCGTATACATGTCAACTGTTAAGTTGGACACTGTATGCAATTTAGCGTATCTCTGCGGGGCACTTTGTGCCACTTTATGCACAGGTTTTCATGGGACAATTTCTCAAGCAAATCTGGATATTCCGAGGCAACCACAGGCAGTTGCCAAGCCGTTCCGGTTCTGCTAATGTGAGCTTGCCCGGGGTGCAGAACCCCATCCGGCAGCTCAGCCCTGTCTTCAGCCATAATAAAACCTGAGCAGGTAAAATTCACTTCACCAAGGAAACATCCGCACCCATGCTTCAATTTGAACTTCTGGCCAAAGATAAATCCACTGCTGCCCGCCGGGGCCGCATCACCACCCCCCACGGGGTGATCGAAACCCCGATCTTCATGCCCGTCGGCACCCACGCAGCCATGAAGGCCATGACCCCCGCCCAGGTGGAAGAAACCGGAGCGCAGATCATCCTCTCCAACACCTACCACCTGCATCTCAAGCCCGGCGAGGGGTTGGTGCAAAAGGCCGGTGGCCTGCATCGGTTCATGAACTGGAACCGGCCGATCCTGACCGACAGCGGGGGGTTTCAGGTCTTCTCTCTTCCGAAAAAGAAAATCACCGAGGGCGGAGTGTTTTTCCGCCACGAGGTCACCGGCGAGGAGATCTTCCTCGGCCCCCGCGAGGCGATCGCCATCGAAAACGCGCTGGGCGCCGACATCATCATGGCCTTCGACGAGTGCATCCCCTACCCTGCCACGCACGATTATGCCAGCAAGTCGATCCGCAAGACCATCCGCTGGGCCGAGGAATGCCTCAAGGCGCACAGCCGCAGTGACCAGGCCCTGTTCGGCATCGTGCAGGGGAGCATCTACGAGGACCTGCGCCGCGACTGTGCCCGCGAACTGACCGCCCTTGATTTCCCCGGCTATGCCGTCGGCGGGGTGAGCGTCGGCGAAGGACTCGAGCTGCTGAAAAAGGTGGTCGAATACACCGCCCCCTTCCTCCCGGAACACAAGCCGCGCTACCTGATGGGGGTCGGCCTGCCCGAGGACATTCTGGAGAGCATCGAGCGGGGCATGGACATGTTCGACTGCGTCATCCCCACCCGCTACGCCCGCAGCGCCACGCTGTTCACCAGCCGCGGCAAGATCCGCCTGACCAATCGCCGTTACCGGCGCGATTTCTATCCCGTGGATGCGGCCTGCGACTGCTACTGCTGCCGCAATTTCACTCGGGCCTACCTGCATCACCTGTACAACGCCAACGAGATCCTCTCCGCCATACTGGCGGCGATCCACAACGTGCACTTCTACCTGAGGCTGGTCGAGGGGGCGCGCACGGCCATCGAGAAGGGGGAATTCGCCGACTATAAACGCGAGTTTTATGAGCAGTACGGCTTCGGGGGGGATTCGGACGCTTGAGCGCGTCCGCAGGGGGGGGGATGATTTAATCCATGGATGAGGCGGCGAAACGGAGCGGACTCGACCCGGCACTGGCCAGGCGCCTCCAGGGCGCTCTGACCGCCGGCGGCGAAGAGCTTTTTCAGGTCATCACCGACCCCGCTCCGGAGGTGCTGCGGGCGGCGCTTCGCAACCGCAGCCTCACCGAGGATCACCTGCTGGCCCTGCTCAAACGGCGGGATTTGCCCGAGGACCTGCTGAAGGCGCTCTATGGGCTGAAAATAAGCGACTCGAGCCGCCGAATAAAGCTGGCCCTGGCCAGAAACCCCGCCACCCCCTCCCAGGTGATGCAGGCGATCCTGCCCCAACTCTATCTGTTCGAGTTGGTGGGGCTCTGTTTCCTCCCCGGGGTCACCCCGGATCAGAAAGTGGCTGCCGAAAGGGTCATTCTGCAACGGCTGCCGACCACCCCCCTGGGCACCAAGATCACCCTGGCCAGGCGTGCCACCAGCGTCGTAACCGGCGAACTGCTCAAGGAGGGGAACAGCGCCCTGATGGAAGCCTGTCTGAGCAATCCGCGCCTGAAAGAGGTTTCGCTGTTCCAGTTTCTCAACGGAGCCAACGCCACCCCGGATGCCATTTCCAGCATCGCCCGGCATCCCAGGTGGAAGTCCCGCCCCAACCTGCAGATGGCCATCCTCAAGAACCGCAAGACACCGGCGATCTGGTTCACCCTGTTTCTCCCCGGCACCCGCACCCCGGATCTGAACAACCTGCTCGCTTCGCGCCGCCTCACCCCGCCCCAGAAGAAGCTGGTGGAAGAGGAACTGGGCAAACGGGGAGTCAGGCGAAAATAGCCCCCCGTCACTCCTCACTCCTCACTACGCCTTACTCCATCGCCACGACGAAGCTGTTGCGGTGCCCGCGGGCCTCGAAATCCACCTTGGCGGCTTCGGCCTCTTCCAGGGTCTTGTACCTGCCCACCCGCACCCGGTGGAAAAGCTTGCCCCCGACCCACCCCTGCTGAACACTCGAAACACCGTAGCGGCTTTTCAGGTCGGCGGCCATGCGCTGGGCGTTTTCCGCAACGGTGAAGGCGGCGACCTGAATCGCGTAGCTGTCCACCACATAACTCTTGGGATGCTGATAGGTGACGCGGCCGGCCTGGTCGGTCTTCTGGTAGCCGAGGGCCTCGATTCGAACCGGGGCCGTGCCCGGCCCCACCACGCCGAGCTCCTTGGCGGCAGTAAAGGACAGGTCGATGATCCGCCCCTGGACGAAGGGCCCGCGGTCATTGACCCTCACGGTGGTCTCCCGGCCGTTGGCCTTGTTGTGGACCTTGACGTAAACCCCAAGGGGGAGGGTCTTGTGCGCCGCGGTCATGGCGTACATGTCGTAGATCTCACCATTGCTGGTTTTTTTTCCGTGGAAATCCTCGCCGTACCAACTGGCAATCCCATCCTCGACAAACCCCTGGTGGCTGCGCAGCGGATCGTAGCGGGTGCCGTTGACCAGATAGGGCTTTTCATGCCCCTTGAGTTCGCGGTTCTGGGGCGTGTCGATGACCCGGACGTCGTACTGAGGACCGGCGCAGGCGCTGAGCAGGACGAGAACGACGCAATAGAGCGGAAAATTCTTTAATTTCATATTGTTTTTAACCCAAAAAGAAAAAAAACATTCACCACGAAGCACACGAAGTGCACGAAGAACGACAAAAAACAGCGACCCAGGAATTTAACTTCATGTCCTTCATGTCCTTCATGTCCTTCGGGTCCCTTGTGTCCCTCATGGTTTTCCTCAATTTATTTCCTGAGAATCGACTGTTCCAGAAGCGACCGCACCTCCTCAAGGCGAGGGATAGCCGTCCGCCCTCCCAGCGCCCGGGTTTTCAGGGCCGCGCAGGCCGCCGCGAAGCGGACCGTCTCGCGCAGGGGCCACCCTTGCAGCACCCCGTAGATATACCCGCCGTGGAACACGTCGCCGCACCCCGTGGTATCGACGGCCTCTACCCCGAAGGCTGGCTGATGGAAGGGCTCCCCTCCCCTGAGGAGGGTATGACTGCCCGCCGCTCCCAGGGTGACTGTCACCGCCTGGGCGCCGTTCTTCAACAGCGCCTCCAGGACCGCCGCAGGGTTCATCTCCCCGAACGCCTGCCGGGCGAATTTCTCGCTCACCACCAGATGGTCGATGAATGGCAGCAGTTCGGCCGTCCCCTCGCGAAAGCTCCCGCCGTCGAGCACCGTCGGGACACCCTGCTCCCGCGCGAAACGTGCGGCCGCCAGAGATGCCTCGACCTCCAGGCCGTCCAAATGCAGCACCGCGGCGCGACGAATCACCTCCCGCGCCGCGGGGGTAAAAGAAAAGGGGCGTTTTCCGCCCCTGGTCCAGAAAATGTTGCGATGCCCGGTGGTCTTTTCAACAGCAATGAAGGCGAACTGGCTGGTGCCCTGCGGGTCGACCTGGAGATGGGCGCAGCCAACCCCCTCGGCAAGCAGGCCGGCGCGGATTTTTTCGCCGATATCGTCCCCGCCGACCACCCCGAGGTACTCGGTCGACACGCCCAGACGCGCCAAAGTAACCAGGGCGGTGGCCACCGGCCCCCCGCCCTGCTGAATCATATCGGTCAATTCGGCCTTCTGGTCGACTGGCGGATAACACCCTACCCGCCCCAGCACATCCCAAGAGCACTGCCCAAGCCCGACAACCAAAGCTCTACCGACCACCGATCACGCCTTACGCCTTACGTGTTACGGACTTTACTCCTGCACCCGGCTCATGGCGCGGAACTTCTGGTAGCGCTGTTCCACCAACTCCTCGGGGGAGAGTTTCTTGAGTTCCTCAAGGTGCTTCTTGATGCATTTCTTCACCTCGCTGGCGGCTGCGGATACGTCATTGTGCGCGCCGCCCAGCGGTTCGGGAATCACATCGTCGATGACGCAGCCCAACTCCGCGATGTCGGCGGCGGTAAGCTTCAGCGCCTCGGAGGCCTGCGGCCCCTTGGTGCCGTCGCTCCAGAGGATGGCGGCGCAGCCTTCGGGCGAAATAACCGAGTAGACCGAATATTCCATCATCAGCACCCGATTGCCCACGGCAACGGCCAATGCCCCGCCGGAACCGCCTTCACCGGTGACGGTGACGATGACCGGCACAGTCAGCGCAGCCATCTCGCGCAGGTTGCGGGCAATGGCCTCGGCCTGTCCGCGTTCCTCGGCACCGATGCCGGGAAAGGCGCCGGGCGTATCGACGAAGGTGAAGATCGGCAGACCGAACTGCTCGGCCATCTGCATGACCCGCAGCGCCTTGCGGTACCCCTCGGGGTTGGGCATGCCGAAGTTGCGGTAAACCTTCTCCTTGGTGTCGCGCCCCTTCTGGTGGCCGATGACCACGCAGGGCTCGCCGTCGAGCCGCGCAAAGCCGCAGACCAGCGCCGGGTCGTCGCGGAAGTTGCGGTCGCCGTGCACCTCGAACCAGTCGGTGAAGATGTGCTGGACAAAATCCAGGGTGAAGGGGCGGTTGACGTGGCGGGCCAGCTGAGTGCGCTGCCAGCGGGTCAGGTTCGAAAAAATATCCTCACGCAGCTTCTGAGCTTTCTTTTCCAGCTTCTTGATGTCATTGGAAAAGCTAACTTTCTCCGTGGAAAATTCCCGCAGTTCGCGGATCTTCTGCTCCAGCTCAACTAGCGGTTTTTCAAAATCGAGATGAAATTGCATTCCTGGTCTCCTGGTCAATTATTCCGGGAAAACGTCCCCAAAATCACACGCGCCCCCCTTCGGGCCGGCAAGTGGCATCGCCCGGAAGGAAAGGCGCTCGTAGAGCCCGCCCCCTATTCGAAAGTAACGACATTATAGCCGAACAGTTTTTCCGTATCATCCAACATTTCGTCACAGGCCGCAACCTTTAAACCATCGGGCAGCCCGATCACGGTTTCGCTGCGGTTGGGGATCACCAGGTGCAGCAGCACCTCGCAGCCACCCCGGTATTTCTCCACCACGCCGCGCAGGGCGCGCAGCTGCCTCTCCTCCAGTCCCGGGGTGGTCAGTCGGATGTGCACCTTCTTGGTCATCCGCTCCTTCACTTCGCCAAGGGAAAGGACTTCGGTCGCCAGGAGCTTACACGATTCTTCCCCGACATCCAGGGTGCCGCTGATCAGCAGAGGCTCCTCGCTCTTCAGCAGGTCCATGGCTGCGGCGTAGGCTTCGGGAAAAACCACGACCTCAACGAAGCCACTCAGGTCCTCGAGGGTGACGAAGGCCATCCGGTCGCCCTTCTTGGTGGTGAGCTCCTTGAGGCCGGTGACGATGCCGCAGACCCGGACGTCCTCGCGGTCGGCCCGCTCGGAAAGGCCCGAGGTTTCGCAGGTCGCGAAGCGCTTGATGGTGGCGCTGTGCCGTGCCAGGGGATGCCCGGTGATGTAGAAGCCGAGAGATTCCTTCTCAAAGCTGAGCAGAATCTTTTCCTCCCACTCCTCGACATCGGGGAGTTTCCCGTAGCCGTTGCCCTTGCTGGAGACGATCTCCTCGGCCCCGAACAGCGACTCCTGCCCCATGGCCTTTTCGCGCTGAACCTTCTGGGCCGCCTCCATCACGTCCTCTAACGCTGCCATGTACTGGGCGCGCCTGCCCTGCAGCGAATCGAGAGCCCCGCACTTGATGAGCGCCTCGATGACCTTCTTGTTGACCTTCTGCAGGTTGACCCGCTCGCAGAAATCGTTCAGCGAGGTGAACTCCCCCTCCTTGCGGGACTCGAGGATCGTCTCCAGAGCGGCGGAGCCGGCGCCCTTGACGGCGCCAAGCCCGAAGCGCATGGATTTGTCGTGCACGGTGAAGGTGCGGTCCGAGGCGTTGATGTCCGGGGGCAAGACCTCGATCCCCATGGAGCGCACTTCGCTGATGTTCTTGATGACCTTGTCGGTGTTCTCCATGTCCTCGGTCAGCAATGCCGCCATGAACTCCACCGGGTAGTGGGCCTTGAGATAGGCGGTGTGGTAGGCCACCAGGGCGTAGGCCGCAGAGTGCGATTTGTTGAAGCCGTAGGCGGCGAACTTCTCCATCAGGTCGAAGACCCCCTCGGCCTTCTTCAGGTCGAGCTTGTTCTCCTTGGCCCCCTTGAGGAAGATCTCCTTCTGCTTGGCCATCTCCTCGGGTTTCTTCTTGCCCATCGCCCGGCGCAGCAAGTCGGCGCCGCCGAGGCTGTAGTTGCCCAGCACCTGGGCGATGAGCATGACCTGCTCCTGGTAGACGATGACCCCGTAGGTGTCCTTGAGGATCGGCTCGAGCTGGGGGAAGTCGTAATTGAACTTCTCCAGGCCGTGCTTACGCTTGATGAACGAGTCGACCATCCCCGAACCGAGCGGGCCGGGCCGGTAGAGGGCGACCATGGCGACCAGGTCCTCGAAGCAGGAGGGCTTGAGCTTGACCAGGTACTCCTTCATCCCCGAGGATTCGAGCTGAAAAACCCCGGTGGTCTCCCCCTTGCTGAGCAGTTCGTAGGTCTTGGCGTCGTCGTCGCCGACCAGCTTCAGGTCGAAGTCGGGATTTTTCCCCTCGCGGATCAGCCGCACCGCGTTGTTGATGACGGTCAGGGTCTTCAGGCCGAGAAAGTCGAACTTGACCAGGCCGATCTTCTCCACGTAGCTCATGGAGAACTGGGTGACCTGTCCGCCCGACTTGGGGTCGGTGTACAGCGGGCAATACTCGGGGAGCGGCTTGGGCGTGACCACGACCCCGGCGGCGTGGGTCGAGGCGTGCCGGGTCAGCCCTTCCAGCGCCAATGCGACCTTGATCAGCTCCTTGCCCCGGGGGTCTTTTTCCGAGAGTTCCTTGAGCTTGGGCTCCTGGGCCATGGCATCTTTGAGGGTGATGTTGAGGATCCCCGGGACCAGCTTGGCGACCTTGTCCGTCTCGGCGAAGGACATGCCGATGGCGCGGCCGACGTCGCGGATGACCCCCTTGGCGGCCATGGTGCCGAAGGTGATGATCTGGGCCACGTTGGCTTCGCCGTATTTCTGCCGCACGTAGTTGATGACGTCTTCACGCCCGTAGATGCAGAAGTCGACGTCGATATCGGGCATCGAGATGCGCTCGGGGTTGAGAAACCGCTCGAACAGCAGGTTGTAGGGCATCGGGTCGATATCGGTGATGCGGATGGCGAAGGCCACCAGGCTGCCGGCGGCGCTGCCGCGCCCCGGGCCGACGGGGATGTCGTGGTCCTTGGCCCAGTTGATGAAGTCGGCGACGATGAGAAAGTAGCCCGGGAACCCCATCTGCTTGATACAGGCCAGCTCGATGGCCAGGCGTTCGCGGTATTTTTTCTCTTCTTCGGCCGAGAACTCGGGACGCACCTTGCGGATGTCCGCCAGGCGCTCCTCCAGTCCCTCCCAGGACTGCTCCTCCAGAACGTCATCCAGGGTTTTTTCCGCGGGCTTTTCGTACTGGGGGAAGTGGTAGGTGTTGAAATCGAGCTGCAGGTTGCAGCGCTCAGCGATCTTTACCGAATTCTCCACCGCCCCGGGATAGGCTTTGAAGAGCTCGGTCATCTCGTCGGGGGTCTTGACGTAGAACTCGTTGTTCGGGAAACGCATCCGCGACGGATCGTCCATGGTCTTGCCGGTCTGGATACAGAGCAGCACCTCGTGGGCGTAGGCGTCCTCGCGGGTCAGGTAGTGACAGTCGTTGGTGGCCACCAGGGGCAGTCCCAGTTCCTGCGAGATCGTCACCAGGCCCTTGTTGACCACCTCCTGCTCGGGGATGAAATTTTCCTGCAGTTCGAGGTAGAGCCGCTCGTCATCGAAAATCTCGGCCATCTCCCGGGTGCGCTGGAGAGCCTTGTCCATCTGCTTTTCGAGAATCAGCGAAGGGATCTCGCCGCCCAGGCAGGCGGTCATGGCGATCAGCCCCTCGTTGTGCTTGCGCAGCAGTTCCCAGTCGACCCGGGGCTTGTAGTAGAAGCCCTCTCGGTAGGCTGCGGAAACCAGGTAGCAGAGGTTGCGATAGCCGGTCTGGTTCATGCACAGCAGCACCAGGTGCCCCGAGGCCTCGGAGGAGACCCGGGCGTTGCCCTTTTCGAAGCGGGAACCCGGGGCGACGTAGATCTCGCAGCCGATGATCGGCTTGACGCCGGCGGCGGTCGCCTTGGAAAAGAACTCGATGGTGCTGAACATGTTGCCGTGATCGGTCACGGCGACGGCGGGCATTTTATAGTCCTTGCAGCGCTGGATCAGGTCGGGGATCTTGATCGCCCCGTCGAGCAGGCTGTACTGACTGTGCAGGTGGAGATGGACGAAATTGGCGTGTTCCATAAAAAACCAGTGGGCAGTGGACCGTGGTCAGTGACCAGACAAAACCAGATCCCATGAAAACAAAAAAACCGAATTACGCTTGCCGGAAGGCGCTGCGCTAGACGGTCTAGGGAGGCTGGGGCATATTACCACCGGAGGGGCTAAAGGGCAACCTCCGGTTCGTCGCTGAGGGTCTTGACGCCGAACTCCTCGAGCATGCCGTTGAGCTTGATCAGCGGCAGGCCGATCAGGGCGGTGTAGTCCTCCCCCTCCATGCGCTGCATCAGGGCGATGCCCAGCCCCTCGATCTTGAAGGAGCCGGCACAGTCCAGGGGCGATTCACGGCGAACGTAGTCGCGGATCTGGCCCACAGAAAGTGCTTTAAGGGTTACGGTATAAGTTGCCAGTTCGGTGAGAGATTTTCCCGATTTACTGTCAAGCACCGACACCCCCGTATAGAAGGTGTGGGAGCGCCCCGCCATGTCCTTGAGCTGCTCCACCGCGCGCTCGAAGCTGCCGGGTTTGCCGAGGATTTTGCCGCGCGAGCCGACGAAAACCTGGTCGGCGCCGATGATCAGGGCATCGGGGTAGCGCTCGACGAGGCTCTTGGCCTTGTGGTGGGCCAGGTGCTTGACCAGCAGTTCAGGGGCGACCTCCTGGTCGATCTCCTCCTGGTAGAGGGGCGCGGCGACATGAAACTGCAGCCCCAGCTGCCGCAGCAGCTGAAGGCGGTAGGGACTGGTCGAGGCCAGTACGATGGTGCGCATCGGGGCAATCCTCGGTCTGGGCAAAGGGGAATTTCCCTCTTTTTAACCCACGCCGGGACGAATTGCAACGACTTTGCCCGTCAGGGATCAGGACTGCCATTCCCCCTGCTGCTCCCGGACCTCCTGGGCCAGGGCGCGCGGGCGACGATAGGGGTGAGGCCTGGGAACATCGCGGTGTGGGCGCTGCTGCGAGCGCTCTCCGGCTTCCTCAGCGCCTTCGGTGAGCAGGCGGACCTTTTCCGCAAGGCTAAGGCCCGCCACGGCCTCGGTAAGGGCCGTCTCCAGTTCCCCGCGCGCGGCGTTGCCGAAAAATTCCCGGAGGCTCGCCCCATCCAGCCATTCATCGGCAAACGTCACCCCGGTCCGGGCGCCTACCTCGACCAGAACCTCCCCTTCATAGCGCCCATCGCCCACCGTGCCCGAAACGGCAATGACCGTCCCGCCGGCAACCCCGCGCGGTTCGATGCCGTGGATATCAAGATAAAGCCCGCTGCCGTTTTCCGCCATCATGTTCAACCAGACCATGGTTCGCCTCCCTGGGGTGAGTTTGTTTTGTCATGATGGAAGGATAGCGGAGGCCTGCGACAGAAAGTGTCACAACACGTGAGGCGTGAGGCGTGAGGCGTGAGGCGTGAGGCGTGAAAGGCTAACTGCCCTGGTGGTGCTTGGCGAGGGCCTCTTGCAGGCCGCCAAGGAAGGCTTCCCGCAGGGTGGCGGGCTCCAGGACCTGGACGTGAGGGAGGTAGGAGTAGAGCCAGGAGAGGATCTCCTTCTCGCCACTGGCTTCGAGGGTGAGAAGCACCGAGCCGTCGGGCTCATCGACCAGGCTCTGGGTGGGGTGCCAGGTCCGTTCGCGGATCAGGTGGGCGATCTCGGGGGCGAAGCGGATGCGGATCTCCATGGGGGTGTCGTCGATCAGGCCAAAGGCACCGCCGGTCACCTGCTCGGCGGAAAAGTCCTCGGGGACCTCGAAACGCTCCCTGCCGACTTCAACGGCCTGGATGCGGTCGATGAGAAACAGCCGCAGGTCCTGGCGGTTGTGGGCGTAGCCGGCCAGGTAGAGCGAGTCCTTGTAGAACAGCAGGGTGTAAGGATCGAAAAGGTAATCCTCGGCTTTGCGGTTAGGCGGAGCGTAGCGGATGGTGCAGCGATACTGGTAGAGCAGAGCCTGGCGCAGCCCCTGCAGGGCCTCGCGCTTCTCCCGGTAGTCCCGAAGCCCCTGGAAACGCGGCGCCCCGGCCTCGGCGATCCGCTCGAGATGCGCCACACTGCGCGGCGGCAGACTGGAACGGATCCGCCCGAAGATCGCGTCGAGGTCGTCCTGAAACGGGGTCCCCCGCAGAAAGGCGAGCTGCCCCCGGCAGAGGTAGAGGGTCATCAGCTCCTCCAGAGAGAAGGTGATCGGGGGGATTTTTTTGAAGCCGGTGAGAAACCGGTAGAGCACCCGGCCGTCGGCTTCGCGGTCGGATACGAGCGGGTACCCGGCGTCGCGGATCGCCTGCAGGTCGCGAAAGATGGTGCGGCGGTTGACCTGGCATTCCTCGGCCAGGTCGTCCACCGTCGCTCCGTAGCGCGCCTCGAGGATGCGGATGACATCGTGCAGCCGCGCCGCCTGGCTGTATTTTTTTGAGGGCTTGGTCACGCAGCCTCCGGCTGCGGGGTTTCAGGTCCCAGGTCTCAGGTTTCAGGGTTCAGATTTATCCTGACCTCTGTCTCCTGATTCCTGATTCCTGTCTTGATAATACGTATACTTGTGCGCCTTGCCCCGCACCTTGTCCTTGGGGTACTTGCGGATGTTCTTCTCCATCTTGGCAAGGACCACCTCGGAAAGGTCGAGGCCGAGGAAATTGGACAGGGACAGGGAGTAGATGACGATATCGGCGAGCTCCTCGCCGATATCCTGCAGCGCCTCGGGGCTGAGGTTCTTGGACTGCTCGACGGTCAGCCACTGGAAGTGCTCCATCAGCTCCGCCGCCTCGATGGCGATGGACATGCTGAGGTTTTTCGGGGTGTGGTACTGCTCCCAATCCCGTTCGCGGACGAACTGCGCCATCCGCTCCTTGAGCTCCTGCAGGGTGGTCTGCGCGTCGGTCATAAAACCTCCGTGGGCCGTGGGCCGTGGGCCGTGGGCCGTGATCCGTGGACCGTGGGCCGTGGGCCGTGATCCGTGATCCGTGGGCCGTGATCCGTGGGCCGTGGACCGTGGGCCGTGGGCCGTGATCCGTGATCCGTGATCCGTGATCCGTGGGCCGTGATCCGTGGGCCGTGGACCGTGGGCCGTGGGCCGTGGACCGTGGACCGTGGGCCGTGGGCTGTAAAGCCCTAAAAGCTTCTTCGGATCACTGTCCACGGTCCACTGATCACCGCTTTTACTCCCACTCGATCGTCGCCGGGGGCTTGCTGGAAATGTCGTAGGTGACCCGGTTGATCCCCTTGACCTCGTTGATGATGCGGCTGCTGATGTGGGCCAGGATGTCGTAGGGCAGCGGGTACCAGCCGGCGGTCATGAAGTCCTTGGTCTCCACGGCGCGCAGGGCCACCACGTACTCGTAGGTGCGGCCGTCGCCCATGACGCCGACGCTCTTGACCGGCAGGAAGACGGCGAAGGCCTGGCTGATCTTGTGGTAATGCCCGGTGCGGTAGAGCTCCTCGATGTAGATGGCGTCGGCCTGGCGCAGGATATCTGCGTACTCCTTCTTCACCTCGCCGAGGATGCGCACTCCAAGGCCCGGCCCGGGGAACGGGTGGCGCCAGACCATGGCGTGGGGCAGGCCGAGCTCTTCGCCGATAGCGCGGACTTCGTCCTTGAACAGCTCGCGCAGCGGCTCGAGCAGCTGCAGCTTCATGTAATCGGGCAGGCCGCCGACGTTGTGGTGGCTCTTGATGCTGTGGGCCTTGCCGGTCTTGGCCCCGGCCGACTCGATCACATCAGGGTAGATGGTCCCCTGCGCCAGCCACTTGGCGTCGGTGAGCCTGCCGGCCTCTTCCTCAAAAATGTCGACGAACTTGTTGCCGATGATCTTGCGCTTGCGCTCCGGATCGGCGACCCCGGCCAGGGCGCCGAGGAAGCGCTCCTCGGCGTCGACGCGGAGCACCTTGACCCCCATGTTCTCGGCGAAGGTGGCCATCACCTGGTCCCCCTCGCCGAGGCGCAGCAGGCCGTTGTCGACGAACACGCAGGTGAGCTGATCGCCGATGGCCCGGTGGATCAGCGCCGCCGCCACCGAGGAGTCGACCCCGCCGGAAAGCCCGAGGATCACCTGGTCGGTGCCGACCTGCTCGCGGATGCGCGACACGGCATCTTCGATGATGTGTCCCGGGGTCCACTGGCCGGAGCAGCCGCAGATCTTGCGCACGAAGGTGTCGATGAGGATCTCGCCGCGCGGGGTGTGGTTGACCTCGGGGTGGAACTGCACGCCGTAGAGCTTGCGGGCGACGTCCTGGATGGCGCAGACCGGCGCGTTGCCGGTCCCGGCGACGACCTCGAAGCCGGCCGGCACCTTCTCCACGTGGTCGCCGTGGCTCATCCACACCGGGCTCTTGCCGTCGATGAAGAACCCGTCGAACAGCGGACCCGGCTTGCCCTGGGCCAGCAGGTCGGCGTGGCCGAACTCACGCTTGCCCGCCGGCACCACCTCGCCGCCGAAATGCCGGCTCATCAGCTGCATGCCGTAGCAGATGCCGAGCACCGGCACGCCGAGCTCGAACAACGCCTCCTCCACCGCCGGCGCCCCCTGCTCGTAGACCGACTTGGGGCCGCCGGAGAGGATGATCCCCCTGGGCGCAAAATTCCGGATCGCCTCCAGCTCCATGTCGAAGGGGTGCAGCTCGCAGTAGACATGGGCCTCGCGCACCCGCCGGGCGATCAGCTGGGTGTACTGGGAGCCGAAGTCGAGGATGAGGATTTTTTCGTTGTGGATGTCCATCAAATTACCTTATTTGGAAAGGCTGGTGCCTTGGGTTTCCCTAGGTCCCATGCGTCCCATAGGTCCCATGAGACGAATGGGCCTTATGAAGGCAGAAAACTACGAGTTTCGTTCAACGCGGTAGTTAGGCGCCTCGTGGGTAATCGCCACGTCGTGCACGTGCGACTCGCGCAGGCCGGCGTTGGTGATGCGGATGAACTGCCCTTTTTCCTGCAGCTCCTTCAGGGTGGCGCAGCCGGTGTAGCCCATGCCGGCACGCAGGCCGCCGATCAGTTGGTGGATGTTGGCCGAGAGGCTGCCGCGATAGGGGACGCGCCCTTCGATCCCCTCGGGGACCAGCTTGACATCGCTTTCGACATCCCCCTGAAAGTAGCGGTCCTTGCTCCCCTGCTTCATGGCGCCGAGGCTGCCCATGCCGCGGTAGGTCTTGTAGGTCCGGCCCTGGTAGAGGATGGTTTCGCCCGGCGACTCGTCGGTGCCGGCGAACAGCGAACCGATCATGATCACGTCGGCGCCGGCGGCGATGGCCTTGGGCAGCTCGCCCGAGTACTTGATGCCACCGTCGGCGATCAGCGGGATGCCGGCCCTGCGGGTCACCCTGGCGACGTCGGCGATAGCGGTGATCTGCGGCACCCCGACCCCGGCGACCACGCGGGTGGTGCAGATCGAACCCGGCCCGATGCCCACCTTGACGCAGTCGACCCCGGCCTTGATCAGGGCCTCGGCCGCTTCGGGGGTGGCGATGTTGCCCGCAATCAGCTGCAGCTCCGGGTAGGCGCGGCGGGTGTCCACCACCGCGTCGATGACCCCCTGCGAGTGGCCGTGGGCGGTGTCGACGATCACCGCGTCGACTCCGGCGCGCACCAGCGCCTCGAGGCGCTCCTCACGGTCGGCGCCGACGCCGACGGCCGCCCCGACCCGCAGGCGACCGAAGTCGTCTTTACAGGCGGAGGGGTACTTGCGCACCTTCTCGATGTCCTTGATGGTGATCAGCCCCTTGAGGGCATAGCTGTCGTCGACCACCAGCAATTTTTCGATGCGATGTTGGTGCAGGTGATACTTGGCTTCTTCGAGGGTGGTTCCCGGAGGGACGGTGACCAGTTTGTCCTTGGTCATGACATTGGAGATGGGCTGGTCGAGCTTGGTTTCGAAGCGCAGGTCACGGTTGGTCAGGATGCCGACCAACTTGCCGTTCTTGGTGATGGGGACCCCGGAGATGCGGTATTTCTCCATCAGCTCGAGAGCTTCGTAGATCTTCTGGTCGGGATCCATGGTGATGGGATCGACGATCATCCCGCTTTCGCTCTTCTTGACCTGGTCGACCTCGAGAGCCTGCTCGGCGGGGGTCATGTTCTTGTGCACGATCCCCAGCCCCCCTTCGCGGGCCATGCAGATGGCGGCGCGGGCCTCGGTCACCGTGTCCATGGCTGCCGAAAGCAGCGGGACGTTCAACTTGATTTTCCGGGTCAGGTGGGTGGTGAGGTCAACTTCCTTGGGAAGAACGGTCGAATGGGCGGGAACCAGCAGGACGTCGTCGAAGGTCAAACCCTCGCGGATCTCAAGATCCAGCATCTCCATCTCCTTGTGCGGGGTTAATCTTTATATGGTGGGAAATATTAATCGGCGAATATAGTCAAGCCAAACGCCGAAGGTCAAGTTAAAAGGGTCCAAAGCGTGAGCCCCCTCACTCCTCACTCCTCACTCCTCACTCCTCACTCCTCACTCCTCACTCCTCACTCCTCACTCCTCACTCCTCACTCCTCACAGCATCTCAATTCGGAATAAACTGCTTCCGATCCTCGATCCGGTAGACCAGGCCCGCCAGCAGACGCACCGTGTTTTCCAGATCCGCCAGCGAAAGGACCTCGGAGGGGGTGTGCATGTAGCGCAGCGGCACGCTGACCAGGGCGGCGGCGACGCCGGCGCGGGTCAGCTGCATGACGTTGGCGTCGGTGCCGGTGGCGCGGGGGGCGCCCATCACCTGACAGGGGACCTCGTCCTCGCGGGCGGTGCGCATCAGCAGCTCGAACAAGGCCGGGTTGATGTTGGGTCCCCGGGCGATGATCGGCCCGCCGCCGACCTTGAAATCGCCGGGGTCCTTCTTGTCCATCTCCGGGTAGTCGGTGGCGAAGCCGACTTCCACGGCGATCCCCACGTCGGGGTCGATGCCGTAGGCGCTGGTGGTGCCGCCGCGCAGGCCCACCTCCTCCTGCACCGTCGAAACCCCGAACAGCTCCACCGGCGGGGCACCCCGGCGGCGGACCTCCTGCAGCACCCGGGCGACGATATAGGCGCCCATCTTGTCGTCGAAGGCCCGCGAGGTCACCCGGTCGCCCTGCAGGCGCTCCAGGCCCACGGCGAAGGTCACCGGGTCGCCGATGGCCACCAGCGCCTGGGTTTCGGCCCGGGTGCTGCTGCCAATGTCGATAAACTGGTTCTTGAGCTTGATGACCGTCTCGCGGTCCTTGGCCTCGATCATGTGGATCGGCTTTTTGCCCACCACGCCGAGCACCCGGCCGCCGGCGGTGTGGACATAGACCCGCTGCCCCGGGACCAGGTGAGGATCGACGCCGCCGATGGGCGCGAAGAAGATGTAGCCGTTGTCGTCAATGTACTTGACCATCAGGCCGATCTCGTCGCAGTGCCCGGCCAGCATCACCCGGGGGGCGTCCTGCCCTGCCCCGCCGATGCGGGCGATCAGGTTGCCCATCACGTCGGTACGCAGTTCATCCGCCACCCCTTCCAGCTCGCGGCGCAGAATGCGCTGGGCGGGCTGCTCAAAGCCCGAAGGGCTGGGGGTTTCGACCAGTTCTTTCAGAAATGCGAAGTTTTTATCGTCCATAACCAAATTCCATCCCTTAAAAAAAACCAGGGTGGAGCTGGTGCCCCACCGCTGAAACAGCCTAACACAGTCGGCCGGCCACTGATTACTAATTACTGATCACTTCTCACTGCTCACCTACCCACCGCCTTGCGCACCAGCGCCTCGGAATTCTTTCGCGCCTGTTCAAACTGCGCCTCGCTCAAACCGGCGCCGAGAGCGATCTTTTTCGCCATCTCCAGCGAAACCAGGTCCCCCGGTGCGTGGGCATCGTTGTTGACCACCAACTTGGCGCCGTGGGCCAGGGCCATCCTGGCGACATGGCCGTTGGTCAGGCTGTGCCCCTTGCGGGTGGTGATCTCCAGACAGATTCCGCGCTGGGCGGCAAGGGCCGCCTCATCACCGGTAATCAGGCCAGGGTGAGAGAGGATGTCGATATCCGCCTCCAGCGCAGCCAGGTTGGTCCCCGCGGCCACCGGCTCGACGATGGTTTCGCCGTGACAGACCACGATCTTCGCCCCCAACCGGCGCGCTTCGACCGCGGCGGCCTGGATTTCGGCAGGCGGGATGTGGGTCAGCTCGATACCGGGGATCACGGTGATCCCCCAGGCTCGGCCAAGGTCATCAGCCACCTTGAGCAGACGGGGAATGATCAGATCCATGTTGGACAGATCCCCATGGTCGGTGATGCCAAGGGCGCGATACCCGGCCACCGCCGCACGGCGCACCAGTTCGGCGGGGATCAGTTCCCCGTCGCTGAAAAGGGTATGAGTATGCAGATCGATCATCAAAGCCTCCGAAAGAATCCTGCCGGGAGGGAAAAATCCATCCCTCCCCGCTGGTGAAACCGAGGACTGGAGCGGGCTGCTCGGGTCTCAACCGGCAGTGGCCCCTGCGGCCGGTGCCGGGGCATCCGGGCCCTGCTCCGGCCCGACGAAGCGTCGCGCGAAAAGTTCCAAAAGCCGCCGCAGCGACTTTCGCTCCCCCTCCTCGAGAACAAACACTCCGGGAGAATCGCCGGAGAAAGCCAACTTTATCACGGGCACCCGCGCCCGAAACTTGAAAAACTCCTCCGCCTTGGCCAGGTTCCCCAGGGAAACCACCCCGAAAAGACGCCTGCAGAAAGGCGTCCAGAGCGGGGCCGCCTCGTCCGTGGCCGGCAGAGAGAAGAGCCGCAGGCTGAAGGTTTCGGCGACATTCAACCGCCCCACCTCGCCCAGCCCCAGGCTGACGTCGCTGAGAAGAAAATCCCCCTCCGGCTCGAACTCGGGGATTCCCTTGAGGCTCTGCACGAACCTGCGGATATCCGCGGCGCAGGAGGCAAGCAGGATCAGCTTGGCCGAGGCCTCCTCAAGCAGCACATCGCGCTCGCCCAGGTGGTCCTTCAGGGCGATCACCTCCGCCGAGGAGAGCAGCGGCAGCTGCATCGGCAGGCCGCCGGGCTCCTCGCGATGCTCCTCGATCAGCCCCTTGGCCAGCAGCACCTTGAGAACCTGCAGAATCTCGAAATCCGAGCGCGGACAATGGTCCAGGATATCCCGCACCCGGGGATAATACTCGAGGATCATGAGGATTTCCTGGGTCGCCGGCCGCAGCCCCCGTGGCAGCCGGTCGCGGGGTACCTTGAGAACCAGCAGGGAATCGGGGTGCGGCATGGCCTCGGCCTGGGCGATCAGTTCGTCGATCTGGCGCAGGCCGTCCATGATCAGGTGGTCCATGGGCCGGGCGATGCGCGCCTCGGACTCGACCCGTCCCGGATTGAACCGGAACTGGCCTTCTTCCCAGCGCAGCAGCCGGTAAAAGGCCTTCTCCCCTTCGGTCCTGCCGCAGCGGGCGTTCACCACCGCCCCGCCCATCAGGTGGATGGAGGCACGCTCCTCGCCCCGCACCAGGTTGAGCACCCCGTCCTTGCGGTTGAGACCGAAGATCTGCAGCAGATCGACCAGGGAGACCTGGTTGAGGCTCCCCTCGATGTCCTTCTCCTGGCGGCTGACCCGCTCGGTGCGTTCTCTGCGCTTGAAATGACCGAAGATCAGCCCCAGCACCTGCTCGGCGTTGAAGGGGCGCGGCACGAAGTGATCCTTGTGGCGCCTGAAACCTTCAATCAGCTCGCCTTCGCGGCCGATGTAGAAAAACGACATCCCCTCGGTGCGCGGGTTGGCGAGCAGAATCTGCGAGAGCCGTTCTGCGGGCAGCAGGGGGATGCCGGTATCGACCACCATCAGGTCGGGGTACCAGGTCAGCGACAGCTCCAGGGCCTTGGCACCGTCCCGGCAGACCTGGACCTCGAACCCCTGCTGGGAGAGGACCTCCGTCAGATTCAAAAGCGCCTCCTGGGCACTGGCCAGGAGGATTTTGGTGAACATTCGCCTCATCAGATCTGCGCCTGCAACTGGTACTGTTCCTGGAGTTTGGTGATCATGTTTTCGACGAAATAGAAATCCGAGGTGTGGAAGCCGACAAGTTCATCCCCCCGCCTGCGGGCGAACAGGGCATAGGCATAATCCTCGTTGAGGTAGAGCACGAAGGAGATCTTGCCAAAATACTCGTCGGGGATGAAGATCGGCACGATACGCTGATAATCCCAGGTGACCCGCCGTTTGCCGCCGAGCAGAAACAGCGAGGTGGCGGATTTTTCCAGGGCCTCGGTAAAGCGCAGCGATTGCTTGACCCTCTCGAAGTCATCACAGCCGCGGTAGATGATCCCCCGCACCCGGTGCGACTCCACCAGCTCCCGGCAGAAGGAGCGCATGATTTCTTCGAGCCGCTTGGCGGGCATCCGGAAAAAGCGACCGCGCTGGGGATCCTCGTAGGCGGCCAGTCGCGATGAGACCTGAAGCTTTTCCCCGTCAAAGCTGTAATCGGCGGGCGCCCCGAGCAGCCGGGCGACCACCGGCCAGAAGGGAGCATCCTCCATGTTCTCACGGTGAAACAGGCTCTCCTTGAGCCGTTCCAGGCGCCGCTCCGCGGCCCGTCCCAGGTCCTCGAAAGTGCTGCCGTCCCCGGGAACCGAGCCGGCCCGCAGGTAGACCCGGATCGGATAGCTGCGTTTCAGGTCACAGAGGGTGAGCTTGCCGCGCAGCGCCTTGCGAATCCGTTTCTGGGTCACCAGGGAACCCCAGTAGTCGGTCTCCGGCAGCAGGATGTAGAACTCGTTGGGCGAAGCCTGGGCCATGATATCCGCGTCACGCAGCGCGGTGTTCACCGTTTCGATGAGCCGCCCCATGGCCGCCTCGAGCTCCCGGTCCAGAAAGTGGCTGTTCAGCTCGGCGTAGTTCTCCACCACCAGCTTGACGAAGGAGAGATTCCGCCCGTAGCGCCGAGCCTTGTGCAACTCCTTTTCCACGTGGTCCCGGAAAAAGGCCATCTTGTAGGCCTCCCCCCGCGGCACCCGCAGGCTGCTCTGCTCGAGGTTGCGGTAGAGCAGCACGTTGTGCAGCGTGCTGGCGGCGAATTCGGCAACCATCCCGGCTACCTTGAGGTCGCGCCGATTGAAGGCCTCGCGGCCGGCCGGGGCCTCGATGCGCACCAGCGCCACCGGTTCGAGCCCCGAGAGCAGCGGCACCCACATGGCCGCGCCCTGCCCGATCAGGGTCGCTTGCCCGGAAAGCATGACTTTGCGTTCGGCGCCGGTGGGGTTGAATGCTTCCTCCCCGGCCGCGAGCTTGACCAGCCCGCGACGGCAGCGTACCCGGTACTGCTGGCCGCCGTAGCCCGGCAGCCAAAGCACGCCCCCCTCGGCCCGCAGCAGATCCATCAGGGTATCGAGAATCAGGTCGCCGAGCCGGTCGATGTCATGCACCTTGAGAAAAGCGAGGCACTTCTGGTAGTAGGAGAGAATGGAGAGATATTCGATATTTTCGTCGACGAGTTTCTTGTGTTCCACCCGCAGCGACTGGCGGAACAGGGCCTTGTTGACGACCAGCAGAAACTCCTCGGGATTGATCGGCTTGAGCAGGTATTCGGAGACGCCCCGCTTCATCGCCTCGACGGCTTTCCCCACCTCCTGGCGGCCGGTGACGACCAGCAGCTCCTGGTCGGGGTTGAAGCGCTTGACCGCCTCGGTGATCTCCACGCCGTTCACCGCCTCGACCTCGGGGTCGGTGATCACCAGGTCGAAATCCTCGGCGCGCAGGCACTCCATGGCTTCGGCTCCCCTTGCGGCGGCACGCAGGTAATACCCCTCGGGCTCCAGCGTATCCTGGTAGAGCTTGCGGAAAAAGGGGTCGGAGTCGATGACGAGGATTCGGCCTTTGGCCATACTTGTTAAAACCCGTGATCAGTGACCCGTGGGCAGTGGTCCGTGAAAACCCGACGGTTCAATTCTCGGTGCCGGTGGCGAGTTCTCCGAGTTGGGAGTTCTTGAAATTGGTTGTCACCTTTACCGGCACGACTTTGCCGACCAGTTCGGTCGGGCCGTCGAAGTTGACGATGCGGTTCCAGGTGGTGCGGCCGAACAGCTGGTCGCCCCCCTGGCGGCTCTGTCCCTCCACCAGCACCGGCAGGGTGCGCCCGACATCCCCCTCCCAGGTGGCACGGCTGACCGCTTCCTGCTGCTTGAGCATGCGGTCGAAACGAGCCTGTTTTTCCTTGGCGCCGAGATCGTCGGCCAGCTGCGCCGCCGCCGTTCCCGGGCGGGGCGAGTAGAGAAACGAGAAAACGTCGGCGTAGCCGACCTCGGCCATCAGGCTCAGGGTGTCCTCGAAATCGGCCGCCGTTTCACCGGGAAAGCCGACGATGATGTCCGAAGTCAGCCGGATCTCGGGACACACGGCCTTGAGCCGTCGCACCTTGCCGAGATACTGCTCGCGGCTGTAGCCGCGGTTCATCAGCTGCAAAATGCGGTCCGAGCCGCTCTGCACCGGCAGGTGGATATGCTTGCAGAGCTTGACCAGTTCGCCGAAGCAGTCGATGAGCTCGTCCGACAGGTCCTTGGGATGCGAGGTGGTGAAGCGGATCCGCTCGATCCCCTCCACCTCGTGAACCTGGCGCAGCAGCTCGGCAAAGCCGATCTCCCCCTGTTCCTTGCAGCCGTAGGAGTTGACGTTCTGGCCGATCAGGGTCACCTCTTTCACCCCGGCGGCGGCCAGAGCCCTGACCTCGTCGAGAATCTCGGCGCTGGGCCGGCTCACCTCGCGGCCCCGCACGTGGGGGACGATGCAGTAGGAGCAGAAATTGTCGCACCCCTGCATCACGGTGACAAAACGCGTGATCGAATCACCCTCGGTGCGCTGGGGGAAAAGCTGGATGCGGGTCTCGCGATCCAGAAACTCGGTCTCATGGCAGCGCCCCCGGTTCTCCTCCACGCTGCGGACCATATCCGGCAGTTTGTGAATGTTGTGGGTGCCGAACACCAGGTCGAGATAGGGCAGCTTTTCCAGCAGGCGCTCCCCCTCCTGCTGGGCCACGCAGCCGCCGACCCCGAGAATCAGCTGCGGATTTTCATCCTTGAGGGGCTTGAAACGGCCGAGATGGCCGTAGACCTTGCGCTCGGCCTTATCACGCACCGAGCAGGTATTGAGCAGGATCAGTCCCGCCTCCTCGGCGCTATTGACCTGGCTGTAACCGATCTGCCGCAACAGGTCGACAATCCGTTCGGAGTCGACCACGTTCATCTGGCACCCGAAGGTCTCCAGGTAGAATTTCTTGTCCATGAACACGCTGTTGAAGTCCTCTGTTCGTAAGGCGTAATGCGTAATGCGTGAGGCGTAAGGCGTAAGGCGTGAGGCGTGAGGCGTGAGGCGTGAGGAGTGAGGCGTAAAGGCCCTTGCAGTCACCCATTACGCATTACGGATTACGCCTTACGAGCTTTCAGATATCCGGAAATGGTAATCAATGGAGAGGGAAAAAGTCAAACGATTAAGGCTCGTGACTGGTGACTCGTGACTCGTGACTCGTAACCACGGTCCACGGTCCACGGTCCACGGACCACGGTCCACGGTCCACGGTCCACGGACCACGGTCCACGGTCCACGGTCCACGGTCTACTCCCCACGCTGCACGGCAACGCCGTTGGCGCGCAGGGCTTCCTCGAGCAGGTCGGTCATGCTCCGCGGGTGTTCGATGCAGCAGACGACGAGGGGGCTGGGTGAATCGCTGCAGCTCACCCGCACCGTGCCGAGAGACTCGCCGAGGGGTTTAATGCGGAAATAGCTCAGCTGCGCCAAGGGCATGGATTGGAAGCGGATGCTGCGCAGCCCCCGCAGGGCCAGGATGCGCCGATCGGTGACGGCGTAGTAGACCTTCTCCCATTCGAGGCGGGCCAGCACCAGGTGCCCGACAGAGAGGTAGAGAGCGATGATGATAAAGGGCAGCGGCATCCAGCCGAGCCAGGCAGCCTCATACACCTTGGCCAACTGGTAGCCGACCACTTGCCAGTAGAGCGCCAGGACCAGAAGCAGGATGCCGAACAGGGAATGTTTCCAGTTGCGGAAGGTAAAGCAGCGCGGAGCGGGCCGCCCCTCCCAGCGCAGCACCTCCCCCGCTTCCAGGTAGCTCGACCAGTCCATCAGCGCCCCCCGAGGGCCTGGGCGCGCTTGGCGGCGGCCTGGCCGAGCTTGCCGTTCGGGTCGGCCTTGGCCACATCCTGGTAGAGCGAGAGAGCTTTCTGCCGCTGCCCGGTCTTCTCGTACCCTTCGGCCAGAAGATAAGCCCCCTGCAGGGTGGGCAACAGCTTCATGCTCGCTTCGAGTTCGCTCACCGCCTGGGGGTTCTGCCCGCCCTGCAGGTAGGCGTACCCCAGCCCCAGCCGGGTCAGAAAATATTCAGGTTGCAGCTGTGCGGCCTTCTGCAGGTGGCGGCGCGCCGACTGCGTGTCCTCGGCTTTGAGGTAGGCCATCCCCAGGCCGGTGAGGATCAAGGACTCCTCCGGCGCCGCGGCGGCGGCCTTCAGGTAGCTTGCCACGGCCCCGGAAAGATTCCCCTGCCCCTCAAGTTTGCGGGCCTCGTCATAGAGCTCGTAAGCCCCCTTGACGCTTCTCAGGCGCGCCGTGGCCTGCTGCAGGGGTTGGGGCAGCAGCGAGTAGTTGGGGTTGTTGAGGGTCTGCGGGTACTGGCGCCGCACGTAGTCGCGGTTGGCATCGAGCCGCTCTTTGGAAAAAGGGTGACTGCGGAACAGCCCGGTCAGCCACATGGGCTCGGCGCCCCCTTCGATCTTGCGGTAGAAGAACTCCTGGAGCTGAATCGCCCCCTGCGGGTCATAGCCCGATCGGACCATGTAGTCGATGCCCAGGGCATCGGATTCGCGCTCCTGGTCGCGGCTGTACGACTTGTCGATCAGGTTGGCCGCCAGCCCTCCGGCCTGCTGGGCCAGAGTGCCCAGGCCGGTATCTCCGGCAACCCCGGAGAGCACCGCCATACCGACGTTCAGCAAGGTGCCGCGCTGCATCCCCTGCACCGAATGCCGCGCATCGACGTGCCCAACCTCGTGTCCGAGCACCGCGGCGAGTTGGGCTTCGTTCTCCATGTTGACCAGCAGCCCCCGGCTGACGGCGATAAAACCGCCCGGCAGGGCGAAGGCGTTGGGCGAGGAATCATTGACCACCTTGAACTGGTAGGGCAGGTCGCTGCGCGCGCTCACCCGCCCCAACCGCTGCCCCACCCGGTTGACGTAGGCGGCCAGGGCCGGGTCGGGGTATTCGCCCCCCATCTGCTGAATCACCTGAGGAAAGGTCTTCTGGCCGATGTCGACCTCTTCCTGGGTCGACACCTGCATCAAGGCCAGCTCGCTGCGGCCGGTGACCGGGTTGACGGCGCAGCCGCCGGCGAAAAGGGTCAGGACCAGCAGAGCGAGGAAAATCCCGTTGCGGATATTCATGAAGTTGATCTCCTTGTTATTTAGAGCCAAGGGCTGGAGCAACCGCCCGTTCGCTGCGCTCCCTCAAGGCGAAAAGTACACAAAGAAAAACCAAACAATCGCGCCCCTGCCCATCGTTCTCCTTGAAGTCCCTGGAGTCCCTGGAGTCCCTGGAGCCTTTGGCGGCAACCGGCTCATCCACTTCAGATTGGGCCCACCAAGCCCACCCAGCAAAAACAATTTGCAAGGTTAAATTCTAGAATGGTTCGGCGGGGATGGCAAGCCTTGCGTACTCGGCGGGAAAACCTGGACGAGATTTTTTCCTGGCGTATCTCCAAGCTTTTGCCTATAGTGGTAAGGTTTTGCAGAAACCGCAACTTAAAAGATCAAAGTGCCAGCAAGGAGCCCTGAATAAACGTTATGCCGCAGAATATCCGTAATATCGCCATTATCGCCCACGTCGACCACGGCAAGACCACCCTGGTCGACGCCATGCTCAAGCAGTCCGGCGTCTTCCGTGAAAACCAGGTCATCACCGAGCGCGTGATGGACAGCAACGACCTGGAAAAAGAGCGGGGCATCACCATCCTGTCGAAAAACCTCTCCATCCACCACGGCGGGCTCAAGATCAACATCGTCGACACCCCCGGCCACGCCGACTTTGGCGGCGAGGTGGAGCGCGTCCTGAAAATGGTCGACTCGGTGCTGCTGCTGGTCGATGCCTTCGACGGGCCCATGCCCCAGACCCGCTTCGTGCTGAAGAAATCCCTCGACCTGGGCATCAAGCCGATCGTGGTCATCAACAAGATCGACCGCCCCGGCGCGCGCCCCGAGAAGGTCGTCGACATGGTTTTCGACCTGTTCTGCGAGCTCAACGCCACCGAAGAGCAGCTCGACTTCCCCATCGTCTACGCCAGCGCCAAGCAGGGCTTCGCCAAGCGCGAACTCGACCAGGAGTCGGCCGACCTCGAGCCGCTGTTCCAGATGATCGCCGAGCGGGTGGCGCCCCCCGAGGCCAACCCCGACGCCCCCCTGCAGATGCTGGTGACCAGCATCGCCTACAACGACTACATCGGCCGCATCGCCACCGGCAAGATCTTCAACGGCCGCATCAAGGCCGGCGAATCCGTGGCCCTGGTGCAGCGTGACGGCAAGGTGATCCGCGGCCGGATCTCCAAGCTGCTCGGCTACGAGGGGCTCAAGCAGGTCGAGCTCGCCGACGCTATCGCCGGGGACATCGTCACCGTGGCCGGCTTCGACGACGTCGGCATCGGCGAGACCTTCGCCGCCGCCGACAAGCCCGAGGCCCTGCCCTACGTCGCCATCGACGAGCCGACCCTGTCGATGAACTTCATCGTCAACAGCTCGCCCTTCGCCGGCCGCGAAGGCAAGTGGGTCACCTCACGCAACATCCGCGACCGGCTCATGAAAGAGCTGCGCACCAACGTCTCGCTGCGCGTCGAGGACACCTCCAACACCGACACCTTCAAGGTCTCCGGCCGCGGCGAGCTGCACCTGTCGATCCTCATCGAAAACATGCGCCGCGAAGGCTTCGAGCTGGCCGTCTCCAAGCCCGAGGTCATCTTCCGCGAAATCGAGGGCGAGCGCTGCGAGCCCTTCGAGTACCTGGTCATCGACGTCCCCGAAGAGCACCAGGGCACGGTGATCGAAAAGCTCGGCCCGCGCAAGGCCGAAATGGTGGCCATGCATTCCATGGACGGGGTCAACCGCCTCGAGTTCGTCATCCCGGCCCGCGGCCTCATCGGCTTCCGCACCGAGTTCATGACCGACACCCGCGGTACCGGCGTGATGAACCACACCTTCCACGGCTACGCCCCCTACAAGGGCCCGATCCCCGGCCGCAAGAACGGCGTGCTCATCGCCATGGAGGCCGGCGAGACCGTCGCCTACTCGCTGTTCGGCCTGCAGGACCGCGGCATCCTTTTCGTTCCGCCCGGAATCGAGGTCTACGAGGGGATGATCATCGGCCAGCACGCCAAGGAAAACGACCTGGTGGTCAACGCCAGCAGGGGCAAGAAGCTCACCAACGTCCGCGCTTCCGGCAGCGACGACGCCATTCGCCTGACCCCGCCCCGGATCCTGACCCTGGAGCAGGCGCTGGAGTACATCGACGAGGATGAACTGGTCGAGGTTACCCCCAAGTCGATCCGCCTGCGCAAGAAGCATCTCGATGCCAACGAGCGCAAGAAACACGAGAAGAAAAGCAAATAGTTTTCACCACTGCTCCGAAATAGAACGGGAGGCCGCCATCGGCCTCCCGTTTTTTTTTCCTCATCCATCCCCCCTCTAAATGCCGGGACGGCTTTGCATAATGCTGTTCTCAAGTCTGCTGAGCGAAAATTTTTATATATTTTTTTCCGATCCCCTCGAAATGGTCTGACCAAATACATCATTTTTTCCCAGATAGTATTAACCCGTTGCACTTACCTGAAATACCTGGGGTTTCATTCTTTTATTTCATTTTTTTAACTTTTTCAAAAAAAAACACTTTCCCCCTGGTACACATGTCAAACCTGAAATTCTACCCAAACCCATGTTATTGCATGGTTTTATCAATTTTTCCCCTTGCAATGGGGGCCTTTGGGCCCTATCCTTCACACATGGTCTGGAAATAATAACCAGATATTGCACGGAGGAGGAACAAGCCATGGATGTTGAATGCCCGGTCTGCAAATCGAAGAACAAGGTCGAAATTGACACTCACTCGGACGGGTTCGCCGAGAACCTGGAGGAATGCGGCAACTGCGGCGCGGTATGGACCATGAAGGGAACCGTTGAAGTCCTGCTCCACAAAGCGAACGCGGCCTGGTCCCAGCTATAAATTCTCACCCGGGAGCGGCCCACCCGGACCTTGTCCGGCAGCGGGCCATCGCTGGATTCAGAATCCGGAAACCACCAGGGCGAGCCCTGGCTGCCCCACACTCCCCATTTGTTTCCGGGTCCTGAGTCCGGCCCGCGGACCTTCCCCGCGAGGAACGCCCTGGTCGGCGAAGCAAAGCAAGAGCCGCTGTCCGGCCGCCGGCCAGCACAATATCTCAGCCGCCCTGGAGAATTTTCTCCACGAGCAGGGAGGCTAGCTTTTCCCCCAACGCCCCAAGAGCCTCCCCCCCGGTGTCTTCTCCCGAGTTAGATTCCCTTCCAGCAGAAAAGCGCCAGGTTCCAAGCGACCGTTGCCCCTCGGCAATCACCTCCACGGCGCAGGAGACCCCGACATCTCCCCTTCCGGACCCTGGAAACTCCTGCAGCGTTCCCCGCAGCTCCAGGTCCCGATCCCATGGGGGAGCAAGGGTCATCCCCAGCCCCGTCAGTTGCCGGATAACCATTCCCCGCAAATTCTCCGCCCGAGGTCCGCGGATTTCCACCCCGAAGCGGATCCCGGCAACCGCCGCATTGGCCCTGGCACGCACTTCGGCATCGTCCAGTGCGGTTGGTGCCACCGCCGAACCCGGCTGGAGGGTTGCCAGCGCCCTGGCGACAGCCTGCCGACGGTCGAGGTCCTCCAGCGTCCGGATATAACCCGCGGCCGCCTCCAGGGGCGAAGCTGCGGCTCCGGCCTGGTCCCAATGGGCCACGAGCTTCGCATCCGCCTCGGCAAGCAGTTTCCGCAGGCGTTTGGCTCCCCGTTCACGCTCCAGAAGGGCCAGGGCGTGGAACAATTCGCCGTCATATCCGGGCCAGACATCGCCGATCGCCACTTCCTTTTCAACCGACTCGAAGATTTGCTGCCGCACGGCCTCCATTTTTTGCGCATAGCGGTCCCGGGAGGACTCCCCGCCCCGCCGGTGCCAATCCCTCGCAAGAGCCTCCCCAGGCTCCCCCGCCTCGGCCAAGGGCCCAAGGACCTTGGCCCTGGCCATCGACTCGGCCTGCCCCCGCTGCGGGTCCACTCCCACCGCCAGCAGATAGCTCGCCGAGGGGTAGCGTGGGTCCTGCCCGTCGATCCAATCCGGCACCTTTCCGCTGCAGGCGGACAGGGCCGCCAGCAGGACCAGACCCACCCAGGCCAGCGGACGCAGACATCCTCTCCAGGCGCCCTGATTATCCTTTTTCTCCATGTGCTCCTGTTCCATAAGCAACAAACTCAATCCCTTCATGGACCCTGTCGTCCCGGGGCCTTCCCCTCGCGCCCAGGTGTCAAAAGTCTAACGTGCCCAGGGTCCATGGCAACCCGCAGCATTAAACGGTGGTCGACCGGCTTGATATGGCTTGCCGAAAATTCTTGAAAAAACCGCACATTCCCTTTATAGTGCGCACTCGTTGGATGATCGATTGCGATGACAGGATCAACCCGGGAGGGTACGTGGAAAAAGCCTTGACCGAAAAGGAAAAAAGCGTCCTTTTGAACATCGCCCGAAACGCCATCGAGACCTTCGTGCGAACCGGCAATAAGTACGTCGAACCCCGCGAGGAAAAAGCGCTCAACATGCGCAACGGCTGTTTCGTCACCGTCAAGCAGAAAGGGCAGTTGCGGGGGTGCATCGGCAGCTTCCAGTCCGAGTTGCCCCTGTTCAAGGAAGTCGCCGAAATGGCCGTGGCCTCGGCAACCAAGGATCCCCGGTTCTACCCCATGAAGGAGCCTGACCTGGCCGATTTCCAGCTTGAGATCACCGTCCTCTCCCCCCTGCAGAAAATCGAGAACATCGAAGAGATTGAAATAGGCAAGCACGGCATCTACCTGGAGAAGGGTTACTACCGGGGCGTGCTGCTGCCCCAGGTGGCCACCGAACACGGCTGGGACCGTTTGACCTTCCTGAAACAGACCTGCCTGAAGGCCGGCCTTCCCACAAACTCCTGGCAGGCCGAGGATGCCGAGATCTATATCTTCAGCGGCCAGGTTTTCTCCTGAGCCGAGCCGGCACAACCCCGAAACTGAAAAAGCCCTCCGCGTGAGGGCTTTTTTATTTGGCACTTTCCGGCGGTGACCTTATCGGCACTCCGCGCCGGCCGGATTCCGGAACAGCCGCTGATTTCTGCGAGACTCCCGATCAAGACTTAGTGGAACGGACGGGAGCTTCGGTCGGTGGCCTGCAGGACCAGCTTCAGGCGTGAGGAGACGCCGAATTTTTTGTACAGGTTGTTGCAGTGGGACTTGACGGTCTGGACGCTGATGCTCATGCGCCTGGCCGTCTCCTTGTTGGAATAGCCGGAACAGAGGTAATGGAGTATTTCCGCCTCTTTCCTGGTCAGCTTGATGTTTTCTGGCCCGGAGGTCGGTGTGCTGATCGACTTCTTGATGGTCTTGTGGTCGATCCAGAGATCGCCGCCGTACACCTTCTGAATCGCCTTTTCCAGCATTTGGGAATCGGCGTTCTTGGTCATGATGCCTGCCAGGCCCTTGGCCACCATGGCCTGCAGGCCGCCATGGGCGAGAAAGGGGTCCGCCGCATCGGTTATCAGCAGCATCTTGGCCGACTCTCCCTTTTCGAAGGCCTCGAATACCGACTGGCAACTCCGGTCATCGGCAATGACGATATCGGGCTCGTAGGCCATCATCTGCATCAGGTCAAGGTCGTTGCAGGCAATTCCAATGACGTTTATATTCTTGTTCTCCTCGACCATGGTCCGGATGCCTTCTCCGAACAGGTAAATTCCGCAACTGATTAGAAGATTGATCGACATCCCCGGATCTCCTTCGTCTGGTCCCTGGTTTGCCTTGCGGATTTCCAGCCAAGGCCATCCTGGCCTGGCCAGCCTCGCGAGTTATCTGGAACCTCTTCTGGACTTTTCTTAAAAAAAACACATTTAAATCCTCTGTCAAGTTTTTTGCTTCAGGTAAAGCCCGGATACAGTATTTTTTGTACCCCATCTAAAGGGTTAATTTTTTGAGGCAATTTCTCCTTCAGAGGTTTTGGATTCGATTCCAGAAAGCAGGATGTGCCCCATCAGCCAGGACCACGAATCTTGCTAAAACCTCCGAAAATCGCCGGATTCAGCAGGAGAAGTTCTGTTTGGCCCGATTGGCACCCAGACTACGGCAAACACACCCCGGGCATTTTTGACACTTGATTCGCAGCGAAGGCGCGAGTGGAATTAGCCCTGACAATTGTCAAATTAATTTTTGCCAAGCGTTTTATTAGCGCTTATAATTAGCCCCGGCTTGCAGAAATGGCCCAAAATGCGCGATTAAGTTCGTCGCCCGCGGAGGCGGGGGTCATCCGACGCGCCTGCATTCCCGTGGGTCCGGCACCGGGATGACAGCTGCCTGAATCCAATTGGCATTTTTTTTGCTGAAAACCCTACCGACACCACCAGGAGGGGAAACCTTATGACTATCCTTTTCCGGGCACTGCTTATCGCCCTTTGCTTCGTCATTCATACCGGCTCGGCGGTCCGCGGCGCGGAGATCACCCTTGCCTGGGACCCCAACACCGAACCCAACGTGGCCGGCTATAAACTGTATTACCGGTCCGACGCCCCCGACCTCCCCTTCGACGGGGCCGAGGCCGATAATGGCCAGAGCCCTTCCCCCATCGATGTCGGCAACGCCACGACCGCTTCCGTGGATCTCCCCGACGACGGGAAAATATATTACTTCGCCGTCACCGCCTACGACACCTCGGGGTATGAATCCAGCTATTCAAACATAGTCGCCAGCGACTGGGTGCCCGGCCTGCTCTCCCCCATCGGCGGTGAGCTCGCCTCCACGACCCGGGTCACCTTCAGTTGGACCACCCCGCCGGCCGGCTACAATGTCACCTGCACCCTGGTGTACGGCACCGATCCGGCCCTGCCCGTCGCCGGCTCTGCGGTGGCGTCCCCCGCTCTCCCGACGTTCCCCGGCCTCCCGGCGGCCCCGCTCAGCGCCCTCGCCGGCGTCATGGCCTTCGGGATCGCCGGGCTAAACCTGGCCCGCACCCGCCGTGTCCGGCAGTGGCTCGCTCTGGCAATGCTCGTTGCAGGTTTCGGTTTTGCTGCGGCTGGCTGCGGCGGTGGCGGTGGCGGAGGAGGCGGTGGCGAGCTTCCCCCCATCACCGACGGAGGCGATCCCCTCCCCGACCCGGGGCAGGATCCTGTAGATGGTCTTGGCGACACGGTGGTCGTATCGGGTCTCACCAGCGACTACCACGACGCCTTTGATCTCGCACCCGGGAAAACGTATTACTGGAAGATCATCGCCGAAGATGATCAAGGGACGGTCTTCACCAGCGTGACGGAGAATTTCGTAACGGAATAGACGCAAAAAAGCGGGCTCATGGCCCGCTTTTTTGTGGTCGGTGGTCGGTGGTCGGTGGGCCGTGGGCCGAAAAGCTTGCAACTCCCCTTACTCCTTACTCCTTACTCCTCACTCCTCACCGCCTTCAAACATGCATCCCGTGCTTCTTCATCAGGTCATAGAAGGTCGGCCGGCTGACCCCCAGCAGTTCAGCCGCCCGGGCGATGTTCCCGCTCTCCTGCTCCAGCGCTTTCACCACCAGTTCCTTTTCCACCAGGCTGCGGGCATCCTTCAGGCTCATACCCTCCAGGTTCAACCCGCTGACGCCCCCTGCGGGCAGGTCCGGTTCCGCCGGAGCGGCTGAAGCGGCGAAGCCGAGATCCTCGGGCTCGACAATCGGATTTTCGGCCATGACCACCGCGCGCTTGACCTTGTTCTCAAGCTCCCGCACGTTCCCCGGCCAGTGGTAGTCCCGCAGGCAGCGCAGCGCGGCGGCGCTGTACCCCCGCACCCGCTTGTTGAAATCACTGCTGAAACGGCGCAGAAACAGGTTCGCCAACAGCACCACGTCTTCGCCCCGCTCGCGCAGAGGCGGCAGGATGGCGGTAATCACCCCGATGCGGTAGTAGAGGTCTTCGCGAAAATCCCCAGCAGCGATGGCTCTCTCGATGTCGATGTTGGTGGCGGCGATAATGCGGGTATCCACCGTGATGTCCTCCCGACCGCCAACCCGCTGGAGCACCTTCTCCTGAAGAAAGCGCAGCAGTTTCACCTGCAGTTGCGGGGGCATTTCTCCAATCTCGTCAAGAAACAGGGTGCCGCGGTGGGCATACTCCACTTTGCCCTGCACCCGGGCCTGGGCGCCGGTAAATGCCCCCTTCTCGTGGCCGAACAGTTCCGATTCGAGCAGGTTTTCGGGGATCGCGCCGCAGTTGATGGCGACAAACGGCCCGTCCTTGCGCAGCCCCTGCGCATGGATGGCCCGGGCCACCATCTCTTTGCCGGTCCCGCTTTCGCCGAGCACCAGCACCGGCACATCGGCCGAAGCGACCTTGCGAATGGTGGTGAACACCTCCTCCATCTGCAGACACTGGCCGAAAACCCCGTGCATCCCGCGGGCCTCGCCCTGCAACTCTTTCTGCAGGCGCAGGTTGTCCTCCTCGAGGGCCGAAAGGTGAAAAGCCCGCTGCAGGATCACCTTCAGCTCCGCCAGTTCGATGGGCTTCTGGTAAAAGTCGTATGCTCCCAGGTGCACCGCCTTCAGGGCGTTCTCCCGCTCCTCGTTCCCCGAAAGAACTATCACCTTGGTATCCGGACTGATCCGCAGCACCTCATCCAGGCAGCGCAGCCCCTCCGTTGCCCCGTCCGCGTCCGGCGGCAGCCCCAAGTCCAGAGTCATCACCTTCGGCCCATGCTCGCGAAACAGTTTCAGCGCCTCGGTCACATCCCCAGCGGGTATCACCCGGTAATTCTTCCCCAGGCCCCACTTGAGCTGTTTGCGAATTTCAGGGCTGTCGTCAACGATAAGTAGTTTTTCCAATTCGAAAATCCTTGGAAAGCAGTTCAATTGGACGCTGATAAAATCTGATAAATACCGATCAAAAAATAATTGAATTCATAAACTTGGATATTTTTCGGTGTAAAGGCTATTATTTCCTTCTGTTTTCAAAAACTTTACGTTTAATTTCAGGTTTAGGACCGAAATTCAACAAAAGACCAACTTCTGCCTTAGTCGCTTTAAGGTAATTTAACAACTGAGCTTCATGGTCAATGGACAATGCTTTAGCGGCTTTAATTTCAACAATCAATTTTCCTTCAACAAAAAGATCGACAAAATATTCGCCAACAGAATTTCCATTATAATAAACGTTGATCGGGTACTCACTATCAGCAGCAAGCCCTTTTCCCTGCAATTCAAGGAGAAGAGCCTTTTGATAAACTTTTTCAAGAAAACCGTATCCTAATTGATTATAAACATTATAAAAACAGCAGATGACCAAATCAGTCAACGAGGCATGTTTGTAATTACAATATCTTCTGCTTTTGCGGTTATCAGCGTTCATCAGATTTGATCAGCGTCCAATTCGCTTTTTCAAGCCATTCTAAACCGCCTCAACGCCCTCAGCGGCTAACTCTTGCTCCGCCAGGGGAACCCAAACGGTGAACACCGCCCCCTCCCCTTCCCGGCTCTCGACCTCGATCCTGCCCCCATGGGCCTCGACAACCTGCCGGCACTGGTAGAGGCCGATGCCGAAGCCCTTCTTCTTGGTGGTCTGGAAGGGCCTGAACAGCCGGGTGCGGATGAACTCCTCGCTCATGCCGCTGCCCTGGTCGCTGACCCGAACGAAACCCATGCCGTTGCTCCCCACCGCGACCCGCACCGGGACCTCCCCCCCGCAGGCTTCGCGGGCGTTGACCACCAGGTTCAATACCACCTTCTGGATCTCGACGGCGTCGATCAGGGTCAGCACCGGTTCGCCGCTCAGCTCGATGCCATCCCCTCCGGCGAGGCGGATGCCGTCGCGGGCGGTTTTTAGCAGGTCCTCGGGGAAGAGCTGCAGCGAGGACTTGCCTTCCATGTTTTTCAGTCGGGCGATAAGGTCTTTCATTTTTTTGACGGTGCCGTCCAGGGTTTCCAGCATGTCCTCCTGGAACTCCGGGTCGTCCAGGTAGCTTTTGGCATTGTCCACCACCAGGGCCAGGCTGGAGACGAGGTTCTTCAGATCGTGCATGACAAAAGCCGAAACCTTGCCCATCGCCGCCATTTCCTGCGCGGTTGAGAGCTGGGCCGAAAGGTGCAGGCTGAGCAGCGACGAGGTGGCCTGGTGGGCCAGCACCTTCATCAGGTCGTAATCCTCGTAGGTCAGGGTCTCGCCGGGGTTGATGCGCTGCCCAAGGAAAACAATTCCTTCGAGCTGTTTTTCAAACAGCAGGGGCACCGCCAGCTCAATCCCCTGCTCCCGGCAGAAATACTCGATATCGGCGAGCTCGGCCGAATGCTCGTCGGCCACGTTGAACACCCAGTCCTTATCCGCCAGGTGCCTGGCAAACGCCCCCTCGCCGGCGAACCTTCTCGTCGGCAGCCCCATCTGGCTGCCTGCGACCGCCTCGAAGCGCTCCCCTTCCGGGTCGGCGAGGAAAAGGAGCGCACCCTGCACCGCGAATGTCTCGCAGTAGGCGCCCAGAATGGCCTGCTGCAATTCCACGATGCTGCGGGCCGAGGAAAGGCGTTCGGTGAACCTGAGCCATTCCTTGCGATAATCGAATTTGGCGCGATAAAAGTGTTTGTGCAGAAACACCTTGACCTTGCGCCGGTACCTTTCCGAGAGCATCACCAGCAAAACGGCCAGGGCGGCCAGCACCGCCACCAGCACGAACACCGAGCGCTGGGCGGAAAACTCCAGGTAGCGCATCCCCTCGCCGAGCAGGCCCAGGCCCACCAGGTAGATCCCCACCGCCGCCACCACCAGCGAGCGGTAGGCTACGTCCCGCGAAACCCGCACCGCGCTCGCCTCGCCCCGACGCAGCCGCGAATAACCCATCATCCCGACGCCCAGGGCCAGCAGCAGCGAGCGCGCCGGCACCAGGTTCATGTCCAGCGAGCGATAGAGCAGCGCCTGGCTGTAGTAGAGAAGCAACACGCCGAACACTGTCCCCGCGCCGACGATTTCCAACTTAATGCGCCAGGCCACGGCCCGCGGTAAAGCCACCAGGGTCCGCTCCAGGTGAAAGAGCGCCACGGCCAGGTAAAACATCAGGCCGACGTAAAAGAAGTATCCCGAAGGCCCGAGAAACAGCATCCGCTCCTCGGCAAAATCGGGTGAATAAAAAACCCTCTCCACCGGGGCCAGCGCAGCAAAAACCGGAAACGACAGCGCCCCGGCCAGCAGGACCCGGGAAAACCAGGAAAACCCCCGGATCGCCTGTTCCCTGGCAAAACTCAGCGAAAACAACAAAAAGCAGAAGGGCAGCAGCGACTCGGCTATCAGCGCGCCTTTTTTCAGCGAACGCAGATCATCCGTCCGGTACAGACAAAGCAGATCCAGAATTTCCAACGCGGCAAAGCCCGCCAGCCCCGCCAGCAGAGAAAACACGGCAATGTCCCGCCGCTTCTGGACAAGCAGAAAGGCCATGAAGGCGAAAACGGCGATAATCCCGGTTATGGAGGGCAGGTTGGTTAGCATTTGATACAGTGATCAGTAATTAGTAATGAGTGATTAGTTGAAAGGCCGTGATTCGTAAGGCGTAAGGCGTGATGCGTAAAAATCAAAGACGACTTACTCATCACTTATTACTCATTACTACTCACGCCTTACGATTTACGCCTTACGGCATTTTCTGCCCACGGCCCACGGCCCACGGTCCACGGCCCAAAACCAAATGCGTCTCATACCACCCCAGCGCCTCGTTGAGCCCCTCTTTGATGGTGTGGGTGGGCGCGTAGCCGAGCAGCCGCCGGGCCTTGCCGATATCGGCCTGGGAATGCAGCACGTCCCCGGGGCGGAAATCGCGGTGAACCGGCTTGGCTTCCGCCAGCTGGGGGTGGCGGGCCGCCAGTCCGTCGCGCAGCAGGTCGAAGAGTTCAACCAGGTTGGTGCGGGCATTGACCGCGACGTTGTAGACCTGGTTGAGCGCCTCGGGGTTGTCGGTCAGCGCCGCGAGGATGTTGGCCTGCACCGCGTTCTTCACGTAGCAGAAATCCCGGCTCGTCTCCCCGGTGCCGTTGATGAACACGGTCTCGCCCTGCAGAAGGGCCGCCGTCCACTTGGGGATCACCGCGGCATAGGCCCCATCCGGGTCCTGCCGGGAGCCGAACACGTTGAAATAGCGCAGTCCGATGGATGCAAAGCCGTAGCAGCGCGCGAACACCTCGGCGTACAGCTCGTTGACATACTTGGTCACCGCATAGGGGGAGAGCGGCCGGCCGATGACATCCTCGACCTTGGGCAGCCCCGGGTGGTCGCCATAGGTGGAGCTGCTGGCGGCATAGACGAAGCGCCTCACTCCGCAGTCGCGGGCGGCCACCAGCATGTTGAGAAACCCGGTGACGTTGCTCGCGTTCGAGGTGAGCGGATCGTCGATCGAGCGGGGGACCGACCCCAGCGCCGCCTGGTGCAGCACGTAATCGACGCCGGCGCAGGCCTTTTGGCAATCGACAAGTTCCCGAATATCACCCTCGATGAAGGTGAACCGCGCCCACTGCTCCGGCGTCAGCAATGCCCGAACATCGTCAAGGTTGGCCTGTTTTCCGGTCGAAAAATTATCCAGCCCCACCACCCGCTGCCCATGGGAGAGCAGAAACTCCAGCAGGTGCGAGCCGATGAACCCCGCCGCCCCGGTCACCAGCCAGGTTTGGGGGCTGCGCTTGAGTTGTTCTTTGATTTTGTTGAATTGCATTTTTCCCTGTAATCCGTAATTCGTAATACGTGATGCGTAAGTCGTAAAGGGCTAAGACCCGTGATGCGTGATGCATGATGCGTAATCAGTTTAAATGCAGTCCTAAATACTTATTACCTATCACGCCTTACGCATTACGCCTTACGGGCCCTCCCCCCCCTCAAAGCCGCCAGTAAACCATCCCCTGCCCTTCGACCGCGCCCTTGTCGAAGAACGACTTCACGTCGATGACCACCCCGGCGCCGTTGCCGTTGGCGCAGACCTCTTGCAGCCAGGCGGCGTCCAGCTTTTTGAAGGCCTCATGCGACACCGCCAGGATCACGCAGTCCACCTTGCCGATGCCGTCGAGGCCGGTCAGCTCCACGCCGTATTCATGACGCGCCTCCTCGGCGTCGGCGAAGGGGTCATGGACCAATGCCTCGACGCCGTACTCCTGCA
Source organism: Desulfuromonas versatilis (assembly GCF_019704135.1). Classification (NCBI taxonomy): domain Bacteria; kingdom Pseudomonadati; phylum Thermodesulfobacteriota; class Desulfuromonadia; order Desulfuromonadales; family Desulfuromonadaceae; genus Desulfuromonas; species Desulfuromonas versatilis. The sequence continues at coordinate 2,627,143 of NZ_AP024355.1, forward strand.
GCTCGGCGAGGATGTCCACCACCTTGCTGTTGCGGATGTCGGGGATGTTTTCCTTGAAGGTCAGGCCCAGCACCAGGATCCGGCAACCCTTGACGGCCTTGCCGGACTGGATGAGCTTCTTGACGGTCATCTCGGCCACGTACTTGCCCATGCCGTCGTTGATGCGGCGGCCGGCCAGGATCACCTGGGGGTTGTAGCCGATGGCCTCGGCCTTGTGGGTCAGGTAGTAGGGGTCGACGCCGATGCAGTGGCCGCCGACCAGGCCGGGGGTGAATCTCAGGAAGTTCCACTTGGTGCCGGCCGCTTCCAGCACCTCCATGGTGGGGATGCCCATGCGGTTGAAGATGATCGCCAGCTCGTTCATCAGGGCGATGTTCAGGTCGCGCTGGGTGTTCTCGATGACCTTGGCCGCCTCGGCCACCTTGATGCTCGAGGCCCGGTGCACCCCGGCGTCGACCACCAGCTCGTAGGTCCGGGCCACGGTTTCCAGGGTCTCGGCGTCCTGCCCGGCCACCACCTTGACGATCTTGTCGATGGTGTGCAGCTTGTCACCGGGGTTGATCCGCTCGGGGCTGTAACCGACCTTGAAGTCCACCCCGCATCGCAGGCCCGACTCCCGCTCCAGAATCGGCACGCAGACCTCCTCGGTCACCCCCGGGTAAACCGTGGACTCATAGACGACGATCGCCCCCTTGGCCAGGTTGCGGCCGATGGTGGCCGAGGCTTTTTCCAGGGGCGAGAGATCCGGCTTGCGGAACTCGTCGATGGGTGTCGGCACCGTCACGATGATGAACGAGGCCTCCTTGAGCTGTGCCGGGTCGGTGGTGTACTGGATGCGGGTATCGGCCAGCTCTTCCCGCGTCATTTCCCCCGTCGCGTCAAAGCCCTTGCGCAGCTCCTCCACCTTTTTCACGCTGATGTCGAACCCCACCACCTCGGCCTTCCTGCCGAAGGCCACCGCCAGCGGCAGACCGACATACCCGAGCCCCACCAATGCAATCCGCGCCTTGCGCGCCTTGATATCCTCCACAGAAACCATGAGTCAATCTCCTGAATTAAAAAATCTGCCGCGTTGCAGCAGTCAAAACCCTTAAGTTGGAAGCTGACCAAGCAAAAACCGAAAGGCAATTGTACGCAGATCAAATCTGATTTTCGCGGATAAAGCTAAAAACACAAACAAGAACCAACAAATTCAAAATTGGACGCGGATGAACGCAGATAAACGCCGATCAAACCAAAAACCGCTCTAAAATCACTGGTCTTAAATCCGCAATTATCAGCCCTTATCAGATGTGATCCCCGACCAATTGCCCTTAATTCCCAGACCCGGCCTTAAGCCTTTGCCCCATCAGACTTGATCAGATTTGATCAGCGTCCTATTGCCCTAGGTTGTGCCTGTCTAAAAGAAAAAAACAAAAGCAAATTGGACGCGGATGAACGCAGATAAACGCCGATCAAACCAAAAACTTCTCTAAAATCCCCGGTCTTAAATCCGCAATTATCAGCCCTTATCAGATGTGATCCCCCACCAATTGCCCTTGATTCCCAGACCCGGCCTTAAGCCTTTTGCCCTATCAGACTTGATCAGATTTGATCCGCGTCCTATTGCCCTAGGTTTTGCCTGTCTAAAAGAAAAAAACAAAAGAAAATTGGACGCTGATGAACGCAGATAAACGCGGATCAAACCAAAAACCGCTCTAAAATCCCCGGTCTTAAATCCGCAATTATCAGCCCTTATCAGATGTGATCCCCCACCAATTGCCCTTGATTCCCAGACCCCGCCTTAAGCCTTTTGCCCTATCAGATGAAGTGGTCAACTATTTCCGGACAGTAAAATAGGATTTTTTTCCGCGACAGCAGGAGCACGCCCGCCATTTCTCTGATGGGGGCGGTACCAGTTGTAATAATCCATAAGATATCGGCCAATATCCTTTTGGGCCTCATCGAAAGATGTGTAACCGGCTGAAGGCATCCATTCACTTTTATAGCTGCGAAACACACGCTCCATCGGTGCGTTGTCCCAGCAGTTGCCCCGCCGGCTCATGCTCTGTTTTATCCGATAACGCCATAAGCGTTGGCGAAATGATTTGCTGGCATATTGACAGCCTTGATCTGAGTGAAACGTCACAGCCGTAGGCTGCCCGCGCAACTGGTAAGCATGGTCAAGTGCCGCAATAGTTAAATCGGCATCGACTTTTTCAGACAGACTCCAACCAACGACTCGGCGGCTGTACAGATCCAGGATCACGGCGAGATATATCCATCGCCCTTGTGCCCAGACATAAGTGATATCGCCACACCAGACCTGGTTTGGCTGCTGAACATCGAACTGTCGATCTAAGTGATTCGGTATGTCCGGCCTCTCAACTTTTGCCACTTTGTAGGCGGGTGGCCTGGGTTGTTTACTGACGAGATTAGCTTCTTTCATCAGCCGCCGAACTTTAAAGCGCCCGACAATTTCACCGTCTTGGCGTAGCTTGCTCATAATGCTTCGGCTGCCTGCGGACTGGCGACTTTTGTTGAATATTTCAGTAGCTTTAGCGCGCAACCGCAAACGCTCGACATCAATTTTTTTGCGGCGATCCCGATAGTCGTAATAGCTCGAACGGGGAATTTCCAATAATGAACACAGCTGCTGGACGTTTCCATGCTCCCTTAAGTGGTCGATCAGCGCGAAGATTTTAGATCGTCCGACATTAAGAGAGCGGTAGCCTTTTTTAGGATCGATTTCTCTCTTTCCAGTTTTCTGACTTGTTCCTCTAGCTCTTGGATTCGTTGTTGCTCGGGTGTCAACGCCTGTGCTTTCGGTGTCACTCCGCCATATTCGCCCTGAAGCTGTTTAACCCAGCGGCTCATGGCCGTTGACCCGACACCTGTCGCACGACAGGCTTCGGCTATTGAATAGCCCTGATCCACAACAAGTCCGGCGGCTTCGCGTTTGAACTCTTTGGTAAAGGTCCGTCTTCCCATAACTCTGAACACTCCTTGAAGGTGGCTCAATATACCACCTTAGTTGGTGTCCGGGGTTAGTAGACCACTTCAAGACTTGATCAGATTTGATCAGCGTCCTATTGCCCTTGATTTTGCCTGTCTAAAAGAAAAAAACAAAAGCAAATTGAACGCGGATGAACGCAGATAAACGCGGATCAAACCAAAAACTGCTCTAAAATCCCCGGTCTTAAATCCGCAATTATCAGCCCTTATCAGATGTGATCACCCACCAATTGCCCTTAATTCCCAGACCCCGCCTTAAGCCTTTGCCCTATCAGACTTGATCAGATTTGATCAGCGTCCTATTGCCCTTGATTTTGCCTGTCTAAAAGAAAAAAACAAAAGCAAATTGAACGCGGATGAACGCAGATAAACGCGGATCAAACCAAAAACTTCTCTAAAATCCCCGGTCTTAAATCCGCAATTATCAGCCCTTATCAGATGTGATCCCCGACCAATTGCCCTTAATTCCCAGACCCCGCCTTAAGCCTTTGCCCTATCAGACTTGATCAGATTTGATCAGCGTCCAATTGCCCTTGGTTTCCAGATTTTTCCAACCCCTCGTCAGGATCGCCAAGGGACCTCAATCCGTCACAACTTCCAACGGAACGCCCAAAGCGCTTGCGGTTGCAGTTGCAGTTGCAGTTGCAGCAAGAGTATCGACGGTCCCCTGCCGCTTGCCGGGTTCAATTTGGGACAGGTAGGGTTTGCTGTTTCCGGCTTTATCTGCGAGGTCCTGCTGAGTCAGGCCCCGGTGCTCGCGCCATGACTTTACCGGCGACTCTCCGTCGAGCTCGCGGCGAAGGATTTCAGCGGGAACCACAAACTCGCGGCCAGCCTGGTAGGCTTCCTGGAATTCTGCCACAGCTTGCGCATCAGTCTTATCCTCAAGCAACTCCAACATGCGCAATTATTCTCACTCCCTCTCAATCCAATAGGCAGGCTTTCGCCTCAAGTGAGCAACGGCGACAACTGTAATAGCATCACCGTTCAAACCATAAAAGATCCCATAGGGAAAGCGGTTGACGAGGCAACGTCTGACTTTTTCACCAACCAGCGGCTGGAGGGTTGGAAAACTCGCTATGAGCCGGATTGTTTGATCGATTTCGTCGAGAAACTCGTACCCGAGACCGACTGCCTGTTCTTCATACCATGCAAAGGCATCGTCAAGTTCAGCCTGCGCCAGCGGGAGAAAAGCGATTTTCATCATTTCTTGCGATACTTGGCCATGACCGAATCGTAGGAAACAGCCTCGACCTCCCCACGCTCAAAAGCATCCCAACGAGCGCTCGCTTCTTTAACCCAGATCTTTTCAATCGCCTCGTCAGGCTTGATAGTGTCCCGAATGAGGAGATCGATTATTTTAACCCGCTCAGAAGGGGCAAGTTTTTCAATCTCTTTCACCAGTTCTTTCGTGGTTGGCATCTTTTTTTGCTCCCTATCCTCATCAAATTTCTTGGGTTTGGCCTCTCATCAACTCTTACCTTGTTGAAGCCAAGAGGTCAAACTCTTTTAATCTTACTTATCGGCCCCCCTCCCCCCCGTCAACCCCCAGATTTAAAATAAACCAGCACGTTTCATGGCTTGACCATATCTGCCCTTGTCAGATTTGATCAGATGTGATCCCCAACCAATTGCCCTTGATTCCCAGACCCCGCCTTAAGCCTTTGCCCTATCAGACTTGATCGGATTTGATCAGCGTCCTATTGCCCTTGGATTTCCGACCTTGCCTTCTCTAAACACCCAAAATTGACAACCATATACCTAACAGGTATATTTCAAACACCATGCACTTCGAATTCGACCCGGAAAAAAGTGCCGCCAATCTGGCCAAGCACGGCATCGACTTCGTCGAGGCGCAGGCCCTCTGGAGCGACCCAGACCTGCTTGAAATCCCTGCAAAAAACCTCGATGAACCGCGCTACCTGGTCATCGGCAGGATTGGCAAAAAACACTGGTCCGGGATCATAACCTACCGCCAGACTATAATTCGGATCATCTCCGTCCGGCGGTCACGAGCAGAAGAGGTTTCTTTGTATGAAAACGAAAGCATCTGACTTCGACAAGAAATTCGATGCCGGAGAAGACATTACCAAGCACCTGGATCTCAGCAAGGCCCGGCGCCCGGAGCAGGAACAGAAAAGGGTAAATGTGGATTTCCCCCTCTGGATGCTGCAATCCCTCGACAGGGAGGCACGGCGCCTCGGCGTCCCCCGCCAAGCCGTTATTAAAATCTGGATCGCCGAACGCCTCGAAAAAATTGCCTGACAATCAGGCTACCTGATTTTTTGCCTTATTAACCCACTACTGCAAAGATCATATTTGGACGCAGATTTCCAGGATAAACGCGGAAAAAAAAGCCAAAACCAGATCTTCGACGGGTTTGCCTTATCCGCGTTCATCAGATTTGATCCGCGTCCCAACCAGCCTTGCGCCTTTAGCCTTATCCGCATTAACCAGACTCGATCAGATGTGATCCCCGACCAATTGCCCTTGATTCTCAGACCCCGCCTTGAGGCTTCTGCCCTATCAGATCCGATCAGACCTGATCAGCGTCCCATTCCGCCTTTCGCTTTTAGCCTTAATCAGACTTTATCAGATTTGATCAGCGTCCAATTGCCCTCGATTTTCTGATCCCGCCCTCACTCATCACTCATCACTCATCACTCATCACAATCAGTTAGGCAAAACCCGCTGAATATGCGGATAAAAATCCCGGATAAACCGCTCCCCCACCGCCACGGCCTGCTCCACATCCTCCTCGAACGGCACCGAGACCCGAACAAAGGCCGAGTCCCTCCGGTTGTGCAGGATCGAGTTCTTCACCTCGGCGAACTTCAGCGCGTACTCGTCATTCAGAGTCCGCCCCTTCACCTGGTACCAGTAAAGGAAAAGCTCCTTCGCATAACCGTTCTGGTAAGTCGACCGAACCAGGTTAATCCGCTCCCCGCCCAGGTTCATCTCCCCCGAAACCGACGACATCTCATGCCAGCCGCTGCCCGGCAGGCAGTGCTTCGGCGAATGAATCGGCCCGCTCTCCGGCCCGCCGCCGTGGTAGCCCAGGTAGATCGAAACCCTCTTCCCCTCCCCGTCCTGGTACATCCGCGAGATATAATCCGTCGGCTTCAGCACCTCCAGCACCCGCTCATCAAAACGCGTCTCCTCCGCCATCCGCCAGCCGTTCTCATGCCGGGGAATCTCCTCGAGCGGCTTGCTGGAGGGCACGTAGACGTCACCGTGGGTGTGGACGAAAATGGCCGCGGCGATCAAGAGCCCGTAAACAATAAATAACCTATATTTTGAGATCAATGGACTCTCCTAATCTTGTCAAACAAGCCAAGCTTCCAAAGGAAAAGGAATAAACCAAACCATGTTGGGACGCGGATTTTCAGGATAAACGCGGATTTAAAACAAAAGCCGAATCTTCACAGGGTTTGACCTTATCCGCGTTCTTCCGCGTTCATCCGCGTCCAATTGGGGTTGCCAGTTTTTTCTTTGTCCCCATCTCCGACAAAACCACCCAAGTGGTAACAAAACCAAAACGAAAGGCATTTCTGGACGCGGATTTTCAGGATAAACGCGGATTTAAAACAAAAGCCAGATTTTCACAGGGTTTGACCTTATCCGCGTTCTTCCGCGTTCATCCGCGTCCAATTGGGGTTACCAGTTTTTTCTCTGTCCCCATCTCCGACAAAACCACCCAAGTGGTAACAAAACCAAAACGAAAGGCATTTCTGGACGCGGATTTTCAGGATAAACGCGGATCAAACCAAAAAAACAATAGTAGAACTTGAAAGGAATTGACCCTATCCACGTTCATCTGCGTTCATCCGCGTACTCTTTGACTTTTCTTCCTCCCATTCTCAAAGGCCTTACGCACAATTTGAGGTTTTGGACCAAAATTCAAAAGAAGCCCCACTTCAACATCAGTAGCCTTAAGATAGTTCAGAAGTTGCGCCTCATGTTCTGGAAGAAGCGTTTTCACTGCCTTTATTTCAACAATTACCTTGTCCTCAACAACCAGATCGGCAAAATATTCTCCAACGACTTGGCCGTTATATGAAACAATAATGGGGCTCTGGGCTACAGCCTTGAGATCTTTGGCTGCGAGTTCAAGTCCCAAGGCATTTTCATAAACTTTTTCCAGAAAGCCATAACCAAGCTGCCCATAAACATTATAAAAACAACAAATAATAAGATTGGTTAGATCGTATTCTTTTAATTCCATAACAAATAAGATTTCCTTCAGGCCCTGTCCTTATCCGCGTTCATCTGCGTCAAATTAAGCCTTTTGCCTCTTCCCTTAATCCAGTATCTTTACAACCGAAAACAATATGGGACGCGGATTTTCAGGATAAACGCGGATCAATCAAAAAGAGTTCAAGAGCTCCTTATGCCTAAAAAGGTGTTGCCCTATCAGCGTTCATCTGCGTTCATCCGCGTCCAATTAAGCCTTTTGCCTCTTCCCTTAATGCAGTATCTTTAAAACCGAAAACAACATGGGACGAGGATTTTCAGAATAAACGCGGAACAACTAAAAAACCTAACAGTTCCTCAGCCTTGAAAGGTTTTGCCCTATCCGCGTTAATCCGCGTTCATCCGCGTCCAATTACAGCTTTTCAAGCCTTTCTCTCACCCCCAACCTTCCGCAACACAGCACCAGTTCCGACCAAAAGCACCATCGCAAGCACAAACACAGCCATCCCCGCAAACTCGTGAAAAAACCCCTCCGCCGCAGCCGCACCGTAGTACTGCGCCAAAAACCCGGTCACAATCACCCGCACCATGTTGGTGAAAATCGCGATGGGGATCGCCATCAGGATCAGGAAGGTCTTTTTGAAGGCGGTCTTCTGCGACATGAAGGCAAAGGCTACCGCCAGGGCGATGAGCGACATCAGCGAACGCAGGCCGCTGCAGGCGTCGGCGACTTCGAGGACGGTGTTGGGGAACATGATGATGTTCCCCTCGCGCATGACGATGACGCCCAGGGCCTTGAGGGAGATGACGGAGAACTTGGCGACGAAGAGCTTCAGGGGGAAGGCGGCCGCATCATAAACAATGTACGGCAGCGGGACCATGAAGATCAGAAAACCGATGGGCAGGGCCAGGATCTTGAAGACCTGCCAGCCGAACAGGTAAAGGACGATGCCGGCCAGCAGAACAACCAGCGACGAGCGCATGGTGAAATACTCGGTACCGGCGATACCGACGATCAGCATTGCAAGGCCGCCGAGGATGACCAATAAGCCCAGATTGCTTGGGCGAACCGGGGAGGCGTTGAGCTCGGCCTTCTTCTGCAGGAGGAAATAAATCGAGATGACCGGGACCAGGAAACCGTGGGAATAGTTGGGGTCATTGCTCCACTGATCGACCATGCCAGGGAAGATTGTGGCATAGGCCGCGGCTAACAACGGAAGGGACAACAGAAGCGGAAACTTGTTATTGGAAATAGCTCTTGAAAATGTCAAAAGTCCCCCCCCACCAAAAAGGTCAAATGCGAATTTGATTCCGATTTATACCCCGAAATTGGCATATAAGCCTAAATTAGGCCTGATATTCACTTGGTTCTTTATGTTTGTCAGCAGTTACCTTGCTCCAACCCAAGGACCACCCTTAAGAGGGCTCGGGTTCGCTAGCAGCCACCTGCTCCCTCTTAATAGTTCCAAGAGGTTCCGGTTTTCTAAATTTGGTCCGCAAACCTAAAAAGGGCTGCTCAACTAAATGATACGAAAAAATTGCCGCAGCAAATGCCAGGATAATATTTAGTGGAAATGCGCATAATATTGATTCTGACGCCCTATTAAGGAAAGGCTGCTGCCAAAGATATAGGGAATAACTTAAAGCTCCCAAGTATGCAAAAATTCTTGAGTTGAGAACATGCCCTGTTCTTGTTTCAGGATTTCGAATTGCCCAATCAATTAAAAGGGCAATGACAAAATTCATCAAAGTGGTCCCTACCGTATAACTAATTGAAATATAGCTACTAAAATAATTCAGAGTTAAAACACCAAATGCGATTAGCGGGACCCATACACCACCAATACATCGGTCTTTAATTTTAGGTGCTCCCCAGTAATGTCGAAGGCCAGCTAAAAGGCAACCGGTGGCAAGAGCATCGCAGACAGTCTGAAAACTTTCTCCAATACCTGGACGTTGAGATGGGAAAAACTCCCAAGTCAAAACCCGGATAATCGGTACTGCGACAACTACTCCAAGGGCAAACCAAAGCCCCCTCCGGTTCCCAAAGAAAATGAGAGCAATAGGCCATAGCAAATAAAATTGCTCTTCCACAGCCAATGACCACAAATGACCAACCTCCCAACCACGATCATAATGATAATTCATGGTATAGGTGAGGGAGTGCAATACATCAGAAAACGAAAGTTGTATCCAACCAAATGAATTCGCAGTGACGACGCATGCGACAAAAAAGTATAAAGCTGGGAAAATCCTTATGGTCCGACGGATGTAAAAATTTTTGAGAGAAATCTGTCCATATTTTTCTCGCTCCTGGAGAAGGAGGGTTGTTATCAAAAACCCAGAGAGAACGAAAAAAATCCGCACCCCAAGGTTACCTACATGAAGTAAGTCACCAAGGCGACCTGGCAAAGTGAAGTAACGCGTGCCATTGCAATGGGCAAGCAGGACAAAGGCCACGGCAATACAGCGAATGCCATCCAGGCAAGGGATGCGTGATGTACTCACATCTACTCCTTTTGTTTCAAAAGGTCTTTGATTGCGTGAGCCCATTGAATATATCCGGATCCGTTAAGGTGTATTCCGTCATTAGTGTAATTCGCGCTTAAATTTCCGTCTTCATCAACCAATTGAGGTGTTATATTAAGAAAAATTGCAGAATGCCTTGCGGCTAACTCTTTTAACTTTGAGTTCAGCAATGCAATTTTCTGATTATTGACATCACCTCTGTAGATTGAACTATTAACTGGGAATACGGCATTTATTACAATAAGGGAATCTTTGGCAACCTTAGGGATATCGGTAACCAAGGCTTCATAGTTGTCTGCAATAGAGGTTGGGTCAAGTCCCTTTGCTAAATCGTTAAAACCAACCATCAATATTGCTACAGCAGGTTTCCCGTAAATGGCTTCAGACAAACGATCCAGTACACCACCAACGGTATTCCCACCAATCCCACGGTTATAAACGTTGCAAACCTCAAGGAGTTCGGACCACTCTCCTCTGTCAATGTGGCTGTCCCCAAGTAAGACTATCCCCCCTGGCTTTACTTCCCCCAATACTGAGAATTGCGAAATGCGATCGGCAGAATAAAGTTGACTACCAGGAATCGGTCGCCAAAGCATTGGACGGATTGAAACAACAGCAGCCAGTACCCACCCTCCTAATACCAAGACATTAATAGGCTTAAAATTTTTTTGTATCATTAATTTTAGAATTAAACAGCAGGAGTTTATAAGATTGGCATATTAATTATATAGTCAAACTAGTCTGTCTCCCCTGTTAAATTTTTCAGCAATATAGGAGCGCTGAGCCTTCCGGTTGCAATGACACCGCTGTCAGAAGCATAGTAGACTCTCCCTTCCTCTGGATAGCTGCCAGCCTTAAGAGTAAAGACTTGGTCAACATTCTTGTTCTTTGGGGCAATGAAGGTGTATTCGACATTGGGCACAAGATCAACAAGTATGTGCCTTGGCCCGTAACCATAGGGAGGGTACCCTGGATCTGCAGGGACGACATAGGTGACATCCTCGCTCACCAAAGCGCCGTCCTTGTCAGCCGAGAACATGGCTACCCAGCTGCCATCGGGGTTGATAGGGTCAGAGATGAAGACGCCCCGCATGTTTCCGGATGCCGCATCAATTCGGGCAGTCTCAGTCATGTCCTGTTGGTTTTTGTCAGTCGCCTCGATGACGTGGAGGAACTGGTCGTACTCCTGCGTCACGGCGGGGGTGTATTTGACCCGCCAGTAGCCGGTTGCCGGAACTGTTTCGGTGAACGTGCCGCCAGTCGGGTAAAGGGTTTTGGTGAAAGCCTTGCTACTTCCCTTGGTGACGGTAATGGTGTCGCTAGAAGTCGTCGGATCGGCCATGTATTGTGTGTACCATTCCTTGAGGTTTCCCGCAGCCGAGTTGCTTTGTGTTACGTCACAAACCACGAAGAATCCGGGCCGGATATGCAACATGGAGCGCCTGAAAAGTTTTGCTTTGTCGGTTTTCCACACCCGTTGGTAGGCGTTAGTAATGTCCCCAGAAACATACGAATAAGCCAAACCGTCCTCCACCCTGTCAACGGCTGGCACTGTTTGATCGGGGTTTGAAGCCCAGTGGTCGGAGTTGTTAAAAACTACCGTATTATGCGATGCGGAAGCCCGATTCATGTTCTCATGTGTCAACAAACGATCCGCCCCGCGCTGTATGGTAAAATGCCCCTCGTCAAAGACTTCATGCCCCGAATAGGATTTCCCTTCAAGCCGAATCGAAGAAAAAATCGAACCTACACTATTATCCCAATCCGAGCGACTGGTGAAAAAGCCCGTGCCTTTGGCTAGATATGAGAGAGGCTGGGTCGAAAACCCAGCGGAGTCAATATCTGTTTGATACCATAGGGTTTTGACCCAAAGAGGGGGCGCCGTGTCAGCAAAAGGAACGGTATCCACAAGGGTCTGGGCGACCTTGCCAATTTGTGAAGAGGGGTTTAGCCGCTGGTGTATCCCTGTAAATGTATAGGCCGGATAGCGGCGATGCACACCAATTGTGTTCCCGGTCCACTCGCCGTAAATTGGGACACTGACCAAATCGGGGCCAGTCCGGTGTACAAGAGCGTGAACCAATTCCTCGGGCCAGGCGGAGCCAGATATAAGTGGATCGCCGGTGGCAGTATAATAACCATAGATTCCGGGGAGGGCATAAATCCAACCACTGCCGTAGTTCCACCCCTCTGAGGTGTCCCCGCCGGATAACTTCAGGTCGTTTTCTACCTGTTCGAGTATCGTCCCGGTGAGGATTGACTTGTATGCAGACAAATAAGTCGCTGCATCTGGATTGCTCCCGTATGTGGCCACTGGGATCAAGGACATAAGGTAAGCATGCCCACCCATGAAGTTATTGGCCATATCTCCATAGGTATATGCCTTGGTTGATTTATCAGAGACATCAGTGCAGTTGTTTGTCCCTGTGCAATCTCCATTCCGGTCTTCATGGTATCGAACACCGCTTACTAAAACGCCATTGTTATAACTTGACCGAACCCCCCGAATCCAATCGAACCAGCGATACATCATAGATTCAAGGTCCAGCCGATCTTGTGGGCTCAAGGTGTCATAAATCCAGTCATAGACAATCGGAACGGCGGCAATCCCACGGGATGAATACCCGAGCTTATAGGAGTTAAGGGGGGTCCCTATTGCCGCAGATTCGCCGGCATTAACCGTGACACCATTCCGCTCCCCAGGCCTGATGGCGTTGAGGCCGTTATACTCCTCCCCCACGCTAAGGCTTTTGTATATGCCTTCGATCAGGATTTCTCGCAGATAAGCCGCATAGCTTGCTGCCTTTGATGGGTTATCATCTTTAAGCACCTGATATGCAAGCCCAAAATTCATCAGGTATTCCGCATACCCGTTCATCCGATAACCCATCCAGTAAACCTGGCCAGAGTCATAGGAGATGCCGCCCTCGTTGGAATCGGCTGTATTTCCCAGACGGGCATCGCACCACGCCTCCAGGGCAACCCAGTCGGCATCGCTTGCTGATTGCTTAGCATTTAACCGGGAAAGCTCTGCAGCATTCAACCAAATGCGTGGGTGCGCACCATCAGGAAGGTAATCGGGAGGACCAAATGAAAATGCAATACCCTGCAATCCAATACAACTGAGAATCAAGGTTAAAAGGAAATGTTTTCTCACTTTAACACTCCTTTTGGAGGAATATCGCCGAACAAAAAAAGAATTCATGCCTCATAGAACTTAACAGCCACCCCTATTGATATAATTACATTTTTACCAACAAATCCCCTCGTAACGACCTTTTTGGGTTCGATTAGACCCAATCCTAACAAAATCAATTACAATTTGACCACTGTTGATATGCCTTAAAACATCGGAAAATTCTTTTGATCCATTTCCAATTACAATTACTTCAGAGTTCTCCAATACGTCCTGAACGCTTCTAACCATTAACCGTGAAATATGTGGAATATGATTTAAAATATAGTCACGATTCGCGCCAGTTATGGTGGCCATATTCACGTTTTTATCGTAAAGCTTCAGTTCATATCCTTTTCCAATCAAACTTTCTATAACATCTACAATAGGGCTTTCGCGCAAATCATCAGTACCCTCCTTAAAACTAAACCCAAGGACCCCAATTTTACGTTTTCCATGGCCCATAATCATTTTAAGTCCACGCTGTACTTGCAATTGGTTTCCTGGGAGGATTGCATTAAGTACAGGGGTTTCTATATCAAGAATTTTTGCCTTATAGGTTAGCGCTCGAACATCTTTGGGAAGACATGAGCCGCCGAAGGCAAAGCCGGGCTTTAAATAATAAGGCGAAAGGTTCAACTTTTTATCTTGGCAGAAGATGTCCATTACTTGGTGCCCATCAATTTCCAAGGCCTTGCAAATATTACCAATTTCATTTGCAAACCCAACTTTTAATGCATGCCATACATTGTCTGTATACTTGACCATTTCCGCTGTAGCGACATCGGTGCGAACAAGAGGAGCATCTAGGGATGCATAAATTTGGGCTAACATCTCACCACTTTTTTCATCTGTCTCACCTATTACAGTCTTAGGAGGGTTAAAGTAATCGTTAACTGCCGTGCCTTCGCGCAAGAATTCTGGATTATTACAGACACCAAAGTCAATGCCCGCTTTCTTTCCTGAACTCTCCTCAAGCGTTGGGATAACAACATCTCGCATAGTTCCAGGCAATATAGTCGATCTCGCAACGACCACGTGGAAAGCCGTCTTCTTTGCGATCGCAGCACCAATCTCTTCACAAACACGGCGAACATACTTTAAATCAAGGCTACCATTTAGCTGACTGGGTGTCCCTACACAAATAAGTGAGATTTCGGTTTTAAGAACAGCAGCAACAGAGTCATTTGTGGCTGAAAGTCGTCCTGACTTAAGACCATCTGAAATAATTTCACCAATTTCATTCTCAATAATGGGCGAAAGCCCCCGGTTAATTAGATCTACTTTTGTTAGATTAGGGTCAACGCCAATTACGACATGGCCATCTCTAGCTAAGCAACCTGCGGATACAGCACCGACATAGCCCAAACCAAAAACACTAATGTTCATTATATACCCCCCAATTTTTATTAGTTCTTAACTCCGCCAACCACCCCAAGGCACATCTGATCAAACTTATCAACTACAGGGCCCCACGTGAATTGCTCACGTACCAGTTTTTGTCCAGCCCTTCCTATTTCCAGTGCACGATCTTGACCCTGCAGTAATTCAATCACCCTACTCGCAAACATTTCAGACTTATCGGCGATAAATATATTTTCGCCATCAACTACAGGCAACCCTTCAGCCCCTATTGTCGTAGACACTACAGGGACTCCCATTGCCATGGTTTCAAAAATTTTAATCCTCGTACCACCGCCGACGCGAAGTGGCACAACAGAGACTGCAGCACGGGCAATAAAAGGCCTTATATCGTCAACACTTCCCGTCACAGATATGCTGTTATCCAAATTTGCAAGTTTACGCACTGCGGAGGTAGGGTTACGTCCAAGAATTGTAAGCTTGGCAGTCGGAAACGATTCCCTAATTAGGGGGTATATATTTTTCGAAAATTCAATTATACCATCAATATTTGGCATCCAATCCATCGACCCTAAAAACACTATATGACCCGGCTCTGGCTGATAAACACATGAAGAGAAAAAGTCAACATCGACGCCAGTAGGGACATAACCAAGCACGTTTTCCAACCTAAACTGATCTTTAAACTGTTTTTGATCGGCTTCACTCACAGCAATGACACCTGCAAATTGAGAACATGTTTTCGCCTCATAACTTTTATAACGTTGCCACTGCAAATACATGTAAGCTTTTTTCAGTAAATTTCCTGAAACTTCGTAATGTCTTTTCCAAATCTGGCTCTCGACATTATGTTGAAAAACAATTGACTTAGCCATTGGAAAGTCTTTACTAATGATATTTCTACTCATTGACAAAAAATCTAGAACAACAATGTCGTAATTGTATTCTTTTACAATTTCACTAATTTTTTGATGGGCCTCTTTTTTGTAGTATTTATCAATAACATAAGGCATGTCCGAAAATAATAGATTTTTTAAAAGTTCAAGATAGAATTTAAAGCTTCCCTTGGGCTCATCCTCACAAGGGATCCAAAATTGCTTGGAAGAATATTCCCCTGCCCGTTCTTTGGCTTCATTCGGAGTAGATTTAGTTATTAAAGCTATGTATGTAATATTGTGCCTCTTGTGCCACTCTTTCAACATTTGATAGGTTCTTATTTTACCGCCTGAATCAAGTGGATGAAGTGGGTCGGCCTTAATCCAAAGTATTTCTTTTGGACAAGATTTTTCCTGCAGCATATGGTATGTATCCCCTCAGTTTATTATTGAAAAATATCAAATATTTACCTTACATAAATCCCACATTCACGACTCAATATTTTTCAATATTTTCGCCGGAACTCCTCCCATCACAACATTTGAAGGTACGTCTTTAACTACAACAGCATTCGCTCCAATAATTGAACCATCATCTATTCTAATGTCTCCCAATACTTTGGCACCTGATCCAAAAAAGATTTTACATCCCAATTTAGGACTTTTCCCTTTCTCAGCACCTATCACAACACCACTCTCTATTACAACATCATCACCAGCCGTAACAGCCGAATTAACGACCACACCGACACTATGCAGAATAATGAAGCGCCGACCGAACTTAGCATCTAAACCGATGACACAACCACATAGAACCGAATTAAGCTTATGGAAAAGAAGGGCTATAGGCTTGGCCCACAGGCGTCTATTCGACCATGCCATAGCCCGATAGAGGACCATACTGAGGGTCGCATCGCTCAGCCAAGCCCTCGCAACCAGCCCGTGTGTATCTGCGCCATAAAGCCAACGCGCTTTGGCCTTGATGTCCTCAAAAATCATCCATCCTCCCCGGACAAAATAGATGCCAATGTGGCGGCATTCACCCGCCAGGACTGAACTGCTATTCGTCGCTCACCCAGCATGGGTCCAAGGAATACCTTTTCAAGAGCCACCTTCAAACTCTCTGGATTCCTTGGTTGGACCAATGTAATCCTATCATCTTCTCTGGCCAACTCTGGCACGCCACCTACCGCTGTTGCGACAACCGGGGTATTGCATGCAAGGGCCTCAAGAATCACATTTGGGACGCCCTCCATATAGCTGGGAAGACAAAGAACGTCCGCAGCATTCATCCAAATAGCGATATCCCGATGGCTGATGCTCCCCGCAAAATAAACCCTTTCCGCTACACCTTCCCTGGCAATGCATTCACGAAAGCACCTCTCCCAAGGCCCAGCCCCGACCACAATCAGCCTTTCGTTGGAATTCACCCGCGCCCTGCGCGAGAAAGCGACCGCTAATTCCCCCAAGCCTTTTGTTTTCAAAAGGTTGCCAACATAAAGGAGCAGTCGTTCTCCAGCGCCCAACCTCAGCGTCTGCCGGCAATCGGCTTTATCTCGTGGATAGAAAATCTGGTCGTTGACACCATTGTAAACAACGTGACACTTGGCCGCTGGAACACCAAAGTCAACCAATCGGCTTTTCAATGCCTGACTAACACAGATGACCCCCCTCGCTCGGGCGATTGCCTGCAACGACACCTTGGTCAATACCCCACCAGGAGAAAGACGGTTAACGTCAGTACCATGAACTTTCAAGTAAAATGGGACCCGCCACTTTTCGGCCAACCTTCCAGCCGCCCAGCCATCCGGGTAAAGCCACGCACCAATAACCAGAGCGAAGGGGCGTTGCCGATGCATGGCTTCTGCTGTAGCACTGACGGATCTCAACAGCATCTTTCCATAGTAAGCCCGCATTATTCCTGGTGGGTACCAATAGACAGGGTACGCATGAGAATTCTTATCTGCCACCTGCCTACCAACTTTGGCGCCAATTCGATCCACCCATGGAATTGGCGAAAGAACAGACACATCGAACAGGTCGGAAAGGGCCTTAACCTGTTGGTAGTTAAAGGTGGCCTGATTCGGATGGGCAGGATTTGGATACAGATTCGATAGAAACAAAAGACGCTGTTTCATTTAGGCCTCAACACCGCTTGATAAATCTCAAGGTACTGCCTAGCCGCGCCTTCTATGCCGAATTTCCCTAAAACGCGTTCCCTACCGGCCTGTCCCATCCTCTTTCGAAGGTCAGGGTCCCTTAATAAGGTGGAAATTTTGTCAGCGACGGCTTCATACTGGCCAGCCGGAACGATGAATCCGGTCACACTGTCCGAAACTACCTCGGGGTTGCCACCAACATCGGTCGCAATAATCGGTATCTGACAGCTCATCGCCTCCAAGAGGGTCAGGGATACCCCTTCCGTGCGCGAGGTAAGCGTAAAAACATCGAACTCGGGCACCAACTGCGGAACGTCATGCCTGGTGCCCATGAACATAACAACCTCATCGAGCCCTTCTTTAGCGACAAAATCTTCCAGTTCCTGTCGCATAGGCCCATCACCGACCAGCATTAAGCGAAACTTGTGGCCAGCTCGCGTGAGCACCAAACAGGCCTTCAGCAAGGTGATGTGATCCTTTTCCGGAACCAGCCTAGCAACTGTTCCAACGACTGGGGTGGCATCATCGATACCCAGGCTTTTCAGCAGGCGCCTCTCCCCCTTGGGCGAAAAAACCTCCGTGTTTATCCCATTCAGAATCGTCCGAACTTTCCCTTTCGGGATCTTTTCAATCTCCCGACAAACCAAGGCTGAGTCTTCTGATACCGTGACAACCATTTTGGTCAAGGCTGAAGAGATTCGGTTGAGCCATACTTTTTTCTTATGCGTTGGGCAATTACGCCCATGTTTCGTATGCACTACCGGTACGCCGCAGACCAGACCTGCCAGGGAACCGTAAAAATGCGGGGCAGGATTGTGCGTATGGATTATATCGATTTTCTCCCGTTTCACGATTTTAGCCAGTTCGGCAATAATACCCAGACGTAGACCAGGAGTCTTTCCGATTTCAAATACGTCCTTAACGTCTAAAGCACGGGCAAGCCCACCGGCCTCTTCCAGACACACAATTTTCGCATCGACTGTAAGACCAAGAGCGAAAACAAGGTCAAGGACGAACTTTTCCAGGCCCCCAACATGTAGACCAAGTGTTACATGCAGGACTTTAATTTTCATGGCTAACAGGCTGCAAATTTGAAATGGTGACTCGATATTTTCCTGATGCAGTTAAGGGAATATCAGGGACAATATCAAATCGGATCTCCATATTTTGCCCGACGCCACATTTGATATGATGTTTAAGTTCTTCCATTTTTTTATTAGAAAATGGTTCGCATAGAACTAACTTTATAACAAGCAGCTTTAAACTTTCTTGTGTGACCTGAAATCTATAAACTTCTGGCAGTTCCCGAAACAACCGAGGAAAAAATTCACCAGGAAGATTTCTGCCATTGACCGTTTGGATGGCGTCTAAGGATCGCCCAACAACATCACCGAGCAACTCCAACCCGCGCCCACAAGAGCAAGGCAGATCGGATACTAACCCTAAATCACCTATTTCGTATCGGACAAAGGGCATCCCATAATTATGAAGATCTGTGATCACGATCCGCCCCATCTCCCCTGGCTTGGCGTGCCTGCCGTCATCCTGAAGGATTTCTACTATCAAGTTTTCCATACTTATGTGAAGGCCCTCTCGTTTTTCGCACTCGCAAGCAATTAGCATAAACTCCCTGCAACCATATGTATTGTAAGCCTTACAACCGAAGGCGTTTTCAATAGATTCTCTTTGAAATGGGTAAAGTTTTTCTGCAGCGCTAAGAATTGATTTTGGCTGGAAAAGTGTTTCTCCGTTACTAGATATGAACCTTGCAAATTCGTACAATGGGTTGGTATAGCCGATTATCGCGTCAGGTTGAAATTTTTCAAGGCTTTTCATACAACACAGCATCTGTTCAAAATCGAAATCAAAGCAATTGAAGTAAATATGCCTATCGAACCGTTGGTGAAAATATTCTTTCAATTTTTTTATTGTTGACCTGGATTCTAGGCTTACTCCCCATATATGCGCCTGCTTTGTCCCGGGGCCAGCCCCCAACCATGAATACCCCCTTTTCGACATGGCAACCCGCCATTCGTAACTCTCCTTGGTATAGCCAAAGTGCAGGGGTTGGCCGGTGGACCCTCCGGTTGATTTTTTCCAAAGCGAAGCACGATAGGGTGCGCAGACGAGGTCGTTGAAGTTTTTCCTGATGAGATCCTTCGTCAGAATCGGGAGCTTTTCCAGATCGCCTAAAGATTGGAGGCGATCCGGTTTGAAGTCCCAAGCCGAAAAAAGCTGCCTGTAATAGGTTGAATGCTTTTGGGCATAAACAAGGAGTTTCCTAAGGGAATCAAGCTGGTTTGAACGAAGTTCATCGAGGGAGCGCCATTGGCTCTGACAAGCCGCCTCGTAAAGAGCCGCAGTATTTCTGCCCTTTCCTGCTTCGAAAGCAGGAAAAAGAACCCTCTGGTATAACTTCTGATAAATATCCATTCCAAACCATCCTCAACTGACAAAAGAAAGCCCGAATTTCCTGAAAACTTCTTTTCGGCCTTCCGTATCCATGTAAAAAGCGAAGCAACAGATTAAATAAACAACAACTGAAACAAAAATCATCCCTGAAAATTTCAAGTAGGAATCAATTGAAATTGCTCGATGAACTAAGAGGCCAGGGATAGAAAAAAAAATGCCGGCACTAAGCGGAATCAAAACACCACGGAAAAGATAGTCCCTGACGGGGACCTTAAGGACTCTGCAGGTGTACCAGATGAGGCCAACGGTGTTCACAAAATTTGGAACTGTCATCCCCCAAGCCACCCCATAAAGCCCATAGACCGACCCCCACCAGAGGCTCAGAAGAAGGTTCAGCAACGCCGTCCCGGCCATCAAAAAGGTTGGGAACCGCAGATGCGACGTCCCCATCAGGATCGGGAAGGCCACCCCCCTCTGCACGAGGAAAAAGAGAGATGAGAGAGTGAGAACTGAAAGAATATTGCCCGACACCTCTCGGTATCTCTCCCCCATCCAGAGAGCAATGAAGTCGCCGCCAAAAATAAAGAGGCCGAAGCAGACCGGCACCACGATGAAGGCGGTTAGCCTGCTGTACTTCAAATAAATATCTTGCAATCCACTTTTTTTGTTAAGCGCGTCAAACTGGCTTACCCTAGGCATTATGGCATTGGATACACCAGACACCAGTTGCATGAAATAGATAATGAAATTATTGGCAATCGTGAAAAACACGATTGCTTGGACCGAAATTACCGACCCGACAACCATTGAGCTAGTATTAAAGCTAATTTTACTAGCGAATTGAAATAATAAAACATAAAAACTGTAGCCGGCCACCATTTTGAAGACATCAAAGTTAAAATATTTTTTTCTAATTCGTATCTCTGGGTGCTTGAATCGAACAAAGATATAAAAGAAAGCAGCCTGCAGTAATGTTACCCCCATAAGCAACTCACCAAGGACCAGCATCCCGTTTTCGTATTTCAGAACGACAAAGGTTAGAACAACCCGCACCAAGAGCAGCAGGTTCTTGACCATGTTGAAATAAACGAATTTTTGTAACCCATGCAGCAACCCCTCGAATACTTCGAAGGAAAAACTCAAGGCAACATTAAGAGAGACAATAATGGTCGCCAACCTGGCAACCCGCCGGAACTCTGGCGGCACTTGGAAGACGACATCAATCAAAAAGGCAATACCGATACCGCAGATGAACACCACGGCACCAGAGATTGAAAAAAAAAGGAAGTTCGAGCTGACCACTTCGTTAACTTTTTCCATCTCCCCCCGAGCATAGTATTTGGAGATGAAACGGACGTTGGCCAACGGGACGCCAAGTTGCAACAGGGCAAAGTAGCCGGTAATCGAGGAGATGAGCAGCCATATCCCATACTGCTCCTCCCCTAGAACCTGGACGCAGAAAGGGTAGAGAAAGAATACGGAAACTACTGAAAGGATGATATTGGACCAGTTGGCAAGAACGTTTTTCAGCATGTCGCGCTCACAACATTAATCTTACGATGATATTAATCCCGACAATCTGCGCGACGACCATCCCGCCTACGCTGCCCCAGCTGAAACGTTCAGCAACCTCTTCCCGCGAGCACCCTATTAAGCCCCCCCCCCGGCCGTAAATGCTTGCCATCATCAGCGCGCACACCATAAAGGGCAGGAGGATATAGGATCTGCTGAGAAAAAATATAGCCGCCAGAAGTCCTACGCCGCCAGCAAGGCAGGCGGCCACGAAACGCCGCCTCCGTTCGGCTTCCAGTGATTCGGTTTCGCGAAAAAGGTTCCGCTTTCCCCAGCGCAAGGGGTAGAAGAATAGCCCGAGGAAAAAGAAGGAACCGACAAAGCCCAACTCTGCAAGTACCAGCATGTAGGAATTATGCGCCGTCAAGTAATGGTAGTCGGTGAACATTCCCTTCCCGACCCCGAAAATTGGATTAGACTTAAACATCTGAAAACCAGCGTGCCAAGCCTCCACCCGTCCATAAGCCGATTCCTCTTCCGCCGAAATTTGCGCCATCCGGCTCGGCCCGAACACCATCAGAGCCGTTGCCAGAACCAGCCCGACCGCCACCCCCTTCACGCTTCTAAAACGCAACACCAGGTAAGTAAACACCGAAGCGAGCAACGCCAACACCGCCCCCCGCGAGTTGGTCAAATAGAGTGCATAAATCAGGGGAGGTAGGCAGAGGGCCAAAAGGTATTTGCGATTTACCAGTAGGTTAACCAGAAATGGCACCGGCAATACGAGGGCCAGCCCGAAGTCGTTCGGATCGTTAAACGGGCCAAACCAGCGGACACGAAGCAATCCAACCCTCCCCTCCTCGGCATTCTGATACTGAATTAACGGCTCCATCCCCCCCCACGAAACCCCATGCACCGACTGTAGCCACGCCTGGTAAGCGAGAAAGATCGTCAAACCTGTCAGCAGGAAAACGAACCCGTTGACCTTCTTTTCCGAGTCAAGGGCATGCGCTACCAGAAAATAGCCAACGATTGATGGCAAGAAGTCCCGCACCCCGTCAATAGCCCCGCCGATGTAACCGTGACTGAGATGAGAAAGAACGATCGCAATTACGAAACCGACCATCATGACGTCGGTTTTGTATCTGAACAACTTAATCTTCCCGCTCCCCCAAGCCATAAGGAGGGCCACAATCGAGACCACCCCAAGCACCATGAAAATCGGACTGCCATACAGCCCCGGCATCCATTCAAATGGCCGGATGTAATACAGTGAGATATACAGGCAGAGCAAAAAGAACAGCATCAAATCAGGCAGCCTCGCCAGATGGCAAGCTCCTCCGTCCCACACCGAAAAGGTGATCGCGCATCAAATCCAAGCCCATCGGGCTTTCAGATTCCAATGCTCGGATAACGTTGGTCATCTCCCTGGCACTTACGTAGTGTCGGGCTGCACCGGTTTCTTCCGCACCCCCTGAAAGATGAGCGAAAAGAGCGTCAGCACCCTGCTGGTCGAAAAACCACTTCAGGTTTTCCTCCTGGGTACCATGGGCATACAACTTCACGAAAATGTGCTCTTCTGCTCCCCGCACGCAAATGCCCTGATTGATCCAGTCCCGCACCCGCCCTTCGGTAACCGGATTGCTTGCAATTAGGCCACTATTTTCGATTCTCGGCACAATACCAAATTTTCGGTTGTGCCATGCCGGGCAGAGCGGACCCTGAACCATCAACAACCCTTCACCGCTGTCCCCTACCTGGGCATCCCTGCCCCAATCATGGGATTTGGGCCTGCCAGGATCATCCACCGCATAGTAAATACTATTCACCTTACGGGTCTGGGTATTGCTCGGCGCCGAAGGCATGGTGAAATCGGCATAGCACCCCGTTTCCTGCAAGATGGTGATCTCGTCATTCACCCCGCACCAGCGCCCATCCGGCCGCGAGTTATCCAAAGCCCAGTTGCCATGGATAAACCCGTAGACGATCTCCCCGGTGCGCTTATCCACCGAAAGCAGCCCATGCTCTTCATGCAGCCGCTTCTTGTAATCGAGAAGCGTCCGCCGCAGGTTCTCTGACGTGTCGTTGTCGTGGTGCAGGTGGATCTCAACCTCGCCATACCCTGCATGGCAAAGCTCTGCCAAAGCGTCGAGGTCGTCTTTCTGGTACTCCTCTTCGGGATAGAAAAAGCTGTATTTCAGCATCTCACCATCAGAGTCCCGGTACTTCTCGGCGATCTTCGGCCATTCGTCCAGCCAGCGCTGTAGCCGTCTGCGGGCCGTCGCCTTGTCGGCCTTATTCCAGTAAGGCTCGAAATGGTCGCAGATGCAGAAGTAAATATGCTTCGGCTTTACATGCGGCCCCAAAAACCGCCGCTTGAGGTCGCGGGCGAAATAATGGGGGAGCCAGTTCAGGTTGTCGGCAATTTTGCGAATCATTCAATATCCAGAAAAAATCAGGCGCCCGTCTGTCGGTAAAGCCCCTTGGCGGAAAACCATCCACCGTGCTTGCGGTAGTAATAGAGCAGCCCGCCGAAATGGCTGAGCGACACCTTGGAAAATGGCTTTTTGTGCGAAATCTGTTGGGTGTGATGGAGGACCGTAAAGCCGGGGTAGAAGAGGATGCGTTTTTTCGCCTTGCGGACCCGCACGCTGTAATCGAGGTCTTCAGGGGAATAGAAGATCTTCTCGTCCAGGTACCCGACCTGGTCTGTCAACTCGCGACGAAACAGCCAGCAGGCGGAGATCGCCGTATCCACATCGGTTTCTTCGGTGAAGGGAAATTCGGAATAGAAATCGAGATTCGGCACCTGCACCCCGAAGACCGCCTTGGGGATTTTGCTCAGCTTCTGCCAGAAGGTCGGGAACCTTTTCACCGAGTTCTGCACCGACTGGTCAGGGAGCAGCAGCCTCGGCACCAGAAGCCCGATGGAGTCATCCCGGTCAAGCCTGCTCAAGGCATCCATCAGGCTCCCCTCCCCCAGCTCGGTGTCGGAATCAAGGATGCAGATATTGCGGCCGTTTGCTTCCCGCATGCCGATATTTCGCGGATAGGTCGTTCCGGTATTCTTGCCGAGCAAAACGGAACGAAAACGCCCAGGGTTCTCCTTTTGGAATTTGCCGAAGATGGCCTCGCTGCCATCCGTTGAGCCGTTGTCGACGACGATGATCTCGAAGTCGATCCCCTCCGACTGGCACTTGGACACGATCGACCCGAAACAGTCATCGAGGAACTTTTTCGAATTCCAGGTCAGGATAATGAATGAAATATCTCGCATTTTAGAACCCATACTTGGATAACTTATTGTTTTGGACGCGGATCAAATCTGAGTTACGCGGATTTAAAAACAAAAAAGCTTTCAAGTTATTCCTCATTTCTTGATTTGCCCTTAGATCTTATCCGCGTTCACCTGCGTTCATCCGCGTCCAATTAGGCCTTTCGTCTTTCTCACCCACTGCTGTCTCACAAATTCACAGCAGGGCTAACTGATTGTTTCGTATAGTGTTTTTGCGTGGAGACGGCTTGAATAGCTCTTCTAAATCGCGCTTCTCGAATAAATTTAGCTGTAATATCCGCAACATGCGCTGTAACGAAGCTCCGACTTTCGACTGGAACTTCAGGAACGAGAGTACCAAGTAGGCACATAGGGCGATCCAAAGCTGGGTCTTCACCGCGTTCATGGATGTGCCCAAGAAGCTCTTCACCTTCAGGTTCTGTTTGATCCACTTGAAGAAGAGCTCGATCTGCCAGCGTTCTTTGTAAAGATCGGCCACCGTTTGGGCCGGGATCTCCAAGGCATTGGTCACGAACTGGTAAATGATGCCCGTTTCCTCGTCCCGATACGTGACCAAGCGGAAGGTTTCGGGCAGCTTGCCCAAATGGATTTCTCGGTCCTCGATCACCCCCGGGCTCTTGCGGCCACGGCGTTTTTTGCCGGGCGTGACGATGGCGTTGCTCTTGAGGCGGGTGACAAAGAATACCCCGTCCTCACACAGTTCCTGATACCAGGTGTAATCGGTGTAGCCTCGGTCGAAGACCACATAGGAGCCCTTGGGGAGTTCGAGCTCTCTGGCATGGTTGATTTCATGCTCCTTGCCTTCGGTCAGATCGACAAAGGCGGGTAAATAGCCGTCGGCATCGAGCCCGACATGAAGCTTGGCCGCCCCCTTGTTCTTCTGGTACTTGGCCCAAGGAAACAGGGAGAGTGTCAGGTCGAGCAGGGAAGCATCCAGCAGGTAGATTTTTCCGTCGAGTTTGAAGCTTTTGTTCCGTGGCGCCATTGACTGGCAGCGGGCCAACAGGCGCTGAAACAGCTCTTCGTAAAGAGTGTGCGGCTGACTTTCGTTACAGCGCGCCAAGGTGGCTCTGCTGAACACCTTGACGCCCAAGTGGTAGAGCTTGCTGCCCTGAACGCTGAGATTGTCAACGACATCCCGCAGGCTGCTCCGACCTGTCAGCTGTGCTGTCAGCATGGCGACAAACTGGGTCCAGCGGGAGAACGAACGAAACTTCTGCCCGACGTGATGCTTGTTCGCCAGGGATTGAAATTCATGTCTCGGAAAAATTCGTACAATTTGAGAAAGAACGGTGCTACAATGGGCCACGGCTCGGAACTCCTTATTGTTATTATGGTTTTGGCGAACTCATTATAACATTTTGGAGTCTCCGGGCCTTCTATTTTTTGATCAAACTATGAGACAGCAGTGTTTCTCACCCAAAAATCCGCGCCCAGACCCCTCTTTTCTGCACCTGCACCCGAGGCTCCAGAATATCGATCGGTTTGGGCTTCGCCGCGGCAGCCTTCTCCGCCTTCCCCTCTTTGCGCATCTCCACCAGGACCTCGGCGATCTTGGCCAGGCCATCCTCCAGCCTGCGGAAATCTTTCTCCTGCCTGTCCACCAGCTTCTTCAGGATCACCTCCTGGGCGGCGAGGCGTTCGGCGAAATGCTCCTTGCCGAGCTGCACGGCGTCAAGCTGGGAGAAGCGCTCCTCGAGGCGGTCGATACGCTCGATGATTTCTTCGAAATTTAGTGATGAGTGATGAGCGATAAGTGATGAGTTCTCGACCGCAGGGACATTGGGCGGTACCCAGGCGACGTCGCCGATGACTTCCTCGACCATGGCGAGGGTCAGCTGGCGAGTCTCTTCGACGAAGGCGGCGAGCAGCACGAAATCGCAGAAGACGTTGATCAGGCGGGGGATCCCGCCGCTGTAGTTGAACAGGGCGTCGAAGGTCCCCTTCTGCCAGTCGAGGGCCGCGCGGTTGCCGGCGGTCTCGAGGCGGTGGTAGACGTAGTCCTCGGTCTCCTGCCGGCTCAGCGAGTCGAGATGACAGTTGATGCTGATGCGCTGGCGCAGCTGGCGCAGTTCATTGCGGGAGAGAACCTTCTTGAGCTCGGGCTGGCCGACCAGGATGATCTGGATCAGCTTGAAACTGTCGGCCTCGAGGTTGGAGAGCAGGCGGATCTCTTCCAGCGCCTCGGCGGAGAGGTTCTGCGCCTCGTCGATGATCAGGATCGGCCGGACCCTCTCGGCGGCCCGCTCGACCAGAAAATCGTTCAACTCGCGCAGCAGCTCGACCTTGCCCTTCCCCGTCGCCTCGAGCCCGAAGTCCTCGTTGATCATGGCGATCAGTTGCTCACCGTTGACCGAGGTGTTGAACACCAGCGACAGCGCCACGTCGTCCTCGAGATTGTTGACGATGTCGCGGATAATGGTGGTCTTGCCCGCACCGACCTCGCCGGTGAACAGAATAAACCCCGCCCGCTCCCTGATCCCGTACTGCAGGTAGTTCAGGGCCTTTTTGTGCGACGCGCTGGGGAACAGGAATGCCGGGTTCGGCACCAGCTCGAAAGGTTTGGATTTCAGACCGAAAAAGCTTTCATACATACTTTAAAAATCCTTATTTAGCCACGGATCAAATCTGATAAAATCTGATTTATTTAACAATCGAAAAAGGCTTTTCCAAGTAAATTAATATTCTTTTCACTCTTTTGACTTATCCGATTTAATCAGATCTTATTCGTGGCTAATTTCATCCTTTAGGATTATCCAAAAACCCTTCTTCTAAACTCTGGCTTTGGTCCAAAATTCAACAAGAGACCTACTTTTCTTCCTGTTGCTTTCAAATAATTAAACAACTGAGCATCATGTTCAGATACAAGCTTTCTGCATGATTTAACCTCAATCACAATACAATTATTTACTAGCAAATCAGCGAAATACTCACCAACTATGGTCTCTTTATAAAAAACAGAAATAGGATATTCACTTTCAACTTCAAGGTCCTTTTCTTCCATTTCTATCTGGAGCGCATTTCGGTAAACCTTCTCTAAAAATCCATGGCCTAACCGATTATAAACATTGTAAAAAGAACAAATTATCAAATCGCTTATTTCAGAATGTTCAATGTTTTTCATTTTTAATCAG
Source organism: Desulfuromonas versatilis (assembly GCF_019704135.1). Lineage (NCBI taxonomy): Bacteria > Pseudomonadati > Thermodesulfobacteriota > Desulfuromonadia > Desulfuromonadales > Desulfuromonadaceae > Desulfuromonas > Desulfuromonas versatilis. The sequence goes on from NZ_AP024355.1 coordinate 2,654,784, forward strand.
ATCTGATCAGACCTTATCCGTGGCTAATTCCCGCAGTTAAAACCTGAAGTTTGCTTCTGCGAAGCAGATGTTATTGCGGTAATCATTCACATCCACATTCGAGCTGTTCTCCCGGTACTTGTACCCCAGCCCCAGCCGCACGACCTTGAACTGCCAGCCGATGTTGGCGCCGCCGCCGTAGCGGTGGGCGGTTTCGTCTTCGGGGAGGAACTTGAGGTATTCCCAGTCGCCGTGAAGGTCGACGGTGACCTTGCCCCGCAGGGGGATGCTGATGACCAGGTCGCCGCCGGCGGCGCGGTCTTCGCGGTCGAGCCGCTGGTAGAGGCTGCGCCGGGCGTCGCCGGAGAGGATCACCGAGACGCGCTCGGTGAAGGCCAGCGAGGCGGTAGCCTTGCGGTTTTTGTAGGAGCCGTCGTTGACCGAGACGTTGAACTCCTCGGAGTAGTAGGCGCTGCCCGCCCAGCGGCTGCTGAACTTGTAGGCCCCGCCGACCCTGCCGGTCTTGATCCAGAAATCGTCGCGCCCGCTGTACTCGATGCGGGTCACCCCGGCGCGGCCTTCGAGGGTGAGCTTGGGGTTGACCCGCCAGATGCCGCCGCCGAAGGCGTCTTCGCGGTGGTAATCGTCGGTGCTGTCGGCGTCGTGCAGGGCGGCGGAGACGCCCCCGAGCAGGGTGAAACTGTTATTCAGCAGGTCTTTCTCCAGGTCGAGGCTGGCCGCGTGCCGCTCGGAGTCGTCCCCCTCGGAGGAGTCGTAGTCGATCTTTTCGTACTGGTAGCCGGCCGTGGCGCGAAACTTCTTGATCACCCGGAGCCGATACTGGGGGTTGACCAGCAGGCGGTTGCGGTTGGTCTTGTTGACGACGGGGTTGTCGTCCACCACCTGCCGCCGCTCGTCGACGGTGACCCGGGTCAACTCGTCGCTGACCCGCAGGGTAAAATCCCGCTCCGGGAAAAAGTCGGCCACGGCCCGGATACGCTGGGTGTCGCTCGGGTCCGTCTCTTCTTCTTCGGTATTCCTCTCGTAGAACTGAAACTTGAGCCCGTAATCCAGATCGAGGTTCAGGTAATTGGAGTCGAACAGCAGCCCCAGGCCCGGCAGGACCGTGGTGATGTAGTCCGACGACTCGTCCGCCGGGTCGAGAAACAGGTTGTCGGTGTACTCCTCGCGCAGGGACACATAGGGCTTGAAGTCCACCCGCGCCCACGATTCGGTCAGGTTGCCGAGGATCAGCCCTATAACAACAATGCAAACAACAAAACGATTCAAATCATAAACCTTTTAATTGGCCACGGATCGGATCTGATCACGTCTGATCAAGCAAAACCTCTTTGGCCACGAATGGACACTAATGTTCACGAATTTTCTGCTAATCAATGCCCACTTATCACTGGTTTTTATTGCCCACTGTCCACGACCCACTGACCACTTCATTTTGGACGCGGATAAAATCTGATGAACGCGGATTTAAAACCGAAACATAAAAAAGCTTTTTTTTTCGCCTTGATCAGCGTTTATCTGCGTTGATCCGCGTCCAATTGCCTTGGTTTTTGCAGTGAATTCAACGGCCCACTGTCCACGGCCCACAGACCACTAGTAGTAATAATAACTCCCCTTCTTCTGCCGCACGCTGGAGTCGTTGTACACCACCCCGAGCAGATTGACCCCCTTGACCGTCTCCAGCGCTTCTTTGACATGACTCGCCTTGGCGCAGCCTTCGCGGATGACGAAGAGCACGCCGTCGGCCTGGGAGGCGAGGACCTGGGCTTCGGCGAAGGGGAGCACCGGGGGGGTGTCGATGATGACGTAACGCTCGGGGTAGCGGGCTTTGAGTTCTTTGATGATCTGCTTCATCCGGTTGGAGGAGAGCAGCTCGACGGGGTCGGAGACCACCCCGCCGGCCGGCAGCACCACCAGCTTGCCGATGCCGGTCTTGACCAGGGCGTCTTCCAGCGAGGCGTCGCCCTTGAGGCAGTGGACCAGCCCGACCTGGGGCTGCAGGCCCAACAGCTTATGGATGCTGGGCTTGCGCAGGTCGGCGTCGACCAGCAGCACGGTGTGGTCGTACTCCTGGGCCAGGGTCGTGGCCAGGTTGAGGGCGGTCAGGGATTTGCCTTCCGCGGCGACGGTGCTGGTGACCACCAGGGAGTTTTTGAACTGCTTGCCCTTGGTCAGGCGGATCACCATCGACTTGAGCTTCTTGTACTCCTCCGCCACCGCCGGCAGCGCCTTGCCCGAAGCCACCAGGAACGGGTTGTCGACAGGCAGCGGTTCCACCTCCAGCAGCCGCTCCATGCGCCCCCTGCGCGGCGGCTCAACCCTTACCGAAGGCTCTACCTTCGGCGGAGCGACCGGCAATGGTGTGACATCCCGAAGCTGTGCGGCCTTTTCGATGGCCTTGTCGATACGACTCATTTACTGCAACCCCCTCTTTGGAAACCCGTAATTCGTGATTCGTAAATCGTAATTGGTGAAAATCTGAAACCTAAATTGGCCACGGATAAAATCTGATCAAACCTGATATGGCAAAACCCGAAAACGTTTTTCGAACACAGATAAAATCAGATGGACACAGATGAGAGCAAAATCGTTTTCCTTGCTGTTGGCTTTAAAGACTTTATCCGCGTCCATCTGCGTTCATCCGCGTCCAATTAGCTTTTTGCTTTCCCAAGTTTTTGCCTTATCCGTGAAAATCAGATTTTATCCGTGGCCAATTCAGCCTTTAGCCTTCGCCCTTCCCCCTCACGCCTCACGCCTTACGCCTCACGCCTTACGAGAGCCTTTTAAGCGCTTCCCAAGCCAGCAGCGAAACAATCCCCCCGAAGTAGAGCAGGGCGCAGGCGTAGACCAGGACATCCTTGCGGCGCACCGAGGCGGCGACGGCCTGGTCGGTGATGGTGGGGATGACGGCGAGAACTTCGACGCCGAACCCGTCGAGCTGGTTCACGTCCTTGACCGAGGTGTCGACGCTGTCGAGCAGGAACACCACCACGAAGCCGCAGCCGAAGCCGGCCGCGATGGCCAGCAAAAGCATCTTGACCATGTTGGGGGAGACGGGGACTTCAGGGAAAATGGCCGGGTCGACGATGCGGAAGGTGGTCGCCTTGTCGCCGATCTCCATCTGCTTGGAGACCTCGGACTGGCCCATGCGCATGAGCAGCTCTTCGTAGATCTTCTTGTGCGAATCGCGCTCCTGGATGAGCATGGTCAGCTGCTTTTTGGTTTCGGGGACGAACTGGAGCTCCTTCTCCCGCTCGGTGGACAATTCCATAAGCCGGTCGCGGCGCGCCTCCAGGGAGCTGATCTCGGCCTCGACGTCGAGGAGCTTCTGGGTCACATCCTGGTAAACCGGGTTGACGGAAAGGGTCTGGGTTTCCGCCGGCTTCGGGGCCCCCTCTTCCTGGATGCGCTTCTTCAACCCATCGAGTTCGGCCTTGAGCCGAACCACTTCCGGGTAGTTTTCCGTGTAGGAAAGCATCAACTGGGCGATCTTGGCCTGGAGCTGGGCGATGCGGTCGCTGTTCAGCTTTTCGCTGAAGATGGTCACCGTCGGCTCCAGCTCGGCCTGCTGGCTCTTCAGGCGGCGTTTTTTCGCGCCCAGGGTGTCGATGGAGAGGTTGAGGTTCTCGATCTCTTTCTGAAATTCCTTGACCTCCTGCAGCAGCACCTTTTCATCGCCGGAGTACATGATCCCCTGGCTGCGGCGGAACTCGATAATGGCGTTTTCGGACTCGTCGAGCTTTTTCTTGAACAGCACGATCTGCTCGTCCAGAAAGCGGTTGGCGCCGTAGGTCTCCTCCCGCTTGGCGGAGAGGTTCTCCTCGACATAGGTGCTCACCAGCGTGTTTATATATTTCTGGGCGAACTCGGGGTCCTGGTCGGTGATGGAGACGATGAACAGGTCGTTCCCCTTGATCTTGAGGTCGGTACGCCGCTGCAGGTCGGTGATCATGTCCTGCAGTTCGGCGCTGTTTTTGGCCCGGGTGTCCCAATCGAGCTCCGCCAGCACCTTGCCGATGATGTCGCGACTGAGCAGGGCATATTTAAGCACCCGGATGCGATCATCCATGTCCGGCGTGACGGCGATGCCTTTGATCAGGTTGTTGATGACGCTGCGCTCGATGAAGACGGTGCTGTCGGCCATGTATTGTTTGGGCCGATAGTAGCTTGCCCCGGTAACGCAGGTCATCACCAGCAAAGAGACGGCAAGAAACAGATACCGCCGCTTCTGGATCATTTTGAGGTATTTGAATATTTCGCTGAATTGGTTTTCCATCTGTAAAATCCAGTGGACCGTGGACAGTGGTCCGTGGTCTGTTTAAAATCCGGTGGACCGTGGACAGTGGTCCGTGGTCTGTTTAAAATCCGGTGGACCGTGGACAGTGGTCCGTGGTCTGTTTAAAATCCGGTGGACCGTGGACAGTGGTCCGTGGTCTGTTTAAAACTTATGAACCGTGATCCGTGGACAGTGGTCCGTGATCCGTTAAAACTTGTGAACCGTGGTCCGTGTTCAGTGATCCGTTAAAACTTGTAACCCGTGGTGAGTGGACAGTGATCCGTTAAAAGCTGGTACGCAGTGGCCGTGTTATGTTCCACTGCCCACGGCCCACGGTCCACTAGGCTTTTCTCCTGCCCACCGCCTTTCAAAACATCCCCTCCCGCACGATCACATAGTCACCAGGGGTCAGGGCCACGTTCTGGGTGACGTCTTTGCCTTCGGTGACGCTGCCGATTCTGACCTTGATCTGGTCTTTGTCCTGGCGGTGGATGATGACCGAGTTTTCTTTGGCGTATTCGGTGAACCCGCCCGCTTCGAGGATGGCGTCGAGGACCTTCATCCCTTCGCGGTAGATGATGTACTTGGGGGCCTGAACGGCGCCGACGACGTAGACCTTGTTGCGCTCGTTGGTGGGCAGGAAGATGATGTCCTCGGCCTTGAGGTCGAAGTCGCGGGAGAATTCGCCCTTGACGTAGATTTCGTAAAAGCCCCCCTTGCGCTCGCCGTCCTGGCGCAGCAGGTAGGCGCGGCTGAGGTCGACGTTTTCGAGACTGCCGAGGCTGCAGAGCAGCTTGAACAGGGAGGTGCGGCCGGTGAGGCTGATCACCTGGGGGGCGACGCCGCCCCCGGAAACATAGACCCGGTTGTTGGTGATGCGGCTGACCGAAACGGTGACAATGGGTTTTTTGACGAAGTTCTCCAGCACCACCGCGAGCTCTTTACTCAGGGCGACGGGGGTCAGGCCCGTGGCGACCACGTCGCCGGCGGCCGGCAGGGTGATCTTGCCGTCGGGGCGCACCGTGACCTCGACGCTCAGCTCGGGGACGCCCCAGACCGAAACCTTGAGCAGGTCGCCGTCGCCGATCACGTAATCGCCGGCCAGGGCGGAGCCGGCCCACATCAGCAGCATCAGTACAAACACCAGGCACTTGTTCATTTGGGGACTACCTTCCTCCGCGGCCGTAGAGCACGACCTTGACAGTTTCGAGAATGATCAGGAAATCGAGCATCAGGCTGTAGTTCTTGATGTAGTACAGGTCGTAGCGCAGCTTTTCGAGGGAGTCCTTGTCCGAGGCGCCGTAGGGGTAGCAGACCTGGGCCCAGCCGGTGACGCCGGGCTTCATGTAGTGGCGCTTGGCGTAATAGGGGATCTTTTCGCTCAGCCGCTCGACGAACTCGGGACGCTCGGGGCGGGGGCCGACGAAGCTCATGTCGCCACGCAGAACGTTGAACAGCTGGGGAATCTCGTCGAGGCGCGATTTGCGCAGGAACCCGCCGACCCGGGTGATGCGGGGGTCGTTCTCCGTGGCCCACTTGGCGCCGGTGTGTTTTTCGGCGTCGTTGCACATGGTGCGGAATTTGAGCACGTTGAAATGACGGTTGCGCTCGCCGACCCGGACCTGCTTGAACAGGGCCGGCCCGGGCGAATCGAGCTTGACGGCCAGGGCCACCAGGGGCCAGAACGGCAGGGCCAGGATGATGCCGAGGGAGGAGAGCAGAATATCGAACATGCGCTTGTAGGCCCGCATGAAGGGGGTGACGCGGAACCCGCTGGAATAGATGAACCAGCTCGGCTGGATGTTCTCGATAAGCAGCTTGCCGGTCATCTGTTCGTAAAACGAGACCGAATCGACCACCTCGACCCCGCCGGCGAGCTTGCAGCGCAGCAGGTCGCGAACCGGCAGAACCCCGCGGCGCTCGGTAACCGCCACCACCAGCTTGCTGGCCCGTTCCCGCTTGATGACCGCCTCGATCTCATCCTGGTGGCCGACGATTTTCTGCGGCGGGACGGTCATCAGGTCGGCCCCGGGCCTCACGAAACCGGCGAACTGGTAGTTGTTGCGGGACATGGGGATGGTCGCCTCGATGGTCCTGGCCAGGGGGCCGATGCCGAGGATCAGCACCCGCTGGGCGAAGCCCGGAAGGCCGGTCATCGCCAGAAAGGCCCGGTGCACCAGGTACTGGACCACCCCGCAGGCGATCAGCGAGAGCGACAACACCCCCCGGCCGATCATCATGTCGGGGAAAACGTAGTACACCGCCGACAGGAGCAGGAAGGCCAGGGACAGCGACACCGCGAGCCGCGCGGCCAGCTCGAGGCGGTCAACCTGCCGCTCGCGCCCATAGAGTTCGCAGAAATAGGCGGCGAACACGACGCAGGTGGCGAACAAGGCCACCTTGACCCCGCCGCCGGCGAACAGCTCCCCTACCCCAGCAAAACCCAGGAAGCGGAGTCCGTGGCCGAGGATCAGGACCAGCGCCGCAGCCAGGGCATCGGTCGCCAACAGAAGAATGATGGATCGCTGCATCAGTCGATTGGTCCCCAGGATATCGCCATGGGTTTCTGCGGCCCCGGCAATTGCCGCGCCGGCAGCGCTGCCGGCCGTATCATCCTGCCCCAGGGTCTTGTCCTCGAGCCCACCCCATCTAAACAGCGCGGCGCGAAAGGATTTTCCCATGACGTTGTCCCCCTCGTTAGAAGCCGTGGTCCGTGGTCCGTGGTCCGTGATCCGTGGTCCGTGATCCGTGGTCCGTGATCCGTGGTCCGTGGTCCGTGGTCCGTGGTCCGTGATCCGTGGTCCGTGATCCGTGGTCCGTGTCCACGGCACACTAGCTTTTACTGTCCACTGTCCACTGTCCACGGATCACTAGCTTTTACTGTCCACTGCCCTTACTGCTTCAACTCCTCCAACAACGCCGAGGCCACCTTCACCTCATCCGCCTGCCCCTTCTCTACCACCGTCTCCAGTGGGCCGATGGCCTCGTTTTTTTTGCCGGCGGCTTTGTAGGCCTGGCCGAGGTGCAACTGCACGGCGGGGACGTCCGGGAGCATGGCGGCGGCCTTTTCCAGGACTTTGATGGCCTCTTCGGCGCGACCGTTTTTGACCAGCACGTAGCCGAGGGTATCGAGCACGCTCGGGTCGGCGGGGGCATTGCGGTAGGCCTTGAGAGCCAGGGTCAGAGCCTCTTTGGGGTCACCATAGTTCTCGGCGTGGAGGTAGGCCAGATTGTTGAGAGCCGGGGTGAAATTCTCATCTTTGGCGAGCACATCCTGGTAGAACTTGCGCGCCTTGCGCTTGTCGCCGAGCCCGTCGTGCAGGGCGCCGAGGGCGAAGGTAGCGGCGACGAAGTCAGGGCTTTCCGCGATAATCGCCTCATAGATGCCGACAGCCTGGTCGCTGCGGCCGTCCGCGGCATGGAGGGCGGCGAGCTTCATGCGCAGGGTGACCTGATCCTTGACGGCGGCCAGCCCCTTCTCGATGACCGTTTGCGCCTTGGCGCGGTCGCCGAGTTTTTCGTAAACCGAGGCCAGCAGCCAGTAGCCGTAAGGGGCGTCGGCCGCGGCATCGATCCGGCCCTGGGCGAGAGCGATGGCCTTTTCCACCTCGCCCTGGCGCAGGTGGACGGCGATCAGCAGCGGCAGCCCCTTGCCGGCCTGGGCCTTTTCAAGCTCCTGGAACAGCTCTTTGGCTTCTTCGAGCTGGCTGCGATCCACCAGCAGCTTGCCGCGCATCTCGAGGATCTCGGGGTTGGCCGGCAGTGCGGTGTAGGCGGCATTGAGCACTTCCAGGGCCTGGCTCATGTTCCCCTGGCGCGCATGGAGCCTGGCCAGGGCCAGGAAACCCTCGGCCTGCCCGGTCTGCTTGGCGGCCTGCAGGGTTACGAGCGCCCCTTCGGCATCGCCGGAGAGTTCCTGCAGCGCGGCCATCCGCAGCAGCGCCTGGAGGTTCTGCGCATCGACGTGGAGGATCGCGCGGTATTCGGCGAGGGCCTTGTCAGGCTCGTTGGCGGCGGCGTAGAAACCGGCCAGGTTGAAATACGGGGCGAAATAATCAGCCCTGATCTTTTTGGCTTTCTGCAGGGCTTCTACCGCTTCGACGTTCTTCTTCTGGGCCAAATACGCGGCGGCCATGTAGTTGTAGAGAAGGGCGTCTTCATCCTTGCCGGTGAGGCCTTCCTGCAGGGTGGCGATAGCGCCGGGGTAATTCTGCTGGCGCAGATAGTAGGATGCGAGCAGCAACCGGGTGTTAAGGTGCTCGGGTGCGATCTGAATCGCCTTGACCAGTCCTGCCTCGGCCTGAATGGGGTTGCCCTGGGCGAGGCTGAACAGCCCCTTCTTCAGGTGGGCGTCAGCCAGGGTCGGGTCGATCTCGATCGCCTTGTCGAGGTTCTTCATGGCCTGGTCGAAGTCCCCCTTGGCCAGGTAGGCGCTGCCCATGATGTTGTGGGCCAGGCCGTTGCGGGGATCGGCATGAACCACCTTGACCGTTTCGGCGATGGCGTCATCGAGGCGCTTCTGCTTGAGCAGGGTCATGGCGACCATGAGGCGCGACTGAGCGTGGTCGGGCTGTACATCGAGCCCAGCCTGGAACTGGTTGAGCGCCAGCTCGAACTGTTCGAGCTTATAATGGGTCAGGCCGAGGAAATAGTGGCCCACCAGGTCGGGAAGGGATTTGAGGGAGTTCTGCAGGTTGACCACGGCCTGCTCGTAATCGCCATTCAGGTAGTCGACCATCCCCTGGAGGCGAACCCCGGCCGGATGCTTGGGGAACCGCCCCTGCAACTCGGCGGCAATACGCCCGGCTTCGGCCGGTTCACCGCTGTCGAGGAGGAGCACCCCGGCCATGAACAGGGCTTCGACGTTGTTGGAATCGATCTTGGCGATCTTGCGGTACAGGGCCAGGGCCGCGTCGCGGTTTCCGTCGCGAGCCTCAAGGCGCGCCAGGGCGAAATGGGCCGGGATGTTATTCCCGTCCTGGCGCAGGATCTCCTCGAGCTGGGCGCGGGCTTCGCCGGCACGATTGCCGATCAGGAAGACCCGGCAGAGATCGAGCCTGGCGGAAAAATTGCCGGGGTCGAGTGTGATGGCCTCCCGGTAATAGCCCTCGGCTGCGGCCATGTCGCCCTTGATGGCATGGCTTCGCCCCAGGGATTCGATAGCCCTGGAGGTCTTGTCGTGACCCGAGAGGTATTTATTAACCTGCTCGATGGCCAGGTCGGGTTTTTCCGTGGCATTGTAAAGCTCGGCCAGCTCGAGGGGGATGTCGCCATTATCCGGGCTCTGCAGAAGAACTTTCTGCAGCTCCTTTTCGGCCTTATCGAATTTGCCGGTCTTGATGTAGGCCTGGGCGAGCCGGTGACGGGCCTCGAAATAGTTGGGGTCCTTCTCGAGGGCGCTCCGGAACAGGACGATGGAACCTGTATGGTTCCCCTGGTCGACCAGTTTGACCCCCTCCATGAGCAGCTCTTCCTTGCTCTGGCTCTTGCAGCCGGCGACCAGGGCCAGCAACAGCATCATCAGTACGATTCGCTTAAACAATTCGGCACCCTCCCTCTAATCCGACCTCGCCCGACAGCACCTGGCCAATCAGCACGTTGAACCGATCGTAGTCGATCGGCTTGACCATGCAGTACGAGCGGGTCACCTTATTCATTTCCTCCATCAGCGAATCGCTGATGCAGTCCGACAGTACCAGGACCGGCACATCCGTCCCCTTAAGTGACTCGAATACCCCTGCCCCGTAGGGATAACTGGTGATCACCAGCCCGAAGTCCTCGGCCCGCATGGGGGCGGACGGCTTGAAGCCCGCTCGGTGCTCAGCCCGATACCCGTCCATTTCGAGCAGCGCGGAGCAGATGCGGCCAAATCCGTTCTCATCGACGATCAGTATTTTTTTCGGCTTCACCGCACTTCCCGAAAAAAGCGGGCCCCTTCCCACCTGGGAAGGAGCCCGGATTGCACTCAAGCAAAAAACAACCCGGAATTCGCAGCGCGTGGCGTCATCCCGGCAGCCAGGCTGTCCTCGCCATCCTGACCAGCAGGCGGCGGAGGACCCTTGGCTTTGCGTCACCAGGTCTCCCTGGCTTTGCCTTGAGCGGAACTAATAGCTATTTTTTTTGAATTTCCCCAAACGTGAGAATGGTCAAAAACACTTGCATATAAAGCGTTTCTTATCATTAGCAACCATTGTGCCATCTCCGCAACTCATTGAAATTGCCGATAATGGCCAATCCGCCAGACCAGCACCATGAAAAACCTGTAACCCTTGGGCACAATCGCGGCGCAACGAGTGTGTCCGATGGATACACTGCTCCTAAATACCTAAATTTTCGCAAATGGAGTGTGTCTTATGGAAACAGTTCGGAGGGGGGGGTGAGGCGTGAGGGACCGTAATACGTAAGGCGTAAGTCGTAATGGGGGGTAGAACTAACCACGAATTACGAATTACGAATTACGGCCCTCAAGAAATGCCATAATCCTTGAGCCGCTTATAAAGCGCCTTGCGAGAGAAGCCAAGCATCTGCGCGACCTTGGATTTGTTGCCGGCGCACTCTTCCAGCGCCTGGCGGATGGCATGGGCTTCCATCTCCTTGAGGGTCTTGCCCTCGGCGCGGCGCCTTTCTGTTTCGGGGTAGGGACGCTGGAAAATTTCTTCGGGAAGTTCCTGCTCGGTGATGTCCCTGCCCGGGGCAAGGGCGACGGCGCGCTCGATGACGTTGCGGAGTTGACGGATGTTGCCAGGCCAGTCGTAATTGCGGAAAATGTCCATCACCTTCGGGCTGAGCCCCAAAACCTTGTTCTCGCGCGCACAAAACTCCTTGAGGAATTCTGAAACGACCAGGGGGATGTCGCTTTTACGTTCGCGAAGGGCGGGCATATCGATCCGCACCACGTTGAGGCGATAGTAAAGATCTTCGCGGAATCGGCCGGCGGCAATCTCCTTGAGGAGATCCCGGTTGGTAGAGGAGACCAGCCGGAAGTTCACCGACACCCTTTGGTTACCCCCAAGCCGCTCGATCTCTTTCTCCTGCAGCACCCTAAGCAGCTTGGCCTGGACCGAAATGTCAAGTTCGCCGATTTCGTCCAGGAACAGGGTTCCCCCGGAGGCCTGCTCCACTCTGCCGATCCGCTGCGCTGAAGCGCCGGTGAAGGCCCCCTTTTCGTATCCGAATAGTTCGGACTCGATCAGTTCCTGAGGGATGGCGGCGCAGTTCACGGCGACAAAGGGCTTGTTTCTGCGGGCGCTTCCGAAATGCAGGGCACGGGCGACCAGCTCCTTGCCGGTCCCCGTTTCCCCATAGACCAGCACGCTGCTCTCCGAATCGCGGATGGCCTTGACGACCTCGAGGACCTTCTGGATGCCGAGGGTTTTTCCGACCAGTTGCGGCTGGTTGTCCTGCCCCGCAAGTTGCTGCTTGAGAGCATGCAGTTCCCGCTTCAGCTGTCGCTGCTCGACGGCACGGGCGAGTATCCCCTTGAGGTTGAGAAAGTCGGGCGGCTTTACAAAATAATAGAATGCCCCCCGCGTCATGGCCGACACTGCGGACTCTACGGTTCCGAAGGCGGTGAGAAAAATAACCGGCACGTCGGGGAAATGCTCCGCGACGTGATCAAACAGGTCAATGCCGCTGCGCCCGGGCATTTTCATGTCGGTAATGACCGCATCGACCTCATGGCTGTCGAGGGTATCGACGGCCTCGTCCACGTGACGCGCTTCGAAAACCCGGTATCCTTCCTCATTGAGAATAGCGGATAGCACGCGGACAGCATTCGGTTCGTCGTCCACGATGAGGACACTGCTTGCTTGGGATGGGGACATCTGGTCGGTTCCGTTATTTGTTATCCGTTATCCGTAATTCGTAATTCGTAATTCGTAATTCGTGATTCGTGATTCGTGGGCTGTGGGCTGTGGGCCGTGGGCCGTGGGCTGTGGGCTGTGGGCTGTGGGCTGTGGGCTGTGGGCTGTGGGCTGTGGGCCGTGGGCCGTGGGCCGTGGGCTGTGTTACTCCTTACTCCTTACTCCTTACTCCTCACTCCTCACTGGCAACTCCCCATCCCCAGCGGCCGGCAGGCACAACCTGACCACGGTCCCCTTCCCGCCTACGGTCTTCACTTCCAGAGATCCGCCGTGCTTCTGCATGATCTCCCTGGTAATGAACAACCCGAACCCCTTACCCTTGGCGAGGGCGGTTTCAACCTGCGGGATCTCGAACCCCTTGACTGCCCCTTCGGGCATCCCCGGCCCATTGTCCTCAATTTCGACGATTACGTTGCGCCTTCCGCCAAGCTCTTCCAGGCAGCTATGAACGGAGATACCCCCGCCACGGGGGAGCGCGAGGATGGCATTGTTGAGGACATTGAGAATGGCGTGCTCGACCTGGAATGGGTTCAGACGAAGGGGAACCACCTCGCCGTAGCTGAAATCAATGCTCACCCCTGCCGCATCGGCCTGCATGGAGACAAACAGCTCAAGTTTCCCCAGAAGGGTGTTGATATCAACCAGGCTCTGCTCGAAATCATAAAACGAGGTACTCAAAAAACCGGTGATGAATTTATCCAGCCGGGAAATTTCGTCCTCCATGATATCGGTGAATTCAACCAGGTTGGCCTCGTGACCGTAGCGTCCCTTGAGATAGACCACGGCCCCCTTGATGGCGTTGAGTGGGTTGCGCACGCCGTGGGAGAGGATGGAGGCGACTTTGCCGATGTCAATCAGGTGCTGGGATTGCTCAAGCTGGCTGGAAAGCGTGCAACCGGTAAAGCCCTCGACCCTTACCTTGGCCCCGATCACCTCCTGTTGCTCATTATCCAGGGGGGAAATCCGCACCATGGCATTGAATGCTTCGAAGGGGCAGCCGAAACGGTAGTCATCCAGGGAGAGCGCTTCGCCGGTCTTCAACACCAGCATGACGGCATCGCAGTCCTCGTGCAGGATCCGCGGGAGCACATCATAATAGAAGGCACCAAGCAGCGCTCCTGAAAGACCGACCCGGGTCTTTCGCAGTTCATCATTGCAGGAGACAATCCGCAGGGAATCGTCGACGGTAAATTCAACCAGGGGCATGGAGGTCTCACCATGTCGGTTTTTCTTACACCGGATACTACCCCGACCACCAGGACCAGAAACTCACCCGGAAACAGGATCGGATATCACCTTAAGGCCTATACCAATACCAAACCCCGAGCGGAAAATCAATACATTCTCATAATGGGCTGATTACCAAATAAGAAAGGCGGTGCCGAAGCACCGCCTTTCCAACCATCATGTATCAAATTTACGGATCAGGCCTTTTTGCGCCGCTTGAGGTAAGCCAGGCCGACCAGGCCGGAACCGAGCAGGATCAAGGTGCTGGGCTCGGGAACCGGGGCAGGGATATCGAACCTCTGAACCACGCCACCGGACCTAAGGTTATATTGGCTAACGATAACCTGGGGATTGGCCAGATTATCTCCGATGTAGATGTCAGTTGCCATAACCGGATTATTAGTCAAAACAAGGCTTTCCAAGTAAGTAGATCCTAGTTCAAACCCAACAACGGAAGAACCGACGGGACCGTCAATCACGAAATCGATTCCATCCCAATGGGGCCCTGAGAAGGAGGAAAAAGTTATAAACGGAAACGGAACTGACCCCTCGCCGAAAGTGTCAGGCCCCTCAAAAGAAACAGGAGTGACACTATCCAGACCAAACCCTGACAGCAGAATAGTGCCGTACCAAGTTGCGCTAATATCAGTCAACGGGTCATTGTACCCAGTCCATCTGATAGACCAGGATTTTCTCATGTCATCGTTTGACCATACATAGTAACCTGGACCATTTCCGCCGGCAATAGTCGGGTCAAATGGGACTTGATTCCCTTCCCAAATGGCAGTGAAATTCCCTCCATCCGTTGCGCCATAATAGGTTGGGATAGCCATAGCGGCGCTGGCAATACTAAGAATTGCCAAAAACATTGTAACAGCAAAAAACTTTTTCATCGAACCCTCCTCTTCCTAGTTTTATTCATTTCACCTCGAAATGACCGTCGTCATCCCCTCTTGCAAAACCCGGACCAGTGTTTCAGGTATTTGTTTTTCCGCCATTTTCCACCATAGGCGTTGTCCATTGTTAATATATCCGACAAGCCTATCCGTGAAAGAGGCAAAGGGGACGGGCAAAGGGGACGTTCTTGATTAATTAACTTTTTCACCCTATACTCCTACCCATGCCACGTTCATCCCGAATCGACATACCAGGCCTGCTACAACACGTCATCGTCCGCGGCATCGAAAGACGCCCTATCTTCAAGGACGAAGAAGACAAAGCCTCTTTTCTCTCCAGATTCTCAAAACTGCTGCTCCAAACGGAAACCGACTGCTTGGCCTGAGCGCTGATGGACAACCATTTCCACCTGTTGCTGCGCCACCAGCGCTCGGGTCACCTCTTCCAAGATCGCTACAAATCAATCGTCTGCGATAAGGACAACTATCTCCTCGAATTGATCCGCTACATCCGCCTGAATCCCCTCAGAGCCGGGGTGCTGAATCGCCTCGAAGACTTGGACAGCTCAGCCTGGACAGGCCATTCGGTGCTGATGGGCCACCAAGAATTGAATGGACAGCAAACGGATGCGGCACTTTCACTTTTTTGCAAAGGGCTCACAGAAGCGCGTAAAGAATACCGACAATTCATTTCCGAGGGTTTCGAGGCAGGACCGGATATCGCCTTGGATGGTGGCGGCAAGCGCCGAAGCAGGGCCTTGGACCCCGTCCTTGGGGAGGAGGATCTTTTTGACGATCGGATATTGGGCGGGGGGGCCGGTGGGCAATACCGACGATGATCTGGAAAAACTCCTGACGAAGGTGACCGAGAGTTTCCAGGTCGACAGGATCGCCCTTACACAACCTGATCGATACCGGAATCTTGCCCGGGCCCGGGCGGTACTCTGTCACCTGGCGATGAGATATTCAGGGGTCAAGGGTACTGAACTGGCGAAGCACCTTTCCATGACGCAGGCAGGTGTTTCTGTTGCCGCTGATCGTGGTGCGCCATAATGCTCGATAATTTACCACCGTCCCTAATTTGCGTATCCCGGCCCTAGTCGAACTTTCTTCGCCTAAGAAACAAACCCAGTCCGATCAATCCGGCACTGAAAAATAGTAGCGAACCAGGTTCGGGGACGGGAGCAGCAATCGTAGAGGCATCATGTGAAAAGGGCGCGAAGAGGTCCCTGTCGATATCTAGTGCACCATTATTTCCGGGCTTTTTGCTGTAGAGGTCAAAGTGCAGCAACAAATCATTACCGGCGTCGACCCCGATCAAACCCGTGGTGTCAAATTGAAATGCGGCGTAATAAGCCGTATTCTTCAAACTCGTCTGACTGCTGTCAAAATTTGCCCCTGGCTCGCTTTGGGTATTGTATGCAACGATTTTGTTGTCAGAATTGAATTGGAACTCAAACTCGAAAAAATAAGTATTGAAAATATCGTGAGGGCCTAAGTCTTTTCCGTCATGCGGTTGAACAATATCCAGATTTTCTATTGGTGGATTGCCCCAATTCATATCTTCTGTGGCGTTAATGGTCTTTCCATCGACAGTAAAATGGGCATTAAAGTCTTGACCGAATGAGACTTTTGGCACCAGCGCACTCGATATGTAATATGTCTTGTCGAGGTACGCGTCCACCTTGCTCGCATTATTCGTCCCTGGAGTCAAGATGGCGAACAGGGTAAACACACCATTTTCAATTTTCACATCCTCGTGGGAAGGGTCGTACCAACCCCCGCCGATATCAAGCTGGAGGGTGTTGATGGCAAGCGAATTGCGAGGAAACAGACTCAATGAAATCAGAACAAGGAATATACACAAAAATCTTGGTCCCATGGGACGACCCCCTCGCTTGGAAAATCTGATAATCACTTGATATATTCTTGGGCGTACAGAGCAGCAAAAAACGGGCCACGGCATAACTAGCTTAAAATGCAGATCTTTTTTAAAGCAAAAAAGATCTGTAAAAAGTGCCGACACTTTTTAGGCATTCCCACATTCCGTGAAATCCGTAAAGCGTTTTTATTTCAGATCACTTATTACTAATTACTTATCACGCTTTACGCCTCACGCCTTACGAATCCCCGCCAATCACCGCCCCTCGCAGCGCCTCAACCACCCTCGGATCATACAAACTCCCCGCCCCCTCCTGAATCTCGCGCAGGGCCTCGGGAACCGTCTTCGCCTTGCGGTAGGGCCGGTCCTCAGTCATGGCGCAGAAGGCGTCGACAACCGCCAGGACCCTCGCCAGAAAGGGTATCCTTTCCCCCACAAGTCCATCAGGGTACCCCTGGCCGTCGTATCTTTCGTGATGATGCAGGATGACCTGGCGAACCTCCTCCGAGAATTCCAGGCCTTCGAGAAGCTCCAGGGTCGTATAGGGGTGGCTTTTCAGGGTGCTGGCCTCGGCGGCGGTAAGTTTCTTTTTCTTTTCGAGAAGGTTTTTGTCGAGCAGCATCAGCCCAAGGTCATAGACCATGGCGACGTAAAGCGCCAGTTCCTTGTCCTTTTCGTTGGCACCTAGCTGGTCGAGAACCTTCCCCATCAAATCGGCGTGACGGGTGTCCTTTTTCGGGTAGCGGCTTTCTGCGTTGAGCAGCGCGTCAAGCGATCCGACCGTCCGCCGCAGGTCACCGCCCTGCCCGGCCTCAGCCTGGATTTTTTCGATAAACCTGGAAATCCGCTCACCGATGATGGTGGCGATTTTCAGGTCGCGCTCGGTGAAGGGCTGGTCGGTTTTCTTGTTGTTGAGGTTGAGCACCCCGATAACCTGGCCGCCGCATTTCAGGGGCAGGGAGATCAAGGACTTGGAGTTGTACTGTCGGTCGAAGTTTTTCTGCCCGAAACGGGGGTCGGCTTCGATGTCCTCGATCAGCAGGGGCTTGCCCTCGTAGGCGACCCAGCCGGCAATGCGATCACCGAGTTTGATGCGCGTGTTGCGGATGATTTCATCCTCGAGCCCGCGGGCGGAGTTGATCACCAGGTCGCCGGTCACGTGATCACTGAGCATCAGCGAGCAGGTATTCACCCCGAGCAGTTCGGAGGTGAACTCGATGACGCGGTCCATGGTCATAGCCAGGGCGGCTTCGATTTTCTGCCTCTCCCCCTTGGGTATCAGCACCGTGACCCGGAACCCCTCCTTGCGGTTTTCGGCAAACACCCGCCAGCCATTGACCTCGGCAGCCTTGCGGGCCAGGTAGAGCTTGAGACTGGGCTCGGCCTTGTCCTGGCTGAACAGGTTTTTCGAGGAAAAGAAATCGTCGACAACCCGTTCAGGCAGCGCTTCGCCGGTTTGCAGGACAACATCGAGCAGGTCGTTCTGAACGATGTGCAGGGAAATTTCGCCCTGCCGCTTCAGATGATAGCTGATTCCCTCGAAAAGATTCAGAAACATCTGGCTGACCAGGATACGATCGCCGGCGACCTCCGGGAGTTCTTCGGGAGGGGCCAGGTTGAGGGCAATCTTCTTTCTTTCGAGCAGTTGCTTCAGAAGATGCGAACGGAGGATTTCGCGCAGCAGCTCGGCCAGGGAGAAGAGGGTCTTGCGCAGCACCCGGTTTTCTTCGCCCAGACGAAGAAAATCCAGCTGCCTGTCGACGATGGAGATGAGTTTGTCGGTTTCGCTCTCGATGATGTCGTGAAACTCGCGCAATACGTCCGAGCCGGCCAGATCGGATTTTTTCAGGTAGTACACCGCTCCCTTGACCGAATTCAACGGGGTGCGCAGTTCGTGGGAAACCCGGGTCAGAAAGTCGGTCTTGGAGAGGTCCATGGAGATGAGCTTTCGGTTGAGCTCTTCCATTTCCGCGCTTTTTTCCCGGAACCGCCTGACGAGAAAAGAGTTTTTCAGGGCCAGGGCCGCCTGCCCGGCAATGACCTTGAGCAGGGAGAACTCATCTTCGCTGAAGGGTTGCCCGTTTTTTTTATCGTTGATGTTGAGGACGCCGAGGAGCTCCTCTTTGCCGATAATCGGACAGGAGATAAACGAGCGGGTTTTGTAACGGTCCCGTTGGCTGTTCTGAAAGCGAGGGTCGCTGTCGATATCTTTTACAAGGACGGCTTCTCCCCGGGCGGCCACGGTGCCGGCTATCCCCTCGCCGATCTTGATCCGATAAGACTTGGCAAGCTTGTGCTCGAGACCGCGGGCGCTGAGAATATAGAGCTCTTTTTGCCCCCCCACCAGCATCAGGGAGCCTTTTTCGGCGCGGGTGTGGTTGATGGCCAGATCGAGAATCAGGTAGGAGATGGTGCTGACGTCATCGGTAGCGAGAATCGCGTTGCCGATTTCCTCGATGATCGCCAGTTTTTTCTGGCAAAGATCGTTGGCGGTTTGTGAGTTGGTCATAGCCCTGCAACAATTCAGGCAAGGGGAACGTGGGTCCCGGCTTGAAACGAAAAATGCTTAATACGACTCAGCAAAATTCGCGCCGCGCCTCCAAGGTATTAGTTTCTCGTCAGTTTATCAGGAGTCATCGGCTTTTGTTAAAATCTTCGACAAAACCGGAGCCAAGCATTTTTTTTTGGTTGCACCCAAAAGTTGGAATAATCTTAACCCTATGTTAGCATTCGCTCCTGAATTGAACCTAAACCTCGACACAGGAGGCAAGACACCCCTCATGGCTTTGGCCCGCATTTTTCCTTTTGCCGTGTTCATGGGCTTCATCGGTGTCGAGGAGCTGCTGCGCATGGCCATCGACCAGGGGCTGATCAGCCAGGGCGGCTCCTTCCTGCCGTATCTTTACCCGGTCAAAGCGCTGGTAACCGCCGGGGTGGTGGTTTTTTTCCGGAAGAGATACGACGAACTCCGCCCTGCTGACCTGGGGAGGGTTGATCACACCCTGGCAAGCATCGTTGTCGGGCTGATTGTTTTTGCGCTCTGGGTCAACATGGACTGGCCCTTCGCCACCTTTGGCGACCCCAAGGGGCTCGACCCCTCAGTTTTCGAAGATACCCGCCTGCGTTCCTGGATGATTGCCTTTCGCCTGTTCGGAGCGGTGCTTGTGGTCCCGGTCATGGAAGAGTTGTTCTGGCGCTCTTTCCTGCTCAGATATGTCATCGGCAACGATTTCACCAAGGTGCCCATCGGGGCCTTTTCCTGGACCTCGTTCCTGGTCACCGTGGTTCTGTTCGGCCTGGAACACAACTACTACCTTGCGGGCATGATGGCCGGCGCGGCCTTCAACCTGCTGCTCTACTACACCAGGAGCATCGCTCAGTGCGTTCTCTGCCATGCCGTGGCCAACCTGGCCCTTGGGGTTTACGTGCTGCAGACAGGGCAATGGCGGTTCTGGTAGAACCTGCCGCGGCAGGCGCCGGGCCTGCCGTTGAATTCTGCGCATTACCTCCCCAAACAGACCGGGCCTGTCCGCTTGTGGCGAACAGGCCCGGTCCCGGTTGTACGGATCAATTGCGGAGGATCAACCTCAGTTGGGGTAGGAGGTCTTCAGCTCCATCCCTTCTCGCGATTTCGGGTCGTAAATCCCCTTCTCCGCACCCTGCTTGAACCACTCCTGCTTCAGCCCGTTGAGGAACTGCTGCTTTTCCTCGACCAGTTTGTCGTAGGGCAGGCCGATGATCTGCTGGGCCTTCTCCTTGGTGGAGAAGTCGGGAGCCTGGAAGTCGCCGGCGTTGTACTTGGCGAGGATCGCGCGCAGCTTGATGCGGGCTTCCTGGCCTTTGTTGATGGCGCTGCCGAGCACCCGCAGGGTTTCTTCAGGGGCGTGGAAGAAGGCGCCGTGGCCGGCGATGGAGTAGTCCCAGCGCCACTGGCCGTGACGGATGTCCTGCAGGGCGGGCTTCATTTCCTCTTCGGTGGCGCCCAGGTCCCAGGCCTGCTTGGCTTCGAGATGGGCCTTGGCGAGGATGTCCATGGCGGTGCGGGACAGCTCGTCCTTGCGGGCCAGTTTCTCTGCGATGGTGGCGCGGAATTCCTGCTCGGTGCCGCTGTGGCAGTTCAGGCAGGTGTTGGCGATGTTGTCCAGCGGGCTGCCGATCTGGTGGTTGGTGTACTTGACCCCGCCTTCACGCACATAGGGCATGTGGCAGTCGGCGCAGGAGAGCCCCTGCTTGCCGTGGGCGCCGGTGATGAAGGTTTCGTAGTCGGGATGCTGCGCCTTGAGCATGGGGGTTTTGCTCAGCGCATGGGTCCAGTCGACGAAGTTGCGCTGGTCGTAGTAGGTCTCGATGTCCTCGGCCACCATGCCGTTGTCCCAGGGGAAGGTGACCACCTTGGCGACCTGCTTCTGACCCTGGTCGTCGGTCCATTCGGTGTCCTTGAAGTAGTATTCGGCATGGCACTGGGCGCAGACCAGCGAGCGCATGTCCTGATGGGTGGCCTCGGCGAAGGGCTTGCTCCCCTCGGCATCGAGGGCCCGCTTCAGGTAGTCGCGGGTCAGGGTCAGCTTCATGGTGTCGTTGCTATGGCAGTCGGCGCAGCCGATGGGGTTGACGATCTCGCCGCCGTGACGGGCCCACTTGCCGGTGTAGAAGTCCAGCTCGCCCTTCTTGTCGATCAGCCGCGGCACGTCGGAGGACTTGCAGGTCCAGCAGGGGGTCGGCATCGGGCCGGTCTGGGGATTGAGGGGAGCGCCGGTGCGCAGGGTGTTCATGTTGTCCTCGAGCATGTAGAAGTGGCCGCGAGGTGCGTTGTAGTCCTTGGAGAAGCCGTAGCCGGCCCAGAGGATCACCAGCTCCGGGCTGCCCTGGAGCACGTCCTTGATTTCGTCGCTCTTCTTGGTGCCCATGTAGGTCTCGTACTGGCGGGGGAAGTACTTGCCCCACTCGGAGCTTCTCGGCTCCAGTTTCGGAATCTTCGGCACTTCGTTGATGGCCTGCTGCGCGGCCTTGTTTTCCTTGATGGAAACGCCCAGCAGCAGCATGGGAACCATGACGGTGACACAGACGATGGTCAGCAAGGTTGATTTTCTCATGTCTCTCTCCTGTAGTTTTTAAAGTTCTTTGACGCCAAGGTTGTTATGAGCGGTGGTCAGGTTTCTGGTAGTTCCGTGGGGGACCTCGCGGTGGCAGTCCCAGCAGCGGCGCCCCATCTGCACGTCAGCATCCCCGTGTTGGTAGAGCTCGCTGTTGGCCAGCATCTGGGAAACGGCCTCCTGGTGGCAGGAGATGCAGTTGTCCTGGATCCGGCGCGCCGCGTCGTCGGTGACCCGGAGATTGCTGCCGTAGCTGCCCAGGGTCATGGCCAGCGAATGGTTGAAGCCGTCTCTGGATTTGGCGATCATCTTGTTGAGGAAAGAATCGCGCGGCAGATGGCAGTCGACACAGGTGGCCTCTTCCCGATGGGAACTGTGCTGCCAGGTGGCATAATGGGTGTTCATCGTGTGACAGTTGATGCAGACCTTCGGATCGCTCGACAGGTACGACAGCATCCTGGATTCATTCACCAGGAAGGCCGCCGTTCCGATGACGGTCGCCACAGCACAGATGGACACATAGGTCATGAGTTTTTTGGTTTCCATAAGCAGCCCTTTGCAAAAATTGATGGTATGCCGATGCCCCCGGTCACTCTCTTGATTGATCAGCTTTACGCTTGCCCCCTTTCGGCTTGCAGCTTTATCTGAGCAACCCCCGTGCCAGATTTTTTATCAAGTTTTTTCAATAACTTACAGAATTGGAATGTTTTCCGGCGCTACCGGATGGTAGCCCTGGAGGCTGACTTGTGTTACCATCCGGTAGCATCGGTTAAACCTCTGCCCGCCCGTTGCGGGGAGAGGAAACCCACCACCTTCTCTTGCGCCAAGAGGCCATTCGTCCCATGCAGTTAAAAACCAAGTTCATCATTTTCGTGGGGCTGGTGACCTGCTGCTCTTTCGGGGTCACCTTTTACCGCACCTCCAGCTTTCAGGAGGAGCTGGTGGTGGAGCAGGCCACCCGCCAGGCCAAGATGCTCTTCGACCAGATCCGCATCACCCGGCAATGGGTGGCGGACCACAACGGCCTGTTCCTGGTCAAGGGGCCGGGGGTCGAGGAAAACCCCTTTTTGCAACAGGGGCAGATCAAGGACGAGATGGGCAACTGGCTGGTCAAGCGCAACCCGGCCATGGTCACCCGCGAACTCTCGGCCTACGCCGCCAGCGAAGGGATGGGGCAGTTCAACGTGACCAGCCTGCATCCGCTCAATCCGGCCAATATCCCCGACGCCTTCGAACGCCGCAGCCTGGAGATCTTTGAAGAGGGCGCCGCCGAAGCGGTGACCATGGAGCTGGTCGAGGGCAGGCACCGGCTGCGCTACATGGCCCCCCTGAAGGTGGAACGCACCTGCCTGAACTGCCATACCGACCCCGGCTACCAGGTCGGCGACATCCGCGGCGGGATGAGCGTCTCGATCCCCATGGACTGGGCCTTCGCCGAAATCAACACCAACAATCGACTGTTGTTGAATATCGGCCTGGCCACCATCGTCATCGTCTCGCTGACCATCTTTCTGCTGTTCGACCGGTTGGTGGTCAACCGCCTGAAAATTCTCGCCCGGGCCATGGACCAGTATCCCGAGCGGCGGGACTTCGAGCGCTTGCTGGTAGCCGACCCCGAGGATGAAATCGGCACCCTGGCCGCCCATTACCGCAATCTCTGTCAGCGCCTCGAACAGTCCCAGCGCGAACTCGACGCGACCCGCGAGCAGGTTTTCCAGAGCGAAAAGCTCGCCGCCCTGGGGCGCCTGGTGGCGGGGCTGTCCCACGAAATCAACAACCCCCTGGGCGGCATGCAGAACTGCATCCAGACCATGAAAAAGAGCCTGGACAAACCGGAGCTGCAGACCCGCTACCTGACCCTGCTCGGCCAGGGGGTCGAACGGATCAAGGGGACGGTGCAGCAGCTGCTGAAGATCGGCCGCAAGGAGCCGCTGAGCATCCAGCTGGGGGATGTGGACGAGATGATCCGCGAGTGCCTGGAACTCACCTGCATGGGCCGCCGCAACCTCGAGCTGAACCTGCAGCTGCAGGTCGGCAGGCCCCTGGTGGTCGGCCTGGAGGCCCTGCGCCAGGTGATCATGAACCTGGCGGGCAACGCCGTGCAGGCCATGGGGGCCGAGGGCGGCACCCTGCATGCGGAAAGCCGCATCGAGGAAAACGCCCTGGTGATCAGGATCGCGGATACCGGCCCGGGGATCGCCCCGGAGCATCTGGACAAAATCTTCGAGCCGTTCTTTACCACCAAGGAGGTCGGCGAAGGGACCGGGCTGGGGCTTTCGGTCTCCTACTCGCTGGTGGATCGCATGGGGGGAGAACTCAGGGCACAGAACGCACCCGAGGGGGGAGCCGTTTTCACGCTGCGGGTGCCGCTGGTGGAACAGGACGCAACCACTTGAACGGGATAGGGCAAAATATGACGGCACGACTGCTTGTCGCGGAAGATGAAGAGATCATGCGCATCACCGTCCTCGACCACCTGCGCGACCAGGGCTGGGAGGTGGATGAGGCGGCCAACGGCGCGCAGGCCCTGGAGCTGGTCAAGGCCAACCGCTACGATGTTCTGGTTTCGGACATCCGCATGCCGGTGATGGACGGCGCGAGCCTGCTGGCCGAGGTGAAAAAGCTCTCCCCCAGGACCGAGGTGGTGATGATGACCGCCTACGGCAGCACCGACGACGCGGTGAACTGCCTGAAAAAAGGCGCGGTCGACTACATCCTCAAGCCCTTCGACCTGGAGGACCTGAGCTTTCGGATCCGGCGCATCCTCGAGGTGCAGGCGGTCAAGGCCCGCTGCGTGTCGCTGGAGAACAGCTGCGGCCCGCGTCGTCCGCTCATCGGCTCGAGCACGCCGATGCAGCAGATGCTCAGGCTGGTCAGCCAGGTGGCGATGGCCGAAGCTTCGGCGCTTATCCATGGCGAGAGCGGCACCGGCAAGGAGCTGGTGGCGGCGGCCATCCACTACGAAAGCCGCCGCGCCGCCAAGCCCTACATCCGCGTCAACTGCGCCGCCATCCCCGCCGGGCTGCTCGAATCGGAGCTGTTCGGCCACGAAAAAGGCGCCTTCACCGGTGCCGACAAGCAGGTGATCGGCAAATTCGAGCTGGCCGACCAGGGGACCATCCTGTTGGATGAAATCGGCGACATGCCCCTCGACCTGCAGGTCAAGCTGTTGCGGGTGCTGCAGGAGCGCGAGATCGAGCGGCTCGGTGGCAAGGCGCCGATCCCGGTGGATGTCAGGGTGCTCTGCGCGACCGCGAAAAACCTCGCCGAGGAGGTGCAAAAGGGCAACTTCCGCCAGGACCTGTTCTACCGCCTGCAGGTCATCCCCATCAGCGTCCCGCCCCTGCGGGAACGCGGGGAGGACATCCTCGAGCTGGCCGGCTTTTTCCTGCGGGAGTTCGGCCGCGAGCGGGGCCTGCGCCTGGAACTCTCCGCCGAAGCCGCCAAGGCCCTGCAGGGCTACAGCTTCCCCGGCAACGTGCGGGAACTCAGGAACATGCTGGAGCGGGTTTCGGTGCTGGCCCCGGCCTCCAGGATCCAGCTCTGGGACCTGCCGGTGGAGGTCCGTGGCGCAGCCGTCCAGGCCGGAGCTGAGGAGGCCGAGGTGGAGGAGCTCGCCGCGGCGGTGGCCCGCGCCGAGAAGAAGTGCATCCTGGGGGCGTTGAAAAAGACCGACGGCAACAAGACCGAAGCGGCGGCGATCCTGGGAATCAGCCGAAAAAACCTCTGGGAGAAGATGAAGCAGTACGAGCTTTAGCCGCCTTACCCGCGGCACCGCTCGGCCGCAGGCGGCAAACGAGATCAGAGAAAGTCGATGCTCTGAACGTCCCCGCCACGGATCTGGAAGGTGCCGTAGCCCGGGCTGCCGTAGAAAAGATCCCCTCCCTGCAGTTGCAGCCTGACCGCGGAACCGGCGCGCAGTTGCAGGTCGACGGGAACCAATTCCCCCTCCGGGGCGGCAAAGGTCATCTTGCGGATGTTTCTGAAGGGTACGGTCAACTGCCCCTTGCCCACCTCTCCCTCCAGGAAAACCTTCCCCTTGAAGGAGAACTGCTCGAGCTCCAGGGACTGCCCGGAGCGGTCGATCAGCCTGACCCGGAAATTCTCCTCGGTTTTGGGCAGTGCGCCCTCCGGGGGCCCGCCCCGTTCGCCCATGCCGCACAGCAGCGCCGCTACCGATAATACGACCACGAAGATGAGTTTTTTCATTTCATCCCTCCCGCCTGCAAGACAAGCATAGCAATCCGGGTTGAGAATTCAATGCAACCGGTGCCCTACCCGTCCTCCCAAGGGCTTCTGATCCGTCTTTTCTCCTCACCGCCCCCCCCTGATCCCGGAAATGCCCGGCAATTGACCCGGGGGAGGACCTTCCTCCTGCAGAAGTCCATCGGCTGGATCCCGTAAACGACGGCACAACTTTTGCTGAAACACGAATTTCATATACAAGATCGCCATTTCCCCGGTGAAAAGACGAGCTACCCGGAGGTCTTCAATGAGAATCCTGGCCTGCCCCCACTGCGGTTTCAGCAAGCAGGTTCCCGCCGATCGTATCCCTGCGGGGACCAAGCGGGTGAGTTGCCCGAAATGCAAGCAGCTGTTCAACCTCGACGGGGGCACGCCGGCAGCGCCCCGACCGGCGCCACCTCAACCGCCCCCGCCTGCCGCTGCACAACCGAGCGCCCCTGCCCCGAAATCCCCCGCAGCCACCCCGAACCTGGCCGAGCAGGCGGTGATCACCTGCCCCCACTGCGGTTACCGCCGCGAGGTTCCCCGGGAGAAGATTCCGCCGCGGCCTGCCAAGGTGCTTTGCCGGCAGTGCGAGAAAGAATTCACCATCCGCGGGGAACTGTTCCGCGACGCCACCAGGCTGGCTGCCAACCCCCAGCACCCGACCCTGACGCCAGCTGCCGCCAGCGAGGATGCCGACGGCCCGGCTCCGACCCGGCTTGCCGGCCTGGGCGAGCTGTTCTCCCGGACCTGGGAGGTTTTCAAGCGGCGCATCCTGACCCTGATCGGCATCAACCTGCTGGCCATGGTGCTGGCCCTGGCCGCCTATTTTCTGCTGGGATCGGGGGCCGATCTGTTGCGGGGGATGTTCGGGGACAACCCGGTGGTCATGGGATTGGCCGCCCTGGTCATGGTCGGGCTGTCCCTGCTGGTGGTCACGGCGGTCTGCGCGGCCATGACCTACGCCATCGTCGACGAGGACCTCGGGGTCCGCGAGGCACTCGGCTACGGCATCCAGAATTTCCGCTCCTTCCTCTGGGTTTTCACCCTGGCCGGGTTCATCCTCTGCGGCGGCTACCTGGCCTTCATCCTCCCCGGCCTGCTGTTCACCGTCTGGTTCGTCTTTGCCCAGTTCGTGCTCGCCCACGACGACGTGAGGGGCATGGAGGCCCTGCTCAAAAGCCGCGCCTACGTGCGCGGCCACGGCTGGGGGGTCTGCGGTCGCCTGCTCTTGCTGGGGGTGCTGGGGACTGTCGTTTCGCTCATCCCGATCGTCGGCCTGCTGGCCAGCCTGCTGCTCGGGCCCTTCACCCTGATCTATTACCACGAGATCTTCCGCGATCTGCGCGCCATCAAAACCAACCTCAGCTATCCCGGATCGGGCCGCGAAAAGGCCAAATGGCTGCTCGCCGGGACAGCCGGCTACCTGGTGGTGCCGGTTTTCGGGCTGCTGCTGCTCGGCCCGGCGATGTGGCAGGGACTGAACCAGCTGCGCGGCTCCGGATCCTTCGAGGCGTATCAGGCTACCGCGACTTACCGGCCGCAACCCGCCTTCGTGGAGCAGGAGGCGCGGCCCCTTGCCGAAGCGGAACAGCAAACGGGGATGGGTGCTGCGGCCGCGCCGGCACAGTCCCCGACGACCCTGGTGGTCCCCCGAACCGGGGAGAATCCGGCGGAGGTGATGCTCTACGTCTATGCGATCAACTACCGGGGCAGCGTCCGGCTCAACGGCGAGGAGATCTACCCCATCGAGGGCGAGCGCGACATGAATTACAACTACACCGGCAGCGCCACCCTGCAGGACGGACGCAACGTCTTCGAAGTCGCTTACCAGGCCCTGCCCGATGCCTGGATGACCAAGCTGCAGCTCAAGGTCTTCCGCTACGACTGGACCAACGCTCAGGAGACCGTGTTCGCCGAGTGGACCATCGAAGACCCCGGCAGCAGCCGCGCCTTCGAGGTGATTCTCGGCGACTGAGGGAGGTCGGCTCCCCCGGGACGCGGCCAACGCACCGGTGCCGGTGCAGACGCCCGCCTGCCCGGCGGGCCGCGAGCCTAACCGCGCTCAGAGAATCAGGGCGAAGGGAGCCGATCAAGAAAGAGCCCGAACAGCTTCTGGATGACATCCATGCTGCGCATCAACCGATAGCCCGGTTTCTGAAGCCAATAATCTTCCTCCGGGCCGCTGAATGAA
Organism: Desulfuromonas versatilis; assembly: GCF_019704135.1. Classification (NCBI taxonomy): domain Bacteria; kingdom Pseudomonadati; phylum Thermodesulfobacteriota; class Desulfuromonadia; order Desulfuromonadales; family Desulfuromonadaceae; genus Desulfuromonas; species Desulfuromonas versatilis. The sequence goes on from NZ_AP024355.1 coordinate 2,682,441, forward strand.
CGACTCCGCAGCAAGCCGGGGGAGTTGCCGCCGGCCGAATACCTGTGGTAAGAGAGGAAGTAGCAGGCTGGCCGGGGGGGGGGGAGCCGGCTTATCCGGGAGGGAAGATGCCGTGAGAAAGCTATGCTGCTGCCTTTCACTGCTGCTGGTACTTGCGGGCTGCTCGGGGGAGCGGGACTGGCGCACCGCCAGCCGGGAGCCGGCGGGCATCGCCCCCGACCCGGCGCAGACCCGCGAGGCCGTGCTCCAGGTGTATGCCGCGCCGGCCTGGGGGTGGCGCGGCTGGTTCGCCGTCCACACCTGGATCGCCACCAAACGAACCGCCGAACCCTCCTACACCGTCTATGAGGTCATCGGCTGGCGCGAGCGAAGGGGCCTGCCGGTGCTGCGCATCGAAAAGGACGTCCCCGACCGCTTCTGGTACGGCGAAAAGCCGAGGCTGCTGGTCGACCGCAGGGGACCCGAAGCCCAAACCCTGATCGCCGCCGTCGAACAGGCGGCGCGCTCCTATCCCTGGCCCAAGACCTACCGCGCCTTTCCGGGCCCCAACAGCAACACCTTCACCGCCTGGGTGGCGCAGAAAGTGCCCGCCCTGGAACTGGACCTGCCGTTTTCCGCGATCGGCTCCGGCTACGCCGATTGATTCACCGGGCCCCTCAGCAACCTCCCCACTCCGCGGAAAATCCGCTCAGGGTTCGTCCTTTCTCTGGCTGAAAAAATGGATCAGGAAATCGGCGTCCCGGGGGGACAGGTTGAATTTGAAGATGGCTTTCTGAACCAGCGGGGAGACCGGTTGCCCCGGCTCGTCCTGGAGGTTGTCGGAAACCCATTTGACGGCACGCCTTACTTCATCTCCATCGGGCAGCAGGTCGCTCATGACGGGGTTCGCTCCTTGGGTTGGGGGATGGTCCTGGAGGCAGTCGGTCGATTTGTTCCGCCGATCTGCCCCAGGTGACGCAGGGTTGCGTTATAGATAACGTTTATATGGAATCCGGCCTGACCGGGGCCCTCGGTGTAAGAAAATATTTTTCCGGAAAATGCGCTCAAAACGGTGTCTGTCTACCCGGCTTCATTTCCTTGTCTTTTACTGCTGATGTTCGGATTTGTTTTATGTTGATAAAATCTCTTCCTGAAAGAGGATTTCTCAATTGATTATGGCCCCCATTTTGCCGCTCGAAATGGGGCTCCAAGCCAAATATTCGGCCAATTTGCCGGCTTTTTTAGCAATTTCGACAGATTGGCTTGGTCCGACCAAGCAATCCCGAAAGCATTCCGGTCAGATCCTTTTCGCCCAGCGGCGGAGAAAGACCGCCACCTCGGCCTTGTCGCGTTCACCTCGAGCCACCCCCAGAACGATTTCGGCCAGATCATCCTCCGGCGCCTCGAAGTCGTGCCCATTCAGGGCCAGAAAGACGAGCGCGGCCACCACACCGACCCGCTTGTTGCCGTCCAGGAAGGGATGGTTCTTTACCAGGTGAAACAGATAGGCAGCGGCCATTTCAAAGAGATCGGTGTGCAGAAACTCCCCGCCATAGGTGGCCGCCGGCATGCCGATGGCGGATTTGAGCAGGTCGAGATCCCGGATGCCCGGATTGCCGCCGTAACGGGTCACCTGATCCTGATGGATTTCCAGGAGCTCGGCCAGGCTGAGAAACTTTGGTTCCACCGCCTATTCCGCCAGTTTCTTCAGGGCCTTGGGATAGCGGGCGTTCACCTTCTCGAGGGCGGCTTTGAAGGCATCGCGGCGGTCGGCATCCCGCACCGGAGAAAGAATGAGGACCTGCCCGTCGGTGGACACCTCAAAGGGTGTATCGGCGTCAGCGCCCAAGAGCTCCAGGACGGGTTTCTCGATCACCAGCGCCAGGCTGTTCCCATGTTTGGTCAGCGTCTTGATCATGGCCGCTCCTCCAGGAGTGTTTATACATTGTCCATACAAAGATATAACAATGAATGAGAGCCCGTCAAGAACCAGACCTGGAGGTCTGACCCTGGGCCCTTGGCAACGTGGAGGAGCGACCCCGCGCCCCGACCCTAGGGATGTTTTTTGTCGACTTCGGGGGCGTTTTCACCAACCATGACTGGTTTGCCGTTCTGCCAGACCACAGCGTAATGGCTCAGGCGTCTAATCCTTTCAAGCAACGCGGGAAGGAGATAGGCCTTGCGGAAATGCTCATCGTCTTTGATCTCCAGCGCCTCTTTAAACTGTAGTCTGGTCGTCTCTCCGGTAAGGACCGAGAGTACCCCGACTTCCGGGGTTACTTCCGGTGCAACTTCCGGGGTTGAGGTGGTCACCGCATCCAAGGTCATCCACAGCATGAGTTGGGCAAAATTATTTAGTCTCTGAAAACACAAGAGATGGCAGAAATCCTCAACTCTGGCGATGCCATCCAGACCTCCCCTGCGTAGGCTCCCCTCCACTCGCTGACGCGACCTTCCCTGGCCGCTTTTCGTCCACTGGACGCGCTCGCTGCGCTTCGATCCCCGCGACGACGTCGACCAATTGAAAAGGGGCCCGCCCCTGGATGGGCGGACCCCTTTTCAATTGGTGGAGGTGGCGGGAATCGAACCCACATCCGAAACACCGCAACCGCCCAAAATATTTAGCACTTTTCAACCGTCATTTTGCTTAAGTGCAGTATGCGTGTAGTTTTGACCCAAATTCGACCAATCCGTAACCATCTGATAGCCGTTCTTCTTGGAGCTATCAGGTACCCACTTGCCATAGTGCTTCAGAATCATCTCCGTGTTGACGTGACCCATCTGAGTGGCTATCCACCAAAGGTTCTCCCCTTGGGATATTAAGAACGACGCATAGGTGTGCCGGGTCTGGTATGGGTTCCGATAACGGATACCACATTTCTTCAACAGTGGCTTCCATGCCGACTCCCTTATCTGCTTGTCGGTCAGCCACGGTACCCCCTTCTTGGGATGATGAAAAACAAAGTCAGAGTGAAGGAATGTATAGGGTTTCTGCGCCTTCAATGCTTCCAACGCTGGGGGGAGCAACACAACGGACCGGACACCTGCTTCGGTTTTCGTTGTCTTCTCCATACGTTCCACAACAGCACGCTGCACCTTCACCTCCCCCTTCTTCCAATCAATGTCTCCCCATTGCAATGCCATCAGCTCCGATGTTCGCAGTCCGGAAAACAGGGCAAACTGAAAAAGGTTCTTCACCTGGCCGGTTGCCTTACTGAGCAGCAGGTTGATTTCATCAAGTGACAGCGGGTCTACCTCGAACTTACTCTGGCTGGTTTTCTTGTCTAGCAACTGGGTCAAGACAACTTTGTCCAACGGGTTTTTATCAATAATGTCGTCATTGACGGCCTGCTCCAGCACCAGCCTTAATGGGGTCAGGATATTCCGAACTGTTTTTCCAGTTAATTGCAAACCAGAAATCCATGAACGGATCATCTGCGGGGTCAGGTCACGAACCCGGACATCTCCGAACAGGGGCCGTAAATGTGCTTTAACAACCCCCTTGTAACCCCGCACTGTACTGGCTTCCTTGGTCTTCTCCGACAAGGCGATAAAGTCAATCAGGAGTTCGCCTACAGTGACATTGGTAACGACATGCCCGAACACCTTAGCCCGCTTGGAGTCGGGGAAATAGTCCGAATATTTAAATGTCTCCTTCTCTATGCGGTTCAACACCTCAGCCCGAAGATTTGCTGCATACTTGATGTTCTGCTTGGTTGGCTCAAGCTTCAGCGTCTCTCGACAAGACACCCCCCGGTAGGAAAAATAAATTTGGAGGCTGGCAGAATGCTTGTGCTGGCGAACAGTAACACCCTTCGGAAGCTCTAGTTCTGACTTACCTTGTTTCCATGCTCCACCCATTTTTCCGTCTCCTCTGTATTGACCCACAACTTGCCATCGGGTGCCAGAGTTGTATGTTTACCGTCTAGCCATACCCCCTTCTTTCGTCTGGCGTGAACGGCGGCGGCTGTATCACCAGTAATCTCACAATACCGGTTCAGCCTTACCCACTTGTGGGGCTTTGAAGTCTTCTGAAAAATAATTGGCATAGTGCCCCCCCATCAGGAAGAATGAAGCTTCAGCAAGTCATCTGCCGTAGACTTGATCGACTCCCACCTATCACGAATTGCCTTAAACTTGGGGCCGTCCTCCCCAGTGTAGGCAGGGTCTTCCTGGATCACCTTCCAAATCACCTGCTCAAGGTCTGACAAAAATTCCGGCGCAATCAGGGCAAGCTTCACTATCCGATCTGGCTCTAGCGGGTCGTACACTTCATCTGGAATGTACGCTTCTACTTCCACCCCGCCTTCCCGCTTAATAATGGTCAGCCCTTGTTCCAGAGGCACCCTGATTGCATCCAATATCAAAGCCGATACTGTGGTTCCCTTCTTTTGGGCCAACAGTTCCAATGCAAACTTGTCTTTCGCACTGATCCTCAGTGCCAGCCTATCCGCCTTATCTGGACTAGACCTCCTGCCTTTCGCAGCCGTCATAGAACCTCCCTAGAGTTACTTATTTTTACACAATATATCTTGTTACTTTTTTGTTGTCAAGTGTACCTGTTTTGGGGTACATTGCAGGCAAAGGAGACAGGCATGAAAATTGACATCGAAATATTGCCGGACGGACGGATGGACACTGCCAACACGGCGGCCTACATCGGATATAAAGTCCACACCCTTGCGCAGTGGAGACATGAGAAGAAAGGTCCCCCCTACATCAAGCGTGGGCGTGTTTATTATTTCAAAGATGACGTTGATGCTTGGTTAAAAGAAGGTGGAAAACGCTAGACCAAAACACTGACCTAGACAGGTCAATTTTTCTCCCTATCTGTGGGCGGCTAAATACGTTGGCACAGATAGGCTACAAAGTCGTTACCAAGGGTCCCGACAAAGCGACACCGTGGGGCTAATTTCAGAGCGGGTCGGGGGCGGTCTTGCAGGCCGTGATAGTCTGAGAGAACCTAAACCACTGCAAGGGGTGTTTAGGTGCGACGTGAAAGAATCTGTTACGTTGCAAAAAAGCCGTCCCCCACTTTTAATTGTGGGTAGGGGGGCTTTTATGCTCTGTGAAAGAGAATTGGCCCCTGCGACGACGTAAGGAGGAGCCAGAGGAGGAGGGGGGTCCGGGGGGAGGAGGAGTAAAAGTAGTCTCGCAGCTGGACACCCCCCCCCCCGAAATTCAATATTCAATCACAATCCGGACTGAGCCTATCTGCGGCAGTCTGAATACTCCCAACCTACTCTTGATCACAGAGAAAAGCTAATGCTCCCATGACACGCGTGCAATTAATTGCACTGCCCCGAAGAAAGGCGAAGAAACATGAATAAACTGACCAGTAAACAGATCAAAGCCCTCCCCCTAATGGCTCAAGGCATGTCGGGAGTGGATGTTGCCAAAGAGGTTTCCGTTACCCCCCAAACTGTCTCCGGGTGGAAAAATGATCCTGAGTTCATGGCGAACCTCAACAGCATCAGGATGGAGTTTCTGGAGAGTGCGAGATGCCAACTTCAGCAATCCCCCACCAGAGCGGTACAGACATTGATCGATCTGATGGAAAACTCAGAAAATGAGGAAATCAGACGCAAGGCCGCCTTGGATGTTCTCCGGCTCACTGGTTTTGAACCGGGGAAGCATGGGTGCTATGCGTGGGGTGTCGGCCCCACCGATGTAGAATCTATGACCCACCAAATAAACGGCACTATGGATATTCACAATATGCTGAAAGGACTGCTGTAGCCTGTGCAATCAATTTCACCCGACTTGATGGCACACTTTACACAGTAGAAAGTCAGTCTCTGCTAGCCGTGTCATGAGGGCCAGTGGTTTGTTGCCACTGCAACAGGGGCCAACATAAAGCGGTCATTATTCCCCAATGATTGAACATCATTACCGGAATGTGGTAGATTTCGGTTTCGTCAATGATGTGTTATTCCAGGGAGGGAACAAATGACCGGGGCAGAGACACTACGGGGGCTGAAGTCACCGAACTTTTCCTTTCTTGCCAGTCATGACGCCCTGCTGGTCAAATACGCCGCCCAGGCTGAAAAGTACCTCTTCGAAGACCCCAACACCGCCCTGATCAAGCTGCGGCAGTTTGCCGAGGTTCTGGCCCAGCAGGCCAGCGCCTATTCCGGCCTTTACCTCTCCCAGGAAGATAGCTTCATTGATGTGCTCGACCGCTTGGGGGCCAAGTCGATTCTGACCCCTGAAGTCCTGCAACTGTTTCATGGTCTACGCAAGGCGGGCAATCAGGCCGTGCATGGCCATGGAGGGAGCCAGCGGGAAGCCCTCTACCAGCTGCGCATGGCCCGGACCCTGGCGGTCTGGTTTCATCGCTCCTTCGGCAAGGCCCCCAACTATAAGCCGGGTCCCTTTGTCCCTCCCCCTGATCCAGCGCAAGCCGAAGAGGCCTTGAAGTCAGAGCTTGAACGCCTGCGGGGAGAACTGACCGAACACCGCCACCAGACCGCTGCCCAGCATGAGGCCTACCAGAAGGAAGCCGAAGCCAAGATCAAGGCCGCTTACACTGAGCTGAACACCGCCCTGGAACTGGCAGAGGAGACCGAAGATAAGCTGCAAGCCGAGAAGCAACGCTTCCAGAACCATATCCAGTACCTTCAAACCCAGGCTGCTGCCCAGACCACGGACCAGAGCGCCGAAGTGGTCAAGCAGGCCCAGGCCGCTGCCCAGCATCTCGACCTGAACGAAGCCGACACCCGCAAGATCATCGACGCCCAGCTGCGAGATGCCGGGTGGGAGGTGGATAGCCAGGCCCTGACCTTCAAAGGCGGCACCCGCCCCCAGAAGGGGAAGAACCTCGCCGTTGCCGAGTGGCCGACCAGCAGCGGCCCTGCCGACTACGTGCTGTTTGTCGGGCTCACCCCCCTGGCCGTGGTCGAAGCCAAGCGCAAGGCTAAGGATGTTCCGGCCAGTATCGAGCAGGCCAAACGCTACAGCCGGGATTATGTCATCAAGGCCGATGAGGTCCTGCCCGGTGGTCCTTGGAGGGAGTACAAGATTCCCTTCCTGTTCGCCACCAACGGGCGGCCCTATCTCAAGCAGATCAGGACCAAGAGCGGCATCTGGTTTCTCGACGGACGCCTGCCGACCAATCACCCCCGCCCCATGCAGGGCTGGTATTCTCCTGCCGGTCTGGTCGGCCTGCTGGGGCACGACATCCCCACCGCCCACGACAAGCTCAAGGCCGAAGCCCCGGACTACCTCCCCCTGCGGGAATACCAGCTCGACGCCATCAAGGCGATTGAAAACGGGCTGACCAAGGGGCGTACCGAGATGTTGCTGGCCATGGCCACCGGCACCGGCAAGACCCGTACCTGCATCGGGCTGGTTTACCGGCTGGTCAAGGCCAAGCGGTTCCGCCGTGTGCTGTTCCTGGTGGACCGCACCGCTCTAGGGGAGCAGGCCTCCAATGCCTTCAAGGATGTGCGCCTGGAGAACCTGCAAACCTTTACCGACATTTATGACGTGAAGGAACTGGGCGACATCCAGCCCGATTCCGATACCCGCCTGCATATCGCGACCATTCAGGGAATGATGAAACGGCTGCTCTACCCGAGCGACGAGACCAAGCCGCTGCCGGTCGATCAGTACGACTGCATTGTGGTCGATGAGTGTCACCGGGGCTACAACCTCGACAAGGAAATGAGTGACGCCGAACTGACCTTCCGCAGCGAGCAGGACTACATCTCCAAGTATTCACGGGTACTCGACTACTTCGATTCGGTCAAGGTCGGGCTCACCGCTACCCCTGCCCTGCACACCACCGAGATTTTCGGTCCACCGATTTTTGAGTACAGCTACCGGCAGGCAGTCATCGACGGCTATCTGGTCGATCATGAACCCCCCATCCGCATCGTCACCAAGCTGGCCCAGAACGGCATGGGCTGGAAAAAAGGTGACGATATGGAGCTTTACCGGGTGAAGACCGGCAAGGTTGATCTGTGCCGGGTTCCCGATGATGTCAAGATTGAGGTGGAGGAGTTCAATAAGAAGGTCATTACCGAAAATTTCAACCGAGTGGTCTGCCAGGAGTTGGTCAAGCATATCGACCCCGACTTGCCCGGCAAGACTATGGTCTTCTGCGCCACCGACAGTCATGCCGACATGGTGGTGGACATGCTCAAGGAGGAGTTCACCAACCTTTACGGCGGCATTGACGATGACGCCGTGGTCAAGATCACCGGGGCCGCCGACAAGCCCCTGGAGAAAATCCGCCGCTACAAGAACGAACAGCTCCCCAGCATCGCGGTCACAGTCGATCTGCTGACCACCGGCATTGACGTGCCAGAGATCGTCAATCTGGTCTTCATTCGCCGGGTCCGCAGCCGCATCCTTTACGAGCAGATGCTGGGGAGGGCAACCCGTCTCTGTCCCGAAATCGGCAAAGAGCGGTTCCGCATCTTCGACGCGGTTGACCTCTATTCGGCAATTGAAGATTTCACCACCATGAAGCCGGTGGGTTCCCCCCAGATCAGCTTCGTGCAATTAATTGCAGAACTTTCCCAAGTTGAAGACGAGGCCGCCAAGCAGGAAGTTTTCGACCAGCTGGTGGCCAAGCTGCAACGCCGCAAGCGTTCCCTCAAGGGGAAAGACCTCGAAGACTTAACCACACTGGCCCGGATGCAGCCCGAGGAGCTGATCAAGCATATCCGCAAGGCGGGTATTGCAGGCACCATCACGTGGTTTGGCTCCCATGCGGGGGTGGCCGAAATACTCGACCGACAGAACGAAGGGCCGGGGGCTTCGCTGATCATCTCCAAGCACGACGATGAACTGGTGGAGGTGGGCCGAGGCTACGGGGACGCCAAGAAGCCGGAGGACTACCTGGAAGGCTTCCGCACCTTCTTGCGGGACAACATGAATCTGATTCCCGCCCTGAAGATCGTCACCACCAAGCCCCGAGAACTGACCCGGCAGCAGCTGAAGGAGCTGCGGCTGGCCCTCGACAAGGCCGGGTATTCCGAAGCCAAGTTGCGGGTGGCCTGGCATGAAATGACCAATGAGGATATTGCCGCTTCGATCATCGGCTTTATCCGCCAGATGGCCCTTGGTTCGCCGCTGATGTCCTATGAAGAACGGGTCAGGCTGGCCATGAAAAAGATTCTCGCCAGCCAGCCCTGGACCACCCCCCAGCGCAAATGGCTGGAGCGCATCGGCAAGCAGCTGCTGGCCGAAACCATCGTGGACCATGATGCCCTCGACCGGGGGGAATTCAAGGCCCAAGGTGGGTTTGCAAGGCTCAACAAGGTATTTGAAGGCAAATTGGATCAGGTCCTGAGCGACCTGAATGAAGCTCTCTGGCAAGACGCCGCATCCTAGAAAGAAGACCGTATGACCACCACCCACGACATCGTGCAAAAGCTCTGGAACCTCTGCAACGTCCTGCGGGACGATGGCATTACCTATCACGAGTATGTCACCGAACTGACCTACCTATTGTTTCTGAAGATGGCCAAGGAGACCGGCACCGAATCCCAGATTCCTGCCGGGTACCGCTGGGACGATCTGGCCAGTAAGGATGGCGTTGATCAGCTGAACTTTTACCGCAAGTTGCAGGTTTACCTTGGCACCGAAGCCAGCGGACGGGTGCAAGTCATCTTTGCCAACGCCTCCACCGCCCTGCGCCAGCCGAAGAACCTCAAGAAGTTGGTGGAAAGCATCGACGCCCTCGACTGGTACAGCGCCCGCCAGGAAGGGCTGGGCGACCTTTACGAAGGGCTGCTGGAGAAGAACGCCAACGAGAAGAAGAGCGGAGCGGGCCAATATTTCACACCCCGTGCCCTGATCGAATGTATGGTCAGGCTGATCAAGCCCCAGCCCAAGGAGCTGGTGCAAGACCCGGCAGCCGGGACCGGGGGTTTTCTGATCATGGCCGACCGCTACGTCAAGGAGCTGACCGACGATCTGTTTGACCTGCCCGAAGCAGTCCAGACCTTTCAGCGCAAGGAAGCCTTCTACGGCATGGAGCTGGTCCCCGATACCCACCGGCTAGCCCTGATGAACGCCATGCTGCACGGCATCGAAGGGGACCTGCTGCTGGGGGATACCCTCTCCCCCGATGGCACCACCCTGCCCAAGGCCGATGTCATCCTGACCAACCCGCCCTTTGGCACCAAGCAGGGAGGCGGCATTCCCACTCGTGACGATTTCACCTTCCCCACCAGCAACAAGCAGCTGGCCTTCTTGCAACACATTTACCGGGGGCTCAAGCCCGGTGGCCGAGCCGCCGTAGTGCTGCCCGACAACGTGCTGTTTGAAGGAAATGTCGGCAGGCAGATTCGGGCCGACTTGATGGACAAGTGCAACCTGCACACGATCCTGAGACTCCCCACCGGGATTTTCTACGCCCAGGGGGTCAAGACCAACGTGCTGTTCTTCACCCGTGGCAAGACCGACAAGGGCAACACCAAGGAAGTCTGGGTCTACGACCTGCGGACCAATATGCCGCAGTTCGGCAAGCGTACCCTGCTGACCCACAAGCACTTCGAGGAGTTTGAAGCGGCGTACGGTGAAGACCCCAAGGGGGCCGCCGAAAGTCTGACCCAGCGGGTCGATACCGGAGAAAAAGGACGCTTCCGCAAATACAGCCGGGAGTGGGTTGCCGAGAGGGGCGACAGCCTGGACATTATCTGGCTCAAGGATGAAAGCAACGGCGGCACTGAAGACCTGCCCGACCCCGAAGAGCTGGCCCAGGAAGCTCTTGGGGAGCTGGAGGCGGCTATGAACGAGTTACACGGGATTCTTGAGGAACTGGGAGCGGAGGTTGAGGCGTGAGTGATGTGCTCCCTGATGCTTGGGAATTAACAGAAATTGGTTCGCTGACTGTACCAACTGAACAAAGGGTCCCCCTCAAGGGGGAGGCCTTCACCTATGTCGATATTTCATCTATTGATCGGGAGACAAAACGAATAGCTACCCCCCAGACTTTGAATGGGGATAATGCGCCTAGCCGGGCAAGAAAAGGCATTATGCAGGGTGATGTCCTAGTCTCAATGACAAGGCCAAATCTAAACGCTGTGGCAATGGTTCCTAAAGAACTTGACGGCGAAATTGCCTCAACTGGCTTTGAAGTCCTCCGAGCAAAATTAGTAGACCCGAGGTGGTTATTTCACTACGTTCGCACCCCGATTTTTGTGGATGCCATGTCTAGTAAAGTTCAAGGGGCATTGTATCCAGCGATCAAGTCAAAGGATGTGCGAGAGTTCCAAATTCCCCTCCCCCCCCTCAACGAACAAAAGCGCATTGCCGACAAGCTCGACACGCTGTTGATGCGGGTCACGGCCTGCCAGGAACGGCTGGACCGTGTGCCGCTGATCCTCAAGAAGTTCCGCCAGGCGGTTCTTGCGGCTGCGACTTCGGGAGCGCTTACTGAGGATTGGCGGGGGGGATCTGAGTTTACAGTTTCACACAAGGTTTTTAGCGAGTTAGTCGCTGATGCTAGGACAGGATTAGTCAGATCATCAAAAGAACAGTCATCAAGTGGTCAGTATGACTATTTTAAGATGAATAACATCGACAATGAATGGGGACATGAAAAGGAAAACTTAGTTCGTGTCAATGCCACAAATTCCGAAGTTGACAATCATCGTTTGAAAAATGGTGATTTGCTCTTCAATACAAGGAATAGTCTGGAACTTGTAGGAAAATCATGTGTTTTTATGAACTACTCAAATGATAGCGTGGTTTATAATAACAACATATTAAGAATTAGATTTCATAAAAACATTAACCCTCATTATATCAATATTTGGCTGCGCAGCCCCAAAGGTAGTGATGTTCTAAATGGCATTAAATCGGCAACAACAAGTGTCGCTGCTATTTACCAAAAAAAATTGATGGCTATCAATATTCAACTGCCAAACTTCGATGAGCAGAAAGAAATAGCAAACCGAGTTGAAAAGCTCTTCGCCCTTGCCGACAGGCTCGAAGCCCGCTACACCACCGCCCGCAAGCAGGTAGACAAGCTCAGCTCGGCCCTGCTGGCCAAGGCCTTCCGTGGGGAGCTGATCGAGCAGGACCCGAATGACGAGGCTGCATCGGTGCTGCTGGAGCGGATCAAGGCCGAAGCCGCCAAGGCACCCCCGGTAAAACGCACCCGAGGCCGGAAGAAGTCTTAATCTGATGACTGACAATCCATCCTCTACAGAGCCACCCTCTCCCGACGAACTCTGGTTCAAGGCCCTCACGCTGAAGAATGGTGGCAATGCAGAAGAGGCCCGAAAAGTCGTTGAGGCCTTACGTCAGCGAATCGAGAACACCGCTTCCCAAATTAAGGATTTGATACTGGCTCAGACGCCGCAGAGCCTGCTTGGCTTTCTATGGGGTGGATTACTGATTGGAGTAATTAAGCAGCAGAAGGCAGAGGAAGTTGATAGACCAGAGCACAACCCTGAAAACCTTCAGGTTGCGCTTGAATATGTACATGCGGTCCTCAGCTGCTTCGTGGGTCACCCTGAAGGAAAGAATGTCCTCGAAGAAGAAGCTGCAAAAGAAATTGTCCGACTCTCAGAAGATCTGAGAAAATCGACCATGTTCTATTGCATGGCGACCACCGAGTACAGGGGTGGCGGAGAATTCGGCGAAGAAACCGGACACGTTGAATTCACTGCAAAAACGACCTGGGTACTCATCAGAGGGCATCGTTATCAGGTACTAGAGGAAGAGTTCTTCAATTACATGCTTGCCCCTCACAATGAAGCTCTTTTGAGCGTCTATGGCAATGGGGCAGCTGAAATTGCTTCAGGCGTTCAGGACATTGCCAATTCAATGCGTGATGGGTTTGAGCACGCCTATAAGGAATTGGACAGACAGAGGGAGATTGCTTGCGAACAATTACTTGAAAGTGAAGCACCCTCGGCTGAAGAAGCCATAGAAGCCTATCGAAAAGACAATCCCGAATTGATGACCAAAGGCTACGCCGCCATTCAAGACCTGTTCTTCGGTGGCATTTGCAACCTGAGCAAACATACGCAATTGCCCGAGCCCCTTCTTCAGGATCTTGCATATGAGCGTGGCACAAATACCGAGTTCTTTGAACCCGGCCCCCTCTGTGGAACGTTGCTTCGAACCCTTCCCGCCCGCATCAAACCCCTGGTTAAACTTGACGATGGCTACTATGCCCCAGACGCTCAATTTATCAGAGACGCAGCCTACCGGGCTATTCAGCGGGGCCTTCTGGCCCGGATGCCTGGATATAAAGAGGAATGGAATCGCCGCCAGAAGGCCCTGACCGAGGGGGCTTTTGCAGATATATTTCGTGGCCAGCTGTCAGGGGCAGAAATTCTGACCGAGGTTTACTACCAGGACCCGACAACGGGCAAGTGGGTTGAGAATGACACGCTGATACTGCTAGACGATGTGCTGCTTCAGGTGGAAGTCAAGGCGGGCCTAGGGGCCATGCATTCGCCTGCAACAAACTTCAAAAACCACGTCAGGGCAATTCAGAATCTTGTCGTCAATGCGTACCGACAAACCAGACGCTTTTTGGAGTATCTGAACTCAGCCGCTGAAGTCCCTCTATTTGAACTTCGGAACGGGGAGTATATCGAAGTTCGCCGTATCCGATTGAGTGATTACCGCTTCGTCGTGCCAATTGGACTTACGGTAGAGTCATTCTCTCCCTTTGCAGCGATGTGCAAAGTGCTCCCCGAGGTCGAACCGATCCTGGGCAAGCAACCCTTCATATCGATGTCGATTGACGATTTGTTCGTGCTCAATCGCTTCCTGCCGACGACCGGAGAACTTCTCCACTATTTGGAGGTCCGACAGGTCGTTGCGGGTATCAAGCAGGTCAAGCTGTTTGATGAGTTCGATCATTTGGGTGCATACATCCAAAAGAACCGCTTTGACTTCACCATCCAAGAACAACTAGCTGAAGGAATGGACGGGCTCACTTGGGACGGGTTCAGTGCCGAGGTCGATAGGTATTTTGAGGGGGACCGGTGGCAGAATGAGCCTCCACCTTCGCAGCCCTATCCTGACGAGGTAAAAACACTTCTCGCCGCACTGGCCGAAACACGCGCACCGGGCTGGATCAAGGCAGATTCAAGTATCCGCAACTTGGATATGGATACACGTGAAAAAATTGCCGAAGGCATCAATACGCTAGCTCCTACCCTCAGGCAACACCCCCACCGCTATTTCGCCCTTGATGTCGATCCGGCGCTATTGTTGTATATGTGTCGTGACAACCAGCCCGACTTCAATGGGGGCATCCGACAAGCTGAGATCGTTTCCCTCTCATTGAATCAACCGAGTGTCATGGTCATTTGCTTTTCATACCGACCAGACGGCGAGATAAACAAGGCGCAAGGCTTTACGGTTAAGCGGCCACCTATGATCAGGGCAGATTACACCGAGTTACTTGCCAAGGCAGAATCTATGAAGGCAAGAATCGTTAAAAATGTTCCTGCCTCTGGGATAGTCAAACAGGCAGTAGGCGGGAAAAAGATTCGGCCCAACGATAAGTGCTTTTGTGGCAGTGGCCGAAAATACAAGAAATGCCACGGGCGAAAATAGTTGAGAGGCTTGAGGAGGGGAATAAAAATGGACAAAACATACAAGCTTCTTGCCGCTGACGGCAGCACTATCATCAGCCCTGCCCCAGGCACCCTGGGCGGCAACAGCAAAGCTAAAATATACGGCCAGCTTAGCTGCTTAGCGGCCAACCGTGCCTTAGCTAAGGGGTATGCCCGCCATCGGGTATTTTTCGCCGATGAACGAGCCGCCATCGCTGCTGGGTATCGCCCCTGCGGAAGCTGCATGAGGGATCAGTATAAACGGTGGAAAGCTGGCGGGACTCCAAACACTCCAAATTACCCTTGGCTTGTAAGTCCGGCCTAGGATGGTGAACAGGATTTTTTCCGCGTGCAGTTTGCGTGCAGTACGGGAGACAATCTGAGCGCATCTAATGTATCCCAACATAGCAGTGCAATTAATTGCAACGCACTGAACACAAACAAGAAAAGGCCAGTTCATGGGAACCGGCCTTTTCTGCCAAATGGTGGAGGTGGCGGGAATCGAACCCGCGTCCGAAAATCTTTCACGTAAGGCTTCTACATGCTTAGTCTGTATTTTAAATTAACCTGGCAAACCTCCCACAGACAGGATTTTTGACAGGCGAGCCTGCTTTGGTTTCGCTTTCAGGCCACAGGCACTCCCGAAAACTATCCCGCTAAATTAACGTCTCAAGCCCTACACGGGCGATAAGTCAAGAGACGCGGCTGCAATTAAGCAGCCAGTGCGTAACGAACGTCGTTGTCGGCGTTTGTTTGTGTTGGGCTTTTTTACGGAGCCTGCCCACTCCGGCATGCCACCTTCGCTTCCAATCCCCGTCGAAACCTTGGCACCCCCTTAAAGACCGTGATTCGTGACTGGTTTAACTGGTTTAACTGGTTTAACTGGTTTAACTGGTTTAACTGGTTTAACTGGTTTTTTCGTAACTGCACCCCAATAGTCTCATAAATGGTGCAGGATTTCAAGCATTTGTCCTGCGGGCCACTATTTCTGGTGATCGCGGATGGCGCGGGCGGTTTCGCGGTCGTGCTGTTTGCGTTTGAGGGTTTCGCGCTTGTCGTGGAGCTTCTTGCCGCGGCCGAGGCCGATCTCGAGCTTGGCGCGGCTGTCCTTGAAGTAGATCTTGGTCGGCACCAGCGAGAGGCCGCGCTGCTCGACCTTGATGGTGAGCTTTTCGATCTCTTCGCGGTGCAGCAACAGCTTGCGCATGCGGGTCGGGTCCGCGGGGTTTTCGCGGTTGCCGTACTCGTAGGGGCTGATGTTCATGTTGTTGATGAACACCTCGCCGTCCTTGATGCGGCAGAAGCTCTCCTTGAGGTTCACCTTGCCCAGGCGCAACGACTTCACTTCGGTGCCGGTGAGCACGATCCCGGCCTCGTAGACCTCGTCGATGAAGTAGTCGTGGTAGGCCTTCTTGTTGGTGGCGATGATTTTAATTCCCATTTTTCAGATCGTCGGGCAAGTGTTCGTCCAGGGGGATGATTTCCACGATGCGGGGCATGTAGTTCTCTTTGGGGATCGCCCGGCTGCCGACCTTGATGACCATGTATGAGCCGGCCAGAAAGGCGGTCCCGAGAATGGCGGACAGCAGGTTGGGATCCACACCTTCGAGCTTTTCGCCGACCAGGTTGCCGATCACCGCACCGACCAGCAGGGCGATCAGCGGGACCATGTACAGCACGAAGGAGGACTGCAGGAAGTTCTTGGTGCTGGTGACCAGCCGAACCCGCTCGCCGACCTGGGCGCCGATGCTGTTGTGCGCTTCGATCACCTTGCTCTTGTTGTCAGTACCGACCTGGCAGGCTTCCATCGATGCGCAGTTTTTGCAGAAGCTGCTCTTCTCGCAGAGCACCGCGGCGATGTGCTTGCCGCGAAGCTCGATGACGGTTCCCTGTTCCTCGATCATGGGGTGGCCCCTGGGTTGCGGTTTTTCCTGAAGTTTACCACCCTCCCCATACCTGGGCGCGGAGCTGCGCTGCCGGGCGAGGATGACGTATTGCTTCTATCCACGGGGAGCATCCATCCGCAGAATTGCGAATTATAAAGAGGAGTCAGGATTTTTGCAACACTTCGCGCCCCTTGAGGTAGAGAGCCTCGACCTGCCCCCTGCGCCCTTCGGCGCAAAGGTGGGCTTCCAGGTCGTCCAAGCGGGGCACGGCTGCGGGGCGCAGCACCTGAAAGCTGGCCTCCATGCCTTCCGCCAGGGCTCCCATTCGGTGGTCAAGCCGCAGGGCCCGGGCCCCGTCAAGAGTCGCCAGGCGCAGCAGCTGGTGCGGCCCCAAGTCCCCCTGCAGCCAATCGGCGGCGAAGGCGATCTCGTCCCAGAGTGACAGGGAGTCGCAGCTGGCCAGGCTGTCGGTACCCAAGGCAAGAGGTACGCCGGCCTGCCGGTAGGCCGCCGCAGGAGCCCGGCCGACCCCGAGGTTGGCATTGGAGCGGGGACAAAGCACCACGGTAACCCCCGAGCCGGCGAGCAGCGGCATGTCGCGGGGCTCGACCTGCACCCCGTGCACCAGCAGCATGGGGGCGGCAAGTGCGCCGCGTTCGGCGATGTAGCGGGCCGGAGTGCGGTGGGCCGGTGGCGGCACCATATCGCCCCAACCGACGTAGGGAAAGAGGGTTTCGGCGACGGGACCGGCGGAGTCCTGCAGGAAATCGACCTCGTCGGGAGACTCGGCGAAGTGAACCGAAAGGGGGACCTTGCGGCGGCGGCCGAACTGCAGAACCTCCTCCAGGTAGTCCGCCGAAACCGAATAGGGCGAATGGGGCGAGATCCCCAGGAGCATTTCCCCGGCCTTGACTTCGCCGAGAATTTCGCCGATGCCCCGCAGCACCTTGCGGCCGATCAGCGGATCGCGACCCAGGGTTTCGAGGTACAGGTTGCCCGCCATCGGTGAGCGGCGATAGGCCTGCCGGGCGGGAAAGTAGGAGAGGATATCCCCCACCGCCCCGGTGCCGGCGGCCAACGAAAGGCGTATCCCCTCGGCCAGCGAGGGGATGAAGCGGGTGATCTCCACGCCGCGCTTGACCCGGATCACCCGCAGGATCCAGTCGACAAAGCTGCGCACCTCGGCGGCCTCGCCCACTTCGTTGAGCCAGCGGGGGAAGTGGGTCAACTCCAGGTGGGTATGGGCGTTGACCATGGGCGGGAGCAGGACCGCGTCCCCGAAATCGACCACCTCGGCCCCGCCATGGGCGGCGAGCATCTCCTTGCGGGTCCCCACCGCGACGATGCGCCCGTCGCGAACCAGCAGCGCCCCATCCTCGATGGGCGGGGCGCTGATGGGGGCTAGAAATCGTGCAAGGTAAAGAGTCATGGGCGAAGTTCGTGGTTTCTCAAATGGCTTTCTTGAGCTGGCCCTGGCCGGGGTTTTCCTGTTTGCGCTCCAGGTCCACCTGCTCGTTCTTCTCGTTGACGAAGACCAGTTTCGGCTTGTGGCCGCGGGCCTCTTCGGCGCTCATCTCCTGCCAGCTGGCGATAATCACCAGGTCGGTTTTGGAAACCAGCCTGGCGGCGGCGCCGTTGATGCAGATGGTCCCGCTGCCGGGCTGACCGGCGATGGCGTAGGTCTGGAAGCGGGTGCCGTAGGTGACGTTCCAGATGTCCACCGCCTCGTTCTCATAGATGTCGGCCGCCTCCATGAGCAGGGGGTCGATGGTGATGCTCCCCTCGTAATGCAGGTCGGCGCCGGTGACGGTGGCGCGGTGGATCTTGGACTTGAGCATTTTGCGGGTCATTGCACTAGGCCTCCTCGATTAGGTACTGGTTGTCGATCAGGCGGGTTTTGCCGATTTTAACCGCCAGCAGAATCACCGAATCGACAGTGACTTGGGCCATCTCCTCGAGAGTGCGCCCATGGCAGATCTTCAGATAGTCGATAACCGCGTCGGGCTCGGTCTCGATGCGCCGGCGCACCGCCTGGAGAATTTTCCCGGCATCGGCCTCGCCCTGGGCGACCATGCGACAGGCCAGGGCGATTGCCTCGCTGAGCGACAGGGCCTGGCGCCTCTCGGCGGGCGAAAGGTAGCTGTTACGCGAACTCATCGCCAGCCCGTCGGCCTCGCGGATAATCGGCATACCGAGCACCTCGACGGGGAGGTTGAGGTCCTGGGTCATCCGCTGAATAACGGCCAACTGCTGGAAATCCTTGCGCCCGAACAGGGCCACATCGGGCTGAACGATGCCGAAGAGCTTGGCCACCACGGTGGTCACACCGCGAAAATGTCCGGGCCGGCTCGCCCCGCAGAGGGTCTCGGTCAGCCCCTCGACATTGACGTAGCTGGCATACCCCTTGGGGTACATGTCGCGGGCCTCGGGGGCGAACAGCAGGTCGACCCCCACCGACTCGGCCATGGCGGCATCGCGGCTCAGGTCACGGGGGTAGGATTCGAAATCCTCCCCCACCCCGAACTGGGTGGGGTTGACGAAGATGGACAGGACCAGCAACTCGCCCCGCTCGCGCCCGGCGCGCAGCAGCGACAGGTGCCCCTCGTGAAGAAAGCCCATGGTCGGCACGAAGCTGATCCGCTGCCCCTGCCGCCGGGCGGCCAGGCAGAGCTGCTGCATCTGCTGGATGTCGGTTATTATTTTCATAAAACCAATAATCAGTGATTAGTAATCAGTGATCAGTGAAGAGCAAAAGCGCTTTTGATGTTTGCTAGTTACTCATCACTCTTTACTCATTACTCGAGGGTTTATTTGAAGGAATGCTCGTCGTCGGGGAAAATCCCCTCCTTGACCTCGCGGATGTAATCCCTGACCCCCTGGCTGATGATGCCGGAAACGTCGGCATACTTCTTGACGAACTTGGGGGAATATTTTTCGCACAGGCCGAGAATGTCGTGGATCACCAGCACCTGGCCGTCACAGTGGATCCCGGCGCCGATGCCGATGGTGGGGATAGATACCGATTCCGTGATGCGCTTGGCCAGGGGCTTGGGGATTCCCTCCAGGACCATGGCGAAGGCGCCGGCCTGCTGCACCGCCAGGGCGTCGGCGAGCAGCTTGTCGGCCTGCTCCTCCTTTTTCCCCTGCACCCGGAAGCCCCCCATGCGATGGACCGACTGGGGGGTCAGGCCGATGTGCCCCATCACCGGGACATCCATGTCGACGATGGCGCGGATGGTATCGGCGACGTTGGTCCCGCCCTCGAGCTTGACCGCGTGGGCCCCGCCCTCCTTGACCAGCCGCCCGGCATTCATCCGGGCGTCGCGCCGGTCGACCTGGTAGGAGAGAAACGGCATGTCGGTCACCACCAGGGCGCCCGAAGTGCCCCGCACCACGGCGCGGGTGTGGTAGATCATCTCTTCCATGCTCACCGGCAGGGTATTGTCGTAACCGCTGACCACGGAGCCCACCGAGTCGCCGACCAGGATCATATCGATGCCGGCCAGGTCCATCAGCCGGGCGAAGGGGTAGTCGTAGGCGGTCAGGACGGCGATTTTCTCGCCTTCGGTTTTCATCTTCTGGATGTCGAGAACGGTCTTCTGCTTTTTCACTGCTCGTCCATAATTGGGGAAAACGAAAAATGCCTTCCGGACACCGTCCGAAAGGCATGAACCGACGTAAGAGGGGCCGCCGCAAGGCTGCCGTTCCCGCATCGTGCCGCTATCGCCTTCCGTCCCGGTCCATAGGATCCAGGCGGTATCAGAAAGATTGCTGCGCGGCCGATCTGCTCCAGTGCCAGTACCGGGCCAGCCGCGATAAAGCTTGGTCTAAAAAAGCGTTCTAGTCTATAGCATATGCCGTTTACGGATGTCCACTGTTTTCTCCCGGCGGAAACTGCCGGGGATTCCTATTTTTTCTCGAACAACCGGACGCCGTCGCGGTAGGCCTCGGCGGCTTTTTCCCCCAGGCTCCAATACTGACGAATCCCCCCCAGGTAGACCAGGGGGTCGAAGGATTTGGCAGCGCCGCGTCCTTCGGCGTCAAAGGCCTGTTCCGCCGCGTGAATTTCCAGGATTTCGCCGAGGATCAACCGGTATTCACCCAGTTCGACTTCTCCGCTCACCCGACACTCCACGTTGAGCGGGGATTCGGCCACCAGGGGTGCCGCGACCTTCGACGCTGGGACGCAGTTCAGCCCCGCGGCAGCGATCTTGTCCTCGTCACGACCGGATTTCAACCCGCAGTAATCAGCCTCGACGGCCAGGGAGGCGGGGACCATATTGACCACGAAGCAGCCGGTCTCCTGGATGTTGCGGTAGGTCAGCCGGCCCTGGTTGAGGGCGACGGCCATGGTCGGCGGAGTCTTGCTGACGATGCTCGCCCAGGACGCGGTCATCAGATTGGCCTTGCCCGCCCCGTCGACGGAGGAAACCAGTGTGGTCGGCTGGGGGAAGAAAGTCACGCAGGGACCGAGTTGCCGTTTGTTCATCGCTCGATGCTCTCCATTTTAATTGGGGTGCCGGGCCGGTCCTCTTTATGCCAGACTTGCGGAGAAAAGACAAGGCCTCAATCGCCTTGCGGCAGGTTGCAAATAATCGCTTCGGGGATAAAAATGAAGATAGAAGGACCGGCCGGCCCGGTCAATGGAGGTGTGTTTATGAAAGCTCTGGAAATACTCGACGAGATCCGCTGGCATGATGGATGGTCTTCGCGCATCGGGCAGACCCTCGAGGTCAGGGACAGCACCAAGGACCTGTACATATTCAACGAAAAGCACCAACGGGAAGAGATCCTGAGAGTCCTCAAGGATGTGCCCGAAAACCTCTATCGGCTCTTCGACCTCGAAGAGGCACCCGAGGAGGATTGCGACTACATGGCGGATTCGGGGATGTGCTACCGCAAGCTTCACTGATGCGGCGGTCCACCAGAAAAAGGCGAATTTCGACCTGATGTAAGTGACCATGAAGGTCTTTTGCCCAGATCTTTGGCCACCACCCGTTCGCGCCGCTCGCTGAAGTTCACGAAGGGCACGAAGAGATGCCATGCCCGCTCTAAGCTACTTTTTGACCGGCGTGGCAAATCAATCTTTAACGGACCTTGCCGGGCCGAACCACCCGGCGTCCCTCCGCCCCTGGATTCAGGGCAGCATCCCCTCCAGGGCGTTGATCAGCACGGTGAAGGGGTTGTAGTTGACGGGGGTCACCCCCCGCAGCCCTTCGCGCAGCTTGTGGTAGAACTTAAGCTGCTGCCGGCGCCTGGCGAAATACCGCTCCGGGTTCCCTTCGGCGTTCTGGAGTACCGCCAGGGTCAGGCGGTAGCCGGCGTTCTGAAAACCATCGCGAATCGCCTGGTAGGCCATGCGATCCCAACGGTCGCGGGTCTGCACCGCCTCGGCATCGCGCAGGCAGTCGCGGATCGCCAAAAGCTGCCTGACCTCCCCGTAGATCCGCGCCACCGAGTGCAGATCGGCACCGGTCTGCTGCATTAACGAAACCACCGGCAGGAAATCCTCGAGATAGGGCAGCGCCGCAGCCTGCCTCGCCAGAGAGGCCGGCAGGCCCGCCTCTTCCAGTTCGGCCGCGTTGTCCTTGCAGTTCTGCCAGTCGGCCTCGGGGAGGATCCCCCCCAGTTTCTTCTCAAACGCCTGCACCTTGGCGGCATAGTCCTTCACCAGTTCGGGATCGGGCCGGACCGCCATCTCCTGGGCCATGGCCCAGCTGCAGAGATGGCCCAGGGTCTCCTCGAGGCGCAGCAGCACCTGGTACTGCTGGCGGGAGGGGATCTTGTTGTCGAGGGCGAAAAGCCCCTGTCGCAGGGCAGCCCCCTGGAGCACCTGGTCGAAGCTCAAATAGGCCGCGGCCGCATCGATGAGGGAAGTCCCCGCCTGCCTGGAGAGGCGATTGAGCATGGCGCTGCCGGCCTGGTTGACGATCGTGTTGGTGATCACCGTGGCGGTGATTTCCCGGGCCAGGGGGTGCTCCCCCAGGAGCTTTTCGAAGCGCTGGCGGATCGGTCCTGGAAAATAGCCGAGCAGGTATTCCTGCACCCCGGGCTGGTCGGGCAGGTCGCTTTCGAGAAGCTCCTGAAACAGCTGCATCTTGCTGTAGGCCATGAGGATGGCCAGTTCGGGCCGGGTGTACCCCTGCTTCTTGCGGAAGCGGATCTCTTTGCCGGTGGGCAGGAACTCGCCGCGCCGATCCATCATGCCGACGTTCTCCAGGCGGTCGGACAGGTCGAGGAAAGGTTCGACGTTGGCCGCGCAGCGTGCCTGGTCGAGAGACAGGCAGAGGCTCTGCCCGTAGTTGTTGTCCAGCACCGCCCGGCAGACCTCCTCGGTGACCTCCAGCAGCAGGCGGTCTCGCTCCTGCCGCTCCTCCACCACCTTGTTCTCCTTCAAATAGCGCATGAAGATCTTGAGGTTGACCTCGTGGTCGCTGCAGTCGACCCCGGCCGAGTTGTCCACCGCATCGGTGTTGAGGCGGCCGCCGCCCAGCGCGAACTCGATCCGCCCTTTCTGGGTCATGCCGAGGTTGCCCCCCTCGCCCACCACCTTGGCCCGCAGCTGGCCGGCGTCGATGCGAAGTCCGTCGTTGGCCCGGTCGCCGACATCCTCGTGCTTCTCGGTGCTGGCCTTGACGTAG
Source organism: Desulfuromonas versatilis (assembly GCF_019704135.1). Classification (NCBI taxonomy): domain Bacteria; kingdom Pseudomonadati; phylum Thermodesulfobacteriota; class Desulfuromonadia; order Desulfuromonadales; family Desulfuromonadaceae; genus Desulfuromonas; species Desulfuromonas versatilis. The sequence goes on from NZ_AP024355.1 coordinate 2,705,487, forward strand.
GTGCCGATGCCGCCGTTCCAGAGCAGATCGACCTCCGCGCCGAGCAGCAGGCGAATCAGCCCCTGGGCGTCGAGCGACTGATGACGAATCCCCAGCCATTGGCGTACCTGGGGAGAAAGGGGGATGTCCTTGGCATCGCGAGGGAACACCCCGCCACCCTCGGAAATCAGCTTGCGGTCATAGTCGTCCCAACTCGAGCGCGGCAGGTCGAACAGCCGTTGGCGCTCCCGGAAAGAGGCTTCCGGATCGGGGTCGGGGTCAAGGAAGATGTGCCGGTGGTCAAAGGCTGCAAGCAGGCGGATCTGCCTGGATAAAAGCATGCCGTTGCCGAAGACGTCCCCGCTCATGTCGCCGATGCCGACCACGGTAAAGGGCTGGGACTGGATGTCCCGGTCCAGTTCGCGGAAATGCCGCTTGACGCACTCCCAGGCGCCGCGGGCGGTAATGCCGAGCACCTTGTGGTCGTAGCCGCGGGAACCGCCGCTGGCGAAGGCGTCATCCAGCCAGAAACCGTACTCGGCGCTGATGGCGTTGGCGGTGTCGGGCAGATGGGCGGTCCCCTTGTCCGCCGCCACCACCAGGTACGGGTCCTCCTCGTCGTAGGTGACGATCCCGGTGGGGCGGACGATGCCCTCGCCCACCCGGTTGTCGGTCAGATCGAGCAGCCCTCGGATCAGGGTCTGGTAAGCCGCCTTGGACAAGGCGGCCCCCTGCTCCCGGGTGGTGAAGGGGGTCTTGACCACAAACCCGCCCTTCGATCCCACCGGCACGATGAGGGCGTTCTTGGTCATCTGCGTCTTCATCAAGCCGAGAATCTCGGTGCGGAAGTCGTCGGGGCGATCCGACCAGCGAAGCCCCCCCCGCGCCACCTTGCCGCCGCGCAGGTGAATCCCTTCCATGTCCGCCGAGTGGACGTAGATCTCGTACAGGGGGCGGGGCGCCGGCATGTCGATGATGCCGATCGCACTGATTTTGAAGGAGAAGAAATAGTCGGGCCGCTCCCGCCGCAGGAAGAAATTGGTGCGCACCGTGGAATCGATGAGATTGAACAGGGTGCGAAGGATGTTGTCCTCGTTGACGTCCTTGACCGCGGCCAGGGCCTCGATCAACTGCTGGCGGATCGGCGAGAGGGCCTGCTCCTCGCGCTGCATGGGGTCGGCCAGGGCGGGGTCGAGGCGGAAGCGGGCCTCGAAATAGCGGAACAGCAGCTTGGCCGCCTGGGGATTGTTGATCAGGGCGAAGGCGACGCGGCGCTTGGTGTAGGGCGAGCCGAGCTGAAAATAGTAGTTGCGGTAGCCGCGGAAAACGTCGATGTCGCGCCAGGAAAGCCCGGTCAGCGGCAGCAGGCGGTTGAGAAAATCGTTTTCCGCCTCACCTCGGCGCAGCGCGCCAAGAGCTTCGAGCAGCTTTGCGCGCATGGCGTACAGGCGCCTTTTCACCTCGGGGGCGGGGCGAATGGCGAAGCTCTTGATATAGATCTCTTTGCCTTCCAGGCTGATGGAGAAGTCCACCTCGTCGATGACCCAGAGGTTGAGATTCTCCAGCAGCGGCATCAACTCGTTGAGGAAGCTCTTTTGCGGGCTGTAGTACTGAAGGCGGAAATATTCCCCCTGCTCCTGAAAGGGGCCCCAGAGATCGAAGAGCTCCTCGCCCGATTCGAACACCTTCTCGATCCCGTCGATATCGCGGATGGCGAAGCGCGGGTGAACCAGGGTCCGGTACTCCCGGGAAAAACTCTGGCTGTATTTGCGCCACAGCCGCCCCCCTTCCAGATCGCCGTGGGCGCGGTCTAGCAGCTTGCGCAGGCGCAGAATCCAGGGCCGGGTGATGTTGGTCAGCCCCCGCTCCAAGCGGTCGAGATCGAGGTGGATCTCGTCCTGGCCGGGGAGCACCGAAACATGCAGACTCAGGTAATCCGTGGAGATGTGAATGATCTTGGACTTGGCCGAGGGGGATTTGAAAAAGCGGCGCAGATAGGTCTCGATGCGCGAGCTGTACTCGGTGGAGTAAAAAGCCCGGGGCATGATGACCAGCAGGGTCAACCCCCGCACAGCCAGGCTCCTGGCGGCGACCACCTTGACCGCCCCCTGGCGGTAAAGCAGGGTGAAGGAGCGCACCGTCTGTGCCAGCTCCTCGGCCTCCATGAAGAACAGCTCCAACTTGGGGAAGGTGTTCAGAATCGCCATGGTTTTGCGGTAATCATGGCAATTCTTGGGAATCCCCAGGGTTTCGAGGGCTTTTTCGATCCGCTTTCGCAAAGAAGCGATGGCGGTGGTCAGCTCATCACTGGCCTTCTGCGGAAAGAGGCCGAGAAACTGGTGCTCGTCCCACCTGCCGGCGGAAATTTTCTCCCGGAAGCCCAGGTAGACCAGGCGGTCGTCGCGGTGCACCGGGCTGGTCCGCTCGATCTCCTCGGCGACCACGTCGGAATCGCGCAACAGGCGCTGCCTGAAGAACGGCTCGAACTCCTCGAGGCCGCGCTGTTCCCGGCAATCCAGCTTAGCCGGGTCTGAGGGGATCCCGAGGGACGATCCGTCCACCTCCTGCACCGAGCAACCGCGTCCCCTGGCTTTGCTGACCTGCAGGCGCCGGTAGGAAAACACCAGGAAGTTGTCCGCCTCCAGCCAGCGCATGAAATCACCGAAGGGGGCCATTTCCGGCAGCTTCACCATCTCCTTCAGGCGCCTGGAAAGCTCCTTGTGATCCCGGGCAACGACCAGGGCGCTCTGAAAAATCTCCACCACCCCCTGCTCAATGCCGGCGTAATGTTCTTCACCGACCCCTTCCAGCTCGATGACGATGAAGGATTCCTTGCTCCCCTCCCCGTCCAGGCCGGCCAACCGGGTCAGTTCCCCCTTGGTTCTGCGCACTCGGATTATGGGGTGGGACAGGACCTGGAACCGCACCTGCTGCCGGGCGAGATAGGCCTGCAGCGAATCGACAAGATAGGGGACATCGGGGCAGTTGGTCAGCAGCAGGGTGTGCCCCTTGTCACCGAAGGGGACGAGTCGGACAGCGACCTCGTCGCGCCTGCTTTCGATGAACAGGAGAAATTCCTTAACCCAATCGGCGAGCTGTCTGGCGGAGGGTGGCGCCAGGTAGGAGAAGGGGGTGCAGGCGAGCAGGATTTCTCCCAGGGATTTGAGGCATGCAAAGCGCTCGCCCCCGGTTTCGCCCTCGAGCAGGGCGAATACCTCGCTGGCCTTTTTGGCGAGATCCTCGTGGGAGATTAGGTTTCCCGGCGGTTCAAAAAGGATTTTCATGGCATCCTCGGGGAGGTTGAGGGACCCGAAGAACATCGGCAAAAAGCGCCCGGCCGTTCAGCCAAACCACCCGGCAGGGGCCGGGTCCCGGCGCGTCTGATGTGATTAAATCTAAATCATCACTGGGCTTTTGGCAAGAAATGGTTTGTCTGGGCGAAACGGGAGTGAGGAGTGAGGAGTGAGGAGTGAGGAGTGAGGAGTGAGGAGTGAGGAGTGAGGAGTGAGGAGTGAGGAGTGAGGAGTGAGGAGTGAGGAGTGAGGAGTGAGGAGTGAGGAGTGAGGAGGATTGCAGCTGATCTTAAACGGATTGAAAAGGGTTATATTCTGGCTCCTGAATCCTGGATGCTCCCCAGGGCGGGCCCTGCCCGCCCTGGGGTTGAACTCAGGCCTGCAGGATTTCGATATCGGCGCGGCGGCGGAGGTCCTCGACCCACTGCTTGAGCAACTGGGCACCGGCGGTCTCCTTGAGAAAACGGCGGATCGACGGGCGGGCTTCCTCGAGGCTCAGGCTGCTGTCAGGCTCATGATCGAGAACCCGGATCAGGTGGACGCCGAAGGGGGTCTCGACGATGTCTCCGACGGCCCCCACCTGCTGGGAGAACGCGGCGTCGGAGAAGGGTTTGACCATGTCGCCGCGGTGGAAATAACCCAGGTCTCCACCCCGCTGGGCACTGGGGCACTGGGAGTGTTCCCTGGCGAGGTCGGCGAAATTATCCGCGGTTGCCTGCTCCTTGATCCGGCGGATTTTTACCAGGGCCTCCTCCCGGTCGCCCGGCGGGGCCTTGACCAGGATGTGACAGGCCCTCGCCCGCCCCGGCTTTTTCATTTTCTCCGGGTGCCGGCGATAGGTTTCCAGGATCTCCGCCTCAGCCGGCTCGGCAACCTGGGCGAGCTTTTTCTCGCTCATCAGGTTCACCGTCAAATCCTGGCGCAGCATCCGGTAATAGGCGATGGGCTGGATCCCGGCCTTGGCGAGGGTGGCATAAAACTCCTCCTCGCTGGGGAAATTGGCGATGACCTTGTCGATCTCCGCCGACACGGCATCGTCGGCGGCCACCACCCCTTCAGCCAAGGCCTCCTGGTAGATCAGCTCGCGAGCCACCAGCTTTTCCATGGCGAGGGCGCGAATCTCCTCCAACTCCTCCACCGAAAGCTGCTCCATGGGCTTGCGGTGCATCTCCATGGCGAAGCCCTGCAGGGCGTTGTGAAAGTCGAATTCCGTAATGATCTTGCCGTTGACCACGGCGACCTTGTCGTCACTCACCATTATCTCCTTGATCCTCCGGCCTGCTGCCCGGATTGGCTTCCATCAGCACCTTCGCCAGGCGCGCGAACTCGGCCAGGTCCAGGGTTTCGCCACGGCGGCCGGGATCTATGCCCGCCACCTGCAGGGCCTCATCCAAACCTTCGAACCCGAATCCCGAACCGACCAGGGCGTTGCGCAGGGTTTTGCGGCGTTGCGAGAAAGCTCCCTTGACCACCCGGGCGAAGAACCGATGATCGGCAACCGGCACCCTGGGCGCTTCCAGGGGCTCGAAGCGAAGCACCGACGAGTGTACTTTGGGTGGCGGAAAAAACGCCCCGGGAGGCACGGGCGTTACCTTCTTGATGTCGAACCAGAGTTGAAAAAGCACCGAGAGGATGCCGTAGTCCTTCCCCCCCGGCGAGGCGCAGAGCCGGTCGCCGACCTCCTTCTGGAACATCAGGATCAGCCTGCTGAAACGCTCGCGGTGCTCCAGAACCTTGAACAGGATCTGGCTGGAGATGTTGTAAGGCAGGTTGGCGACCATCTTGTAGGGCGGATGGTCGAAAAGCACCGCCCAGTCGAGTCGCAGGGCATCGCCCTCGTGCACCACCAGGTTGGGCTCGGGGCGCTCGGCCCACTGGCGAGCCAGGTCCCGGTCGATCTCGAGCACGTGGACCCGACCGGCCGCCTCCAGCAGGTGTTCGGTAAGCGCGCCGAGCCCCGGGCCGATCTCGACAACCCGGTCCCCGGGCTCAAGTCCGGCAGCCGCGATGATTTTGCGAACGATATTGGGATCGCGCAGAAAATTCTGGCCGAAGCGTTTTTTGGGACGATGCATAAAAACCGTGAGGGGTAAGGAGTGAGGGGTGAGGGGTAATAGACGAAAGCATCCAACGCCTCAACCCTCACTCCTCACGTCTTCTCTTGGGTCTGGGCCAGCGCGGAATGCGCCAGGTTTTGACCACGGGGATCATGCGCAGGGTCAAGGCATAGGCAAGCACGGCGCAGATGACACCGTAAACCAGGCTCCCCAGGCAAAGCGGCGTCACCACCTCCCAGCCCAGGGTCTTGAAGGCCGTAAAGGTAAGCTCCTCGGGCAGGTTAAGCCGGGGCATCCCCAGCAACACACGCCCCGACTCGTATTCCAGCGCGTAAATGAAAGGGGCGGTAAAGGGGTTGGTGATCCAGACGCCGACCGCGGCGGCCAGCCTGTTTTCGCGCAGCAGAAAAGCAAAGAAAATGGCGATGGCCATCTGGAAGCCGAAGGTCGGGGTCATGCCGATGAAAATGCCCAGCGCCATCCCCTTGGCGATTTCGTCCGGAGCCCCCTTGAGCCGGCAGAATCGGACAAAAACCAGCTTCGTCTGCCTGATGAATCCCCACTGCCGCCACATATTCCGTTGCCGACGCACCCTCCCCCGATCGCAGCCTAGCGAATGCCTGCCCGGTCCAGGGACCAGGAGGCCACGGCGTTCAGATCGAGCGGGGCGCGATAGCCGGCGGCCAGGTAATGCTCCCCGGCCACGCCGAGCATGGCGGCATTGTCACCGCACAGCCCCGGGGAGGGGAAGAACACCTGGCCCCGGTTCTCCGCGGCCATCTCGCTCATCATCCGGCGCAGCCCGCTGTTGCAGGCGACACCGCCGGCCACCACGACCCGCTCCAGGCCGGTCTCGCGGGCGGCCCGCCAGGTCTTGCGGCACAGAACCTCGACCACCGCCTTCTGGAAGCTGGCGGCCAGGTCCTTGAGGTGCTCGCCCTCGATCGGTCCCGGCTGTCTGCGAACGTAATTGAGCACGGCGGTCTTGATGCCGCTGAAACTGAAATCGAAATTGTCCTGGTGCAGCAGCGGCCTGGGGAAGTCGATGGCGTCGGGGTTGCCCTGCGCCGCCAAGCGGTCGATGAGCACGCCTCCCGGGTAACCCAACCCGACCAGCTTGGCGACCTTGTCGAAAGCCTCCCCCGAAGCGTCATCCAGGGTGCGGCCGAGACCCTGGTAGCGGCCGATCCCGTCGACCCGGTAGATATGGGTGTGGCCACCCGAAACCGCCAGGGCCAGGTAGGGGAAGGCGATCTCCTGCTCCATCAGGGCCGCCAGGATGTGCCCCTCGATATGGTGCAGCCCGACCAGCGGCAGGTCGCGGGCAAAGGCGATAGCCTTGGCGGTGGAGAGTCCGACGAGCAGCGCCCCGACCAGCCCGGGCCCGCGGGTCACGGCAACCCCCTGGATAGCGTTGAGATCCACCCCGGCCCGTTCGAGGGCTTCGCCGATGACCACCGAGATTGCCTCGACGTGCTTGCGCGAGGCGAGCTCTGGCACCACCCCGCCGTAGCGGGCGTGCACGTCGACCTGGGAGGCGATCACGTTGGAGAGGATCTGCCGCCCGTCGCGCACCACCGCCGCGGAGGTTTCGTCACAGGAAGATTCGATACACAATAAAAGCATAAATCCAGTGATCAGTGATTAGTAATCAGTGACGAGTGAAAGCCGGAAACCAAGAGGGAAATACCAGGTTACTCCTACTCATCACTTATCACTCATTACTCGTTACAGTAAATTCGCCGCCAGTTCGGCCAGCTGCGAGCGCTCGCCTTTGGTCAGGGTCACATGCCCGGCGATTTCCTGGCCCTTGAACTTTTCCACGGTGTAGGTCAGCCCGTTGCTGGAGGAGTCGACGTAGGGGTTGTCGATCTGGTAGGGGTCGCCGGTCAGTACGATCTTGGTCCCCTCCCCGGCCCGGGTGATGATGGTCTTGATCTCGTGGGGCGTCAGGTTCTGGGCCTCGTCGACGATCATGTACTGCTTGGGGATGGAGCGGCCGCGGATGTAGGTGAGCGGCTCGATCTGCAGGATCCCCATGTCGACCAGTTCCCGGTAGCCGCGCTTGCGCTTGCCGCGCTCGTCCACCCCGCTGAGCAGCAGATCGACGTTGTCGAAGATCGGCTGCATCCAGGGCGAGAGCTTCTCCTCCACGTCGCCGGGCAGGAAGCCGAGGTCCCGCCCCAGGGGGAAGACCGGCCTGGAAACCAGCAGGCGGCTGAACACCCCGTCGTCGGCCGACTTGAACAGCCCGGCGGCGATGGCGAGCAGGGTCTTGCCGGTGCCGGCCTTGCCGACCAGGGTGACCAGTTGGATATCGTCGTTGAGCAACAGGTCGAAGGCGAACTGCTGCTCGCGGTTGCGCGGATGAATGCCCCAGAGCCCATCCTTGGGGGGACGGATCAGGGGCTGCAGCCTCTGGCTGGCATGGTTGTAGCGGCCTATGGCCGTATGCGAGGGGTTGGTGGACTCGGCGAGAGTGACGAACTGGTTGGGGAAATATTCTCCCGGAAGATCGATGTACCCCTGGCCGTAGAAACGATCGACGGCGTCCTTTTCGTCCAGGACCTCACAGGTCCCGGTGTAGAGCTCGTCGATCTCCACCTTGTCCGAGGTGTAATCCTGCGCAGTCAGCCCCACCGCGTCCGCCTTGATGCGCAGGTTGGTGTCCTTGGTGACGAACACCACCGGGCAGTCGCACTGCTCCTTCATCTGCAGGGCCACGGCGAGGATCCGGTTGTCGCCCCGGTCGCTGCGCAGTTCGGGGGGCAGCCGCTTCATGGACTGCTCGGTGTAGAGAACCACCTTCAGCAGGCCGCCCTTCTCCAGTTCCACCCCGTCCACCAGGTGCGATTTGGCCCGCAGAGAATCCAGAAAGCGGGAGATCTGCCGGGCATTGCGGCCGATCTCGTTGAGATCTTTTTTAAAGCCGTCAATCTCCTCGATGACCGTAATTGGAATAATCAGGTCGTTGTCCTCGAAACGAAACAGCGCCTGGGGGTCGTGCAGCAGAACATTGGTATCGAGGATGTAGGTTTTTTTCATTTCAGTCTTCCTGGCCAGAATGCGACCGCAGGGTCCGCCGGTTTATCGGTCGTAGGGGAGAACGTCGATGCCTTCCGAGGTAGCCAGCAGCTTGAGGTAAACCGGGTAGTTCTTGCCCGGGATATTGCGCTTGCTTTCCAGGATCACCTCTCCCTCGCTGTTGAGAGCGTTGAGAACCTGCTCAGGCGACTCGTCGATGATGTACAGGTTGTAGATCCGGGTGGACATCAGTTCGGCGCGGGTCACGGGTTTTTCCGGGGGGAGCGAGCAGGCTGCCAGCACGGCCAGCAGCAGGGCGCCAAGGAGGCGAACCAGTACATTTTTCATGATGGGACTCCTTGCTGGTGGATACCCGGTCAGGCCGGCGGATGGGCTGCCAGGGCGGCAACGGCGGCGACCAGGTGCTCAATTTCGTCCAGGGTGTTGAAATACCCCGGGCTGACCCGGACCGTTCCGCGCGGAAACGTGCCGATGGTCCGGTGGGCGTCGGGAGCACAATGCAGCCCGACCCTGCAGAGGATACCATGTTCGTGATCAAGAAGAAAACCGACTTCTGCCGGGTCGCGTCCGGCGAGGTTGAACGATACGGCGCCGCCATGCAGGTGCGGCTCCAGGGGGCCGTACAGTTCCACCTCGGGGATGCCCCGCAGAGCGCAGAGCAGGTGCTCCAGCAATTCCGTCTCGCGGGCG